>NZ_VIGO01000003.1:0-574590 GCF_009299785.1 Brevibacterium sp. CFH 10365 | reverse complement strand
CGGACTCTTCGGGCATCTCGGACTCACCCGAGTCAGCCGGCTGGGATTCGGAGCTGCCCGAATCCGAGCCGGATTCCTCCCCGCCGGATCCGGAGTCCATACCGCAGCCGCTGAGGGCCAACAGGCCGATGGCACCGGCCGAGAGGATGGTGGCGGTGCGTGTGCGAAGCAGTGTCTTCATTGTTCTTCTCCTAATCAACAGTGATGCGTATTCGCGCACAGCTGTGAAGTGATCTCCATTGCTCGCTGTGTACTGGGTATTCGCAGCGGGCGAGTATCCGGATGGGTGAATGGGCAAGAAATCTGAGATTTTCTTCGCCGAGGCGGCCCCGGAGATTTCGTCCGGGCGTTCCTGCACGGATAATTCCGCCCGGGCGTTCCCGCTCGGACGATTCCTCTGGAAGATCATTCGACGCGGAATTGGATGTGGTGGTGTCCGGTGGCCGAGTTCGGGATCGAATCCCGACGTTTCCCCGTCTGCACGGTGCCGTCCCTGTCCGTGGCGCGCACGGTGAGGGTATGGGTGCCGGGCTCCACCCCGGAGAAGTCGGCACGCCATTGTCGCCAGGTGTCGATCGTGACCTCCTCGGCCAGATCCGCCTGCGTCCAGTCGCCGTCGTCGAGCTTGACCTCGACGCGGTCGATCCCCGAACGCTGCGCCCAGGCAGTGCCGCCGACCCGGACGGTCCCAGCGGAGACCTTGGCCAGCGGCTTCGGCACTTCGATTCGGGAGGCGACGAGGATGGGCGCCTTCGCGTCCCACCCGCGGTCGGTCCAATAGGCGGTCTTCTCATCGAAGCGGGTGACCTCGAGTTCGGTCACCCATTTGGTGGCGGAGACGAATCCGTAGAGTCCGGGCACGACGAGGCGGGCGGGGAAGCCGTGTATCGGGGTGAGCGGTTCGTCGTTCATCCCGACCGCCAGCAGAGCGGCACGGTCATCGGTCAGCGCTCCGAGCGGAGTCGAGGCGGTGAATCCGTCGAAGGAGTGGGAGAGGACCATGTCGGCTTGCGAGCTCGGGCGTGCTCGGGCGAGGAGCTCGCGCACGGGATAGCCGAGCCAGGTCGCATTGCCGACGAGCTCCCCGCCGACGGGGTTGGACACGCAGGTCAGCGTGATGTGGTGCTCTTCGAGGGGCAGATCGAGGACGTCGTCCATCGTCAGGGTCACCTCCTCCTCGACCATCCCGTGGATGCGCAGGGACCACTGTTCGGGGTCGATGACCGGGGGTGAGAGCACCGTGTCGATGCGGTAGAAGTCCTTCGCTTCGGTGACGAAGGGAACCGTGCCCTCGATGTCGGTGCTCGCTGCGGCCGGGATCGCGGCCGCCTTCTTCGCGGGGGTGGGCAGAACCAGCTTGGCCACCGCGGCTCCGGCCTCCTGGGCGAGCGAGGCCACGGTCTGACCGGCGGCGATGGTCACGGCGCCGATGGTGCCGACGGCTCCTGCGAGGGTGAAGAAGCGGCGTCGGCTCAGCGGATCGGGCTGCTGTGGCCGGGCGGTGCGAGCGGTCGCCTCGGCGGTGGCTTCAGGGACGCCGAGGCGGAGCAGCAGGACGAAGACCGCGACGCCGACCCCGATGCCGATGAGCGTGGGAATGATGTCTGGGGCACCCGCCTCGGGGCGCAGGATGATGACGATGACGGGGACCAGCCCGGCAGCGAGCAGCAGCGTCGTGGCCAGTCGCCGGCGGGAGGCGGCCAGGGCCCCGATGAGGCCCGCCGCCACGAGCGCCCCCAGCCCTGTGGAGAGGATGAGGACGAGTTTGTCGTTGTCGCCGAAGAGAGCGATGACGGGTTTGATCGCCGCCGGCGGAGCCAAGGGAATGATCGCCTGCCCGAGAGTGAGCAGGGGCGCGGCGCTCGGGCTGAAGGCGCGGGCGAGGACGTCGGCGAGGCCGAACATCACGACAGTGGCGACGACTCCGGCCAAGGCGCCGCGGAAACGGTGTGCAGCACGGGTTTTCCGATTCATAGTGATCATTCGGAGCCATCGGGACGGCGGATGGGTTCACAGCCTTGGTCACTGACCATTCACCGAAACGCCAGTGACCTCGTTGCGCTCCTGTCGTAGCATGGTGCAATGACTGAGAAACCCGGATACGCCCAGCCGCAGGCTCCGACCGGAGATGCGGATGAGCCGAAGAGCCCGAGCGCGCCGATCTACACCGCGAAGGTCGAAAACCTCGGCGGCACCTCGGGTGAGGTGCGCGTCGAAGACGGCCAGACCCTGCCCACCGCCCCGACCTCACGGGTCGAGGAGGGCAACAACCCGGAACAGTTCCTCGCCATGGCCTGGTCGACCTGCCTCGGTGAAACGCTCAAGGTCGTCCTCGCCGTCAACGAGATCGAAGCGCTCTCACGAGTGCGCGTCGAGGTCGAACTGCACAACGAACCCTCCGGCAACGGCTTCTATTTCGCCCCGAAGGCATTCATCTCCATTGAAGGGGTCCCGGACACCGACGCCGAGAAGTACGCCGCCCGCGCCCACGCTCGCTGCCCGATCTCCAAACTGCTCATGGGCAAGGGCACCCCGGTCGTCGAGATCGAACCGTACAAGAACCCGGACAACTTCCAGCTCAGCTGAGTTCACTACTCACCTCGGCGGTGATCTGCGCCAACTGCACGGCCGCCTCGGCGATGGGGAATGGTCCACCAGGCAACGGCTCACCAGGCGCCGAAGCGGATTACAGTGGCGGATAGGGCGTTCGGCACCGGGCCGGGCACGGGTCGTGGAGAGGAGCCGCTGTGGAGATGAATCTGCAGGAGGTCCTGTTCCTCGCGCTCGACCTCACCGGCACCTTCGCGTTCGCCGTATCCGGAGTGCTGCTGGCCGCGCGCCGGAATTTCGACATCACGGGCGGGCTCGTGCTCGGCACACTCACCGGCATCGGCGGCGGCATGATCCGCGATGTGCTCCTCGACCGAGTGCCCAACGCCATCGGCCAACCGATCTACCTCGCTCCGCCGGTGATCGCGACCCTGCTCATCTACATCATCGGTTCGCACATCTCCAGGGCCCGGATCTGGATCGTCGCGTTCGACGCGATGGGCATCGGACTCTTCAGCGTCACCGGGACGACGATCGCGCTGTCGGCGGGGACGAACTATCCGGCGGCTCTCCTCATGGGTGCGCTGACCGCGTGCGGCGGCGGGCTGATGCGCGATGCCGTGGCCAGTGAGGATCCGGCGATCTTCCGCGGCACCGATCTCTACCTCATTCCCGCACTGTTCGGGTCGGGGCTGACGATCATCGCCGAGGTGACCGGGCTGTTGGGTGCCATCGTCTCCCTGGTCATCGCGGCCGCCGCCTTCGGCTTCCGCATGCTCGCATGGAAGCTGCAATGGCGGGTGCCGCAGCCGATGCGGCAGTGGTCGTACAAGGACACCGGCCGTCGAGTGAAGAAGAAGCTGCCGTCGGTGTTCCGGAAACCGGACTGAGCGGTTGATGATGTCAGAGCGTCGTCACAGGGGCGACAGATCTGCCACATCGGCATCGGCTTCGTCGGCCGGGACGTGTGCGACGATGAAATCATGAGTCAGACACCCGCTGGACCGCCCCCGCCCGGATCGTCCAGGGTCGCCGAGGTCGAGCCGGTCCCGACGTGGACGCGTGACTTCCTGCGGGTCCTCGGCATCGCACTCTTCGGCGCGCTCTTCTTCACCTTCCTGATCTGGTTCGCCTCGACCGGTCTGCTGCTGCAGCAGAACCTGGAAGCGATCGAAGCGAACGCAGCCTGGGCGGGGATCTGTGCCGGATTGATCGCTTTTCTCTTTCCTTTCCTGTTCATGGAACACAAGCGCCGGGACAACGGGTTCAGGCGTGATGGTCTCATTCCGCTGGCCACCCTCAGCGTGGTCTGCAGCGGAGTGATCGTTACCCTGGTGGCGCTGATATGGCCCGTCATCCTCGGCGATCGGACGGTGCCCGGAACGGTTGCTGCGGGACTCAACAGCGATCCGGCGAGCTTCTTCCTCATCCTGCTCTTCTTCATCGGCGGCATGGCGTGGGCGATGACCCTGATGCTGCCGATGATGGTCGGCGGCTATAAGATCGCTGTCTGGCTGCTGCTGCCCTATCTTGGTTTCGTCTTCCTCATCCTCTTCGCCGGTCTGAGGGTCTTCGAGAATCCGCCGAGTCTGCTCTTAACGATGATCTGGCTGGCTGTGGCGCTGTCGGGCCTGGCCGCGCTGACGGGCATCGCCGCTCTGCGCAATGTCATCGACAGACCGAGTCGGCAGATGACCGGTGCCGAACGCGAAGCGGCCTACCAGCAGTTCCTGGAGGACCGGCGCCGTCGCGGGCTGGGGAACGAGAGCCCGCTGCCGGGGATCGACACACCTCAGACGAGTCCGTCTCCGAACTCTCCACCCGGCCCGAGGGCGAACGGTCCATATAGACGCGGCCCCTCTCACCTGGAAAGATGAACGCATGAGTGAGCCGACGAGCAACTGGGCGACCGACCCCGCCCCACTTCTGCGCGTGGGGGAGGGGTTCCGCCTCGGCGAGGTCGGCCCCGATTCCACCCCCGGCTACGAGGGGGATAAGAAGAGCGGGAAGAAGGACCTGGCGGCGCTGTCCGCTGAACTGAGCGACCTGCAGGAACGCCTCTTCGCCGCCCACCACGACGATGATTCCGGTCCCGCCGTCCTCCTCGTCCTCCAAGCCATGGACACCGCGGGCAAGGGCGGCATCGTCCGCCACGTCGTCGGTGCCGTCGATCCGCAGGGCGTCGAACTCGCCGCCTTCAAGAAGCCGACCGACGAGGAACTCGCCCACGACTTCCTCTGGCGCATCCGTCCGCGCGTGCCCGGGCCGGGCATGATCGGTGTCTTCGACCGCTCCCACTACGAGGATGTGCTCATCGGCCGCGTCCGCGAACTCGCCGACGACACCGAGCTCGACCGCCGCTACTCGGCCATCAACGACTTCGAAGCCGAACTGGTCGCGGCGGGGGTGCGGATCATCAAGGTCATGCTCCACATCTGCCCGGACGAGCAGAGAGAACGCCTGGCCGAACGCCTCGACCGACCCGACAAGCACTGGAAGTACAACCCCGGCGACGTCGACGAACGCCTCCTGTGGCCGGACTACATGGACGCCTACCAGGCCGTCTTCGACCGCACCTCCACCGAGGCGGCTCCGTGGTTCGTCGTGCCCGCGAACCGGAAATGGTACGCCCGCTTGGCCGTGCAGCGACTGCTGACCGACGCCCTGAACGCGATCGACCCGCAGTGGCCGGCGGCCGACTTCGACGTCGAAGCCGAGAAGAAGCGCCTGGCCGAGAGCTGAGGGCCTCAGTCGCGACGGATGCTGAAGTCGACCTTCGTGGGGTGTTCGACGGTGCGCGAGACCGTGCAGTACTTGTCGTGGGAGAGCCCGACGAGGCGTTCGATGCGGGCATCGGCCTTCCGGCCCTCCTCGTCGTCGGGGAAGGCGAGGTCGAAGTCGAGGTGGACGTTGTCCACGCGGGAGGCTCCGTCCTCGTCGATCTTGTCGGCGGTCGCGGAGACCTCGAACTTCGTCGGTTCGGTGTGGCGGCTGGTCACGGTGTCGACGTCGATCGACGAGCAGCCGGCGACGGCGGCCAGGAGCAGTTCGACGGGTGTCATGAGGCCCTCGCCGCGGCCGAATTCGATGCTCGCTCCGCTCGGTGCGGTGGCGCGGTAGTGGTTTTCGGCGATGCGGGTCAGTTCGATGCTGCGAATGTCTTCACTCATGAGCCCATGATGTCAGATCCCGGGCGGGACGGCGTGTGGGGCTGAGCTTCGACGATGCGGTCCGGTGGCGGTCAGGGTCTGAGGTTCAGGGTCCGGGGTTCGGGGTTCGGGGTTCGGGGTTCGGCGAAGTCGACCTCGCTCGATTCCTGCACCCTTGCCTGCCGACCGGGACCGGATTCGAACTGCCAGTACAGGTTCGTGTGGGAGACGACCTGCTCCGGTGGGGGAGCGCCCCATTCGGTGAGGTCCTCCGTGGTGTGGGCGTCGGTGACGAGGGTGACGTCGTAGCCGCGGCAAGCACCTCCTCGAAATCCGTGTCCTCGAAGGTATTGCCATGGGTCTTCTCGACGATCGCTTCGCCGTCGGCGGGGGAGAGGGCGTCGACGATCTGCCATTGCGGGGAATCGATCGGCAGCTCACCGGAGCTGTGCCGGACCCAGATCACCTCGGTGCCGGTGCCGGTGTTGCGGGCGCGGTCGACGAGATCCGAGATCGTGGAGATGACGCCCTCGGAGTTCCAGGCGGCCTGCATCACCCCGTTCTGGACGTCGATGACGATGAGGGCGGTGTTCGGGCGAGTGGACGTCGGCGGCTGTGCTGTGGACATGTGATCCTCCTTGATCAAGGATCATTGTCCTCGCCTCGATCCCAGCAGACAAGAGGCGCAGGCCGGTTCGCTGTGAGGGTGTGAGAATGGGGGAGTGAGCGATACCTCCCAGAACTCCGGCGACGAGGCGGGCGTCGGCAAGGCGGCTGCCCCGCGCCGCTTCAGCGTGCTCCGCAGCTGGAAGACCGCCCCTTACCTGGTCGGATCGGGCACGGCGATGATGGGCGACAACATCGAGCACGTCATCACCTATTGGGTGCTGTGGCAGAAGTTCGAATCCCCGGCGCTGGTCGGGTTCCAGCTCATCAGCCACTGGCTGCCGTTCCTGCTGCTCTCCGTCTATGCGGGGTCCCTGGCCGAACGCTTCGACTGCCGCCGTCTCATCCAGATCGGGCAGATCATGTTCATGGTCGTGTCCCTGTGCTGGGGGATCCTCTTCCTCACGGACTCGCTGCAGCTGTGGCAGGCATGCGTGCTGCTCGTCATCCATGGGCTGGCCGGATGCCTGTGGGGGCCGGCCGAGCAGATGATGCTCCATGACTTCGTCGATCGGAAGGAGCTGCCGAGCGCGGTCCGCCTCAATGCGACGTTCCGCAGCCTCGGCATCCTCTTCGGTCCGGTCGTCGGTTCCGCCTTGCTTCTCGGGGTCGGCGCCACTTGGGGCATCTTCATCAACATCATCTTCTACCTGCCACTGACGATCTTCCTCATCCGCACCCCGTTCACCGGACATCTGCGCAGCGGAGGAGTGCGCACTGCGCGGACGACCCTCATCCAGTCGCTGCGGGTGCTCATCGATGTCCGCCGCAATCGGGCGATCGTCGGCATGCTGCTGCTGGCCGCGCTCGCCTCGACGACGATCGGGGCGGTGCTGCAGACGGCGATGCCGGTGTTCGGCGACATACTCAACCCGGTCGGCGGGGACAGCGACTTCACGTATGGTGTGCTGCTCTTCGCCATGGGTGCAGGCGGGGTGCTCGGCGGCTTCGGGCTCGAGGCGACCGGATGGATCAAGGCAGTCCCGGCCGCGGCCGCACTGGCCGCCGCGGCCATGGGGGTCAGCGCCTTGCTCTTCGCCCTGACGTCGCACCTGTGGGTGGCGGTCATCATGCTCGTCATCGCCGGGGTCTCGAAGATCACCGCTGAGTCGACGGAGATGGCGATCATCCAACTCGAAGCACCCGCGGAGATCCGCGGCCGCGTCATCGGCTCCTATGCGACGTTCGGTCCCGGCATGCAGACCTTCTCCGGAGTCACCGTCGGAGTGCTCGGCACAATCGCCACGATCCCCGGAGCCGTCATCATCGGCGGCACTGTTCTGGCCATCGGAGCCGTGGCCATCGGCACCTACGCCGTCACAGGAAGACGCAACCCCCATGCCCCAATTACTACCTGACGGGGGCGCAGCAACCTGGCGCCAGGTATCTGCGCCGCCGTCACCTGCTCCGGCGCGGGGATTCGGCGTGCTGACGATCGGATTCGCCCATATCAAAGGCACGCGGCACGAGGCCCGGCCCGGCGCAGTCATCGACGCTCACGGCCCGAGAGGTGACCGCGAGTTCTGCTTCGTCGACGTCGACACGCGGCAGGTGCTCAAGACAGTGCAGAATCCGCGGCTCATCCAGATCGCCACGAGCCTGAACAGAGCCGGCCGTGAGGGCGGCGAGGACGGTGAAGAGGCCGGTCGGCTGACGATGACCCTGCCCGACGGTCGATCCGTGAGCGGAGTTCCACATGGGTCGGGCGAGCGGCTGACCTGCGACTACTGGAAACGACCTGTCGGTCTCGAGCTCGCCGACGGGCCGCATGCACAGCTCGCCTCCGAATGGCTCGACCGCGCGGTCCGTCTGGGCCGGGTGCCGCGCGGAGCAGTGGTCTACGGGGCTTCGCTGTCGATCGTCACGACGGCGTCCCTGCGCGATCTGAGCGACAGGATGACCGATACGCGACAGGGCGCGACCGATCTCACCAGGCAGGCAGCTCGGTTCCGCGCCACAGTCGTCCTCGACACCGACGAACCCTATGCGGAGGAGTCGTGGGAGGGACAGGTGATCGACCTCGGCGGTCTGCGGGTACGGATCGGGTCGCCGATCCCGCGCTGCGCGGTGATGGATCTCGACCCGATCACCGGCGAACGCAACGCCCCGGTGCTCAAGACGCTCGCCGGATTCCGACCGGCGAACTCGGCCGGCGAACCCGTTTTCGGTGTCTACGCCGAGGTGATCGGCACTCCCTCGCGCTCAGACGCTGGTGACGGCGGCCCAGATACCTGGCGCCAGGTTGCTGAGCCGCCGTCACAGTAGCAATTAGGTGACGGCGCCGCGGACTCTGTGGGCTGGGGAGTCCCAGAGGCGGTTGTCGAGGATGTCGCGCAGAGCTTCGACGGTGTCCCAGACCTCGATGAACCCGATGTAGAGCGGGGTCAGTCCGAACCGCAGCACCTCCGGTTCCCGGTAGTCGCCGATGATGCCGCGTTCGATGAGGGCGCTCATCACCGCAAACCCCTCCGGATGCCTGATCGAGACCTGCGACCCGCGGTGGGCGTGCTCGCGTGGGGTGACGACCTCGACCGGGTGGTCGGCCAGGCGCGTGTCGACGAGATCGATGAACAGGTCCGACAAGGCCAGGGACTTCTCTCGCACACGCTCCATGTCCACACGGGAATGGATGTCGAGGCCGAGCTCTGCCACGGACATCGACAGGATCCCCTGCGTGCCGGTGAGGTATCGGCGGATGCCGTCGGCAGGCCGGTAGTCCGGAGCCATCTCGAAGGGCTTGGCATGCGACCACCACCCCGACAGGGGCTGACTGAACCGGTTCTGCAGGGCTTCGGCGACCCAGATGAACGCCGGAGAGCCGGGCCCGCCGTTGAGGAACTTGTACGTGCAGCCGACCGCCATGTCCGCGCCCGACCCGGCGAGATCGATCGGCAGGGCACCGGCCGAGTGGCACAGATCCCAGATGACCATGGCCCCACCGGAATGGACCGCCGAGGTGGTCGACCCCATATCGAAGAGTCGACCGGTCCGGTAGTTCACATGAGTGAGGACGACGAGAGCCACCTCGTCGGACATCGTGGTCGGGAACCCCGCGGTGACTTCCTCATCGTCGACGAGGCGAACCTCATACCCGTCGCCGAGCTGATCGGCCAAGCCCTGCAGCATGTAGATATCTGACGGGAAATTCTCCCGCTGGGTGAGGATGATGCGGCGTTCAGGGGAGTCCTCGACCTGCATCTTCAGCGCCGCCGAGGCGGCCTTGAACAAGTTGATCGAGGTGGTGTCCGTGACCACGGTCGACCCGGCCCCACCGCCGACGATCCCGGCGATCTTCTCCCCGAGCGTCGCCGGCAGATCCCACCACCCGGCCGTGTTCCACGACCCGATGAGGCCGGTGCCCCACTCGTCGGTGATGACATCCTGGGCACGTTCGGCGGCTCCCTTCGTGCGGGGACCGAGTGAGTTCCCGTCGAGGTAGATCGTGCCCGGCGGGAGCAGGAATTCCCCGCGGAAGTCGCGCAGGGGATCGTTCGCATCGCGCTGTTCGCAGTCCGTGCGGGTGATTGCAGTCGGGGAGACATCTGAGTTCGCCGAGGTGGCAGTCCGGTCAGGGGTCGTCATCGTCGCCTTCCACGTGGTGAGGGAACCGGTGGGTTCGTCCGCATCCCAGGCTACCGTGCGTCGGCTGATGACGATCTATGACCTGCTCATGACATCAGACGACGGTATTCGACGGTGGGAAGGGATCAGTCAGGCGGCCGTTTCTAGTCTGAGACCAGCACCGACCCGCACGATCTCGACCAATCGCTTCACCATTCGATCAGGAGACCACCCTCATGACCACCACCGACTTCGACACGACCATCGCCATCAGTGACGAGGAACGCGCCACGCGACTGACCACGGCCGGAAACGCATGGAACGAACGCCTGGCCGCCTCGGCGAAGAACGGGCAGCTGACGTTCTCGGCCTCCGGCATCGCCCGCGGGTCCGTGTCCTCGGTCATCACGGCAGGCCGCCACACCTTCACCGTCGACGAACCGACCCCGCTGGCCGGGGACGATGCCGCCCCGAATCCCGTCGAATACGCCCTCGGCGCACTCATCTCCTGCCAGGTCGTCGTCTACCGCCTCTACGCCCAGAACCTCGGGCTGACCATCGACGAACTCGATGTCACCGCCGAGGGCGACCTGGATGTGCGGGGGCTCTTCGGTGCCGATGAGACCGTGCGTCCCGGGTTCTCCGCCGTGCGGGTGAGCGTGAGCATCGCCGGACCCGACAGCGAGGAGGACTACCGGAAGTTGCAGGAGACCGTCGATGCTCATTGCCCTGTCTTCGATATCTTCACGAACCCGACCCCGATCGACGTCAGCGTCACGAAGACCAACTGAGGTCACAAAGCCCGCTCCGCCCCTCCAGAACTACCTGACGGGGGCCCAGCAACCTCGCGCGAGGTTGCTGGGCCCCCGTCAGGTAGTTCTGGAGGGGTGGGCAGGGATCAGCCCGCGTGTGCGGAAAGCACCTCGAGCACGTCGTCGCCGTAGCGGTCGAGCTTCTTCAGGCCCACACCGCTGACCTGACCGAGTTCGCTGATCGTCGATGGCTTGACCTCCACGATGCCGTAGAGCGTGGCATCGGGGAACACGACGTAGGCGGGCACGCCCTGCTCCTTCGCCTGCTCGCCGCGCCAGGACCGCAGAGCCTCGAACAGGGAGGCGTCGGCGGGGTCGAGTTCGACCTCGGGACCGCCTCGGCGAGTCCTCTTCGCGCCGGACTTCTTCACCGGGTCGACGCGCAGGGAGATCTCCTCTTCGCCGCGCAGGACGGGTCCGGCGTTCTCGCCGAGCACGAGCACTCCGTAGTCTCCGTGGGATTCGAGCAGGCCGCGGGCGAGCACCTGCCGGATGACGGTCTTCCACTGGCTCTCGGACAGGTCCTCGCCGACTCCCCAGACGCTCAGGCTCTCATGGTCCGAGGCCCGTGACCGGTCGTTGTCGTTGCCGCGCAGCACATCGATGACCTGACCGGAGCCGAAACGCTGCCCGCGTTCCCGGTCAAGCCGGATGACCGCGGACAGCAGCTTCTGCACGGCCACGGTCGCGTCCCAGGTCACCGGGGGTGTCATGCAGGTATCACAGTTTCCGCACGGTGCGGATTCCTCATCGAAGTAGCGCAGCAGCTGCACCCGGCGGCAGTCGACGGTCTCACATAGGGCGAGCATCGCATCGAGGTGGCTCATCTGGCGGCGTTTGAACACCTGGTCGCCCTCGCCGGATTCGATGAGGCGGCGTTGGGAGACGACATCGCCGAGGCCGTAGACCATCCACGCATCCGCGGGCAGTCCGTCACGTCCGGCTCGGCCGGTCTCCTGGTAATAGCCTTCGACCGACCGGGGCAGGTCGAGATGGGCGACGAAGCGGACATCGGGTTTGTCGATGCCCATGCCGAAGGCGATCGTGGCGACCATGACGATGCCGTCCTCGCGGAGGAACCTCGCCTGATTCTCCGCCCGCACCTCGGACGGGAGCCCCGCGTGATAGGGCAGAGCGGTGATGCCGCGGGCGACGAGCGCCTCGGCGAGCTGGTCGACTCCGCGCCGCGACAGACAATAGACGATCCCGGAATCCCCGGGATGCTCGGTGGTGATGAAGTTCAGCAGCTGCGACCGCGCAGAGGCCTTCGGTTCGATCCGGTAGGTGATGTTCGGCCGGTCGAAGCTGGCGACGAAGTGCTCGGCGTTCTGGAGGTGAAGGCGCTCGGTGAGTTCGGCATGGGTGGCGGGAGTCGCCGTGGCCGTCAGGGCAATGCGCGGAACGTCGGGAAACTGTTCGGCCAGCACTCCGAGACCCAGATAGTCGCTGCGGAAGTCATGTCCCCATTGGGACACACAATGGGCTTCGTCGATGGCGAACAGGGAGATCTGAGCCTGCTCGAGCAGTCGCATCGTCCGCGGCAGGACGAGCCGTTCGGGCGCAAGGTAGAGCAAGTCGATCTCACCGGCGAGCAGCTGCTGTTCGACCTGCTGCGCGGTGTCGAAATCGAGGGAGGAATTGAGGTAGGCCGCGCGCACACCGAGGTTCTCCAGGGCAGCGACCTGATCGGCCATGAGCGCGATGAGCGGGGAGATGACCACGCCCGTACCAGGCCTGACCAGGGCGGGGATCTGATAGCACAGGGACTTTCCGCCGCCGGTGGGCATGAGCACGACCGCATCCCCGCCGCCGACGACCTGATCGACGACAGCCGCCTGCTGCCCCCGGAACTCCTCATAGCCGAAGACATCGTGGAGGACATCGAGGGCGGAGGCCGTGGCTGCGGAGGTCATGGGACCCACCCTAGTTCACGTCACTGACTCGAATCTCCGGGTCGTGCAGTCGTTAGAGGCCGTTCGATGACGAGGATGTGGGGGAGCCGCCGCCGAATATCGGTCACAATCGGATACTCGAGCCGAAACTCAGGTCGCAACCGGATACTCCGCGCGCCGGCGCCGAAAGTATCCGAAGGCGACCACAGTTTCCGACCCACTGTCCGAAAGTGACCACCTCTCGGCCGAGGGCTCGGGATCGGCCGAACTCTCGGCATCGGCTGACAGCCTCCGACCACGGCCCACCACAGCACTCATCGCCCGCCCTCACCGGGCAGAGAACCTCAGCACCCGCCCTCACCGGGAAGAGAACCTCCGTGCCGCCATCAACCCGAACACACAGACGAACGCCACCCCGATGGCAAAGATCGTCGTCGCATTCGCCAACCCCACCGTGGCGGCGAGGAATCCGGCACCGATGGCCGGCACCGACATGAACACGTAGGCGAGGATGAAGTACGAGGTGGTCGCCTCGGTGCGGTGCTCGGGTGCGGTCACCGCAGTGATCGCGCGCATCCCGGTCATGAATACGAGCCCCTGTCCGGCTCCGGCCAACACAGAGGAGGCGATGAGCACGGTCAGCGAGCTGACCAGGAGCGCGGCCACGAGGGCGCCCATGCTCACGATCATCGTCACTGTCCCGCCGATGATGAGCCGGCGGTCGCTGAGTGCGCGGAAGATCAGCTGCGCGCTCGCCGAGGCGCCGAAGAGGAGGAACACGACGGTGCCGGTGACCGCGGTCGACGTCACGTGCAGGGTCTGGCCGATGAAGCTCGGCGCGATCGCCGAATACAGTCCGCATACCGCAAATCCCGTGATCGCCCCAGGTGAGGCAGCCAGGAACATCCGTTTCGCCGAGGCGGGAATCCCCGGCAGCTGCAGCCGCACGGCACCCCGGTTGCCTCGCATCCGTCCGCCCGTGCGGTCGCGGACGAGGAGCAGCGCGACCCCGGCGATGACCAGCATGATCGCGTTGACTAGGAACGGTGTGAACAGGGGAGCGGGCGCGAAGCCGGCGAGCAGGCCGGAGGACAGAATCCCGAGGCCCAGCCCGCCCATATTCGCGGCCGTCGCCAGGGACCCGGCGAGCCGTTCGCGGCCGACCGGGGCGTTCTCGAGCACGGTGACGGTGGCCGTCGACGTGAAGATCCCCGCCGCGAGCCCGGAGAGGACGCGTCCGGTCAGCAGCAGGCCGACGTCGGAGCCGATGAGGAAGAGAATCGCCGAGGCGACCGAGAACACCACACCGAGGCTGAGCACCGGACGTCGCCCCAGTCCGTCGGAGAGGCGGCCGAAGACGACGAGCGCGGCGATGACCCCGAGCGCGTAGATCGCGAAGAGCTGCGTGGTGAACGCGGTGCCGAACCCGAATCGCTCCTCATAGAGCGGGTAGAGCGGGGTCGGCAGTGTGGTGCCCATCATGACGACGGTGAAGACGTACACCGAGGCGGCCAATCCCCATCCCGTCGCGGCGCGCGATTCCGGATCGCGCCGGTTCGCCGCGGGAGCTTCCTCCGCCATCAATCGCACCGCCTTCCCGGCCTCCGGGTCCCACCTGAGAGCCACGAGCCGTCTGCGATTGTACGCTGGAACTCCGATGCCCATGCCTGCGTGAGAGCATGGCGGATTGTGCGCACCCGCGAGAAGGAGCAGATTCCGATGACCACGTCCCCGAACAGCCCCGCCGAAGCCGACCCGACCGCACCGGCGGATCCGAGCCGGCGCCGAGTGATGAAGACGGCGGGCGTGGCCGGAACGGTGGCGGTCATCGGCGGCTCCGCGGCGGCCACCTCGGCGTGTTCGTCCGACGAGGAGGCGGAGCCGACGAAGGACGCGAGCCTGCCGGCCGCCGATGTTCCCGTCGGTTCCGGCACCGTCATCGAGGACACCTACGTGATCACTCAGCCGAAGGAGGGCGAGTTCTTCGCGTTCTCATCGGTGTGCACCCACCAGGGGTGCCAGGTCACCCGGATCACCGAGGAGGCCATCATCTGCCCGTGCCATTCCTCGAACTTCTCGGTGACCACCGGAGAGGTGGTGTCCGGACCGGCCGAGGAACCGCTGCCGAAGTACGAGGTCTCCGAAAGCGGCGGCACCCTCACCATCACGGGCAAGTAGCGCCGAGGCCGACAGCCGAGCGGCACTCAGAGGAAGAGCCCGGGCAGGACGAGGGCTCCGGCGACGAGGACCGCGAGGAGGCCGGAGAAGGCCAGTCCGCTCGACTCGCTGCGTCGAGTCTTCGTGTCCTCGGCCCGCCATGGCAGATCCGGCCATACGAGCGCGGTTCGAAAGACGGCGACGACGATGACGAGCAATCCTGCCGACCACACCCAGATGAACCAGCCGTCCCACCCTCCGAACGGTGTGATGAGGCGGATGAGCAGGATGAACACGACCGCCGTGACAATCCCTGAAAGCAGACTCAGGCGGGTCTCCGCGCGGGGAGCGCGCCACGCGGTGAACGCACCCCAGGCCACGATCAGTGCCCCGATGACCGTTGAGACGAGTTCCGCGTTCATGAGCGAGGTCCCTTCTTCGAGATGATCGACGCGGCGGCGTCGACGTCATTCGCTGAGTCGTTCAACACGATGACGCCCTGTCCGGTCTCGGCGGAGAAGCCGAGAAACGACCTGTAGCCGCCGGTGCCGCCGTTGTGCCAGGTGAGGTTCGGCGTTCGGTTCGTCGTCGTGAACCAGGCCCAGCCGATCCGGTCGCCGCCCTCGAACTCGGCGCGGGGTTCGGCCGCGTTCGCGCCGGGTGCGGTTCCGTCCCGCACGGCCCGCAGCCAGATGCTCATGTCGTGGGTCGTCGAGCGGACCGCTCCGGCCGAAGCCGAACCGCTCATCGTCCACGGAGCCGCCGGCAGCCCCGAGGCCGTGTACCCGTGGCTGAGCCCCTCGGCAGAGTCTGGTACGAACGTCTCCTTCATTCCCAGGGGTGCGGTGATGCGCTCTGCGACGAGGTCCGCATACTCCATGCCTGTCACCTCGACGAGAGCCTGGCCGAGGACGGCGAAACCGAAGTTCGAATACTCGGGTTCAGGGTCGCCGATCTCCACGTCGATGAGACTCGTCACGATCTGCGCCGAATTCGCACGGTACGGATCCGTGTGCAGATAGTTCGACAGGGTGCTCATCGCTCCGTCGATGAAGTTCGGCGCCGGTACCTGCGCGGGCAGCCCGGACCGCTGCATCGCAATCGACTCGAGCGTCACCTCGGCGATCTTTCCCTCGAGATCCGGCCAGACCTCGCCGAGGCGGGTGTCCGCCTCGACCTCCCCGCGGTCGATCGCATCGGCGAAGAGGGCGGCGGTGAACGTCTTCGTGATCGAGCCGATCTCGAACTCGGTGTGCTCATCGGCCCCGGTGCCCGCGAACGTCACCTCGTCGCCGTCGATGCGGGCGGCGGCCACATGCTGCCAATGCCTGCTGCCGAGGCTCTGCTCGACGTCGGCCATGAGACCGGCATCGCCGGTCGCTGCGCCCTGGAACCCGCGTGGCCACGGAGTGATCGCCACGAGCGCGGCGGCCGTCAGCGCGGCGGCGATGATGGCGATCAACCAGCGCCGAGGTACAGATGAGGCTGTCGCGGAAGTGCGGTCTTCCTCGGTGGTGGTCATCGTTCCTCCTGGTGAGCAGAGGCGGGTTCTGCGGTGGTCGGGATCGGGCCGCACAGTGCGCGGTGGGGTCGAGAGGTGTGGTCAGTGCGTGCCGATGAGGACGAGGGTGAGCAGCGGAATGACCCGCTGGGCAGGCACGCGCCAGTGCCCGCGGCGGGCGCTTTCGAGCCATCCGGCCCCGGCGAGGGCATGCACATGGTGGTAGATCTGCCCCGACGTGCCGAAGCGCTCGTCCTTTCCGAGCTCGGCCACGGTGCTCGTGCCCTCATAGATCGCCTGAAGCAGCTGGAGTCGGACGGGATGGCCGAGTGCTGCCAAGGACTCGGCCGCCTCGGCGAAGTCGATCTGCGCCAGCCCCGCACTGTTGAGGCCCATCTGCCACGCCACGGGATCGGAGCTGCCCGGAGGAGTGGTGCAGCCGGTGTAGGTCACCCCATCGCCGAGGTGGTCGACGAGTCCGTGCAGAGCCCAGAACGTCTCCGTGTCGCTCGGCAGGGCCGTGCCCGCTCTGTCGGACAGCGCAGACGATTCCGCTGCGACTGTCGATCGTGTCTCCGGATTCTCCTGTGCTGTCGCAGTCTCCTGAGGCGACCCGGGTGCCGCGGTCGCAGCCTCGAGTTCGGCGACTCGACGCTCGAGCGCGGAGAGGCGTTCGTCAGCTGATGCGATAGGTTCCATGCGTCGACAATACAATAAATACGTAATTACGTAAATGCTGATGTGGCGCGACAGCGGTGCCCGTCAGTCCCTGAGACGACGCTGACCGGACAGACTCAGCTGGGAGACCTAGACTGGTGCCGTGATGAGTACCGAAGAACCGCGCACCGAATCCACGCCTCCGCGTTCCGAGGCCGCACCGCAGGCCGTTGCCGCAGCGAGGCGACTCGGCTGGCCCATGGTCGTGCGCGGAATCCTCGGTGTCGTGTTCGGCATCGTCACCGTCTTCTGGCCCCGTGATGCGAGCAATCCGCTGCAGCTGAGCCTGCCGACCGAGGTCGTCGACCACCTCGCCATCGGCTACCTCATCCTCTTCGCCCTGGCGCTGGTCTTCCAGGCCGTGCGCTCGCCGTTGAACGTGCGCACCGCGATCTTCGGCCAGGCCGTCATCGCGATCCCGGCGATCGTCTTCCTCTTCCTCGCCGACCATCCCGCCGAACTGCGCGCGGCCCTGAGCATCTGGGCCCTGCTGCACGGCGCCCTCGAATTCTGGGCCTACCGACAGCTGCGGTCCCAGCCCATGGCCTCGGACTTCCTCATCGCCTCAGGAGTCCACGTCCTGCTCGGCATCATCCTCGTCTTCGGCGACGGCATGGAAGCCCTGTCGATCCTCGGCTTCACCGGTGCCGCGACCCTCATCGCCGGTGTGATCTTCATCATCGGCGGGTACTCCCGCCTGAGCAAGGGTCGCCAACTGGCCAAGCTCGGTGCCCTGCCCGAGCAGATCGACACCCCCACCGAGGCGGCCGACCCCGCCGACGAATCCGATCACGATGTCGAATCCGATCGTGCCGTCGACGCCGGTCACGCAGCCGAGTCCGAGCATCCCGATGATCCGGACAACGACGCTCCTGTGAAGAAAGAGCCCTGACCGGCACCCGAGCCAACCGAGACATCCGAGGTGAGATGAGCACTGTCGAATACGAGAGCGCAACCGAATCCCGATTGGCCACCATCGCCGCCTCGGTGAGGTCGTCTGAGCTGCTGGGCGACCTGGCCGAAGCGAGCCGAGCGCTCGACCCCGCCCTCTTCCGGCGCCTCTTCGAACTCTCCCGCTCCCCATCCCTGCTGGTGGCCACCGACTACGACGGGACGATCGCGCCCATCGTCGACGTGCCCAGCCAAGCCTTTCCCCTGGAGGGCTCGGTCGATTCGCTGCGTGCGCTCGCCCTGCTGCCGACCACCTCGGCGGGGGTCATCTCCGGTCGCAGCCTGCGCGATCTCGCGGCGATGTCGCGACTGCCCCGCGAGGTCCACCTCTTCGGATCTCACGGCGGCGAGACCGACACATTCACTATCGACGCCCTCACCGAATCGCAGCGGGCGGTCCTGGCCGACTTCCGCGCCGATCTCACCCGCACCCTGCCGCGAGAGGTCATCGAGCACAAGACCACAGGCGCTGCCGTGCACCTGCGCGGACTCGACGAGGCGAATCGACGCGACATCGAAACCGCTGTCGAGAAGCTCGCCGCCGCCCATCCGATCCATCCCACCCGCGGCAAGCAGGTCATCGACCTGACCGTCGTGCCCTCCTCGAAGGCCGATGCGCTGACCCGACTGCGCAGCCAGACCGGAGCGGAAGCCGTCGTGTTCATCGGAGACGACACCGCCGACGAATTCGCCCTCGAAACCCTCAGGGCCGACGACCTCGGACTCAAAGTCGGAGCCGAAGCAGCGCCCACGCACGCCGATTTCCGGTTGGACTCACCGGACGAGGTCTCCACCGTCCTCGGCGCGCTGTTCGAACTGCGCAAGTCCTGGCTCTTCGGCCGCCGCGCCACCCCGATCCAGCGGCACAGCCTGATCGGCAACGGTCAGTCGACCGCGCTCATCGACCCCGCAGGCAGCATCTGCTGGATGCCGCACCCGATGCCGCACTCGGCGTCGATGTTCTCCGAGGTCCTGGGCAGCGAGGCGGCCGGCTTCTTCGCCGTCGCCCCTGCCAACGGAGCCGCTCCGCTGACCCAGCGCTATCTCGGGAACTCGACTCTGCTCGAGACGCGGTGGGCCGGGCTGAGCTGTGTCGACTACCTCGCTCCCGTCGACGGACACAGTGACGACACGATCGTCGTCCGCGTGCTCACCGGCGACGTCCCGACCCGCATCCGGTTCGCACCCCGACTCGACTACGCAACGATTCCTACCCGCATGACCAGGACCGATGACGGTGTGGCGCTGCTCGGCACGGCGGAGCCGATCGAACTCCACGCCCCCGGCATCGACTTCGAGATCGTCGAGCACGGAGATTCCCACACCGCCGAGGCGACCGTCATCCCCTCGCAGCGGCCCGGCGGATCCGTCGTCCTCGTCCTCGCCTGCGGAACCGGTACCGGCGACGCCGGATATATGGCCACCGGCGGGGAGCACCATGTGCGTGAGCGCGCCCTGAACTTCTGGACCAACTGGGTCGAGTCGCTCTCCCTGCCGGGCCACCACCGCGAGGAGGTCATCCGGTCGGCGATCACCCTGCGCGCACTGTGCCACGAGCCCACCGGCGGAGTCCTCGCCGCCCCCACCACTTCCCTGCCTGAGGGCATCGGCGGCGTCCGCAACTGGGACTATCGCTATACGTGGCTGCGCGACGGATCGATGACCGTCCGCGCCCTGCTCGCACTCGGATCCACCGGTGAGGCCGAAGGATTCCTCACCTGGCTGTCGGGGGTCCTCGAGCGCACGGTCTCTCCCGAACAGCTCCATCCGCTCTATGCCGTCGACGGTTCGGCCCTGACCACCGAGGCGGTGCTCAACCACCTGCCCGGATACGCCGGTTCCCGGCCGGTGCGGGTCGGCAACGCCGCCGAACATCAGGTCCAACTGGACGTGTTCGGCCCGGTCACGGAGCTGCTCGACGAACTCAGCGGCCACCTCGGCGAGTTGCCCGAGGACTATTGGACGCTCACCTGTCAGATGGTCGAAGCCGTGGGCAAACGGTGGTTCGAGGCCGATCACGGGATCTGGGAGGCCAGGCGCCCGCCGAAGCACAACGTGTACACGCGGGTGATGTGCTGGGTGACGGTCGACCGGGCACTGCGGATCGCGGACCGGTTCGATCGGGAGCCGCCCGGTGCGTGGCGGCAGCTGCGTGAGGAGATCGCCCAGGACGTGCTCACTCACGGCTACAACGAGGAAGTCGGGGCGTTCACCGTCGCCTACGGGGAGACCGATCTGGATTCGGCGGCGCTGTTCGTCGGGCTCTCGGGACTCCTCGACGCCGACGATCCGCGATTCGTGGCCACCGTCGACGCGATCGAACGCGAGCTGCGGGTCGGTCCGACGGTCTTCCGCTACCGCTACGATGACGGGCTGCCCGGCCTCGAGGGCGGATTCCACATCTGCACGACCTGGCTCATCGAAGCCTTCATCAAGGTCGGCCGCATCGACGACGCCTGGGACCTGTTCCGACAGGTCGACGCCCTGCTCGGGCCCACCGGGCTGCTGTCGGAGGAGTACGACCCGGTCGCCGAGATGCACCTGGGCAACCACCCGCAGGCATACTCGCACCTCGGCTACATCCGCGTCGCCCAGCAGCTCGACGAGTACCGCCCCACCTGAGGTGTGCGGCGGTCTCAGCGGCGCCAGCCCCAGCCGCGAGCCGGCCGGGGCGCGGCCGCCCGAACGCGGCGGCCGCACATCTTCCGGCCGCTCAACCGTGCCTTAGGTGGACGAAATGGTCACAGAAACCCGCCGGGAGGGTGACCATTTCGCCCACCTGAGGCTGGATTGAGTGCCCAGGAGCTGCTGCCTCACTCGAGAGACCTCGCAGCCTCACTCGACGAGGAGGGTGACCACCTCGGCGACGCATGCGGGACGGTCTTCACCCTCGATCTCGATCGTGTGCTCGAGGATGACCTGCGTGCCCTTGTCGCCGCGGATGACGTTGTTGACGCTGATGGTTCCGCGCAGTCGGGAGCCGACGACGACGGGCTGGAGGAAGCGGACCTTGTTGAGCCCGTAGTTGACGCGGATGGCCACGCCTTCGATGGTGAAGACCTCGGTGGAGAACTTCGGGATCAGCGCAAGGGTGAAGAATCCGTGCACGATCGTCGCGCCGTAAGGGCCCTCGGCCGCGCGCGCTTCGTCGACGTGGATCCACTGGTGGTCGCCGGTGACGTCGGCGAAGGTGTTGATGGCGTCCTGGTCCATCGTCATCCACTCGGAAGAGCCGAGCTCCTGGCCGATGAGCGATTCGATCTCGTCGATGCCGTTGATTGTGCGCACGTGGTTCTCCTTTGATCCTGGCTCAGATGCTGAGCGGACATTCGATCGAGGTCCGCTGTCCTTGGCATCATACGTGGCCGTCCGGTCGACGCCGCTCTGCCGTCCGGACTGTGAGTCGCACGCTCCGCGTCCGTTAGGTTGACGGGCCGAGTCCGTTAGGTTGGAGGCATGGCCGAACAATCACAGGAGCGCCCGGAGACGCTGACGCATCCCCTCTCGCCGAGGTGGCTGGAGCGTCCCGACGGCTACCGTCACTTCGAATCCGCGTACTTCGTCGGCCGTGGCCGGGACACGTTCGACCGCTGCGCCGAGGAGCTGCTGCACTGGGAGGTCAAGATCCGCAGCGGCTTCGACATCGACGTGGACGGCGACATCGACGTGGACGGCGACGGAGCTGCGCGGCCGCCACGTGTGGAGCGTGGGCAGGAACCGACGATTCGGGTGCGCCTGGGACCGTTCCGACTGCCCGAGCCTTCCCGAGTCATCGATGTCTTCGAGGCTGAGGATCGGTGCGGCTTCACCTACGGCACGAAGCCGGGGCATCCGATCACCGGCGAAGAGTCATTCATCCTCATCCGCACCGCCGATGACCGGGTCTTTCTCGTTCTGCGGTCGGTCTCGCGGGCGGAGCAGGGAATCTGGCGACTCGGCGAACTAATCGTCCGGCTCGCTCAGATCGTCTACCGGCACCGCTACGGGCGGGCGCTGCGCCGCTGACTGCGCAGCGCAGAGGCGATCAGGTTGCGAGCTGCGGGTGCGGGTGCGCACATTATGGGCTGCCTCGGCGGCAAGAAGTGCGCGCTGCCGGACAGACCGCTGTTCGATCACTTGCCGGGAATAGAGCTCCGAGCAGGCTTGTACTCCCAGTGCCACGGCTCGTACATGCTCGCCTTGGCCCAGTCGGGGTTCTCCCAGCCGTATTCGTCGCCGTGCTCGACGAGCCAGCTCCAGGCTCCGGACTTCGAGGCGACTCCCCCGCCGAGGTCGAGGGCGATTCCCCAACCGTGCAGAGAGGTCCCCGGTTCGGCCGACAGTCCCGGTTTCCGGCTGGCCACAGAGAGCTGGCCGGCCATGTCACGGTAGGAATCCGTGATCTCGAGTTCCTTGCCGGTGTCCTTCTTGTATGCGGCATTCATCTTCGCGAAGGAGACGGCGGCGTCGTCCCGGAGCTGGTGGTCTCCCTTGCCGAGGTCGCACAGCCACTCATCGGGCAGTTCGCCGTTGCCGGCGGACTGGTCGAAGTCCTGCTTCGCATCGCAGCCGGGCAGAGCGCTCTTCTCAACTGCGCGGGACGCGGCTTCGACCTTCTTCTGCTCGGCGCTCGGCACGCCGATCTCGATCGACGACTTCCCCTCGGCAGCGGGGACGTCGGCGTTGACCTTCTCGGCGTTGATGGCGGCGGGCTCACCGGCAGCGGTCGGATCGGTTTTGACCTCGGCACCTCCGCTGAGGTTGTTGACGAGCATGGTCACGGCGGTGGCGGCACCTGCCACGGAGACGGCTGCCAGTGTCGACATGGTCCGCAGCTTCCGTTTGCGCACGGACTTGAGCAGAGCACCATCGGACCCGCGGCTTTCGGCGGCTCCTGCGCTGACCCGGCGAATCGATGAGGCGGAGTGGGAGCCGAAGGTCGCAGGAAACTCGGCGGCCTCACGCTCCATGGCGGCCCGACGCGGTGACGTCTCCGCTGCTCGGGCCTCGGCGGCCATCGCTGCACGCCTGGGCGACAAGGTGTCGGCCGAGGAGTCAGCGGAAGCAGGGGCTGGCGGCGTCCCGGTCCCGCGCGTCGCGGTGCGTGCGCGTGAGAACGGGGACGATGAGCGACGCCTGTGCAGATCCCGTCGACGCACCGATGGTTCTGTGGCCGATGATGACTCTGACATAACTCTCCGTGTGACTGTGACTCGTCGAAGACCGCCGAGGTTTCGACGACTTCAATCCAACATCACAAAAGTGTAACGGGAATATATAGAAGCTGTCACATACAGGTGACGAGTCCCACTGACGGGCACTCAGCCGCCACTCAGGCCGATTTCAGTCGCACCGCTGCGAACGCTGCATCACGCCAGGTCAGCTGGCTTCCGGAAGCGGAGGGCCGCCTCGGCGAGGTTATTCGGATCGGCTCTCGACGTACTGTCGGAGAGCGCGTTCCTGGGCCTCTTCGTCGGGGAAGATCACTTCGGTCCGCGCGCCCCCTGTTACGGGATCGTTACTGAAGATCAGCTTGATGCCGAGCAGGCGGGCCTGCCCTTGGGCGATGACGAGGCCGAGGCCCATTCCTCCCCCGCCGGCGGAGACGAAGCGGGTCGGGCCGGTGTTGACGATATCCGGCGGGTAGCCGGAGCCCGAGTCCGTGACGACGATGCTGCGCGTGCTCGTCTCGAGGCGGATGGGATCCCCGCCGTGTTTGATCGCGTTGACGAGCAGGTTCGACACGATGCGCTCGAAGCGGCGGACATCGGTGACCAGCGTCGAATTCAGTGCGGCCAGATGAGTGTCGATCTGGTGCCCGGCCAGGGCGCCCGAGGCCTCCATCGTGCCCAGCAGGGATCGGATCGCCTGATCGACGTCGACGCGGGTGAAGTCGGGGTTGGCCCGTCCCGCGTCGAGGCGGGAGACCTCGAGGAGGTCCTCGACGAGGACCTGCATGCGCACGACCCGGTCCTTGACGAGTTCGGCGGGGCGGGAATCCTCTTCGAGCAGGTTCGCGGCGTTGACCAGTCCGGTCAGCGGGGTGCGCATCTCGTGCGCGAGGTCGGCGGTGAATCGCTGCTCGGAGTCGATGCGTTCGGTCAGTCGTGCCACCGCGGTGTCGACGGCCGTGGCGAAGGCCCACACCTCCTGATCGGATTCGTCGATGACGTCGGCGATGCGCGTCGTCGTGTCCCCGGCGGCGATCTTCCGGGCCGCCTGTGCGCCGAGGGTGAGCCTGCGGGAGATGCGGCCGGCGACGATCGATCCGACGCCGCCGACGACGAGGGCGGATCCGATCATGCCGACCAGCAGCGCCTGGTCGATGCGGCCGATGAGCTCCTGGCTGTCCTTCGTCGATGCGCGCACGGAGATCACCTCGGTGTACTCGCCGACCTCGATCGGGGCCGCGGCCCACACGATCTCCTCGCCGTCGACCTCGGAGCGGATCGTCACGCTCTGCCCCTTGAGCGCGGACTTGCGCGCCTCCTTGGGCAGCTGCGGATCCTCAATGCGGGCGTTGAGGGTGAGCACACCGGTCTCGGAGAAGATGGCGGTCGCATTCGTCAGCTGCTCGGTCACCGTCGACCGCATCCGGTCGTCCTCGGCCCGGGCCGCGGACTGGCGCAGCACGATCGAACACGACAGGACGGCGATGATCACCGAGGCGACGATGAGCAGAGAGATCTTCCAGCGCAGCGACATACGATCAGCCTGCGAAGCGGTAACCGAATCCGCGAACGGTTTCGATCATGTTCGCCCCGATCTTCTTCCGCAGGCGCTGGATGTGGACGTCGACGACGCGGGAGTCGCCGGCCCATTCGTAGCCCCACACCGTGAACGCGATCTTCTCCCGCGAATACACGTGCTCGGGCTGCTCGGTCAGCAGCAGAAGCACACGCAGCTCGGTCGGGGTGAGGTGGACTTCCTCCCCGTCGACTTCGACGGTCAGCCGCCCGGTGTCGAGAACGAGGGATCCCAGCTGTGTGCGGAACGGGCCCAGCCCGCCGTCGGAGCCGGACGTTTCCGGGGCCACGGTGGGGGAGCCGCTCGGTCGAGGGGGGACCCCGGTGCCGCCGCCGATGGCCTCTTCGTCGTCGTCCGCCTCGGGGGCGGTGGTGAATCTCCCACCGGCACCGAGGTAGGTGTCATCGGATTCGAGCTGCGCTCGCAGCCGATCCCGGGTGTCCATGCCGGGGCTGGCGCCGAGGACCTCGGGGATGCCGTCGCCGGTGACCATGCCGCCGGGTCCGATCACGGTTTCGTGATGCTCATCCGCCTCGGGGGCGGGGGAGTAGCCGAACCGGTCGGTGCCGGTGGTGATGAACCGGCGGACGACAGCGCGGATGCGGGCGTTGAGCACCTGCATGTCGAAGGGCTTGGTGAGGTAGTCGTCGGCTCCGGCCTCGAGGGCCTGGACGATGTCGATGGCGTCGGAGCGGGCGGAGATGATGATGATCGGGATCGTCGAACGCTCGCGCACGGCACGGCAGATGGAAGCACCGTTCATCGTCGGCAGCATGAGATCCAGCAGGAGGACGTCGGCGCCGTTGGCGGAGACGAACTCGTACCCCTCGCGGCCGTCGGCGAAGGCCGAGACCGTGTAATCGAAGCGTTCGAGTCCGATCTGCGTCGTTTCGCGGATGACCTCGTCATCCTCGACCAGAACTATATGCATTACGTTTCTCCATTAAGCCGCGTGAAGCGTTGACCTGGTTCAAACCTACCGTCGTGCAGGCGGAACACCTGCACCGACCATCCGGAGGGGCAGCATGCTCTGTCCCCGTCTGCGAACATGGCCTCCTGCACCACCAGTGTCCCATTTCTGCCGGGGCTGACCTTGAGCTGATTGCCGGTGGCGATGAGTTCGAGGCGGGGCCGGCTCTTCTGCTCGCTGATGACTGCGCCGGCGATGATCTCGTCCCGCTGTTTGGGGTTGGCCACCGTGACCAGCTGGAACTTCTGTTCGCCGCTGAGGAACGGTGTCGAGAACTTCAGACAGTCCTTGCAGTCGGCGACGACCTGAGCGGTCTCCGAGGCGCTGCCGGTGACGGCGATTCCCGACGAGGATTCGATGGCCTTGCGGACCTCGTCGAGCGAGAACGGTTCGTTCGGCTGGCCGGCGGCCACGGTATTGGGGGCGAAGAGGGAGGGGGAGGGGTTGCCCTCCGGTGAGACCTTGAGGCCGCGATCGGGTCCGCATGCAGTGACGGTGAAAGTCATGACGGCCGCGAGGAGGAGTGCTGTGACGGTGCGGACGGTGCGGCGGGAGGATCGTGACTGGGGACTGTCGAGGGTGCTGGGGCCGCTGGCTGCGATGCCGGCAGCTGTGGCCGTCGGGGTCGCGGCGTCTGCGCATGGTTCACGGCCAGGCGGGGCCTGGCTGGAGTGAAAAGAGCGCAGCGCCTCCCCGGAGGCGCGTCTGACGGTGACGGGCACACACTCATTTTTGCCTGTTCGGAGCCCGTAGTCCACCTGATCATCGGTGCAGGCGGGTCGGACCCTCGGTCGGATCCTCCCTCGGATCCTCCGTCGAATCCACCGGTCGCTGCGCCCTTCGCCGGTTTCAAGGCGTCTTGTGGCCTCCTCGGTGCCGGTGGGAATGTGGTTCCAGGTGGAACGGTGTGGGGTGATGATCTCGGGCACAGGATGGGTCGGCTCTCAGGTCCGACCGGTAGAATGAGGGGCATGGCGCCCACGAACACCCCGAAGAAGAAGTCCACAGGCGGCAGGCCCACCAGCACGGTGTCCTACAAGGATGCGATCAAAGTCGGCCTCGTCTGCGGAATCGTCACCCTCGTCCTTGCGATCATCGTCACCCGAGCTTGGCAGGACGGCCGCGCCTTCGGCTACGCATTCCTCTACGCCGGAGCGGCATTTGTGGTGGTGTCAGGCTTCGCGAGCTACCTCAACTGGGTGATGCGCAAGGACACGCAGAACCAGAACCAGTCCTACCCGGTCATGCGGTAGGACGCCCCACCACGCACCGAGACGCGCCGGCCCTCCGCTGAGGCGTCCACTGCGGCGTCTCCGCTGAGACGTCCGCTGCAGCGCCGGCATCGACTTCCCTTTCGCGGCAGTTCGTCGCGTGACTGTCACTGCCTACAGCTGCTGAGGCATCAGACACCGAAAGCGCCATAACGCCCTGCTCCTGCAGGGTGTTATGGCGCTTTCAGTGGGGGATGCTCGCGGACGAGGGGTGACGGCTCGTCGGATTCCGCAGTGTGCAGCTCCGTCGCTCTGACCCGCCGTCGCCGGCCGGGCCCCGGCGCACCTACTTGAAGCGCAGGAGGCGGAGGCTGTTGAGGATGACGAACACCGACGAGAAGGCCATCGCGGCCCCGGCGATCATCGGGTTGAGCAGTCCGAGAGCCGCGATCGGGATCGCCGCGGTGTTGTAGGCGAAGGCCCAGAACAGGTTGCCCTTGATGAGCCCCAAGGTCCGGCGCGAGAGCCGGATCGCCTGCGGGATCTGCTGCGGATCGGACTTGACCATGGTGATGTCCGACGCCGCCATCGCCGCATCCGTGCCCGATCCCATCGCGATGCCGAGATCAGCGCCGGCCAGAGCGGCGGCGTCGTTGACCCCGTCGCCGACCATGGCCACGGCCCGGCACTGCCCCTGCAGTTCGCTGACCACGGAGACCTTGCCTTCCGGGCGGACATCCGCGCGGACCTCGGTGATCCCGAGAGCCTCGGCGACCACCTCGGCGGCTTGGGCATTGTCCCCGGTCAGCAGCACCGTGCTCAGTCCCAGCGAATGCAGTTCGGCGATCGCTTCCGCGGCCGTCGGCTTGGCCTCGTCGGAGACGAAGCTCAATCCTCGGAACTGCCCGTCGATCGCCAGTGCGATGATCGTGGCCCCGCGGGGAACCGAGTCGGCCGGGCAGTCGACCGCGATTCCGCGTTCTCGGAGCAGGTCCGGGCGACCGGCGAGCACCTCGGCGCCGTCGATCGCGGCCCGCAGTCCGCCGCCGGGGATGTTCTCGAAATCCGTGACCGCTGCGTCGGCCGACGTTCCGGTCGATCTCGCCGAGGCGGCCCCCGCCGAACCCACCCCGACGATGTCGGGTGCGGCCTCGACGATGGCACGGGCGATCGGGTGTTCGCTGCGCGATTCCAACCGCGCGAGGATGTCGTAGTCCGCCGGTGAGAGCTCGGTTCCGGTCAGGCTCATCACGCCGGTCGTCATGGTACCGGTCTTGTCGAGGACGACCGTATCGATCGACCGCGTCGACTCCAGTGCCTCGGGCCCGGAGACGAGGATGCCCAACTGGGATCCGCGCCCCGACGAGACCGCAAGGGCCGTCGGCGTGGCCAGGCCCAGGGCACACGGGCAGGCGATGATGAGCACGGTGAGTGCCGCATGCAGCCCCGTCGCCCAGTCGCCGGTGACGAAGCCCCAGATGAGCAGGGTGAGCACGGCGATGCCGAAGACGATCGGGACGAACACCGCCGAGATCCTGTCGGCCAGTCGCTGCACGGCCGGTTTGCCGGTCTGAGCGCGGCTGACGAGATCGGCCATGGCCGCCAGCGTCGTATCCGCCCCCACTCGGGTGGCGCGGACCTCGAGCACACCCGAGGTGTTGATCGTGGCGCCGGTGACGGAATCGCCGGGAGCGACCTCGACCGGCACGGATTCGCCGGTGAGCATCGCCTCGTCGATGGCCGAATGGCCGGTGAGCACCTCACCGTCGGTGGCGATCTTCTCACCGGGACGCACGAGGAAGACATCGCCGACGGCCAGCTGATCGATCGGCACCTGCACCTCGACACGGCCCCCACCCGCGGAATCAACACCCGCGGCACCGACGCCCGAAGCAGCTCCATCCGTGGCAGCGCCTTCGCGCAGCACGGTCGCGGACCTCGCCCCGAGATCGAGGAGTGCCTTCAGCGCGGCCGTCGCCCGGTTCTTCGCCCGGTCTTCGGTGAGCTTGCCGATGAGCAGGAACACCGTGATCGCCGCGGCCGCCTCGAACCACACGTGGTATTCGGCGGGAATCGCCCAGCCGTAGCCGTCGGCGACGGCCCGGCCCAAGGTGTAGTAGGAGTAGAGGCTCGCGACAGCGATGCCGACGCTGACCAGGGTGTCCATGGTCGTCGAGCCGCCGCGCGCGGCCTTGTACGCCGCCGAGTGGAACGGCCACGCACCCCAGGTGACGACGGGCAGGGCGAGGATCGCGACGATCCACTGCCAGCCGGTGAAGTGCCAGCTCATGACCATCGAGATCGCGACGATCGGGACGGCCAGGATGAGCGAGCCGATGAAGCGCGGCCGCAGATGACGCGGATCGTAGTCGACGATCTCCGGACCATCGGCGCCGGCACCGGGGCCGCGCACTGCGGCCCCGTAGCCGGCCTTGGCGACGGCGGCGGTGATGTCGTCGTCGCTGAGATCGGAGTCGATGACCACATGCGCGGTCTCCAGCGGCAGATTGACCTCCGCCGTCACCCCATCGAGGCGGGTGAGCTTCTTCTCGATCCGAGCCGAACACGACGCGCAGGTCATGCCCGTGATGTCGAGCTCGAGCTCGCGTGACATCACTTCACCTCGTAGCCGGCCTCATCGACGGCGGCACGGATCGCCGCGTCGTCGAGTGCGGCCGACGATGTGATCGTGACCGGGGAATCGCCGCCGGCGTTGAGGTCGACCGCGACGTCCGAGACGCCCGCGAGGGCGCCGAGCTCTTCCCTGACCGCGGCTTCGCAGTGTCCGCAGGTCATTCCCGAAACGGTGATGGTGGTGGTCGTCATTGTGCTCTCCTATCAGCTGTGAGTGTTTCCCGATGGCCGAACCTCCGGCGTCGTCGCACCCCTATCGGGCCGACGCGGCCGGCGGGCTCAGCTCTTGATGAGTCGGGAGATGGCGG
The DNA here is from genome assembly GCF_009299785.1 of Brevibacterium sp. CFH 10365. Classification (NCBI taxonomy): domain Bacteria; kingdom Bacillati; phylum Actinomycetota; class Actinomycetes; order Micrococcales; family Brevibacteriaceae; genus Brevibacterium; species Brevibacterium sp. CFH 10365. Next base: position 544,785 of record NZ_VIGO01000003.1, on the reverse strand, counting down.
CTGATGCCTCCTCGACCTTCTTCCGCGCTTCCTCGTCGTCGCCGGATGAGGCGGCGTCGACCACGCAGTGAGCGATGTGCTCTTCGAGGAGGTTGATGGAGACCGCGTGCAGCGCGGCTGTCGCGGCGGAGACCTGGGTGAGGATGTCGATGCAGTACTTGTCCTCATCGATCATCTTCCCGATGCCGCGGACCTGACCTTCGATCCGCTTCATCCTCCGCGCGAGAGCGTCCTTCTGCGGGGTGTATCCATGTTGCTCAGTCATGACTACACCGTATACCCCTACAGGGTATCAATCAAGATGGGTCCTCGCCGAGGCGGCTGTGCGTTTGCTCTCACCCCGACCCGTCCGTGCCGTCCGGCTCCTACAATCGTGAGTATGCGTGCTGCCAGACTGTTCCGGTTCCCCGTCAAGGGATTCCCCGCCGAGGAGCTCACCGAGGCCCGGGTGGTCAGGGACCGCGGAATCCGCGGCGACCGGATCGCGGCATTCACCAACGGCAGCCTCGACGTTCCCGCCGACGCCTGGCACTCGTACTCCGCCTTCACCGTGCTCAAGAACGACACCGACCTGCAGAGATGGCGTGTGGGCGTGTCCCTCCCCGAGGCGGCCGATGACGACTCCGCGACCGTGACCCTGACTGCCCCGACGGGGGAGTCTACGACCTTCTCCACGGACGATGAGAGCGGCAGGGCCGCCTCGGCGGGGTTCCTCTCCGAACGGATACCCCCTCAGGGTTCATTCCCGCGCTGCCTGGCCGTCGCGGATCAGGGGATGTTCGACTCGCAGCGTTCGGGGGTCTCGCTCATCAATCCCGCCACGGTCGCCGCGATCGCCGATACGGTCGAGGGTCGCGCGGCCCTCGGCACCGAGAACGACGAGCTCGACCCGCTGCGGTTCCGCGGCAACGTCCTGCTCGATGGCCTCGCCCCGTTCGAGGAATTCGCGCTCATCGGGTCGATCGTCCGCCTCGGCGGCGTGCGCCTGGCGATCCGATCCTCGATCGAACGCTGCCCGGCGACGACGGTCAACCCCTCGACGAAGGCCGTGGACGTCAACGTCCCGCGGCTGCTCAACTCCGCATGCGGGCACCTGCACTGCGGCGTCTACGGCGAGATCCTCGAGACCGGGGACATCACGGTCGGCGACGAGGTCGTCGTCGAAGGCGAGGCACCGCGCGAACTGATCAAGACCGCCCGCACCCCGCGGTTCATGACCGTAGTCGGGCGGCAGCAGATCTGCAACGACATCGTCGAGGTGTCCCTGCGCGATGATCTCGGCTGGATCCGCGCATTCGATGAGCCGGGCACGAACCTGCGCGTCCACCTCGACCTCGGCGCACCGTTCTGGCGGACCTATACGATCACCGACGTTGACGACGACATCGTCCGCATCGCCGTGCGCACGCAGGGCAAGGGCTCGCGCGCCGTCGCATCGCTGGAGGCCGGAGCGCGGATCCTCACCTCCGGACCGCACGGGACCATGACCGCCTCCCGCGTCTTCGGGGGCACAACGGCCCTGATCACGGCCGGAATCGGCATCACCCCGAGCCTCGGTCTGCTGCGCGGCGACGGGCTGGCCGACCTGCCCGCCACCGACCGGATCCGACTCGTCCACGTCGACCGCGACCATCGCACCGCCTGCCTGTGGAACCGCCTGCAGGACCGCGCCCGCTCGGGCGGGGTGCCCGTCGAGACGCACCACCGCGACACCGCGACCGCCGGTCGGCCCGCCCACCGGGACCTCGTCGACTGGGTGGCCGGCTGCGACAATGTCATGGTCTGCGGGCCCCGCGACTTCACGGCGGCCGTGCTCGCCGCCGCGGACGAGGCCGGAGTCCCCGCCGTCCACCAGGAGACCTTCGCCTCCCCGAACACGGGAATGAGCGAGGCCATCGCCGCCTGTTCCCCCGCCGAGGTGACCCTGGAGAATTCGGGCACGAGCTTCGTCTGGCAGCCGCAGGAAGGCACCCTGCTCGAATCCTTGGAAGCGCGCGGATTCGGATCCCCGAGCTCCTGCCGCGGCGGATCCTGCGGAACCTGCTCGGTGTCCCTGGCCGCCGGGACCGTGCTCTACCCGATCGAACCGGCCGCCCGAGTCGAGAACGACGAAGTGCTCGTGTGCTCCGCGGTCCCCGCCGGACCCATCAGTCTGGCTCTCTGACCCCGGAAGACGGCGCCCGACCGGGTGGCACAATGGTTCCCATGCCGAAGAAGAAGCGCACCATACTGTCGAAGGGGCCCGCCGGACCGGTGGGCCGCCTGAGCCGGTGGGTCCGCCTCAGCGCGGCCGGGCGGATCATGTTCGCGAACTCGATCATGCTCGTGGGCATCATGGTGCTCACGACGAGTCTGCTCTACCTCCAGCTCTCGCAGCTGAATACGAAACGCGAACAGGACCTGCTGCGGTCGGCGGCGGACAACATCTCGATGTCGCTGGGCCTCGTCGGCACCGGTGAGGTCGGTCAGGACGACTACCTCGATTCCGAATCCCGCGACGACGTCCAGACGCTGCTGAGCAACGTCATCAGCCAGTACGGCTTCGACATCGCCGCCGTCGTCCCCATGGATTTCCTGCTCACCCCGCCGACTCTGGGCTCACCCGGACGGCAGCAGGCGCTGGAGGCGAAGACCGCCTCGGCGGATTCCGGGCGGATCCCCGAGGATTCGATCGACCAGCTGGCCCAGGCCGTCGACGGACAGGCCCTGCAGGACGGCGAGTCGACCGTGCGCTTCATCGACGACGGCGGGCCGGCCGACGGCACCATGTACGTCATCACCCCGGTCTATGCCGAACACGTCGGCGTCGATGGAATGAGGTCCGACACCGTGGTCGGCGCCGTCATCGTCGGCAGCTCCGCCGATTCGGTCCGCGAGGGCTTCCTGGCCCAGGGCAAATGGCTCATCGGCATCGCCGTGCTCACCCTCCTCCTGGGCATCGGCTCCTCCTGGGTGACATCGCGGGGTCTGCGCCGAGTCACCGGCGACTACGGTGCCGACGAACTGCGCAGCATGCTCGACTTCTACTCCTCTGTGCTCAAGGCCGTCTCCGAAGGACTGCTGCTCGTCGACCGAGCTCGCGGGATCGTGCTCATCAACGCCGAAGCCCGGGAGCTGCTGGGCATGCCGCCGGTCGAGGACGACGCGGACCCCGGCCCCACCTCGGCGGAGGAGATGCCGCTGCGCGAACTCGACCTGCCCGAAGCGCTGCACGATCTGCTCGCGGCCGGGCGGTGGGCCCGCGACGAGATCCACTACACCGACGACCGGGTCCTCGTCGTCAATCAGCAGCCCACCGAGGCGGCCAGCGATACGTGGGTCGTGACCATGCGCGATCACACAGAGCTGGCCGAACTCTCCGGCGAGCTCGTCTCCGTGCGCTCCTTCTCCGATTCCCTGCGCGCGCAGACCCACGAATACGCGAACCGGCTGCACATGGTCGTGTCCCTGCTCGAGACCGGGCACGTCGATGAGGCCATCGACTTCGCGGCGAAGGACATCGACGATCTCAACCGGGTCAACGGGGACGGATCGATGACCTTCGACCACCCCGTCCTCTCGGCCCTGCTGCTGTCGAAGATCGCCCAAGCCGCCGAGGTGGGCATCGAGATGACGGTGGACACCGCGGATCTCACGGGCAGCCTCGGCGGGGATGATCGCGATCTCGCGACGATTCTGGGCAACCTCGTCGACAATGCTTTCGACGCGCTGAGCAGGCAGGATGTTCTGTCAGAGGACAAAAGGGTCCACGTCGAGCTCTCCGGTTCGGGCGGTGCCGGCGGATTCACGATCGAGGTCAGCGACGACGGTCCGGGCATCGACGAGGAATATCTCGACGCGATCTTCGAACGCGGCTGGTCGACTAAGCACGACGGTGTCGAGACCGACCAGGGGCAGGGCCGCCAGCAGACAGGAACCCGCGGGGTCGGGCTGTCGCTGGTCGTGCAGGCGATCCGCCGCCTCGGGGGAGCCGTCGATGTGCAGGGGCACGGGGAAGACTGCGACCGGTTCAAGGGCGCCGTGCTCACGGTGTGGCTGCCGGACCCGAGAGGTACAACTCAGGTCGGCGGCGGATACTAGGCCGGCGGCGGTCAGGCGGTCAGGCCGGCCGCGGTCAGGCCGGCGAAGATCGAGCCGGCGAAGATCGGGCCGGCGAAGGTCAGGCGGGCGAAGGTCGGGCCGGCCCCGCAAGCTCAGCCGGCCGCAACCCGATGTGACGGGACTGCAACACGATCCGGGGCGCTGTCAAACCGCTGAAGCTAGACTGAAAGCATGTCGGATACAACTGCGCCTGAACCGAGCATCGGTGTGCTCGTCGTCGAGGACGAGGTCGTCGCCGCCCGTGCTCACGCGAAGTACATCGACCGCATCGAGGGCTATCACGTCGCGGGAGTCGCGAAGAGCGCCACCCAGGCGATGGCTGCTCTCACCGGACAGATCTACGGCCTCGATCCCTCCGGCGTCCATCTCGTCCTCCTCGATATGAACCTGCCCGACGGGCACGGTCTCCAGGTCTGCCGCGCCATCCGCGGCCAGCGCGTCGACGTCGACATCATCGCCGTCACCGCTGCCCGCGACATGCAGATCGTGCAGGAGGCGCTGTCGTACGGAGTCGCTCAGTACATCATCAAGCCCTTCACCTTCCCCGTCTTCAAATCCAAGCTCGAAGCGTATTCGTCCTTCCGCAACCGCCTCGGCGGGGATTCGAACGACGGGGAGGTCACCCAGACCGAGGTCGACAAGGCGATCTCTGCGTTGCGCACCCACACTGTTGCCGCGACCGCGAAAGGCGTGCCCGACGCGGTCCAGACGGAGGTCAGAACCCTGCTGAATGAGACCCCGGCGCAGTCCGCCGCCGAATTGGCCGAAGGCCTCGGAGTCTCCCGAGTCACCGCGCGCCGCTACCTCGAATCCATGGCCGACGCCGGGATGCTCGAACGCCGTCCCCGGTACGGTGCCGCCGGGCGCCCCGTCCTCGAATACACCGTCGTCGCCGACGCAGGCTGAGGCCCGCTGATCGGGAACCGTCCCGGCTGAGCCCCGTCCGGTGTGTCACAACGCGCGGTGCGTCGCCGGGCGCCGAGATCGACCCCACGGTCGGCCCACTGGCAGGATCAGCCGGCTGACCCCGGCCCGGCAGCGATTTCGCGACGACTGACGGTCGAGTCAGCGGTCGCGTAGGCACTGAACTGCGCTCCTGCCGTCCGGCAGCCGAGTCTCAACGGCGAACTCAGCAGACGACAGAACTCAGCAAGCGGCAATGGACATTGCGGAACCCTCGGTAGAGGATGGTTCCATGTCGAAGAAGTCCCGGGTCTGGTTGGCCGTCGCTCTCGTCCTCGTGCTGCTCGTCGGAGCCGGGGTCTTCGCGGTCTTCCGACTCCCGATGACGAAATCCTCCGCCGCCGAGTCCGCCGCCGACGATCTCGCCGAAGAGCAGCTGAGCTCGGACATCTGGCATGAGAAGGACCTCGACCAAAGCCTGTTCGACCGCGTCACGAAGTCGCTGGGCAAGAGAATCGACCTGCGGTCGGTCACCGTCGACGACATCACCGAAGCCGACGGTCGGACCGTGGCGGTCCTCGATTGGACCTGGGCGAACACCGACGGTGAGGCCTGGCAGTACAGCTCTGAGCTGCCGTTGGAGAAGAACGGTCTGTTCTGGTGGGCGAATCTCACGGAGAGGGCCATCCACCCGAAGCTGAGTAAGGGCGGCAGCTTCGAACTGCGCGCGAATCCGGGTCAGCGGGGGAACATCCTCGGCGCCGACGGCGAGGTGCTCATGGAGGAAGGGGAGGTCGTCGACATCGGCGTCCACCCGAATCGCCTGGAGCCCGATACCATCGGCAAGCTCGTCAGAGGGCTCAACGACGGCGTCGACTCCCTCGATCTCGACGCCGGTGACCTCGAGGACAAGGTCGACGATGCCGAAGGCAACCAGCTCGTCCCTGTCGTCACCCTGCGCGAAGACGACTACAGACGAGTCAAGGACGCGATCCACGATCTGCCGGGTGTCCTCTTCTCCGAAGACACCCAGACCCTGACTCGGTCCCGCGGATTCGCACAGGCCACACTCGGTTCGGCCGGGCCCGCCAGCGCCGAAGACATCAAGGAGTCCGACGGCACGATCATCGCCGGTGACTTCGTCGGCCGCACCGGTCTGCAGAAGACCTTCAACGCCCGCCTCAGCGGTCCGGGCAGCGTCGAAGTCTTCGCCGAAGGGGACTCAACAGATGACAAGGGCGGAAAGACGAAGCTGACGAGCCTGCACGCCTTCGAGCAGAAGGACGGCGAGGACCTCGAAACCACCCTCGACGTCGATATTCAGACTGCCGCGGACGAGGCGGCGGCGACCGCGAAGAAGCCGGCCGCCGTCGTCGCGATCCGCCCCAGCGACGGACAGGTGCTGGCCGTGGCCAACCACGACCCGGAAGGGGCCGCTTGGGATCGGGCGCTGAGCGGCCAGTACGCTCCCGGCTCGGTGTTCAAGATCGCCTCCGGTTCGGCGCTCCTCGACGCCGGGGTGAAGCCCGACGACGACATCGACTGCCCGAAGACCGTGAACATCAGCGGAAAGGAGTTCAAGAACGCCGAAGACGAGGTGCTCGGGTCTGTGAGCTTCGCCGAAGACTTCGCCCACTCCTGCAATACCGCCTTCGTCTCCTCCGGTGAGACGGTCACCGGCGACGAGGTGGCCGACGCCGCCGCCCAACTCGGAATGCTCGGCAACGCCTCCGGATTCGGGGCGAAGATGGCCTCGGTGTCGGCCGCCGACGACGAGGTCACGCATGCCGCGCAGATGATCGGTCAGGGCAAGGTGCAGTCGAGCCCGCTGGCGGTGGCGACGATGGCTGCCTCGGTGGAGGCAGGGGAGACGATCAGCCCGCAGCTCATCCTCGGCGATGCACTCGAGGGTGCGAACGCCGACGACGCGAACGCAGGTGACGATGGGGCGACCCGTGATGCTGCCCCACTCGACCCGGACGCGGCGAAGGAGATCGCGGACATGATGCGCAAGGCCGTCACCGCCGGCACCGCCACCGACCTCAAGGACGTTCCCGGCGATCCCGTCCACGGCAAGACCGGAACGGCAGAATACGGCAACGACACCCCGCCGCGGACCCACTCATGGTTCGCCGGATTCCAGGACGATCTGGCTGTGGCCGTGCTCGTCGAGGACGGCGGATTCGGTGCCGAGGCGGCGGTGCCGGTGGCTCACGAATTCTTCACCGCCGTCAACTGAGTCGCACCGGGGCAGAGGGCATCCCCGCCTCGGTGCGCCCGGGCCGCAGCTATTTCATGCGCAGGGACCGCATCACTGACAGCGCGCCGGTCATGGCCTTCGCGAATGTCTTCTGGTCGAGGGGCCCGGCCGGTGCGATCGGGTGGAGGCGCTGCTCGGCGATCGTGTGCGAGTGCATGAACTGGAAGAGGCCCTCGGGCCCGTGCCGATGGCCCATCCCCGAGGCCTTGACGCCGCCGGCCGGAGCATCGATGGACCCCCAGCTGGCCGGGTAGACCTCATTGATGTTGACCATTCCGGCCTCGATCTGCCGTGCGATCTCACGCCCGTGGGAGCGGGAGTACACAGAAGCCGAGAGCCCGTAGTCGCTGTCATTGGCGGCAGCGATCGCCGCGGCGTCGGAGGGCACCGAATAGACGGCGACGACGGGGCCGAACGTCTCCTCGCGGTGCAGCTCCGCCGCAGCCGGAACATCCGTGAGCACGGTCGGGGCATAGAAGTAGGGGCCGAGATCGGGCACAGGGTGTCCGCCGGCGATGACCGTGGCCCCGACGCTGCGAGCCTGCTCGACATGTCGGGTGATCGTCTCGAGCTGCTTCGGCCCCGCCAGGGTGCCTATGTCCGGGCCGTACTCGAACTCGGAGCTGAGGCGAAGAGCGCGAGCCGCTTCGGCGAAATGGGCGCAGAAGGTCTCAAAGAGATCCTCGTGGACATAGATGCGTTCGATGGAGATGCACAGCTGTCCGGCCGAGGAGAACGACCCGCGCACGGCACCTTCGACGGCCTTCGCCAGGTCCGCGTCGGCGGCCACGACCAGGGGGTTCTTGCCCCCGAGCTCGAGCGCGGTCGGAAGCAGACGCTGCCCCGCCTCGGCGGCGATCGAGCGTCCCGCGGCCGTCGAACCGGTGAACGACATCCCGTCGGCACCGGCCATGAGAGCGGGCCCGACCTCGGAGGACGGGCCGGGCACGAGCTGCCACACCTCCGGCGGCAGACCGGCGGCGATCGCCAGTCGGCGCATGAAGACCGAGGTCAGCGTCGTCGTGGAATCGGGTTTGTGGACGACGGCGTTGCCGGCGGTCATGGCCGCGAACAGGTCGGTCGCACCCAGGGTCAGCGGGTAGTTCCATGGTGTGATGAACCCGATCACGCCCAGCGGAGTGCGCGTGACCTCGGTGCGGGTGAGCACGGGGATCGCCCCGCGGCGACGTTCGGGACGCAGATAGCGGGCGGCCATCACCCCGTAGTGGCGCAGCACATTGAAGGTATCGAGGATCTCGTCATAGGCGTGGATCCGGGCCTTGCCGGTCTCGTACTGGATGATGTCGAGGAGCAGATCCTCGTGGCGGCGCAGCGAGGCATGCAGTCGAGTGAGCACCTTCGCCCGGTGCTGGACCGACTGAGCGGCCCACGCGCCGCCGGCGATGCGGGCCGTGGCATAGGCGGTCTCGATATCGGCGGGAGTGTTCCGGGCGAACCGGTCGACCTCGGTGCCGGTGAACGGCTCGACGCCGCGCATCACCTCGCCCGAGCCGGAAGCGTCAGCGTACGGATCGGTGTCGAGGAAGTCCCGCAGCGCCGTGGTGACATGCGTGGATGCGGTCCCGACAGTGCCCGCCTCGGAGGCGTGGGCGGTGGTCTCTGATTTCATCGGATTCCTCCCTGTGACGTAGGTCATCGCAGGCTAGACTACCGAATATGGTTTCGAGTGGTCTCCGGCATGCGCTGAAAGGGACCTGTGCACCCACCGCGGTCGTCGATCTCGACGCCTTCGATGCGAACCTCGACGCTCTGGCCGAGCGTGCTCGCGGACTGCCGATCCGCCTGGCCACGAAGTCGCTGCGCGTGCCTGCCGCCATCGACCGGGCGCTCGCCCATCCCGCGTTTTCCGGGGTGCTCGCCTTTTCCGTCCCCGAGGCGCTCTACCTCCACGCCCGCGGCGTCCGCGATATCGTCATCGGCTATCCCAGCCTCGACCGAGCTTCCCTGAGTCGGATGTTCGCCGAGGCGGGAGCCTGCGAGAACATCACCGTGATGATCGATTCCGTGGATCACCTCGACATCATCGAACAGGCCCGGACGACCATCGCCGAGGCGGGAGCCGCCTCGGTGCGGGTGTGCATCGACGTCGACTCCTCCTATCGCCCGGCCGAGTCCTGGTTGGGCGACCGGGTCCATATCGGGGGCCGGCGCTCACCGATCCGTGACGCCCGATCCGCTGTCACACTCGCCAGGCAGGTTGCGGCCCGGCCCGGTTTCGATCTCGTCGGGTTGATGTTCTACGAAGGGCAGATCGCCGGCACCGCCGATGCCGGGCGCTCGGTGCGGCAGGCGATCGTGCGGGCAATGCAGAAAGCCTCGATCGCCGAACTCGCGGAACGACGGGCAGCCGTCATCGCCGCAGTGCGTGAGATCGCCGACCTGGAATTCATCAACGGCGGCGGAACCGGTTCCTTCGAATCCAGCTCCGTCGAAGGCACTCTGACCGAACTGGCCGCTGGTTCAGGCCTCTTCTCCCCGGGACTCTTCGACGGCTATACGCACTTCCGACACCGCCCGGCCGCCTACTTCGTCAGCCCGGTCGTGCGCCGTCCCGCTCCCGGCTGGGTGACGGTCTTCAAGGGCGGATACATCGCCTCCGGAGTCCCCGGCCCCGACCGTCTGCCGACCATCGCCTGGCCACAGGGACTCGCCTACTCGAGCCTCGAAGGGCCCGGAGAGGTGCAGACGCCGCTGACCGGGCCGGGTGCTGAGTCACTGCGCATCGGTGATCTCGTGTGGTTCAGGCATGCCAAGGCCGGTGAGCTGGCCGAGCATTTCAACGAATTCCAGATCGTGTCCCAGGGCCGGATCAGCGATGCCTGGACGACCTATCGAGGAGAGGGGCTCGTTCTGTGAGCGCAGTGCAGTCAGGGCAGGGCAGGCACGCGTTTCGGAACTGGGCCGGTCACGTCCATGCACATCCGCACACCTTCGCCGGCCCCGCCTCGGCGGAGGAATTGTCCGGGATAGTCACCGCCGCAGCGGCGGCAGGGGACCGGCTGCGGATCGTCGGGGCAGGGCATTCCTTCACCCCGGTGGCGGCGAGCGACGACGTCATGGTCAGCCTCGACGGCCTGTCCGGGATCGTCGCCGTCGACGAGTCGCGGATGCGGGTGTGCTTTCGTGCGGGCACCCGGCTGCGGGACATCCCGGTCCTGCTCGAGCCCTTCGGTCTGGCCCTGGAGAATCAGGGCGACGTCAACCCGCAGTCTCTGGCCGGTGCGATCTCGACGAGTACGCACGGCACGGGGATCGGGTTCACCGGGTTCGCCGGGACCGTCACCGGGCTGAGCCTCATGGGTCCCGACGGTGACGTGCGGGCGCTGTCGGCCGAGGCGGAACCGGTGGCCTTCGACCTTGCGCGGGTCAGCCTCGGCGTCCTCGGTGTCATCACCGAGGTCGAACTCCAGTGCGTGCCGGCTTTCGACCTCATCGCCGAGGAGAGAGCGGTCGGATTCGACGAGCTCCTCGATGGGCTGACCGAGCGGATGCGCGGCTCCGACCATTTCGAGTTCTACTGGTTCCCGCACACCGATTCGGTCCTGACCAAGACGAACACTCGGGTCGCGCCGGGGCAGGCAGGTCCCGGTCACCTCGCCGAGGCGGGGGTGCGCAACCGGTGGCTCAACCTCCTCGACAAAGAGGTGGTGGAGAACGGGGCGCTGCGACTGGCGGTCGAACTCGGCGCGAAGATCCCGGCCGTGGTGCCCCCGATCAATCGCATCGCCCAGTCAGTCGTCGCGGATCGGACGTACCGGGCGCCGGGTCACGATGTGTTCGTGACTCCACGCCGGGTGCGGTTCAATGAGATGGAATATGCACTGCCCTTCGCGGCCGGGCCCGAGGCGATTCGGGAGATCCGCGATGTCATCGAGGCCAAGGGGTGGGCGATCTCCTTCCCGCTCGAGGTCCGGTGCGCGGCCGCCGATGACGTGCCGCTGTCGACGGCGTCGGGGCGGGAGACGATGTACATCGCCGTCCATCGCTTCATCAAGGAGGACTTCGCCGAGTACTTCCGCGTCGTCGAGGAGATACTGTGCCGGCACGGCGGGCGACCCCATTGGGGCAAGATCCACACACGCACGGCCGCTGACCTGCACGAACTCTATCCGCGTCTTGCGGACTTCTGTGACCTGCGGGCTCGCCTGGACCCGGAAGCCATGTTCGGCAACCGCTTCACCGACTCACTGTTCGGTCTCACCCGGCGCTGAGAGCTGTCAGCCGCGAAGTGGTCGCAAATAGAACCGGCGGTCGAGAAGTGGTCGCAAACGGATATCGGCCGTCGAGAAGTGGCTTCGCGCGTCGGAGCTCAGAAAGTCTCCGATAGTGACCTATTCTTCGGATGCTCGATGCTCGATGCTCGATGCTCGCTGCTCGCCGGGGCCTGGGCGCGTGGCGCTCAGCGCGAGGTGTCGGCAGCTGTTTCGAGCCAGTCGAGGATCTCCGGCCACGCCGCCGCGGCGATGGATCTGCGCATGAGACCGTGATGTCCGATGTGGTCGATGCCGAGCTCCGCGGGGGAGACGGTCCGCCGGGTCACCGGCGCCAGTCGCAGCCGGTCGGTGAGCGCATCGATCTGCGCAGGAGCCGCCCACAGATCGTCGGTCGTGCCGACGGAGAGCACCGGGGTGCGCAGCCGGGCGATGCGCGCCTCGGCGTCGAAAGTCGGATCGTCGAAGAAGAAGTGGGGCCGTCGCAGCCAGCTCGTCCACTCATAGAGTGCGGCGGCGGGGATGTCTTCGCCGAGGCCCACACGGCTGCCGGGCATGTACCCGAGCAGTCGCGTGACGGCCCTGCCGACAACCCCGAGCCCGACTCCGACGCGCAGGCGTTCGCCGCGGGGTGCGATGTCGCGAGTCGCCGCCATGTGAGTGGCGATGGTGACGATGCCGCTCAGGCGCTCGCCGCCGCAGCCCAAGAGCAGGGAGTGGCCGCCGACGCTGTGGCCCAACGCGACCTGCGGCAGATCGGGGAAGGACCCTTCGGCCCAGGCGGCTGCGGCCGAGACGTCCTCGAGCATCCAGTCGCGCATGCGGATGTGCCGATGAGCGCGGGCCGTGGCCCGGTCTCCGACTCCGCGGAAACCGTAGGTGATCACGGCGAACCCGCTGGCGGCGGCCGCCTCGGCGAAGGAGAAGTAGAAGCGTTCCGGAGTCGCGGTGGCCGGGTGGATCGTCAGCACTGCTTGTGCGACGCCCTCGGGGAGGAAGAGGTGCCCCTCGAGCTCGCTGGAGCCGTACCGGCTCGAGACCGGAATGCGCAGGGTCTGTGGCGTGAGCGTGTCCATACGTTTCAGCGTAGTGAGTCGGAGACAAGAATGCTACTGATCGGTAATAACGGTTGATTTCACATCCCCGGCGAGTCCGGGAGTGCTGGTACGCTCGGGGAATGACCGCGTCGGATCGGAACCATCCCGCATCACCCGCCCAGGCAACCAGCCGAGAGCAGGAGAGGGGCCGGCGCAGGTCGATGTTCGTCGCCGCCTTCGGCACCGTCGTCGAGTGGTACGACTTCTCGATCTTCTTCTATGTCGCCACGACCCTGACCAAGGAGTTCTTCGGCGATCAGACGGACTCTCTGCTGCTGACCCTCGGGGTCGGTGCGGCGGGATTCCTCTTCCGGCCCTTGGGTGCGATGGTCTTCGGCCACCTCGGTGATCGGATCGGACGGCGATCCACGCTCATCATCTCCGCGGTCCTCATGGCGATCTCGATGCTCGGGATCGCCGTCATCCCGAACTACGAGACGATCGGCATCTGGGCTGGCGTCCTCATGGTCACCCTGCGCTGTCTGTCCGGGTTCTCCGTCGGTGCCGAATACACCGGCATCATGGTCTTCCTCATGGAGTCGGCGCGCCCGGGACGCCGTGGCCTGGCCGCGAGCTGGGCCGCGGCCAACAGTGAGGTCGGTGCCCTCCTGGCGGTGGGATCCGGTGCGCTGTTGGCGAATACGCTCAGCCCCGAGGCGATGGATTCCTGGGGCTGGCGGCTGCTGTTCGTCCTCGGTGCCGTCCTCGCCATCCTCATGGTGCCGCTGCGTTCGATGATGGAGGAGACCGAGACGTTCAAGCGGCTCCAGCAGGCGGAGAAGGAGAAGAAGGACGTCGCTCTCAAGCGCTCCCCGCTCATCACCGCGATCGTCGAACAGCCGCGCGCGATCCTCGTCGCCTTCCTCATCTCCTCGATCGGCTCGGTCAGCTACTTCCTCAACATCACGTATGTGCCCACGTACGTCGAAGAGGTCGCGAAGGTTCCGAACTCCGGTTCCCTGGCCCTGGGCACGGTCGCGGCCGTCGTCGCCATCGTCGTCACTCCGTTCTTCGGTCTCGCCTCGGACAAGTTCGGGCGCAAACCCGCTCTGGCCGCACTCATGGTCGTCTTCGTCTTCACGACGATTCCCGCTTATGTCCTGCTTTCGAATCAGTCCGCGGGCATCGCGATCGCAGGGTCTGCGTTCCTCGCGATTCCGGCGGCCGGGTGGAGCGCGGTGGCTGCTGCCATGGTGCCCGAACAGTTCACCGGCACGAGCCGCTTCTCCGGCATGGCGATCGGCTACAACGTCGCCACCGTCCTCTTCGGCGGACTCTCGCCGCTCATCGCCACAGCGCTCATGTCCTCGACGGGCATCACGCTGGCACCGGCGATCTACGCCACCGTCGTCATCGTCGTCGCCGGAGTCCCGACCCTCATCCTCGCCCGCAGCATGGGCAACAAGACCCTCGCCGAGGTGGACGCGGACAAGCATCTCGTGCCCGCCTGAGGGCGTGGCCGGGGCGGCCCGAGCGCAGTGTGGGCTGTCGGCTCACGACCATGCGACGGTCGAAGGAAGGCACCGAATCGGCCGCTGCGGCGGATCGGTGACAGGCGTTGCCGTTCTGCCACACGCTGCGCACATCTCGAGCGCGATGAGCTCATAGGTTGGTTTCAGAACACGCATTCGGGCGACCTGGTCCCGGGTGCGAGAGACCGACCAAGGAGTCACCATGAAACGCACGAAGCGCGCCACCTTCACCGCCGCCGCCCTGCTCAGCTGCACGCTCGCCTTCTCGGGCTGCTCGCTCATCAGCCAGGTCGTGCCGGACCAAGACGGGACTGCCGGAGAACAGGCCGAGGCCGACGGTCAGCAGACCGAAGGCCAGCAGCCGACCGGAGAGAACGACGCCTCGCAGGACGCGGGCGGGGACTCCTCCGATTCGGGATCGTCGTCCTCGGCCGAAGGCACATCGAACGGCACCGACGGTTCGGACGGCACCGACGGTTCGGACGGCGGAACCGCAGGCTCGGACGACGGGACGACCGGATCGGATGCAGGACAGTCGTCGGGCAGCCAGGGCGAGGTGAGCATCGGCGAAAGCTTCGAGGACCCGGAGATGCAGGACAAGATCGAGGTGCTCTCGGCCGTGCGGAACTTCGACTCGTCCAAGAAAGCCACGTCCATCGAACTCGGCGGCGAAGTCGTCCTCCTCGAGGTCAAGATCACCCCGGGACAGAAATACAGCGGACTCATCCAGTCGGGCGCCTTCAAGATCTCCGACGACGGCGGCGCCGGCTATCGGTACGACCAGACCGACGGCCTCGAAGCCGAGATGAGAGCTGCCGGGTACGAACCCTTTGAAGATGTGACTCGACGCGACGGCGGAACCCATCAGGGCTGGCTCGCCTACGTTCCCGACGAGAAGCAGGACACCTACACGATTCGGTACGAACGCGGAGCCGGCAAGGTGATGGGAACCGAGGAGAAGGTCCCGGAGTTCACGACTACCTTCGACATCCCCTCCGCCTGATTCGCGGCCGTCAAGGACGCCTGCGGCAGGCGGAACCCGCCGGTCACCGAAAAGCATATCGAGGCCGGCCTCCGAATTCGGAGGCCGGCCTCGATGCGTCGTCAGCGTTTCACATCAGCCTTCGCTGAAGGCCTTCCAGTCCGAGACCTCGGACTCGGCGAGCTGAGCCGCCACACCCGTATAGGTGGCAGGGGTCAGAGCCTTGAGCAGTTCGGCACACTCGTCGGGCAGCCCGAGACCGTCGACGAAATTCTGCAGATCGGCCTGGTTGATGCGCTTGCCGCGAGTGAGTTCCTTGAGCGTTTCGTACGGGTTGTCCATCCCCGGCACACCCTGCAGTCCGGCGGCACGCATGACCGACTGGACGGCTTCACCGAGGATCTCCCAATTGCCGTCGAGATCGGCGGCCAGGGCCTCCTCGTTGATGGCCAGGGTGCCGAGTCCCTTGACCAGGTTGTTCAGCGCGAGCACCGAGTGACCGAAAGCGACACCGATATTGCGCTGCGAGGTCGAGTCGGTGAGGTCACGCTGCATCCGGGAGGTCACCAGGGTGGACGCGAGCGAATCGAGCAGGGCGCACGAGAGCTCGAGGTTCGCTTCGGCGTTTTCGAACCGGATCGGGTTGACCTTGTGCGGCATCGTCGATGACCCGGTCGCACCGGCGACGGGGATCTGCTTGAAGTAGTTCATCGAGATGTAGGTCCACATATCGGTGGCCAGATTGTGTGCGATCCGGTTGAACCGAGTGATATCGGCGAACAGCTCGGCGTTCCAGTCGTGGGACTCGATCTGTGTGGTCAGAGAGTTGAAGGTCAGCCCGAGGCGGTCTTCGACGAAGGTGCGGGCGATCTGCGGCCAGTCTGCTCCGGGCACGGCGGCCAGGTGCGCAGAATATGTACCGGTGGCGCCGTTGATCTTGCCGAGGAACTCGGTGGCGGCGATGCGTTCGTACTGGCGGCGCAGGCGGTGGATGAAGACCGCGAGTTCTTTGCCCATCGTCGTCGGGGTGGCCGGCTGACCGTGAGTGTGGGCGAGCATCGGAACCTCGGCCAGCTCCGCGGCGGACTCGGCGAGTGCGTCGATGAGAGCCTTTGCGCGGGGCAGCCACACCTGCTCGGTGGCCCCCTTGACTCCCAGTGCCCAGGACAGGTTGTTGATGTCTTCGGACGTGCAGCAGAAGTGGACGAGCTCGCCGAGGTCCTCGGCGCCGATCGTCACTAGGGCTTCTTTGATTGTGTACTCGACGGCCTTGACGTCATGGACGGTGACGGCCTCATGGGTGGCCAACGTGGCGATGGTGTCGGCGTCGAAGTCGGCGGCGAAGGCACGCAGACCGTCGACCTCGTCGAGGGTGAGGGTGCGCACGCCGTCGATCACGGAGTTCTGTGCGAGGTGGATGAACCACTCGATCTCCACCGTGATGCGATTGCGGTTGAGAGCCGCCTCGGAGAGGTGATCGACGAGGTCAGCGGTGTCTTTGCGATAGCGACCATCAAGCGGTCCGAGAGCGATGGCGGGCGAGATTTCGGCAAGGGAAACAGTCGGCATGTCCTCATTTTCTCATGAGCGGCGAACCGGGGCGGCACCTGTCCGGGCCTACCCGCTGGTAAGCGAAGGCGGAGGGCGGGACTCGGGAGTCGCCGCCTGTGGATTCGGTGGTGACTTCGACATCTGTGCCCTGTGGATGCTCAAGGCGCTTCCCCAGCCCTCAGATCGAGGCTTCCGCAGTGATCCGCGCTCTCCTACGGTCGAGTGATTCGGGCACGGATGCCGAGCAAGCAGCTGGGAGGGCAGAGGCATGATCACGGACGAGTTGGAGCGCAATCGCGCGCAGTGGAGACGGCGAGCGGAGGTGCTGCACTCCTTGGCGCAGAGCTGCCGGCAGATCGATGGATGGGATTCCCCTGCGGGGAAGCTGCTCGATGACCGGGTGGTCTCGTGCGCGGAGTCGATCGACTTGTTGGGTGAGCGGGCGGAGAAGCTCGCTGAGGCCTATGACCTCCATCTGCAGGTCGTGTCGGTGGGAGGGCGGATCCAACTGTGAACGCCCATCCCGTCGCACGCGAGACAGCCGGAATCGACAGTTGGATCGTCGTCGACCTCGACCGGATCCTCAGGCTGCCCGAACGGCTGCGTCGACTCTGGCCGCCCGATCTGCTCCCGCACCGGGCCGATCGGGAGCCCGGAGCCGCCTCGGCGGGGGTGGGAAAGGCCAGTGCAGCCCCAGAATCGGATGAGGCGGGCGGCGGGGGAGCGAAACGGGAACTCGACGTGCTCACCGCATGGCTGCGAGGCTTCGCCTCCGAACTCGACCGGGCGAGCACGCGCATCAGCGTCGTCGTGTCATCGGGAGTCGAAACCGTCCACCTGGCGCTGTGCCTGGGGTCGGGCGTCGGGCATGCGATCCTGGCGCTGCAGGGAGAGGGGCTTGAGGACTTCGCACAGCACCAGCTGCTGCGCCGGATCGAAGCGGGACTGATCGGGCACGTCGTCGAGGATCTCGCCGAGCTCGTCGAACACGACTGTGTGCTCACGCTCAGCTGGGCCTCTGGAACGGGCGCCACGGGGCTGGAGTTCCTCCGCCGAAAGGGCGGGGCCTGGTTCCGGCCGGTCATCGAACGCGCCGGCGATTCCGTCACCGTCGACGACGACGTCGCCGCAGGAGAGGCAGCGGTGCGGATGCTGCTGAGCGCCGTGCTCACACGGACGCTGACGGCAGGTGCCGCGAATTGACGGCGGCGGGATCCGACGAGGATCGATCTGGACTTGAGGGGACCATGAGGGGAGACCCGCGATGATCGATTCGACAACGCGCGGCGGTGGGCGGATCACCGTCGACGAACGCGCCGACGGCAGCGGAGACGCACTGCAGACCGTCATCACCGACGTCGGTGACCTGGCTGTCGAAGCAGCCGTCGGGGACTTCGACCTCGCGACCCTGCTCACTCAGGTTCCGGCGCCGGTGACAGCGCTCAACCTCGATGCCTGCCGGGTCCGATTCCACAGTCAGCTGGCCGCCTCGATGCTCGAGCTCGAGGCCACTCTGCTCGCCGTTCGGGCCGCTGCCTTCGCCTATCGCCAGGCGGAGAAGGGCCTCAGCGAAGTCTTCGGCGGGCTGCTCGACGCGCTCGGCTACGCGACCGGACGGGTTCTCGCCCTCAGTCTGCCCGTCCTCATTCCCGTCGCACTCGTCGTCGGCGCCCAGGTCGTCGTGGTCACGAAGATCCTCGATGCCACCGGACTCGACGATGTCATCTCCAAACAGTTCGGCATCGACCTGGGCAAGACGAAGGCGAAAGCGAAGGAAGCGCTGATCACGTTCGCGTTCGAGCAGTCCGACGTCACCGGGGCGATCATCGAACACGTTCTGCCGGGCATCGTCGTCGGATTCATGGGGCTGCCTCCGTTCGTCCTCAACGCCGACGGCGATCACGCGTTCTGGCCGCACGACTCGAAGTCGATGACGATTTGGGTGCTGGCCGGGGCGAACAAGTTCGATCTGCTGCTGCCCTCTGACGTCGAGGTGTGGAAGGCGAAGGGTCTGACCCCGCCGCACAAGGAGCCGCCGCGGGATGTCGAAGACCTCTTCATCCGCGAAGCGAACTGTCACCGCGGAACCGATTCCGGGCAGGTCCGCATCGAGGAGATCGTCGGTCCCGATGGGACGACCCGCTATATCGTCTACGTCCCTGCCACCACCGACTGGTCCCCGAAGTCCGGGGACAACACAACCGACTTGACGACGAATGTGCAGGGTATGGCCGGCAATGACACGGTGATGCGCGAAATGGTGCGGCAAGCCATCGCCGACGCCGGTATCGGTGGCGATGCCGAAGTGATGCTCGTCGGCTATTCGCAGGGAGGCATCACTGCGGGTTCACTGGCCGCGGACCCCGCGTTCTTGGACGATGTCAATGTCACGGCGCTGATGACGGTCGGTGCTCCGGTCTCTGATTTCCCCATCGACTCCGGTATCGACGTGCTCTCGATCGAACACGAACAGGACCTCGTGCCCGACCTCGACGGCAACGAGAACCCGGCGACGAAGAACTGGTCGACGGTCACCGTCGGCTACGACCCGGAGGAACTGCGCAAAGCCCCCGAGCTTGCCGATAAGACCGATGCCGAACTCGATGCGATGTTCGCTTCGGCCGGAGCGGCGCACTCCTCCGTGGCTTATGCCGCCTCGATCGGTCTGCTGCTGCGGGCCGGGAACTCCGGCTTCGACCGCTTCACCTCGAAGAACTCGGGGTTCTTCACCGGCGACCTGACGAAGACGCGCGATTACCAGGGCAAGCGCAAACGCCACTGAACTCTGTGCGCGGATACGGAACTCGGCATCGAAGCGATTTGCCGCCTCCGTGCCCGGTCCCGGCGCACGGAACCGGAACTCGATCCCGCACCGGAGTGCTCCCTCAGTGTGGGCCGAACCCCACGGAACCGGAACTCGACGACGCACCGGAGTGCCGCCTCGGTGTGGGCCTGACCTCGCGCAACCTGGACTCGACCACGCACCGGAGGGCCGCCTCGGTGCTCGGACGTGCGTTGGTCGGACGATGGAGCATCTCTGCCGTGATCGACAATTGTCCGCGGAACGCTTTGGAACTCGGCCACATGTGTCGAGCTCAGGCCATAGTCTGTTCCTGACCTGCACTTTTGATACTCGAACCGCATGGGAAAAGTGGCAAGCAGTGAGTGGATTCGGTATTGTGATACCACCTGTGAATCAGATCACTCGAGGGCGAGTTCTCACATCCGAGGGCCTGCCCGACGGACACGGTCCACCACTGGTCACCTCCGGTGAAGATGGACCTCGAACAAAGGAGAACTGAAATGACCTCCAACATTTCAGTGGGAACCGGCGCTGCCCACAGTCAGTCCTCGGAGCCCAGAATGATCCAGATGCTCGCCGAAGACGGAAATCGCGTCGAATCCGGTGAGTACGATGCCTTCGCCGCAGAACTCACCGATGAGGATCTGCGCGGCTTCTACCGGGACATGGTCCTGGTGCGCCGCATCGACGCCGAGGGAGCCGCCCTGCAGCGTCAGGGACAGCTGGGCCTGTGGGCACCGCTGTTCGGACAGGAAGCGGCTCAGATCGGCATGGGACGGGCCGCCCGCCCTCAAGACTTCGTCTTCCCCACCTACCGCGAACACGGCCTCGCCTACACCCGCGGTGTCGAGCCCGAGACCCTGCTCAGCATCTTCCGTGGTCAGAACCACGGCGGCTGGGACCCGCAGGAGCACCGGTTCCACACGTACACCATCGTCATCGGTTCGCAGACCCTGCACGCCACCGGCTATGCCATGGGCGTGTCCATGGACGGCGACGTCGGCACCGGTGACATCGAGCGCGACACCGTGTCGATCGCCTGCTTCGGCGACGGTGCGACCTCGCAGGGCGATGTCTCCGAAGCACTGACCTTCGCCGGAGCCTTCCACGCCCCGGTCCTGTTCTTCTGCCAGAACAACCAATGGGCCATCTCCGAGCCCACACACGTCCAGACCGCCGCACCGCTGTCCACCCGCGGCGAAGGATTCGGAGTCCCCGGCATCCGCGTCGACGGCAATGACATCATCGCGATGTACTCCGTCGCCCGTGCCAGCCTCGACTCCGTGCGCGCCGGCCACGGCCCGATGCTCATCGAAGCCTTCACCTACCGTCGCGGCGCCCACACCACGGCCGACGATCCGACGAAGTACCGTGACAAGGCCGAAGAGGAGATCTGGGAGGACCGCGACCCGATCATCCGCCTCAAGGCCTACCTGGACAAGCACACCGAAACCAGCGCAGAGTTCTTCGCCGAGGTGGACGCCGAGGCCGACACCCTGGCCGCCCGCATCCGCCACAACTGCATGACTATGGAGAACCCCGACGGCGTCGAGATGTTCGCCCACGTCACCGCGGAACCCCACTCCCTCGTCGACGAGGAACGTGCCGAATTCCAGGCATACCAGGCCTCGTTCGCCGATGCGGGTGAGGCCTGATGGAGAAACTTCCCCTCTCTAAGGCGATCACCGCCGGAATGCGCAAGGCCATGGAGGACGACCCGAAGGTCGTCCTCATCGGTGAGGACATCGGCAAACTCGGCGGCGTCTTCCGCGTCACCGAGGGACTGCAGAAGGACTTCGGTCCCCAGCGCGTGATCGATGCCCCGCTGGCCGAGTCCGGCATCGTCGGCACCTCGATCGGCATGGCCATCCGCGGTTACCGTCCCGTCATCGAGATCCAGTTCGACGCGTTCATCTTCCCGGCCTACGACCAGATCGTCACCCAGGTGGCGAAGCTGTACAACCGGACACTGGGCAAAGAGAACATCCCGATGGTCATCCGCGTGCCCTACGGCGGCGGCATCGGCTCACCCGAACACCACTCGGAGAGCCCCGAGACCGTGTTCGCCCACCACGCCGGCCTGCGGCTGGTCTCCCCGTCGAACGCTCATGACGCGTACTGGATGATCCAGGACGCGATCAAGAGCGACGACCCGGTGATGTTCTTCGAACCCAAGCGCCGCTACTGGATGCGCGGGGACGTCGACACGTCCGCACGGGGCGAGTTGGGCATGCACGACGCCCGCGTGGTGTCCGAGGGAACTGATGTCACGCTCGTCGCCTACGGTCCGCTGGTCCCGACGGCGGAGGACGTGGTCACCGCGGCCGCTGAGGAAGGCAAGAGCGTCGAGCTCATCGACCTGCGCAGCCTCAGCCCGATCGACTTCACCGCGATCGAGAAGTCCGTGACCAAGACCGGCCGTCTGGTCGTCGCCCATGAGGCCCCGACCTTCTTGGGGCTGGGCTCGGAGATCGCCGCGCGCATCACCGAACGCTGCTTCTTCAACCTCGAGGCCCCGGTCATCCGGGTCGGCGGCTACCACACCCCGTACCCCGGGTCGCGGATGGAAGAACACTACCTGCCCGACCTCGATCGCATCTTCGATGGTGTCGATCGGGCCCTGTCCTACTGATTTCGAGGAGAGTCAAGAATGTCATTCGAATTTCCTCTTCCCGACGTCGGTGAGGGCCTGACCGAGGCCGACATCGTCGCGTGGAAGGTCGCCCCCGGCGACACCGTCACCGTCAACCAGATCCTCGTCGAGATCGAGACCGCGAAGTCGCTCGTCGAGCTGCCCAGTCCGCAGGCCGGCACCGTCGGTGCGCTCCTCGTCGAAGAGGGCCAGACCATCGAGGTCGGCACCCCGATCATCCGGTTCGGCGGAGATGATTCCAGCGCCGAGGCGGCCCCCGCCACCGCTGGTGCGCCCGCTTCCGGCTCGGCCGAGAAGCCGGCCGAAGAATCCGGGGACGCCGACGGCGGAGCCACACTCGTCGGCTACGGTGCGAAGGAGACGTCGTCGAAGCGCCGTCCGCGCAAGGGCGCTGCCGCCCCGGCTCCTGCCGCTTCCGCAGCATCGGCGGCCCCGCCGGCCCCAACTGCGGCGCCGGCCCCGGCGGCATCGCCTGCACCCTCAGCAGCTCCTGCGCCCTCTGCGGCTCCAACCGCGGATGCGCAGCCCGCGGCGGCACCTGCCTCGCCGGTCAAGCCGCTGGCGAAGCCGCCGGTGCGGAAGCTTGCGAAGGATCTGGGTGTCGATCTGTCCCAGGTCGCCCCGACCGGTCCCCACGGCGACATCACCCGCGACGATGTGCACGCGGCCGCGAACCGGACGGCGGCTCCCACGGCGGGTGCGACTGCACCGGCGGCCGCCTCGGCGAGTGACCAGGGAGCGCTCGAGGAACGGATTCCGTTCAAGGGCGTGACGAAGATGATGGCCAAGGCGATGGTCGATTCGGCATTCACGATGCCGCACGTCACCGAATTCCTCGATGTCGACGTCACCGAGACGATGGCGATGGTGCGCCGGCTGAAGTCGACGAAATTCCTCGGCGAGGACGTCAAGGTCTCGCCGCTGCTCATCGTGGCCAAGGCCGTGGCGTGGGCGGTGGGCCGCAATCCGCGGATCAACTCGTGCCTCGAAGGTGACGAGATCGTCGTGAAGAAGTACGTCAACCTCGGAATCGCGGCGGCGACCCCGCGCGGTCTCATCGTGCCGAACATCAAGAACGCGCAGGTCATGGGACTGGGCGAGCTCGCTCAGGGCATTCAGGATCTCACCGCTCTGGCGCGGTCGGGCAAGACCCCGCCGGCCGATCAGGCAGGCGGCACGATCACGGTCACGAACGTCGGCGTCTTCGGAGTCGACGCCGGTACGCCGATCATCAACCCGGGCGAGGCCGCGATCCTCGCGTTCGGTCAGGTCCGGAAGAAGCCGTGGGTGGTGGGCGACGAGATCGTTCCGCGTGAGATCACCACGCTGTCGGTCAGCGCCGATCACCGTGTCGTCGACGGCGAGATCATCTCGAAGTTCCTCGCCGACGTCGGACGGGGCCTGGAGGACCCGAGCCTGATGCTGGCCTGAGGTTTCACCCTGGTGCCGGCTTTCTGCCGGTTCTGGCGGCTGAGTGCCCCGGTTTCGCATAGTGCGAGGCCGGGGCGCTCTGTCCACTTGCCGGTCTCGGCCCAGTGTCCCTACACACTTCTCGGACACCTCTGTGTGCCTTCTCGCTGCCCGGGCACCGGCACGGTTGCGTGGGGCAATGATCTCACGCATCAGCACAGACATTCGCGGACTCTGGAATCCCTTTGAGCCGCATCCGTTCGGCGCAGGGGGGGCCACACTGCCGCATTTCGACACCGGCCCGGTCACAGCGGCGTCGCGGCCACGGTGCGATCCGGCGAATAGGTACATCTTGTTCTGAACTGCTCACCGAAGAACGTGATGAGTTCAGAGAAGACAAGACCACGTCATCGCCGCTGGCACCCGTCTGCGAACCGCAGAAATGACTCGGGCACTGTCCGGTGAGTGTGTAGGAGCACTGAGTTGCATAGGAACTGTGCCCGGCGAGTGGACAGGAACACTGGCCGGGAGGTGACGAGACAACCTGTCCGATAAGTCACTCGACAACACAACCAGGGCTGTTCGGCTCAGACTGGGCCGTGAGCGACTGGCAGGCGGGCCAAGCAGAAGCCGGGGCACTCGAGCCTTGCGCCCGTCAGTCGGTGGCTGCAGCGAGCAGTCGCTGCTTGAAATTGGAGACTGGGCGCGGAAGCGGAGCCTCGGCAAGATAGGTGAGGACCAGTTTGCGTTCGATCGTGGGCGTGATCGGGACGCTGACGAGATCGTTGAAGTTCATCAGCGGGACGACCAGCCGCGGCACTGCGGTAATGCCCATACCTGCTGCGACCATTCCACCGACTGCGGGAATCGTGTCGGCGGTCTGCACCTCCTTGGTCTCTGCTCCGACCTGCAGCAGAGCTCGCCGCACCATCGGTGCAATGCTCGTCACGGAATTGAAGCCGACGAACTCCTCACCGTGGAAATCTTCCCACCGCACCGAAGCTCGTGCGGCGAATCCATGATCGCGGGGGACGATTGCGACAAAGGGATCGGAGAGGAACGGTTTCACAGCCAGGTCGGCAGGGAGGGAACCTGTGGAGGCGACGAGACCGATGTCAACCGTCCCGTCGGCCACCATCGACACGACCTGATCCTGAGGCGCATCACGGATGACGAGTTCGACCTCCGGGAATTCGCGTCGAAATGCATGAACGACCTCTGGCAGGCCTGTCGCCGCCAAGGACGGCAGGCAGGCGATCCTCACCTGGCCTGAACTGCCGGTGACGAAGCCGGAGATCCGCGTCAGCACAGAGTCGAAAGATCGAACTGCGTGCGCGGCGTACAGGGCCACCTCATTGCCGGTGACCGTTGCGGCGACTTTCCGGGTGGTGCGCTCGAACAGGGGCGTGCCGATGCGTCGTTCCGCCTCGGCGACGGTACGGCTGAGGGCCGGTTGGCTGACCTCGATCTCCTCGGCGGCACGGGTGAAGCTCTCCGTGCGCTGCACTGCTTCGATCGCACGCAAGTGATGCATTGACAGATTGATAACCATGAATCATGAGTCTAGCCACAACGGATATTGGACGCCCCTACTCATGCTCGGAGAGGATGAATACGTTCATCGAGAAGGGAATCAAAGGTGCTTTCACTTATCGGCTATGTCACCATGCTTGTCATTCTGGCGTTATTGCTCACGCAGAAAGTCTCTCCGGTCGTTGCACTGGCAGGAGTGCCACTCGTCGCGGCGCTGATCGCCGGAGAGTCGCTGTCCGATATCAGCGAATTCGTCTCAGCCGGAATCGCCGGAGTCGCAGACGTCGTCGTCATGTTCGTCTTCGCCATCGTCTTCTTCGGAATCCTGCGCAATGCGAAGTTCTTCGATCCGATCATCGACCGGATCATCAGATTCGGCGGTTCCTCACCGCGAACCGTCGCCGTTGCGACCACCCTCCTGGCCTGTGTCGTTCACCTCGACGGGGCAGGTGCGACGACGTTCCTGGTCACGATCCCGGCCATGCTGCCGCTCTACCAGCGACTCGGGATGAGCCGGTTGACGCTGTCGACCTGCGTGGCGTTGGGCGCCGGTGTCATGAACCTGCTCCCTTGGGGAGGTCCGACGGCTCGCGCAGCGGCAACAATCAAGGTCGACGCGAACGACTTGTGGGTTCCTCTCATTCCGGCCCAGATCGCCGGGATCATTGCGGCTCTGGCTGTGGCTTGGTACCTCGGCCATCGTGAAGCCAAGCGGCTCGATCGGGTGCCTGTCGATCACTCTGCCGACTCAGCTATGGCCGAAGCGACGTCGGTCGCAGGAACCGGTCGTTCGGCGGAGGCTTCCAGCACGGAGCGTTCTTCGAAGGGGCCGGAAGCCGCGGCCGGGATCGGCCAGTCTGCTGGAGCGGCCTCATCCGGCGGAACCGACGTCGCAGGTGATTCAGACTCCACGCGTGGTTCTGAAGAGCCAGGTCCGACGGTGCTGTCGCTGATCCTCAACGGCGTCGTGCTCCTTGCAGCCCTCGCCACGATGATGACGGGCGTGATCTCACCCGCACTGACTTTTATGGTCGCGACGATCCTCGCTCTGCTGATCAACCATCGCGGCATGGCCGGTCAGTCCGAACAGTTCGATCTCAATGCCAAATCCTGCATGCTCATGGCCAGCACTCTGCTGGCTGCCGGGGTGCTCTTGGGAGTGCTCGAAGAGAGCGGAATGATCGAGGCGATGGCCAAGTCGGCGACCGCGGTTCTCCCCGCTGGCGTCATGCCGGTGCTGCCGATCCTCGTCGCCGTTCTCGGTGTTCCGATGAGTCTGCTGTTCGGCCCCGACGCGTACTACTTCGGGCTGCTGCCCGTGCTTGCGAGCGTCGGAAGCACCTACGGCATCGACCCGGTGGTCCTCGGCCAGGCGTCGATCATCGGACAGGAGACGCTGGGCTTCCCCATCAGCCCATTGACCGGCTCTTTCTATCTGCTTGTCGGCTTGGCCGGAGTCCCCATCGGCAAGCACATCATCCGAGCCACCGGATGGCTGTGGCTGGTCAGCATCGTCGTCACCATCGTCGCCATCGCACTAGGAGTGATTCCACTGTGGGTATCGTGAAAGCACAGGACTTGGGCTCAACTGCCAGAGAGGCTGACCCGCCGGAACCCGGGATGGTGCGCATCGGGTCGGGGGCCGGGTTTGCCGGCGACCGTCTCGACCCGGCGCTCGAACTCGCGCAGCTCGGGCATCTTGACTTCCTCGTATTCGAGCTCCTCGGCGAGCGAACGGTCGCGAACGCTCAGAAAGCTCGGCTGAATGACCCTTCCGTCGGCTTTGATCCGACCCTGCTCGAGCGGATCCGACTCACCGCACCGCATTGCGCGGCCAATGGAACTCGCATCATCACCAACGGTGGAGCAGCCAATCCGATTGCGGCAGGGCGTGCCGTCGCTGGGGTTCTCGATGACCTGGGCATCGACATGCCGGTGGGAGTCGTCACTGGCGACGATGTGCTCGAGCAGGTGCATGCGACGAATCCCCTCACTTGGGAGGAATCGCTGCCGGTCGACAATGCGAGGGGCCGCCTCGTGTCTGCCAACGCTTACCTCGGCGCGACCGGAATCAGACGTGCTCTCGACGAAGGTGCACGCATCGTCATCACCGGCAGGGTCGCCGACCCCTCACTGTATGTCGGGGCGCTGAGCCACAGCTTCTCCTGGCCGGACGACGACACCGAACTTATCGGTCAGGCCACTGTCATCGGTCACCTCCTCGAATGCGGAGGACAGGTCACTGGCGGATATTTCGCAGACCCGACGACGAAGCCCGTGGCAGGGTTGGACCGTCTCGGCTTCCCCTACGCGGATGTCGCCGGCAACGGCGACGCCATCATCGGGAAGCTTTCGGGCACCGGCGGAGCCGTCACCGTCGGGACCTGTACGGAGCAGCTGCTCTACGAGGTGGCCGATCCCGGTGCCTACATCACCCCCGACGTGGTCGCAGATTTCACTGGAACAGTGCTCCGCGAGGTCGGGACCGATCGGATCGCCGTGAGCGGCGGAAAGGGGGCCGTCGCTCCTGCCGACCTCAAAGTGACACTGGGCTACCTCGGAGGATGGGAAGCAGAGGGACAGATCACCTATGCGGGCCCGCGGGCCTTGGGACGAGCACAGCTGGCGGCAGACATCGTCGTACGCCGGTTGGAGCGCATTCACGGATTCAGGGAATCCGAGCTCTCGGTCGAGTTCATCGGCGCCGGAGCCAGCTTCAGGGGCCTCAGCGATGTGGCGGACCCACCCGAAGTGCGGCTGCGAGTGGCAGGTGGTGCGCAGAGTCGCAGTCGCGCCTCCGCGATCGGCACGGAGGTCGAAGCGCTCTACACCAACGGGCCGGCCGGAGGGGGAGGCGCAAGGACGTCCGTTCGAGAGAGCCTGAGCATCAAATCGTGCTCGCTGCCGCGCACACTCACGGAGGTTTCGGTCATCCATGCCGACGAACTGATCGACCAGGAGGAGGTACCTGATGTCCGCGAAGTCTGAGCAGGCAGTCACCGTTGACGATCTGGCCACGGTCAGGACCGGGGATAAGGGGGACACGCTCATCCTCGGCGTCGTCGCCCGTGAAGGTGTCGAATTCTCCGAGCTGAGTCGGGCCATCACCGAGGAGGCAGTGGCGAATCATTTCGGCTTGCCGGTCTCACGAGTCAGTCGTTCACTGTTGTCGCGGCTCAATGCCATGAGCTTCGAACTCAAGGGGATGCTGGGCAGCGGAGTCACAGGAGTCAGCCACCTCGACGGGCACGGAAAGACGCTGAGCTATCACCTGCTGACAATGCAGCTGACGCATTAAGCAGAATGTTCGTTCGCGGGCCGATCCACGTCCTCAGCGGGCGGCCCGACTGTTCGTTCTATTCGTCGAGATAGGCGCTGTTGTCCTTGGGGCTGCCGTCCTTGACGAGCCGCTTGGCCAGGCAGTGGTTGCGGTCAAGGCCCCAAGAGCGGCACTGGTCGAGAGCCGGTTCCGGATCGCTGTAGCCGGTGTCGACAACCGTGACCCAGTAGCCGTCGTCCTTATATGAGGCCCAATCGCCGCTGTGGATGAGGATCGCGCCCGGATACTTGACCTTATTGGCCTCGTACTCGTTGAGAATGTCCTGCGCCGACCACGTCTTGCCGTCAGCCTTGAGGCCGACATTCTTCGCGCTCACCTGGCTCACCCACTGTCCCTCGAGGTCAGCGGCCGTTTTAGTGCCTTCCTCCGTATAGGCGCCGAGCTGCTGTTCCGGGCTCTTCGACGGTTGGACCAGATCTTCGGAAGGGGTGGGCGACGGACTCGCCGACTCACTGGACCCGACATCGACAGGAACGGTTCCCGACGACGGAGCGAGCCATCGGATGCCGAAGAATCCCACCAGCGCGAGAATCATGATGATGGCGATGATCACGACGGCGATCTTCAGTCCATTGCCCGAGGACGACTCGCTGTGAACGGTGGGAGGAAACTGCGGGGGAGGCGGGGTGTGCGGTCGGTTCCCTGCCGAACCACCGGCACCAGCGCCGCCGACACCACCACCGCCGGCAGATTCCCGAGTCTGCTGAGAATCCGCATACTGATGTGAACCGGCAGAGTGTGCGTCACCGAAAAGTGAGTGACCCGCAGGGGCGAAGACGTTAACGCTGCGAGCTTTCGAGATCGACTGTTCCCCCGTGTGCCGTTCGAGGTACTCGTAATAGGTCGAGTTGTCGAAATCGGCAGACGTACGGTCCGCCTCATTCCCGTACGACTGGGCCTGACCAGCGGATTCACCAGAACCCTTGTGCCAGTCGTCACTAGTCGCCGGACGAATGCGCGGCCTCTGTGGAACGTCGCTCATCAGTCCTCCTGAATGCCAGATGTGGTGGCACTCATCTACTTACCTTGGCACGAGTCGAGCAGGCGTTCAACAGGAACGCCGACAGGACGCGTTGCCGACGAAAGCCTACTGCGGAATTCCCCGAGTTGCCTTGACCCCAGCTGTGAAAGTTCCTCCGAACGTCCATGGGGGTGACAACGGGCCCACCAGACGGCCGATGTCAGTGACGAAGACCCCACCGCGGAAGCCGGGATGAATTTGCCCTCCGGCCCGCCGTCTCAGTAAGATTGATTCTTGTTGTGTCGTAGCAGTCAGGTCGCCGACCGATCTGCTGGGACACGCATGGTGCTCACCCACCGCTGCACTCCAGCTTCGGCCATCTCTCACAGGCTACGGCTTCAGCGCTGGTGAGACATCTCGCCCGAACGGGCAGACCTGTTTCGGCGTACACAATTTTCACGGTGACAGTCGAGAAAATTTGTTGATGTCTTCCGACATCGGCGCAAGCGAGCGGGGAGAACACTCACGTGTGATCCCGCAGGAGCTTGTTTCGAGAGTCGGTAACTTGTGAACTGGAGGAGAGACATGGCAGCAACCTGCCAGGTAACCGGGGCAGTCCCCGGTTTCGGACACAACGTGTCCCACTCGAAGCGCCGCACGAAGCGCCGCTTCAACCCGAACATTCAGAAAAAGCGCTACTACGTTCCGTCGTTGCGCCGCAGCGTCACGCTGACCCTGTCCGCTAAGGGCATCAAGGTCATCGACGCTCGCGGAATCGACGCTGTGGTCAACGAACTCATCGCCAAGGGAGTGAAGCTCTGATGGCTAAGGCACAGGATGTTCGTCCCATCATCAAGCTCAAGTCGACGGCCGGCACCGGGTACACCTACGTGACCCGCAAGAACCGCCGCAACACCCCGGACCGCATCGTGCTGAAGAAGTACGATCCCGTAGTCCGCAAGCACGTCGATTTCCGAGAGGAGCGCTGAGCGCACATGGCTAAGAAGTCAAAGATCGCAAAAGACAAGCAGCGTCGCGTCATCGTTGAACGCTATGCAGAGCGCCGCGCGACTCTCAAGCGTCAGCTGACCCACCCTGATTCCACCGATGAGCAGCGCGAAGAGGCACGCCTCGCACTGCAGAAGCTCCCCCGGGACGCTTCGCCGGTTCGCGTTCGCAACCGCGACCAGGTTGACGGCCGTCCGCGCGGCTACCTCCGGAAGTTCGGACTCTCGCGAGTTCGTTTCCGCGAAATGGCACACAACGGCGAGTTGCCCGGCGTTACCAAGTCGAGCTGGTAATCTCGAGGAAGTTCGTCATCGGAAAAACGGACCGATGACCTACCGACTTGTCCTAAGGAGGACACTTTTATGGCTAAGAACCGCAGTGAGCTCGTTGCAGAAGTTGCCGAGAAGTCCGGCCTGACCCAGAAGCAGGTCTCGGACGTGCTCGATGGTGTCTTCGATGTCTTCTCCGACGTCGTGGCCAAGGGCGAAAAGCTCACCATCCCCGGCTGGCTCTCCGTTGAGCGCACCGAGCGTGCCGCTCGCAAGGGTCGCAACCCGCAGACCGGTGAAGAGATCCAGATCAAGGCCGGCTACTCCGTGAAGCTGTCCGCTGGTTCGAAGCTGAAGGGTGCCGCTGGCAGCCCGAACTGATCTACGCAGCAGCGTCGAATGGCCCGGATCGACTGATCCGGGCCATTTGCTGTCCCAGAACGTCTTCGAACAGGTGGAATCATCGTCCCGGACGACATCACCCACCCTCGCCGAGGCGGCTCCCCGAGATCTCGGCCACGAAGGGACCTGCCGGCTGGCAGTGTGCCGTCGCCGAACGATATCCTTGGGTCATGTCAGAAGGGGCGGTCCGCGCGCAGTGAATTCTTCAGGTTTCGAACCGATCACACGGTTCGTCCAACGTGCCACTGTCCCCATCGTCGTCTTCCTCGGGCTGATCGTCGGATTGGCCGCACTCTTCTTCACCGGAGCAGCCAACCCCACTCTGCTCAACGACCCCGGCTCCGTCGTCCGATTCGGTCTGCCTGCCGCGAAGTTCGTCTTCAACATTGCGATGTCGCTGACCGTCGGCGCCCTCATGTTCGCCGTCCTCATCCTCCCGCGCACCGCCGGTGGTCGCTCTCGCCGACACAAGAAGACGGATGAGGACGTTCAGCTCGACCCGCTGTGGACGAGGTCCGTCCAGATCGCCGAATACTCCTCGGTGGTGTGGACGCTGTCTGCGGTCGCCGTGCTCGTCTTCTCCTTCATCGATACGGTCGGCGCCCAGGCTTACCTCGACTTCTCGAACCAGCTCGGAGTGTTCGTCACTCAGATCGCCTACGGACAGCTGTGGGTGCTCATCGTCGTCCTCATCGCCGTCGCCTCGACCCTGTGCTTCGGCACCCGCTCCCACGTGGGCATCGCCGCCGCCGGAGTGCTCAGCGTCGCCGTGATCTTCCCATTGGCCTCGATGGGTCACTCCGCCGATGCCTCCGGGCACACCCAGGCCGTCAACAGCCTCGGTCTGCACATCCTCGGAGCGGTCCTCTGGCTCGGTGGACTCTTCGCCGTCGCCCTGCTGGGCACACGCCTGGCCGCCTCGAAGAACCTCAAACCGATCATCGAACGCTATTCGACGATCGCACTCATCTCCTTCGGGCTCATCGTCTTCTCCGGAATCGTCAATGCGCTCCTGCGCGTGCAGGGCTTCGATGACCTCATGACGCCCTACGGGGAGGTCATCCTCGCGAAGGCGTTCGCGACGGTCCTGCTCGGGCTTATCGGTTTCTGGCACCGTCAGTTCGTCATTTCGCGATTGGGCACAGCCGCCTCGGCGACGGTTGAGTTCTGGCGTCTCATCACCGTCGAATTCATCCTCTTCGGGGTGACGATGGGGATGGCCGTGGCCTTGGCCCGGTCGCAGCCGCCGGTGCCGCAGGAGCCTGTGGGCGATCCCACGCCGGCTGAGATCCTCACCGGCGACCCGCTGCCGCCGAAGCCGAACCTGGACCGTTACTTCAGCGAATGGTCGATCGATCCGCTGTGGATCGCGATCGCGGTGGGCACCTCGATCGCCTACGTCGTGGCGTTCGTCAACCTCCGCCGCCGAGGCGACAGATGGCCGGTGCTGCGCCTCATCAGCTGGCTGGTGGGCATGGTATTCCTCGTCTACGTCACCTCGGGCGGCCCCCGCGTCTACGGTGAGGTGCAGTTCTCCGCGCACATGATCGAGCACATGCTTCTGGTCATGGTCGTGCCCCTGCCGCTGGTGCTCGGCGCACCGATCACCATGCTCATGCGCGGAACGAAGGCCCGCCGGGACGGGTCTGCCGGCCTGCGCGAATGGGTCCTCTGGCTCGTCCACACGCCGTATCTGCGCTTCTTCGCGCACCCGATCGTGGCGAGCGTGAACTTCGCGGGCTCGCTGGTGGTCTTCTACTACTCGGGAATCATGTTCTACGCGCTCGATACGCATCTCGGGCACGAACTGATGATCGCGCACTTCCTCGGCGCAGGGTACCTGTTCGCCCAGGCCCTCATCGGCATCGACCCGGGGGTCAAG
Source organism: Brevibacterium sp. CFH 10365 (assembly GCF_009299785.1). Classification (NCBI taxonomy): domain Bacteria; kingdom Bacillati; phylum Actinomycetota; class Actinomycetes; order Micrococcales; family Brevibacteriaceae; genus Brevibacterium; species Brevibacterium sp. CFH 10365. The sequence goes on along the minus strand of NZ_VIGO01000003.1, from coordinate 511,926 downwards.
CGCCCCGTCTTCCCGATGCGGCTCGTGATGCTGCTGGTGACGATGGCCTTCCATGCGTTCTTCGGCATCTCGATCATGAGCTCGAACGTCCTGATCGCCGGTGACTGGTTCGGCAACATCGGCGCCGGGTGGGGCTACACGGCGATCGAAGACCAGCAGCTCGGCGGTGCCATCGCGTGGGGCATCGGCGAATTCCCGACCCTGTTCATCGCCATCATGGTCTGCGTGCAGTGGGCGAAGTCCTCGGACCGGGAAGCCAAACGCATCGACCGCAGCGAGGACCGCACCGACGACGCCGAGCTGCGCGCCTACAACGCGATGCTCGCGTCGATGGCCGAACACGACGCGAAGGCTCCTCCGCGCCGTCGGTGAGACTCGGACTGCATGGGTCATTCCTCGCAGACGAGGAATGAGCTGTCGCGCATTTCCGCTCGCGTCACAACGACGCTTGCGAACTGAAAGCAGTCACAACTGACCGTTGCACATCGGCTGTGCACGAATGTGCACCGGAAATTCTCGGATTATGGCCAGGTCGCTACCAAAAACTCCGTAACGTGGCGCACACTGATGCTTGGATGAGAAATATCCGAGCGCCCGAAATGCTGCGCTGAGGCAGGTGTTCGCCAGCCGCATCGATGCGGCCCGCGTTCTCCGAGCCGTCAGCCGGTCGGCGCCAGTGCAAGTCGATTCGCGCATTCAACGGCGACGCGAATTGTGGAAACGAAGGAGCCCCATGAGTTCTCAGAACGATGCTGAGAGGAAGTCGATCCGCGCTCAGCTGCGCAAGGTCGTCGCTGCCTCGATGGCCGGAACGGTCGTCGAATGGTACGAGTTCTTCCTCTACGGTTCGGCCGCCACCCTGGTGTTCAACCACATTCTGTTCCCGCCTTCCGACAATCCGCTGACACCGATCCTGGCCGGATTCGCCACCTACGCGGTCGGCTTCATCGCCCGTCCCGTCGGCGGTATCGTCTTCGGTCACTTCGGTGACAAATACGGACGCAAGAAGCTGCTGCAGCTCTCGATCATCCTCGTCGGCGTCGCCACGTTCCTCATGGGCTGCCTGCCGACATTCGACCAGATCGGCTACCTCGCTCCGATCCTCCTCGTCCTGCTGCGCGTCGTCCAGGGCTTCGCCGTCGGCGGCGAATGGGGCGGAGCTGTCCTCCTCGTCGCCGAACATGCTCCGAACAAGGAACGTGGTTTCTGGGCGTCGTTCCCACAGTCCGGCGTCCCCCTGGGCAACCTGCTCGCCACCGCGGTTCTGTTCATCCTCACCGCGACGCTGACCGAAGAGCACTTCCTGTCGTGGGGCTGGCGTGTGTCGTTCTGGCTCTCGGCCGTCATCGTTCTCATCGGCTACTACATCCGCACCCGCGTGTCTGACGCACCGATCTTCGACGAGGTGCAGGCCGAAGAGATCGAAGAGGGCGTCGATTACGGCGTCAAGGCTGTGTTCAAGCGCTACCCGCGTGAGGTCTTCGCCGCGATGGGTCTGCGCTTCGTCGAGAACATCCACTACTACCTGGTGGTCACGTTCTCGATCACCTACCTCGCCACGCAGGTGAAGATCGAAGCGTCCGAGATCCTCGGCCTCCTCCTCGGTGCGCATGCGATCCACGCGGTCCTCGTTCCGATCGTCGGTGCCGCGACCGACCGCATCGGACGCAAGATGCCCTACGCTGTGGGTATCGTACTCACCGCATCTTGGGGCTTCTTCGCCTTCCCGATGTATGACACCGGCAATGCGGTCATGATCTTCCTGGCCCTCCTCATCGGTCTGGTCTTCCACGCACTCATGTACGCGGGCCAGCCGGCGATCATGTCCGAGATGTTCCCGACACGCATGCGCAACTCCGGTGTCTCGACCGGTTACCAGGTCACGGCCATCGTTGCTGGGTCGTTCGCGCCGATCATCGCCACCGCGCTGCTCGACGCATTCGGATCCTCGATTCCCATTGCGCTCTATCTCCTGGCCGCAGCGATCATCTCGTTCATCGCTCTCATGTTCACTCGTGAGACCAAGGGCATCGATCTGCGCTCGCTCGATCATGCAGACAAGGTGCGCCGCGGAGTCGCCACGGCCAGCTGAAGTCAGCCGGTCAATGTCTGTTGGGGGCGGTGTCGGTGAGGACCGGCATCGCCCCCATCGCTTGGCACCGAGCGCCCGCATCGCCTGGCACCGAGCGCGTCCGTCGGGCTGCGGCGCACGCTCGACGTCCACCTCGGCGCACGGTCGACGCCCACCTCGGCGCCACGCTCGGCACCTGCAAGGTGGAAGATGGATACGCACCACAGACCCGAACCACGAAAGGGGCATCTCATGGGAGATCTCACCAGCAAACGCGCCCTCGTCACCGGCGGAGCATCCGGTCTCGGCAAGGCGATCGCTCAGTCCTTCGCTCAGGCCGGTGCCTCCGTCGTCGTCGCCGACGTCGACGCTGACTCAGCACAGGCCGTTGCCGACGAAATCGGCGGCGAAGCGTGGGCGGTCAACTTAGCGGACACCTCGGCGCTGGACAACACCCGCCTCGACGTCGACATCCTCGTCAACAACGCCGGCATCCAGCGCATCCACCCGATCACGGAATTCCCGCTCGAGGACTGGCGGCTGATCAACACGCTCATGCTCGAGGCACCGTTCGTGCTCACGAAGGCGGTGCTGCCGAAGATGTACGAACGCGGCTGGGGACGCATCATCAACCTATCTTCCGTCCACGGTCTGCGCGCCTCGACGAACAAGTCCGCATACGTCGCGGCCAAGCACGGTCTCATGGGACTGACGAAGACGACCGCGCTCGAGGCCGGCCCGCGCGGAGTGACGTGCAATGCGATCAACCCCGGCTATGTGCTCACGCCCCTGGTCAAGGGGCAGATCGCCGACCAAGCGAAGACCCACGGCATCAGCGAGGACGAGGTGCTCGAACAGGTCTTCCTCGGTCATTCCGCGGTGCCCAAGCTTGCCGAACCCGAGGACGTCGCGGCAATCGCGCTCTTCCTCGCCGGGAAGCATGCCGCAGTCATCAACGGCAGCGCCCACAGCATCGACGGCGGCTGGGTCGCCGCCTGACCCGCCCCGGCGCACTTAGCCCTCCCAGAACTACCCGACGGCGGCCCAGCAACCTTGCGCCAGGTTGCTGGGCCGCCGTCGGGTAGCAATCAGAGGGATTCCAGGACTTTGCGGACTCCGGCGTTGCGCAGGGACTCATGACGGACCGAGGCCCAATAGGACACCCGCTTGGAGAACTGCTCCGGCAGCACCTGCACCAGACGGGAATTGCCGTGGGCCAGGAAGTCCGGCAGGATCCCGATCCCGGCTCCGTGCGAGGTCGCGAGCACATGCGCGTGCACCGAGGTGGACCTGAAGAACCCCGTCCCGCGCGGAAGGGCATCGGCCGCCTCGTCGAGGTCATCGACCCGCAGCGAATTTTCGATGTAGTAGACCATCCGGTGGTCGGCCAGATCATCCAGCGTCTGCGGCATCGGGTGCGAGGTGATGTAGTCCTGCGAAGCATAGAGCTGCAGCCGATAGTCGCGGATGTGCTTGGCGATCGAGCGCGGGGCATCGGGACGCCCGACGACGATCTCGATATCGACACCCGACCGGTACTGCCGGGCCCGCTGAGTGGCGGTGATCAGCTCGACCTGCAGGCCCGGATGCTGCGCCTGCAATTCGGTGAGCGCCGGAACGGCGAATTCGAGGGCGAAGGCCTGCGGGCACGCCAGTCGGATCGTCCCGGACAAGGCCGAGTTCGAATGCGCATCGATGCGGCCCAGCGCGGCTTCGATGTCCTCGGCGATCGGCAGCAGCTGACGTCCGGCGGCGCTGAGCTCCCACCCGTCGGGGGAGGCCACGAGCACCCGGTCGCCGTACGCCTTCTCGAGAGCGGCGATGCGCCGTGACACGGTCGTATGGTTGAGGCCGAGGCTGTGCGCCGCGGCCGTGAACTTCCCCAGGCGGGCGACGGCGAGCAGAGTCAGCAGATCCTCGGGGGCAATCTGCGGACCGGAGCTGCCGGGTGCATAAGAGGCCATAGTGTTCCCATTCTATCTGCGTGCGCGCACATAACCGGTGCGGAATAGGTGAGGCGTCCCGCCGGACTTCCACACGCCGACTGGCGTACTGTGAGAGGGAACACTGCAGAGAAGCTGAGCATGATGCGAGGAGGCATATTATGTCGACGATTGGATGGGTTGGCCTGGGGAATATGGGCCGCCCGATGACTGCGAACCTGGTCAAGGCCGGTCACACCGTCAACGGATTCGATCTTGTGGAGATCGCGGTCAAGGAAGCGGCCGAACACGGTGTCAATCCTGTGTCGTCCATCGCCGAGGCGGTTGCCGGTGCGGATATCGTCTTTACGATGCTGCCCAAAGGTGAGCATGCGCGCGCGGTCTATCTCGAAGCCGATGGCGTGCTGGCTCACGCGGATAAGACGACCCTTCTCGTCGATTCGTCGACGATCGACTTCGATTCCGCTCGTGTGCTGCACGCCGAGGCGGCAAAGGCCGGGTTCCGCTTCGTCGACGGTCCGGTGTCCGGTGGCATCAGCGGCGCCGAAGCCGGCACGCTGACCTTTATGCTCGGCGGCAGCGATGCCGACGTCGCCGAGGCGAAGACATTCATTGAGCCGATGGCCGGCAACATCTTCCATGCCGGCGGTGAAGCTGCAGGTCAGGCAGCCAAGATCGTCAACAACATGATGCTTTCGATCAGCCTTCAGGGTGTCGTCGAGGGCGCGGTCCTCGCTGAACGGCTTGGCCTCGAGGCGAAGACCATCTATGACATTGCGAAGGTCTCTTCCGGTGACTCCTGGCCGCTGCGCACCTGGTATCCGGTGCCCGGTGTGACCGAGACCTCGGCCTCGAACAATGCGTTCAAGCCCGGATTCGCCACCGCGCTCATGCACAAGGATGTCGGACTTGCCCTCGCCGGCGCCGAAACGGCAGGGCTTGACCTGCCGGCCGCGAAGCTCGTTCACGAGCAGCTGCAGAAGCTCGTCGATGCCGGCCTCGAAGGGCTTGACACCTCCGCGCTGATCAAGAACATCGACCCGAAGGCCGCCGGCCTGCCCGAGTAGCTCGCGGGGCTGCGGCAGGGACCTGAAACTTCCGCGGGGACGTGGAAGACTGGAGCCATGAGCACCACAGACCCTGCCGCACACTCAATCAGTCCCGCTGAGAACGCAGCCATCACCGGCAACCTCGACGAGGTGGCCGACCGTTCCCGTGCCGCCGCCGAGTCGAGCGGTCGCCACGGTGACGATGTGAGGGTGCTGCTGGCGACGAAGACGCAGCCGGCAGAGAAGATCCGCGTCGCCCTGGAGCACGGGTTCACCCTCATCGGCGAGAACAAGGTGCAGGAGATCGTCGGCAAGGCCGAGGCGCTCGCCGACCTCAACCCCGAGACGCATCTCATCGGACCCCTGCAGCGCAACAAGGTCAACCACACACTGCGTCATGCGCACTGCATCCAGTCCGTGGACACCCTCACGCTGGCCGAGAAGATCAACAACCGCCTCGACGTCGTCGACGAGACCGTCGACTACTTCATCCAGGTCAACACCTCCCGCGAGGACTCGAAGTTCGGTGTCGCCCCCGAAGACGCCGAGGAGCTCATCACCGCGACACGGGAACTCGGCAGGATGCGCCTGCGCGGGCTCATGACCATCGGCCTGCCCGGCAGCAGCCCCGAAGAGATCCGGCCCAGCTATGCCGAGCTGCGCGAACTCAGCGAGAAGCTGCGGGATTCCGGGGTCATGCCCGCCGAGGCGGTCGAGCTGTCGATGGGCATGAGCAACGATTTCGAACTCGCGATCGCCGAAGGGGCGACGATGGTCCGGGTCGGCTCGAGCGTCTTCGGTGCCCGCGACTACTCCTGACCGGTCGTCTTACCTGGTGTCGGACGCGAAGAGAACTGACGCTTGATGACACCGGGGAGGCCGCCTCGGTGGGGGATCTGCGATCATAGAACCATGAACAGCAGTCCAGAATTCTCCGCGTCAGCCACCTCCTCGGCACGGGACGTCAAGGTCCGTGCGCCCGAACTCGTCGGTCGCCGGTGGATGAACTCCGGCGGCAAGGATCTCACACTGGCCGACCTGCGCGGAAAGGTCGTCCTCCTCGACTTCTGGACATTCTGCTGCATCAACTGCCTCCACGTCCTCGACGAGCTGCGCCCGCTGGAGGAGAAGTACTCCAAGGAACTCGTCATCATCGGGGTCCACTCGCCGAAGTTCGAGTTCGAACGCACCGTCGAAGCCGTCGATCAGGCCGTGGAGCGCTACCAGGTCGAGCACCTCGTCCTCGACGATCCCGACCTCGTCACCTGGCAGGCCTACACTGCCCGCGCCTGGCCGACGCTGGCCGTCATCGACCCCGAGGGCTACCTCGTGGCGACCATGTCCGGTGAGGGCCACGCGGCCGGACTCACCGAGATCATCGAGGGCCTCATCGAAGAGCACTCGGCCAAGGGCACCCTCCACTCCGGCGACGGGCCCTACGTCCCGCCACCGGCCCCGGAGACGGACCTCTTCTATCCCGGAAAGGCCACGCGCCTGCCCTCGGGACATCTCATCGTCGCCGATTCCGGACACCACAGCCTCGTCGAATACGACGACGATTCGGCCACGATCATCCGCCGCATCGGCACAGGCGTTCGCGGATCCCACGACGGGGATTTCGCCTCGGCGAGCTTCAGCGAACCCGGCGGCATCACCGTGCTGCCCGCCGACCTGGCCGCCGAAGTCGGCTACCAGCTCATCGTCGCCGACACCGTCAACCACACCCTGCGCGGGATCGACCTCGTGAACGAGACGGTCACGACGATCGCCGGCACCGGGGAGCAGCACATGGTCGGCGCCATTGACAATGTCCGCGGCAAGCCCGGTGAGCTGGGACGATACGACGGACCCGCGCGTGGTGTGAAGCTGTCCTCGCCGTGGGATGTCCTCTTCGTCCCCTCCACCGCCGAGGTGGTCGTGGCGATGGCAGGCAACCACACCATCTGGTCATTCGATCCGAGGGACGGCACGATCCGCATTCTGTCTGGCACGATGAATGAAGGACTGGTTGACGGCGACGGGGAGTCTGCGTGGTTCGCTCAGTCCTCGGGCCTCGACCTCGGCTCCGAGGGTGAGGTGTTCGTCGCCGATTCCGAGACTTCGGCGATCCGCCGCCTCGACCCCGCCACCGGTGAGGTCTCCTCGCTGGTGGGCGTCGGACTCTTCGATTTCGGCTTCCGTGATGGACCGGCCGCCGAGGCGCGCCTGCAGCACCCGCTGGGTGTGCGCAGCCTGCCCGACGGATCGATCGCGATCGCCGACACCTACAACGGTGCGATCCGCCGTTTCGACCCGAGGACCGAGGAAGTCACGACCCTGGCACGCGGTCTGCGCGAACCCTCGGACATCCTCGTCGTCGACAGCGGCAGCGGTCCCGGTGACGTCGGTGCGGAAAACGGGGACTCCTCGGGCGAGGCCGAACTCCTCGTCGTCGAGTCCGCGGCGCATGCGCTCACCAGGGTGAAGCTGCCCAAGGATGCCCAGAAGGTCGACGAAGGCGCGCTGACGACGAAGCGCCCGTCGACCGAGATCGCCTCCGGTCCGGTGTCGCTGACCGTGAGCTTCACTGTTCCGGCTGGTCAGAAGCTCGACGACCGGTGGGGCGACCCGACGTTCCTGCAGGTGTCCGCGACCCCGCCGGAACTCATCGTCTCCGGAGAGGGCGGAGCCGAGGGACTCAGCCGCGATATCGTCATCAACCCCGAGTTCGCCGAGGGAGTGCTGCACGTCACCGCGCGGGCCGCAGCCTGCGACGGTGAGCCCGGGGGAGAGATCCCCCTGCACGCCGCCTGCCACCTCTACCAGCAGGACTGGGGAATCCCCGTCGAACTCGTGGACTCGGCGCCGAACGACCTCACCCTCGACCTCCGCGGCGCCTGAGCCCTCGGCCGCCAGAGCGCGGGCGGCTGCGGCACCTCCGCGTGGTCTGGGTCCAGGCTGACCAGTGTGCCCGCGCCCCCTCAGACGATGGTGACGTCGCCGAGGCGGCGCGGTTCGAAGCTCACCTGCGAGGACTTGACGACCACCGATCCACCCAGGACGAACGAGAGCTTCTCGTCGAAGTCGTGTTCGGCGGCGGTGACGATGTCCCTGTAGCGTCCCTTGACCCGCACCTCGACCGTCGACGGAGTGAGCTCGAGATCGTTGCCGGACGAGGTCAGCCCGATCTGCGGGCTGCGCTCGAGTGACCAGGAGACGTCGCCGATGATCTCGTTGTCCGTGTCGTAGCCGAAGACACAGCCGGCAGGCATGAGCGTCTTCGACTTCATACAGTCCTGCAGGTGGTCGGTGACCTGCTCCTCCACAGTCTGCTCGAGCTTAGGCGTGGGCTCGGGCGAGAGCTTCACGGTCGGGGAATCGCCGGGGGCGGCCACCTCGGCGCGTTGGGATTTGGACTTCAGGTACGTCGCATCGAACCCGACGAGGTAGCTTGCTGGAAACAGCACGGGCACACTTCCCGTGCTGACCCCGTAGCCGTTGACCGTCGCCGTCGACGAACCGGAGACGTCCAGGGTGAGGGTCGGCCACTCCTGCTGTTCGATGGCCCACCGGTTGAAGAGACCCGCGCTGGCAGGCAGCCGGACCATGTCGAGATCGACGGTCTGCTCCTGTGAGGAGAGGTTGAAGCTGAGGCGGACCTTCGCATGGTCGCCGTCGACGGAGACGGTCTCGGCCTCGGGTTCGCGCGGCAGATCGGGTGCCGCCGAGAGCACCTCGTCGCTGAGCGCCAAGGTCGACGTCGGAGTCGGCGTGGACAGGTAGGAGAAGGCTCGATGCGCATCGCCGTCTCCGATCGCCGAGATATAGGCCTCGGCGGCTCGGGCGGGAGTGTAGACGGTGAGGTTGAGGAGGGGGACCGCTGCAACCGTGAGGACGATGACCGTCAGCGCTGAGATCAGAAGTCTGCGCGACGTTCGCATGGCGCTCCTGATTCGGTTGGGGACTGAGGGGACTGGGCAGTTCTCAGTCTATCTGCCGCGCGTCACTCAGCCGGGTAGGCGTGCAGGGCAGAGGTGTCGACCTCGACGAAGACATGAGTGCCCACCTTGACGTTGGCACGCAGTTCGGTGATCGTCGCGCCGAGTCCCGGGTGCAGGACACCGAAGCCGATGGTCGGCTTCGCGCCCGCGTCGGATTCGGCGACTGTCGCTGCATCCTCAGCTGTTTCGGCCGCTGCCTCCGATTTCGTCGAGACCTCCGGGGCCGTCTTCCTGTTCGGCACTCCGGCGAGATCGGCGAGGTCGACGTCGAGGGCGAGGCCCATCTCCGTGTCGACCGGTGAGAGCTTCGCCTGCAGGCAGGAACCGCGATCGCGCAGTCCGGTGACGATGGCTTCGAACACCGTCGCCGAGGTGAACGCCGGGTCGTGTTCGTCCAGTGACAGGAGGGCGGCACGCCACCCGAGAGTCACGAACACCTTCCCGTCGAGTTCGGTGCGGGCGCGTACGGCCGAATGACCGATGGACAGCCATCCCTTCCGCGCCAACCCGGAGTAGACGTTGACCCCGCTGAGCTCGGCCGGCAGCGAACCGCGCGGTTCGGTGACGATCTGCTCCAGCGAGCCGAGGGCGACGAGCTGGTCCTTTTCGATATCGGCCACCCCCGCCTCGGCGATGGTGTGGTCGGTCAGCGAATTCGAGCTGAACACGACTCCGCGGTCTTCGTGGGCGACGAGTTCGGCGAAGCGGCTGCGCAGCCCGGTGCGCAGATGGCCGGGGACCGAACCGAAGGGGTCGATGAGGGTCAGCCACTTCGCGCCGCTCGCCCAAGCCGCGGCCAGGGCGAGGCGGGCACGATCGGTCGCATCGAGGTCCTCGAGGCGGCGGCGCAGGAGTTCGGGCCGCAGCCCGAACATTGTCAGTGCAGCTGGTGGATCCGCTGCCGATGCCGCCTCCCCAGATCCGGCATCGGCTTCGCGAAGATAGCTCTTCATCCAGCTGCGCACACGCGAACGACCCGACCGGCGTCCGGTCGGGAAGCGTGGTGGTGGTGCGACGTGAGGCAGGGCCGCCGCGGACAGCACCACCGAAGTGGTGCTGTCCGGGCTGCCCATGAGTCCGAGCATTGTCCCTGCTCGCAGACGTCCTAGGTCGATCTCGCGTCCGTCGAGCTGCAGCCCCGCGAGGGACAATTCATCGTTCACCGTGAGTTTAGAACTCCGCGGGATCGTCGGAGGCGTTCATCCGGCGACGGGTGATGATGACGGCGGCTGCACCGACTGCGAGCAGCCCGACACCGAGTGCCAGTCCGGTCATCTCGGCACCGGTGCGCGGCAGATCGCTGCCCGATTCGCCCTGGCCGCTGCCGTTTCCGTTTCCGCCTTCGTCGACGGCGGTGCCGTTGGTCAGCACGGTGAAGCTTCCGCCCTGGGGCTCATCGAAGCTCTCGGCCTGGGCACGCACGTTGTACGTGCCGAGCACGGCCTTGACCTTCGCCTGGACACCGAACGTGACCTTGCCGTCGGAATCGGCTTCCTTGGTCATTGTGTAGCGATCGACCTTGCCCTGGGCATGCTCGACCGTGATGGAGACCTTCTCGCCGGGCTGGGCCCCACTGACGCCGATCTTGATGCCGTCGTTCAGGAAGTCCTCGGAGCTGACCTCGGTCGGGTCGATGAACATGGAGGCCTGTGCTTCAGCGGCAGGTTTCTTGTCCTCGGTGCCGGGGCTGGCCGAACCGGTGGACTCAGCTGCGTCGTCCGCGGCCTTCTCGTCGCCTTCGTCGCCGTCTTCTGCAGGCTGGCTCTTGCCCGCCTGATCAGCGTCGTCGGAGTCGTTGGCGTCGTCTGCACCTTCGGTCTCGTCGACCTTCGGCTCTTCGTCCTTCGGAGCTTCGCTTTCGGTCTCCGTGGGCTTGGGAGCTTCGGTGGTGGGAGCCTCATCCGGGGCCTTGGCCGGTCCCGGCTTCACATCGTCGGCAGGAGCCTCATCGGTCTCCGACGGGCTCGGCTTCGGAGCCTTGGTGGTCGGCTCCTCGGTCTTCGTCTCGGTCGGCTCCGGGGCCTTGGTGGTCGGATCTTCAGTCTTCGTCTCCGAAGGCTCGGGGGCCTTGGTGGTGGGATCCTCGGTCTTCGTCTCCGAAGGCTTCGGGCTCTCCGACTCGTCAGGAGTCTCATCCGGGGTCTTGATCGGACCGGTGGCCGAGTCGCAGTCGTCGCCTCCGTTGCCGGAGTCGTCGACGTCGGAGGCCTTGGAGACGACTTCGAAGGAGACCTTGGAGGACTTCTTCTCGGACTTGAGATCGGTGAGGTAGAGGGAGTATTCACCGACAGGCACCTGAGCGCCGTCGGTGACGGTGAAGAAGTAGGTGCCGGAGACCTTTCCGTCCTCGTCGACAGTGAGCTTCTTATCCGGCGAGTATTCGGTGCCATCGGTGCCGACGACGGTCACCGTGGCTTTCTCGTCCTCGGTGAATCCGGTGCCGGAGAAGCCGATTCCCTTCTTGTCGTTCGCGATGTCGGCGCGGGTCACCTGCGCCTGCGCAAGGGTCGCCTGCGGGTCCGACTCGTCGGGAACCGAGGAATCCGATTCGGAGCTGCTCGATGACTGCTGATCACCCTGGGCGCACAGCGGTTGCTGAGGGACCGAAGCGGTGGACTCTGTCGCTGCGAACGCCGGGGCGCCAGCAAGACCTGTCAATGCAACGGCTACTGCGGGGGCAAGCACAAGACGCGAGGTCTTCACAGTAATGCCTTTCGATTGTTGTCTACCCACGAAAGACGATGGACTCCCGGCATTCCTTGGCTTAAGAAGGGGAAGGCACCATCGTGCGCGGGTCCGTACAGCTCATTACCCTAAAGCATTCACCCACCGCTATGGGGAGACACACGGGTAAAAACCAGGAGAATTCGGGAAAATCGTTATCGGTTTGTGACATAGTTTCGGCGTGTCGGTGGAAGTCGTTCGCTGATTCTCCCCGTGCGGCCCATGAGGTCTCGGGCGTGTGGGACATGAGATCTCGAGCGTGTGAGGCCCGGAACGACTACCATCGGAAGCGTGACTCTCCTTTCCGACCGCGACATCCGCGCCGAGCTCGACTCCGGGCGCATCGCCCTCGACCCCTACGACCCGTCGCTGATCCAGCCGGCCAGTGTCGACGTGTGTCTCGACCGCTATTTCCGGCTCTTCGACAACCACAAATACGCGGTCATCGATCCGAGTCTCGAACAGCCCGAGCTCACCCGCTTCGTCGAAGCCGCTCCGGGGGAGCCCTTCGTCCTCCACCCGGGCGAATTCGTCCTCGCCTCCACCCATGAGCTCGTGACTCTGCCCGTCGATGTCGCCGCTCGCCTCGAGGGCAAGTCCTCGCTCGGGCGTCTCGGCCTTCTCACCCACTCGACGGCCGGATTCATCGACCCCGGCTTCAGCGGCCACGTCACCCTGGAGCTGTCGAACGTCGCCACCCTGCCGATCACGCTGTGGCCGGGAATGAAGATCGGTCAGCTCTGCTTCTTCCGACTCAGCTCCGCGGCAGAGAACCCCTACGGTTCCCAGGCCACGGGCAACCGCTACCAGGGTCAACGCGGTCCGACCGCGTCCCGTTCGCATCTCAACTTCTACCGGAGGGGCATGTGATCACCCGCCGCGAACTGCGGCTGCAACGCGAAGCCGCCGAACGCGCCGCCCGTCAACAGGCCGACGCCGCGCGCTATCAGGTCCCGGATGACCAGGTGCCGGACGACGAGGCTCCGGACGACCGGGCTCCAGGCGCTCAGGCTCCGGGCGTGCCGAATGCGGCCGGAGACCCGGTCGCCAACACCGCCGACACTTCCGTATCGCCGGAGGTCGGCGCCCCCGGCGCGAGCGCCCCTGCCCGTGCTCCCGAAGCTTCCGCGGCGAGTCGGCGGCGGAGCGGGATGCCGTCGACGGGACGGCCCGGCTACGGCGGTGACGCCTCCGCGCCCGAGGACACGGCCACCTCGGCGGATCTGCGCGGTTTCCATCTCATCCTGCTCGATGACGCCGTCGAGGTCTCCGACGTCCTCGCGCTCATCCACAACAAACTGCCCGATCTCCACCCGGTGCTCGACGAGCACGGACAGATGCGACTGAGCCGGCACTCCCGGCTGAGCTCGGGGGCCGCCCTCGACCCCGCCGACGCCGCCGCGCTCGAAGTCCCCGACTGGGCTCGGCATGCGATCGTCATCGACTGCCCCCGCGACCGGCAGCCGACCCCGCCGCCGGACTGGTTCGCCGATGCCGACGGACTCCACGAGGCCTTTCCCGACGGAATGCCGGACCGGGAGGAGGAGCGGATGCTCAGCCTCGTGCTCTCCATCGCCTCCCGCCTCCACACGGGCGTGCGCCTGGCCGACGAGCCCGGACTGCCGACGCGAGTGATCATCCCCGACCCCGAGGCGAAGGTCGACCTCTACATCTACTCCTCGTACTGGATGGAACCGCCGGTGGCTCTCGACTTCGTGCACCGCCACGCCCCGCACGCCTTCCAGCAGGCCCTGCCCACCCCCGACGAGGATGTGCTGGCCCAGGCGAGCATCGACGATCCCCTCTTCGACCCCTCCGCCCCGGTCGTCCTCGACGGCTATGCCCTGCTCGTCCCGCTCGGTGAGATCGATGAATCCGCCGGCAGCCTCGAGATCCGTGTGATGGAGGCCGAGTGGGTGCCGCCGATCATCGCCGCCCACACCGATGCCCCGCAGATCGAATACCACGTGCACTGGATGGACACCGAGTCGAAGCGCTATCAGCCGAATCAGGGACGCCGATTCCGGCGGATGCGAGGCCAGGTGGCTCAGCTGACCGATGCGATCGGAGCCGAGCTGCTCGTCGGCTCCGCAGGCATCGGACTCGACGAGAACGGCTTCCTCGTGACCAGCCGACAGCTGCGCACGTGATCGGTGCCATGCCGGGGCAGAACCTGTCTCAGCTCACACCCGCTGATTGGGGGAACGACACCTGTCCATGCGAAAATGACCTGACGAACCTTTCTCACAAACAGGCATATGACGGAGGTGGCCGCCGGTGATAGTCATGACAGGCGCCTTCTTCGGGGCATCTGTCATCGCCTACCCTCTGGTCCGCCTGCTCGGCCGCAACGCCTTCGTCTTCCTCGCGCTCGTCCCCTTCGCGGGACTCCTGTGGAGCCTGTCGACGATCTCCGATCTCTTCGGCCCCGCGGCCCAGCCGCTCGTCGAGAACCTCGACTGGCTGCCCGAACTCGGACTCGGCGGAGTCTTCCGCCTCGACGTGCTCTCTTGGGTCATGACACTGCTGGTCACCGGGGTCGGAGCCCTCGTCTTCATCTACTGCGCACGCTACTTCCCGCCCGACGAGCCCGGCTTGGCCCGCTTCGCCGGGATCTTCATGGCCTTCGCCGGAATGATGTACGGACTCGTCGTCGCCGACGAGCTGCTCATGCTCTACCTGTTCTGGGAAGGCACCACCGTCTTCTCCTATCTGCTCATCGGGCACAGCCAGTCACGCCGCCGCTCGCGGCAGGCGGCCCTGCAGGCGCTCATCGTCACCACCGCCGGCGGCCTCGCCATGCTCGTGGGCATGATCCTGCTCATCACCGCCACCGGCACCGGGCAGATCTCGACCCTGGTCGACCGCGCCCAATCGGGAATGGACACCGGCGGAGTCATCGTCTCCGCGGTCATCCTCATCCTCGTCGGCGCGATCTCGAAGTCCGCGCTCATGCCGTTCCACTTCTGGCTGCCCGGCGCCATGGCCGCCCCCACCCCGGTGAGCGCCTATCTGCACGCCGCCGCCATGGTCAAGGCCGGAATCTACCTCGTCCTGCGCCTGGCGCCCGGCTACAACAACATTCCCGGCTGGTCCGAGGTGCTGCTCACCCTGGGTCTGCTGACGATGTTCATCGGCGGTTGGCAGGCGCTGAAGCAGACCGACCTCAAACTGCTCTTGGCCTTCGGCACGGTCTCCCAACTGGGATTCCTCACCACCATGGCTTCGTTCGGCACTCCGGACATCACAAAAGCGGCCCTGGGTCTGCTCATCGCTCACGCCCTGTTCAAGTCCTGCCTGTTCCTGTGCGTCGGCATCATCGACCATCGTGCAGGCACCCGTGACCTGACGAAGCTCTCCGGCGGTTGGAAGGCCTTCCCCGTCGTCGCCGTGTGCGCGACGATCGCGGCCGCCTCGATGGCGGGGCTGCCTCCGCTGCTCGGCTTCGCCGCGAAGGAAGCCGCGTACTCGACCCTCCTGTCCTCACCGGACAAGGCCTCGGTCATCGCCTTCATCGGCATCATGATCGGCTCGATCCTCACCGTCGCCTATTCGGCCCGCTTCGTCTGGGGCGCGTTCTCCTCGAAGCCGGGAGTCGACGACATCGCCCGCCGCGACGAGAAGCTCACCCTCGTCGTCTCTCCGCTCATCCTCACCGCGCTGACTCTGGCGCTCGGTCCGGGAGTCGGACTGCTCGACGGCTACTTCTCCGCCTGGACGACCGGCCTTCCGGCTGTCGCCGAGGGCGACGGGCACTACCACCTCGCGCTGTGGCACGGATTCGAACCGGCGCTCGCGTTCACCGCCGTGACCGTCGCCGCGGGCCTCGCCCTGTTCATCTTCCGCCGTCCCTTCGCGAGGGTCCAGCAGACTCTGCCGTCGGGACTGGACTTCCACGAGCTCTACCGGATGCTCATCGGCTGGATGGAAGCCCTGGCACTGTGGGTCACCGCCCGCACCCAGCGCGGTTCGCTGCCGTTCTACCAAGGCGTGGTCTACCTCGTCCTCGTCGCCGGACTGGGTCTGGCGATCATCGCCAACGACACGTGGAACATCACCTTCCGGCTCTGGGACACTCCACTGGACTTCATCGTCGCCGCGGTGCTCATCATCGTCGCGATCGGTGCCACCAGAGCGAAGAAGCGCTTCACCGCCGTGGTCGTCACCGGCATCTCCGGCTATGCCATGGTCGCCTACTTCGCCTTCGTCGGCGCTCCCGACCTGGCCCTGACCCAGGTGCTCGTCGAAACCATCACAATCGTCGTCTTCGTCCTCGTCCTCCGCCGCCTGCCGGCGCGCATCGGTGAGTCCACCGGCCGCCTCACCCCCGCCTGGCGGGCGATCATCGGCGGCGCCGTGGGCATCACCGTGATGCTCGTGGTCCTCATCGCCGCCGGAGTGCGCATGAGCGACCCGGTCTCCACCGACTTCGGGCAGCTCGCCTACGAACTCGGCCACGGCAGGAACATCGTCAACGTCACCCTCGTCGACATCCGCGCCTGGGACACGATGGGCGAGATCTCGGTGCTCGTGGCCGCGGGAACCGGCATCGCCGGCCTCATCTTCGTGCGCGGTCGTGAGGGCCACCTGCACCGGTTCGAACGGAAGAAGGACGGCACCGAGACGGCCGGCCGAATCCGCTTCCAACCCGTCTCCGAAGACGTCGTCGACCTCCACCACGCCGGCCGTGGCGAAGGCCTGTCGCAGAAGCGCGTGTCCTGGCTCATCGCCGGACGCACCCTGGCCCCACGCAACCGTTCGATCATCCTCGAGGTCACCGCGCGTCTGATCTTCCACGCCGTCCTCGTCTTCTCCGTCTATCTCCTCTTCGCCGGTCACAACGAGCCCGGCGGAGGATTCGCCGGCGGCCTCGTCGCCGGTCTCGCCCTCGTCGTGCGCTACCTCGCCGGAGGCAAGTACGAACTCGCCGAGGCGGCTCCGTTCACTCCCTCGGGAATGCTGGGCACCGGCATGATCACCGCGATCCTGACCGTCATCGGCGGTTGGGTCTGGGGAGGCACGGTCTTCGAATCCGTCTACCTCGAAGGCGATCTGCCGCTGTTGGGGCACCTGTCCTTCGGCACCTCGACGTTCTTCGACATCGGCGTCTACCTCATCGTCGTCGGCCTCATGCTCGACATCCTCCGCTCCCTCGGAGCCGAGGTCGACCTGCATCAGGAGCGCGACGAGACGATGCTGACCAGCCGCATCCACGACAATGTGAACTTCTCCGAGAACATGGGCGCCACCGCCGAGCACCGTGCCGTGTCCGAGATCATGGACCGGGTCAATGAACTCGACGTCGACAACGGTGCGGAAGGAGGCCGCCTGTGAGCGTATCCTTCGTCATGGTCCTGGCCATGGGCGTCCTCTTCGCCGCCGGCATCTACCTCATGCTCGAACGCTCGCTGACCCGAGTTCTGCTCGGCTTCATCCTGCTCGGCAACGGAGTGAACCTGCTCATCATCCTCACCGCCGGCCGCGGTTCCCCGCCCCTGACCGACGGAGAGAACCTGTCGACCGAGGGCATGTCCGATCCGCTGCCGCATGCTCTCATCCTCACGGCCATCGTCATCACCTTCTCCGTGACGGCGTTCCTGTTGGCGATGATCTACCGATCCTGGAGGCTCATGCGCGCCGATTCGCTGCAGGATGACGACACCGACCTCCAGGTGGCGATCACGAAGATCATCGACTCCGAGGCGGAGGCGAGCACCGACTACGACGACACCGAGTTCGGTGACGAGGCGGAGTCCCCGATCACCGGTGCCATCGACCTCGACGACGACGGGACCCCCACAGAGCGGGAGGATCTCGCCGAAGACATCGAGGATGCGTCGAGTCCGGCTGAAGCCGATGCCCTCGCCGAGGCGGCCGCGGACTCCCAGACGGAGGCCCACAGTGCCGGAGAGGCCGAGGCCGCCGACGATGCCCGGGACGCGAAGCAGCGGGGAGACGACGCATGATCGATCTTCTGCCCGTGCTCGTTCCCCTTCCCGTGCTGCTGCCGCTCATCGGTGCCGGAATCGCGCTGATCCTGTCCAAGCACACGCGGGCGCAGAACCTCGTGTCGATCGCGATCCTGCTCGCGGTCATGGTCATCGCCACGATGATCCTCTTCGGCGTCGATGCGCACGGCCCGCAGGTCGTGGCGATCGGCGGCTGGCAGCCCCCGGCGGGCATCGTGCTCGTCGCCGACCGGCTGTCGTCGCTCATGCTCATCGTGTCCTCGCTGGTCACCCTCTGCGTGCTCGTCTACGCGCTGAGTCAGGATGCCAACGACGACTCGAACGAAACTCCGATCTCCGTGTTCAATCCCAGCTATCTGGTGCTGTGCGCGGGCATTGCGAACTCGTTCCTCGCCGGGGACCTGTTCAACCTCTACGTCGGCTTCGAGATGTTCCTCGTCGCCTCCTATGTTCTGCTCACGCTCGGCGCCACGGCGGAGCGGATCCGGGCGGGAGTCACCTATGTGATCATCTCGCTGGTGTCCTCGGTGATCTTCCTCGCCGCCATCGGCGTCATCTACGCCGCGTGCGGGACCGTGAACATGGCGCAGCTCTCCGAGAGGATCTCGGATCTGCCCGCCGATGTGCAGATGATCCTCCACGTCCTGCTGCTGCTGGGCTTCGGCATCAAGGCCGCGATCTTCCCGCTGTCCTTCTGGCTGCCGGACTCCTATCCGACGGCCCCGGCGCCGGTGACCGCGGTCTTCGCAGGACTGCTGACGAAGGTCGGCATCTACGCGATCATCCGCACCGAAACGCTGCTGTTCACCGAATCCTCACTGCGGGTGCCGCTGCTCATCGCGGCGGGTCTGACGATGCTCGTGGGCATCTTCGGTGCCATCGCACAGTCGGAGATCAAGAGGATCGTGTCCTTCACCCTGGTCTCCCACATCGGCTACATGCTCTTCGGCGTGGCCTTGGGCACGAGCATCGGTCTGTCCGCGGCGATCTACTATACGGTCCACCACATCATCGTCCAGACCGCACTCTTCCTGGCCATCGGGCTCGTCGAAATGCGCGGCGGGTCCACCTCGACGAGGTCGCTGGGCGGTCTTATGGTGCTCTCGCCGGTGCTGACGATCATCTTCTTCATCCCGGCTCTCAACCTCTCCGGAATACCGCCGTTCTCGGGGTTCATCGGCAAGGTCGCGCTCTTCCTCGCCGGTTTCGACGATCACGCGTGGCTGCCCACGGTCCTCATCGTCGCCGGCACCGTGACGAGTCTGCTCACCCTCTATGTCATCGGTCGTACCTTCAATCTCGCGTTCTGGCGTGATCCCGCCGATGCGGAAGAGGCGAACGAGGATCTCGTCGAAGAGTTCACGGAGCGGAAGAAGACCCTGCTGGCGGGGAAGAAGTGGAAGTCTCAGATCGGCGTTCCCCCTGCCATGGTGGTGGCCACCTCGGTGGTGGTGATCGCCTCCATCGTTCTCACGGTCGCCGCCGAACCCCTGTGGGACATGTCGAACCGGGCGGCGGAGAACCTCTCGACCCCGGTCGACTACGTCAACAACGTGCTCGGAGGTGATGAGTCATGAGCCCCGACCGAGCGCAGGGACAGAACCGCGCCCCGGCACCCAACCGCGCGCGGATGAGCCGGGGCCGCGGAATCATCCAGCAGCTCGTGCTGCTGATCTCGCTGGTCCTGCTGTGGCTGATGCTGTGGGATTCGATCACGGTGGTCACCGTGGTCTCCGGAGTCGTGCTGGCCTTCATCGTCACACGCGTGTTCTACCTCCCGCCCATCGTGCTCTCCGGACGGTTCAACGTCTGGCATGCGACGGTGTTCGGACTGTGGTTCCTCTACTCGGTCCTCCACGCCTCCATCGAGGTCGCCTGGTACGCGTTCCGCCGCCGCGCGGTCGGAGCCGGGTCCGTCATCGCCTGCGATCTGCGCACGAGCTCGGACCTCGTGCTCACCCTCATCGCCGATACCGCCAGCCTCATCCCCGGGTCGATCATCATCGACAGCGACCGCGCCATGGGCATCCTCTACCTGCACTTCCTCGACTGCGATTCCGAGGAGAAGCTGCGCCGGGCCAAAGCCCAGGTCTACCACATCGAAGAGCTGCTCATCCGCACCCTCGGTTCGCACCGTGACCTCGCCGCCCTGCGGGCCAGGCCGAATCCTCTGAATGAGTCCGAAGGAGGCCGCTCATGAGTGAGACCGTCCTCCACACGCTCATCATCGCCGGTTCGGTGCTGCTGGCCACCTCGGTGGTCGTTGCGCTCTTCCGGATCGTCCGCGGTCCCTCGATCCTCGACCGCATGATCGGCACCGACGTGGTGCTCGCCTCGATCATGTGCGGCCTCGGCGGGTATATGGCCCTGTCCGACCGCACGGATCTGCTGCCCGTGCTCATCGTGCTCGCGATGCTCGGCTTCGTCGGTTCGGTGAGCGTGTCGAGGTATGTGTCGAAGTCCGATTCGATGACGCCCGGCGCCGAGGCGGGGGCACTGTCGGACTTCACCAGCACGGACTGGCACATGCCGCGTGACACGGAAGCCGAGGATTCCGCCGAGGCGGCCGACCGGACCCGGCCGCGCGCTGAGTCCGGATCGGGCTCGGCGCAACCGGTGCGTCCCAGCGATGAGGTCACCGAGATCGCGGATCCGACCTACGACGCTCACGCCGACAGCGGCGGAGAGGGCGAGGGCACCGGACCGGACCCGGGACCCGAGGATGCCGAGCGCATGTCGTCCGAGGAGCGCATGTCGTCCGGCGAGGGGGAGGGGAACACCCGTGGTTCTTGACATCATCTCGGCCGTGCTCATCTTCCTCGGCGCGGTTCTGTCCCTGGCCGCCGCGGTCGGCCTCGTCCGCTTCGGCGACCTCCTCTCACGGATGCACGCGAGTGCGAAACCCCAGGTGTTGGGCCTGGTGCTCGTCGCGGTGGCGATCGCCATCCAGTTCCCGACCTGGGCGACGGTGACGACGCTGGCGATCATCATCTCCTTCCAGCTCGTGACGATTCCCGTCGCCACCCATATGGTCGGTCGCGCCGGATATCGCACCAAACACCTGCGTCGATCTATGCTGTACCGAGATGAACTCGCCGAGGCGGTCGACCGTGCCGAGGCCAGAGAGATCGCCTGGGAACGCCAGAGAGGAACCGGAACAGACCACCATGACGGCTGACAATCACACCGAGCCCCAACCACTCGTCTTGGTCGCCGATGATGAGCCGGACGTACTCGGAGCGGTCGTGCCGTTCCTCGAGCGTTCCGGGTTCCGGGTGCTGCCCGCCAGCGACGGACTGCTCGCCCTCGACGAGATCCACCGCCACAGACCCGATGTGTGCGTCCTCGACGTGCTCATGCCCGGAGCCGATGGCCGGCAGGTGCTGCGCCGTCTGCGGCAGGAGGAGAACTGGGTTCCGGTGCTGCTGCTGACCCAGGTCGGCGAAGGCGTCGAGAGGGCGATGGCCCTCGAAGAGGGTGCCGACGACTACCTCAACAAGCCCTTCGATCCGCACGAGCTCGTCGCTCGCATCCGGGCCGTGCTGCGCCGCACCCGCAATGACGGGCCGCCCCTGGCCACGGCCCCGGTGCTCGTGTCCAGCTTCGGTCTGCGCGTCGACCGCGTCGGACGCCGCGCCTGGCTGGGCCAGCGGGAGCTCGTCATCACCCCGAAGGGCTTCACCCTGCTCGAATACCTCATGGTGCACAAGGACGAACTCATCGAACGCTCTCGCCTGCTCGAAGTGCTGTGGGGATTCGAAGAGGCCGTGGGCACGCGCGCCGTCGACTCGCGCGTCGCCGAACTGCGTCGTGTGCTCGGTGAAGACGCCGCCGAACCGCGGTGGATCGCGACCGTGCAGGGGCGCGGCTACCGTTTCGTCGGTGAGGTCCGCGGCGAGGACAGACAGAATCGTCTATGACGAACTTCCTTGTCTTCGAGATCCAGGTCTGGCTTTTCCTGCTGCTGCTCGTCATCGTGCTCGGCGGTCTGGCCGTCGGCGCCTGGTTCGGCTGGCGGCACCTGAAGAGACGCGAGGCCGCGCTGCGGGAATCGATCGAGACGGCCGCAGCCGAGGATTCGATGACGAAGCGCAATCGGATGCTCATCCGACTCGACCACGAGCTGAAGAACCCGCTGACCGCGCTGCGCACCTCGGCGGCGAGCATCCGCGAGGTCGTCCGTGACGGCGGCACCCTCAACGAGGTGGAACCTGCCGCCAAGCAGGTCGACGTGTCCTCGCGCCGGGTCGCCCGTCTGCTGGCTGATCTGCGCAAACTCGCCGATGTCGAGACCCGCATCATCGAATACGCACGCGTCGACCTCGATGCGCTCATCCACCAGGCCGTCGAGGACGCCTCGACGGCGCCGGGCGCCGAGGATCGGATGATCGTGGCCACGGTGGCTCGTGCTCCGTGGCGACTGCCCGATGTCGCCGGTGAAGAGGATCTGCTGCTCACCGCGATCCTCAACCTGCTGGGCAATGCCCTCAAATACTCGTCTCAGGCCGAAGTCGTCGAGCTGCGCGCCAATGAGCAGATCATCGACGGGCACCGCTGGGTCGTCGTCGAGGTCGCCGATACGGGCAGCGGGATCCCGCTGCCCGAGCAGGAGAACGTCTGGGACGAGCTGTCTCGCGGCTCCCGTGTGCGTGCTGTCGCCGGTTCCGGAATGGGGCTCTCACTCGTGCGTGCCATCGTCACCCGGCACGGTGGATCCGTGCAGCTCTTCAGCCAGGAGGGTGTGGGCACCTCGGTGCGCATGGTCCTTCCCGTCCTCGCCGATGCCGCCCCTGTGACCGTTCCGCAGATGTCGGATCATATGGATCGGGTCGCCGCCGGTTCGCATGCGGTCCAGCCCGTGCAGCAGTCGGATTCGCGGCGGGCGCCCGGTTTTCTGCCGCCGAGGCAGCCCAACGAGGCCGAACTGCAGGGGCGGATCCTCGGCACGCCGCGACGGACGTCGAAGCGTCGCCTCGAACGCGTCGACGGCAACCTCGTCAACCGGCGGACGGGCGAATCCGTCTCCGGTGGATTCCCGCCGGATTCCGGTCAGCATTCGCAGTTCAAACCGCCGCGGCAGGCGCCGAGCGTCGGCGGGCAGAACCCGGGTTACGGGCAGCCGCCGGTGGGCAGTCAGCCGAACACTGGATCACCGAGCCCAGGGCCACAGAATGCCGGGCCGCAGCCGCCCGTGGGAAGTCAGCCGCACCCGGGCCAGCCCATTCCCGGACAGCCGCCAGCGGGCAACCGACCCGATTCCGGTCCGCAGAACGTCGGGCAGCCACCCGTCGGGAGTCAGCCACCCGTCGGGAGTCAGCCGCCCGTCGGGAGTCAGCCGCACAGCGGTGCCCGGCACACCGGACAGCCCCCGATCGGCAGTCAGCCGAATCCCGGTCCGCAGCCGCCCCAGCACGGGTACGGCCAGGCTCAGCCGAACCAGAACGGTCTGGAAGCGGGGTACTCGAACCGTCGCCCGCAGGGTGACCAGCAGTGAGAGCAGCATCTGCGCGAACGACTTCATTGAGACCCGCCTCGACGAGACCCGCCTCGACGAGCCCCGCCTCGAGGAGACCCGCCTCGGTGCGGCGAGCCGCGGCTGCCGGCACACTCGCACTGACCGTCCTCCTCAGCGGGTGCTCGGTCTTCCAGATCCGCACCGAAGACAAGTCCGCAGGTCCCGTCCGGATCGGTGTGCAGGAGACTGCCGGCCCCGAGCCCACTGGCAAACCCACCGAAGCAGGCATCCCTGAGGGGATGGAGAAGACTTCGGTGACGTTCGGCGACAGCTGCCCGGTCGAGCTCAGTTTCGCGCTCGGCGATGATTGGACGGACAGCACCGGGAGCACCGATCAATTCCACGTCTTCAGCCGCGGGGACGACAGCGTCCGCTCCGATATCATCCTCGTCAACTGCACCGACGAGTACGGTGACAGTGCCCAGGAAGTCGTCGATCAGAAGCGGCGCTTCAACTTTACCAAGCAGGACTCGCAAGTGCTGGCCGAGCAGACGGGATCTCTGGCCGCAGGAGAGTTCTGGAGCTATCAGGGTGTCCTCGGTCCTACCGAGATCCTCGCTCTCGACAGCCAACCCACTTATGCGTTCGGAGTGCAGACCGGATACAAGATCAACGGTCGCCTGGTGAATCTCTCCATTGAGATGCGCACTCTCAAGGACAACGCTGCAACGGAGAAGGACTACGAGAAGATGCTGCCGACTGTGACGATCGATGGTGAGAAGGTTCCGGCGCCGAGCTTCCAGTGACCTTCGAATGACCTTCGAACGACGCGGTGTTCGACCGCCCGGATTTCGGTTCGACGATGTCGCGCGACCAGGATTCGATCGGCCGCTTCGGCGGTCCCGCCGGGACACGGCAGTAACCAGCCGCCTCGGTGATCTGGGGTTTTCGGGATTTCGCTCCGGATTCGACGTTGGGATCTAGGATGGGAAGATGACGACCCACGACGCAGTGACCCGACTCCTCGACGCCCGCCGCCTGCAAGGCCTCCTGACGAATCAGAGGGGGCGCGTCATCGCCCAGTACTCGTTCCTCAACTCCGAGGGCAGCTCCTCTCTCAGCCACCTCGCCGATATCAGCGGGGAGGAACCGCGGCGAATCACCCGCGGCGACCAGTCCGTGGGACCGGCCGCGCTGAGTGAGAGCGGCACGATCGTCTTCGCCTCGAAACGCAAGGGCGAAGACGGCAAGGATGCCGACTCTCCGAGCCTGTGGGCACTGCCAGACAACGGCGAGGCCCGCAAGCTCGCCGACCACGAGGGTGGTTTCTCCCGAATCGAGGTCAAGGGCGAGACCATCATCGTCGAATTCCCCGTCCATACATGGGCCGCTGACGAGAACGACCACCAGGAGTTCAGCTCCGAACGCAGCGATGCGAAGGTCAGCGGAATCCTCCACACCGGCTTCCCCGTCCGCCGCTGGGATCACGATCTGGGGCCGGGCCGGCAGACCCTGGCCGTGGCCACCCTCGACGAGGCGGGCGCCGACTTTCCCGAAGTCAGTGACGAGCTCAGTGCCCCGGCAGGACTGGACTTCCGTTACCTGTCTCTGCCCTCGGGGCGACTCGTCGATTGGGCCGTCGACGACGAGGCCCGCTTCGTCCTCGTCCAACTCGAGAAGCCGATCCCCGGTCAGCTCGAAGCCAGTGAGATCTGGCGCATCGACCTCGACGGGGAGCCCGAGCTGCGGCGTCTGACGAAACCGGCTGCCGATCACAGCTTCGACATCGAGGCCATCAGCCCGGACGGGACGAAAGCACTGGTGACCCGCGTACAGAACTGGACTCCCCAGACCAACCTCTCGGCCGAACTCATGGTCCTCGACCTCGAGACCGCGGAACTGACACCCGTGTGGCCGGACGCCGACTTCTGGTTCTCCCCGATCTGGGCCGACGATTCGACGATCGTGGCCACCGCCGATGACCACGGCCGCGGCAGCATCTTCATCGGTGACATCAAGGATGCGCAGCCCAGGCGGCTCGTCGGAGGAGTCGATCAGAAGTATTCGTTCTCGGGTCTGGCCCTGCGCGAGGACACGGTCGTGGCGGCCGCCTCGGCGATCGATGTCGCACCCCTGCCGATCTCCGTCGACCTCGCAACCGGGGTGATCAGCGAGCTCGCGAACCCGGCGACGGTGCTCGACGAAGACGGCACCCTCACCGAGGTGGAGGTCCGCGCCGAGGACGGCACCCCGATCCGTGCGTGGCTGGTCCTGCCGGACGGCGAAGGGCCGCATCCGCTCGTCGTCTTCGCCCACGGAGGGCCGTGGGGATCGTGGAATGCGTGGACCTTTAGGTGGAATCCGGGCCCCTTCGCGGCTGCCGGCTATGCGGTGCTGCTGCCGGATCCGGCGATCTCCACCGGGTACGGGCAGGCGATGATCGACCGCGGTCAGCAGCAGCTAGGCGGCACGCCTTTCACCGACATCATGACGCTGACCGAGGCGGCAGGGGCGCGGGCGGACATCGATTCCGAGCGCATCGCACTGGCCGGAGGATCCTATGGCGGGTACATGGCCAACTGGGTGGCCGGGCACACCGGCAGTGCCTTCAGATGCATCGTCACCCACGCCTCCCTGTGGAACACCACGTCGATGGGGCGGACGACGGACAATTCGTCCTGGGATGAGGCGATGCGGGAGCAGTCGGCGCAGTATTCGCCGCACCTCTCCGCCGGTGACATCGAGGTGCCGATGCTCGTCATCCACGGGGACAAGGACTACCGGGTGCCGATCGGGCAGGGTCAGGAACTGTGGCTGGATCTGCTCACTCAGGCGAAGACTCCGCTCGACGCCGACGGTGATACTCAGCATCGATTCCTCTATTACCCGGACGAGGGGCATTGGATCCTCGGGCGCGGCAATGCCGAGGTCTGGTACCGCACCGTGCTCGCGTTCCTCGACACACATGTGCTCGGCATCGACGCGAACCGGGCCCGCACACTGGGGTGAACCGGCACCCTGCTCGCCGGCACCGTGCAGTGAGGAGTTCACCCACCGATTCCGTACCCTGAATGAGGCGAACGCACAGCGATGGAAGGACCCCGATGACACAGACCGAACAGATCCCCGCCGAGGCGGTCATCCACAATGCGTGCATCCTCGACGGTGAGCCGGCGACGTTCGCCGAAGAGACCGCCGACACCTGGATCGCTATCGCCCAGGGAACGGTCACCGCACGGGGCCGCGGGGACGGCTGGAGGGACAGGGCCGCATCGGCGAGGGGCGACGTCGTCGACGCGGCAGGCGGATTCGTGGCTCCGGCGTTCGTCGATATCCACTGCCACGGTGCCGGCGGAGCGAGCGCCGAGGACGGAGCCGAGGCGATCGATGCGATCCTCGACGTGCATCGTGCTCACGGAACCGGCAGGCTCGCTCTGTCGTTCGTCTCGGACACGGTCGACGGGCTGTGCCGGTCCCTGCGCGCCGGGGCCGGGCTCGTCCGCGAGCGCGCCATGGTCATGGGTCTGCATGCCGAGGGCCCGTTCCTGTCCCCGGATTTCAAGGGTGCGCATGCGCCTGAGGTGCTCACGTCGCCGACTCCTGGGGCAGCCGAGGCGATCCTTGAGGCGGCCGATGGAACGCTCGCGCAGATCACCATCGCCCCCGAACTGCCCGGTGCCCTCGACGCGATCGGGCGGTTCACCGCGGCCGGAGTGCGGGTGGCTGTCGGTCACACGGCCGCCGACTTCGAGCTGACCGCTGCGGCGTTCGACGCCGGGGCGAGCATCCTCACCCACGCGTTCAATGCGATGCCGGGCATCCACCACCGTGCTCCGGGGCCGGTTCTTGCCGCGGTCGAGGCCGAGCATGTCACCGTCGAACTCATCAATGACGGCGTCCACGTCGCTGGCCCGGTCGCACGAATGCTCCACGAACTCGTGCCCGGTCGCCTCGCGCTCATCACCGATGCCATGGCGGCAACCGGGCTGCACGACGGAAGCTATCACCTCGGTTCGCTCCCGGTCGAGGTCAAGGATTCGGTGGCTCGCCTGGTCACCCCGGACGGCTCTCCCGGTGCCATCGCCGGGTCCACGTTGACGATGGACGAGGCCGTGAAGAGGGCCGTCGCCGAGGTGGGTCTCAGTCCGTTCGACGCCGTGCAGGCCGCGAGCCTCACTCCACTGCGCGCGGTGGGCGGAGTGCTGGAGGCGGGTGATTCTCTGCATGCGGCAGGCGGTACTGTCGATGCCGGCAGCCTGTTGGCTCCCGGAATGCCGGCTGACCTCCTGCTCTTCAATGAGGACATGAGTATCCGGTCAATGAGGACATGAACATCTGAGGTTCGCGGGCGGGTGATCCCGGCCTCGACCGCACCCGGCCGGAAAATAGTCGGATCGGACCCGACCGAACTGGGGCGGCCGTCGGGCAGGACTTCACCGTGAAAGAGGCCGTACTCGGCTCTGCTCGGAAGATGGGCACAGCTGTCCCCTGAAAGCTTGGTCGGCTATTTGTCGAACAGAGAGTCGACGATGTCGTCTGCGATGAAGCGGGCGTGGAGGATCGGCTTACGAGCGGGGTCCTTTGCGGCGGGTGGGATGTAGGCCGGTCGGCCGTCGAAGAGCATCACCGTGTCCCAATCGGTGCGGTCGAGCAGGTGGTGGTGATAGCTGCAGAGCAGCGCGAGGTTGTTGATCTCCGTCTTGCCTCCGCGCGCCCACGGCCACACGTGGTTGGCGTCGCACCAACCGGGAGGGGCGTCACAGCCGGGGAAGGTGCAACCTCGGTCACGGGCGGTGATCACTGCCAGCTGCTTTCGATTGGCGAAGCGCTGTTCTGTGGCCACCTGCATCGTCTTGGCCTTGTCGCTCATGAGGTGGAAGAACAGTGAGCCGTGGAGGCCGTTTCTCATCAATTCCTTGATAGGAATGGGATTATCGGCGCCCGTGGTGCCGTGTCCCGTGCCGTTGGCCAGATCTTCGGCGGTGGCGTTGATGACGAGAGCATAAGGCGCTCCTGCCGCCGTCCGCTGCTTATCGATCGTGGTGACGAGGCCGGCGAATCGTTCGTAGATCCATTCGCGTGCTGAGGGCTGTTCGGCGCTGACGTCGACGAGACCGCCGTCCTCACGAATACCGACGCCGGGGACGGCCGCCGGACTCCCGGTCGTGCGAGCTGCGTCGAGATCGGGTTCCGGAACTCGCTTCGCGTCATACCGGTCGCCGGAGAGCACCGCATCGACGATCTCGAGCAGCTCTTTGTCGGGAAGCGGTGAGCTCGTTCCCTCAGGAGCAACGGTCGCGGTAGCGGTGGGATTCCCCGCGGCTGCGGAACCAAACGAGCCGGTCGCTGCAACGTCCCCGTCGGCTGCTGTTGATTCGGC
Source organism: Brevibacterium sp. CFH 10365 (assembly GCF_009299785.1). Classification (NCBI taxonomy): domain Bacteria; kingdom Bacillati; phylum Actinomycetota; class Actinomycetes; order Micrococcales; family Brevibacteriaceae; genus Brevibacterium; species Brevibacterium sp. CFH 10365. Next base: position 483,355 of record NZ_VIGO01000003.1, on the reverse strand, counting down.
ACCAGCATTGTTGGAACCGGCCTTGTCGTCTTCCCCTGCCGCCTGGATCCGTGAGGTCAGCAGTCCGTTGAGAGTGCCCCCGGTGACAGGGTCGAGCAGTCCACGCAGCTCCCAGTCGCCGTTGGCCTTGGCTCGCATGGACATGTTGTAAGCCGAGCGGTCGGCCGAGTCCTTCGGCTCTGCACCGTCGGGGTCGATATAGCCCATGAGCTTGCCGAAGATCTCACGCAGATCCTTGAGACGGACCTTGGGTGCGTTGCGGACCAGTCGCGACTCGACGTCGGTGCGGACCGCCTGACTGACCCAGGTGGGCAGCTTGCGCATGCAGTCTTCGATGACGGAGGCCTGCGCGGCGGAGATGGTACCGGCATGGAGCGCGTCCGCGACGACCGGGTAGAGAGGCGGCAGCGCCTGTCCGGCCATGTCGACGCGTCCGCCGAGGTTCTTGGCCATATCGGTCCGGCGGTTCGCCTCCGCGCCGGTGAGGTTGAATCGGTTCTCGATGAGCGACTTCGTCGACTTGGCGCCGAAGTCACTGGGCGTCCCGACGCGTTCGCAGACGGAGAGTGCCAGCGTCGACAGGGCATCGTTGATGCGTGTGATCGCCTCGACCCCATCGGCGAGCATGATGGCCTGGTCCGGTCCCATTGGGCGATCGAACGCGCGCAGCTCATCTTTGAGGCTCATCAGCTGAGTGATCGAAGAGGTGACCTCGGGCGCGAAGCGGCTGAGATCTGCCCACTCCTCGTCTGCCAGCAGCGGGTGACCGCTGGTCTGAGGTGAGCCGTCGGCATCCCGATCTGAATGATCGGAGCTGCGTTCGGGAGTGAGGGTCATGGGGATGGTTTCCGTTCACCAACATCGTTGTTGTTGATGTCTAGTGTACTCAACAGCGCAGCAAAAAGCCATGACAATCGAAAAATATTTAGAACATGGATTATAAGTTCGTAGATGTTCGATGATGCAAGCAAGCTCGCTTGTGCCAAAATTGCCGGAGTGCCTGCCGGCGACCGGCGGGTCGGTGTTGTCGCATGGCTGCCGGAGAGCCTGCCGCCGGCCCGTGCCGCCGCCGGCCCGAGTCGCAGCGAACTCTGCCGCCGCTTCCCGGCTTCGAATGTGTCACCGGGTCGTGGCACGATTGGAGTATGGATGCCCTGCTCCTCATTGACACCGACGATGCCAGCTACCCCAGCGATGACGCCATGGAGACCCTCGGCGATATCGTCACCCGCACCCGCGCCGTGGGCGGCGTGCTCATCTTCGCTTCGACAAAGGCCGACCTCGCTGACACTCCCGACGAGGAGCTGAGCATCTTCGTTCCCGATGAGGAGGACCTCGTGCTCCGCTCCGAGAGCTCGGATGTGTTCGAAGGTGTCGACGATCTGGCCGCGGGCCTGCATGACCTGTCTGTCGACCGGATCATCATCGCCGGCGCCGACGCCACCACAGGGGTGCCCGGCGCCGACGCCAGCACAGGGGCGCGCGGGGTCGGAAGTGCCGACTCCGACTCCGGGCCCGCCGCTCAGGCGGGAGGCGATGCCGACGCCAGCACCTCCTCGGCGAGCACCCCCGGAGCCGTCTACGCCTCGGCGATGGCGGGTCTTGTGTGCAACTTCGACGTCGTCGTTCTCTCCGACTCCACCACTGACCCTGATGGCAACCTCGTCACCTGGGGCGATGCCGCAGCGAAAGCCGGTGCCATGGTCAAAAAGACCGCCGACACCTGGCTGCGGATGTAGATTCGCCCGCCTTCCCGAAATTCTTCTACATTGAGTAGAATGTGGGAGTGAGCTGAGAGGAGGGCACATGACCGGATGGACGAAGTCCGTACGTGCACTCTTCGCTGCCCTCTTCACGACTCTTCTCGCCCTGATCATGCACCTCGGTGCCGGTGGCGACGTCTCGATTCCGGGCACCACAGTCGTCTTCGTCCTCGTCCTGTGGGCGGCGATGATCTTCGCCGGCAGGCGCCTGGGCTATCTCACTCTGGCAGGACTGCTCGGTCTCGGGCAGGTGCTCATGCACCTGACGATGAGCTGGTCCGCACACACCCTCGCCCATGCAGGCGCCCACACCGGAGCCTCAAGTACCGGGACCCCGGGTACCGGATCCACGTCCGCCGAGGCGGCCCTCAACGCCCACGCCGGACACCTCGTCCCGGCCCCGGGCTCCCTTGATCTCGGTCCGGCCGCATCCGCGCTCGGACATGCGAACCACGGAGCCGCCTCGGTGGGGATGATCATCGCCCACCTCGTCGCCGTCCTCGTCACCGCCGTGATCCTCAAACGAGGTGAGGACATCGTCCTCAGCATTATGCAGCTGGCCCTGGGCCCGGTGATCGGTGCGCTGCGTGCCCTCGCCGAGGCGGCCGGCGTCCTGGCCGACCAACCGTTCCGCAAGCTCCGCGCTCAGTTCCGGCTGCCGCAGCCGGTCACCTCGGCGGTGGTCGGCCCGAACTATCGTCGCGGACCACCCGCGCTCGTCTGACACCTCGTTCGGCGGTTGTGCCGCCGACTCACCCGGCCCCCGGGTGACCATCCACCCTCGGGCGACCGCCCCAAAAGCGGCGGCGACCCGCCCATCGGTGACAGTCGAACACGTCCGTGCAGACCGCTGTGCGCAGGCGACACGTGCCCCGCACACAGGTCAGCGTGCGTCCCTCACATGCACATCAAAGAGCTGCGCGCAGGAAGCTTGCGCCCTGCGCAAAGGACCACGAGTGCGCTGCGGCGCCCCTCGGCACGTGCTCGACTGCACCTGGACAACGAAAGTGCAGACACCATGCGAAAGAACATCACTCTGACCCTCGCCCTGCCCATCGCCGTCGCCATCGGACTGGCAGGCTGCGGCCAAGACGAAAGCAGGGCCGCCGGATCAGCCCAGACCGAAGGCGGCAGCTCCGCCTCGACGAACCCCTCGGACAGCCGAGTCGACGCCGAGGCGCTCAGCTTCGACGGCGCCTGGGTCAAGGCCGCCGATGACGGAATGACCGCAGTCTTCGGGGAACTGCATAACAACACCGACCACGACATCGACCTCGTCGAAGCGAAGTACGCGGACGCGAAGACGGTCGAACTCCACGAAACCGAAGGCGACGGTTCGGGCGGAATGTCGATGCAGGAGAAAGAGGGCGGCTTCACCATCCCGGTCGGGGAGAGCCTCCGCTTCGAACCCGGAGGCGATCACATCATGATCATGGGGCTGAAGACGGCCATCAAGCCGGGCGAGCAGATCAGCCTCGACCTCGTCACCGTCGACGGTGAGACCGTCGAGGTCACGGCCGTGGCGAAAGAGTACTCCGGAGCGCAGGAAGACTACGCGCCCGGTGAAGCCGAAGGCTCCAGCGACGACGAGCATGCCGACGACAGCGAGCACGCCGACCAAGGTGAGCAAGACGACGATGAGCATGCCGACCACGGCGACAACGACGGCCACGAGGACTCCGAGCACGGAGACCACGGTGACCACTGAGCCCGGTCGCACCGGCTTCAGCCGTCGAGGTCTCCTGACCTCGGCGGCCGCTGCCGGCGGTGCAGGCATCGTCGGCGCCACGGCTGGGTTCGCACTCGGCCGCGGTCCCGGTTCTCAGGGCGCGGGCGCCGGTGACGGCGGGCAGCCTCGGCGAGATCTGGACGGGGCGAACGGGCCGCAGACCGAGCCGTTCTACGGCACTCATCAATCCGGGGTCGAGACCCCGGCGCAGGCCTATGCGCATTTCGTCGCGTTCACGCTCAAACCCGGGATCAAGGTCGCCGAGGCGGTGCGCTGGCTGCGGCTGCTCACCGCGGATGCGGCCGCGCTGACGCAGGGGCAGGCGCCGTTGGCCGATTCCGAATCCGAGCTCGCCGTCGATCCCGCCCGGCTGACCGTGACCTTCGGATTCGGGTCCAAGCTGGTGGCGCTGGCCGGCAAGAAGCACGTCCCGGACTGGCTGAAGCCCTTGGAGGCGTTCTCGATCGATCGTCTCGACGCGGACCGATGCACGGGTGACCTGCTCCTGCAGATCTGCGGCGATGACCCGCTGACCTCGGCACACGCCCGGCGCATGCTGTTCAAGGACTCGCGCTCGTTCGCCGAGGTGGCCTGGCAGCGGGACGGATTCCGACGCGCCTACGGCAGCACGGGGGAGGGGAGGACCCAACGGAACCTCTTCGGTCAGCTCGACGGCACGGCGAATCCGGGGCCCGGTTCCGAGGACTTCGCGCGGATCATCTGGGGGCAGGGCACCGAGACCGCCGACCCGGTGTTCTCCGCGCGCGGGGAGCCGCCTGCCGACCTCGGTGCGCATCTGCCGAAGTGGATGCGCGGGGGCACGACGCTGGTTCTGCGCGATATCGCCATGAACCTCGACACCTGGGATCAGGCCGACCGTCCGGCCCGGGAGTTCTCGGTCGGGCGGACCATGGATTCAGGCGCACCACTGTCGGGTGAGGACGAGTTCGACGTTCCGGACTTCACTGCCGTCGATGAGCGCGGGCTGACGAAGATCTCGAAGGCCGCGCATATCGCTCGAGCCCGCGATGGACTGGGTCCGGACGCGCAGATCCACCGGCGCACATTCAACTACGAGACCGGCGCGGGTGGGGATTCGGGTCTGCTGTTCGCGTCCTTCCAGGCCGATATCGAGCGGCAGTTCCTGCCGATCCAGCGCCGCCTCGCCGAGGTGGACCTGCTCAACGAATGGACGACCCCGATCGGGTCGACCGTGTGGGCAATCCCGCCCGGAGCCTCGGAAGGGGGATACGTCGGGCAGGAGCTGTTCGACGGGTGAGAGACCAGCGCGGCCGCCGGACCCGCAGAGGCGGGTGCGGCGGCCGCACTGTTCCGGTGAGGTGCTTCAGTGCACCGACCGAGACAGGGACTCAGTCGGTGATCTCAATGCTCAGTCGGTGATCTCGGAGTCGAAGGCCTTCGGGTTGTCCTTGATCCACTGGTCGACGGCGTCGCCTTCCTGGCCCTCTTCGTACTCGTTGACGATGAGGTCTTCGAGTTCTCCATACGTCTTGTCATCGAGTTTGATCCCCTTGATGAGGTCCGACGCCTCGGGGAACTCATCGCTGAAGCCATCGGTACCCAGGAAGTGCATCTTCTCAGGATCGCCCATCGCGTTCTTCGGATCCTCGAGGTCTTTGACGTCGAAGGCGTTGTTCGCCCAGAACGGCCGCCACAGCGTGACGACGATGTCTTCCTTCGCATCGATGGCATTGCCCAGCTCGGTGAGCATCGCGGGAGTCGAGGAGGTGACGAGCTCGAAGTCCTTTTCCAGGTCGTACGCCGACATCATCGAATCCTTCGTCACGCCGGTCAGGCCGGCTCCGGGTTCGATGCCGATGATCTTGCTGTCGAACTTCTCAGCGTTGTCTTTGAGCTCGTCCATCGAATCGATGTCGGAGTAGGAGGGCACGACGATGGTGTTCTGCGCCTTGTCGTAGTAGGTGCTGATGTCCTCGATCTTGTCGCCGTACTCATCCATGTACTGCTTGTGGGTTCTTTCCGGCCATGCGGAAGGATAGACGTCGATATCGCCGTTCGCGACGCCCGCATAGAGGATCGCGGCCTCGGAAATCGTCTCCAACTCGGTGTCGTAGCCGAGCTTCTCGAGCTGGTCCTCCAGCAGGAACGCGGTGCTGCGGCTGTCGGACCACGACGAGATGTAGCCGATTGTGATGGTTCCTTTATCGCCGTCGGAACCGGAGCCCTTGCTCGCTTCCTGGGAGCACCCGCTCAAAGCGAGTCCAAGGACCGCGCCTGCGGCGACGACGGCGGTGAGTGTGCGTGATTTCATCGGTTTCCTCTTCGTGGTGGCCGCCCGAACGCAGGGAAACCGCCGACTCTGGCAGTGTCCGACGTCCGAGCAGGAACATGTGAACGCAGGATTGATTGTGATCACAAAATCCGGTACGGCTATGTAATCACAGTATTCGCGCGACTTCCAGTGGTACGCGTCCGCCGTTCAGTGCTGTTCGGCCGCCGTTCAGTGGTATCCGGCCCACGCTCAGTGGTTGTCGTCCGACGTCCAGTCCTCTTCGCCCGGTCGCCGGTCCGAGGTGAGTCTGAGCCCGAAATGGGATCGGAGGCAGGGGAGGCGGCTCGCGGGTGTCAGAACAGCGGCTGCGGCAGGGCGCCTTCGAACTCGAGCAATCGCCTCTTGGTCTCGAGTTCGTGGCCGGGCGGCCCGCCCGAATACCCGCCGAGTCCGTCACCGGCGATAACACGATGGCAGGGGACGATGATCGGGATCGGATTGAGCCCCATGATCCCGCCGACGGCACGCGCGGGGATCCCGGTCCCGCTGGCTTCGGCGAGCTGTCCGTAGGTGACCGTGGTCCCGGCCGGGACCCCTTCGGCCAAGGTCGTCAGCACGGTCCTGGCGATGTCCGAGACCTGACCGAAGTCCACGGGCAGATCGAAATCGCCGAGGCGGCCGTCGAAGTACCCACGCAGCTGGGCGAGCGCCTCGGCGAGGATCGGGCCCGAGGGGCCGTCCGCCTCAGTGGGGACCGGATCGGCACGGTCGCCCGCCTCGGTGGGGGCCGGAGCGGCAGGACCGGTCGCCTCGGCGGGGGCGCGCCATTCGAGTCGTACGACCGACCGGCCGTCGCTGGTCACGGTCAGGGGGCCGACGAAGGTGTCGACGGCTGCCGAACTGTACGTCATCTCGTGTCCTCCGTTCGGAGCTCGCGCGCCGAACACATCGTCAGCGGCGATGCTCAGTCGAGTCTGCTCATACAGCTGTGCCCTCCCGACTCGTCTGAGTCGAGAGGGCACAGCATGTTCATGACTGTTCGCCGCAGAGTTGGGAGGACGGTTCCTCCCTCAGCGCAGTGGCTGCCGCGGCGAATCGATCACTCCTCGCCGGTCAGTTCGCCTTCGTAGGCGTCGGGATTGGCCTTCAGCCATTCCGTGATGGCCTTCTCTCCATCGTCCTTGTACTCGTTGACGACCAGATCCTCGAGATCTCCGTACTGCTTGTCATCGAGCTTGATGTTGCCGACGTAATCGGCAGCTTCGGAGAACTCATCGCTGAAGCCCTTGGTCGCGGTGAAGTGGAGCTTCTCGGGGTCGCCCATCGCGCCCTTCGGATCTTCCAGGTCCTTGACCGGGTAGGCGTTGTTGGCCCAGAACGGACGCCACAGGGTGACGACGATGTCCTTCTCCGCATCTGTCGCATTGCCGAGCTCGGTGAGCATGGCAGCTGTCGACGAGGTGACGAGCTCGTACTCGTCGTCGAGACCGTATTCGGGAATCATCGCCTTGGTGGTCTTCGTCAGACCGGCACCGGGCTCGATGCCGATGATCTCGCCGCCGAAGTCCTTGCCCTTGCCCTTGAGGTCCTCGATCGAGTTGATGTCCTTCATGTACTTCGGGACGGCGATCGTGAGGACGGCGTTGTCGTAGTAGGCGCCGAGGTCCTCGAGGTCATCACCGTATTCATCGATGTACTGCTTGTGTGTGACCTCGGGCCACGAGGACGGATACATGTCGATATCGCCGTTAGCGACACCGGCATACAGGACAGCGGCGTCGTTGAAGGTCTGGGTCTCGACGTTGTAGCCCATCTCGCCCAGCTGGTTCTCGAGCAGGAGCGAGATGCTCTGTCCGTCGGTCCAGCCGGTGACGTAGCCGAGCTTGATGTCGCCCTTGTCGCCGCCTCCGCCGTCGTCCTTCGCCGCTTCCTGCGAGCAACCGGTCAGAGCAAGGCCGAGAGCTGCGGCTGCAGCGACGATCGGGGTGAGGAATCTTCTCTTCATTGTGTGTTCCTTTTCTCTAGTGGTCGACTATTCAGACTGTGTGGTCCAGCGATTCAGGCCGCTGCCGAAGCCGCCGCCTTGTTCTTCGCGCTGCGACGGCGCATTCCCGCTACGAGCGAGCGCGGGTAGTCCTTCGCATTGCCCAGGGCCGCGGTGACGCGATCGAGGTAGACCGCGATGATCACCACGCCGAGTCCGGCTTCGACACCGAGCGGCAGGTTCTGGGTGGCGATCGCTTCGACGACGTTCTTTCCGAGTCCGTCGGCGCCGACCATGCCGGCGATGACGGCCATGGCCAGTGCGAGCATGATGACCTGGTTGATGCCGGCCATGATCGTCGGGGTGGCCAATGGCAGCTGGACTCCGCGCAGGATCTGGCCGGGAGTCGCACCGAAGGACTGTCCGGCTTCGACCGTCTCCGAGTCGACCCCGCGGATGCCGAGCTCCGTGAATCGCACGCCCGGGGGCAGGGCGAAGATCACGGTTGCCACGAGGCCGGGGACGACGCCGATTCCGAAGAAGGTGACAGCGGGGATGAGGTAGACGAATGCCGGCATCGTCTGCATGAAGTCGAGGATCGGTTTGATGACCGCTGAGGCTTTGTCATTGCGTGCGGCCAGAATGCCGACCGGGACGGCGATGATGATGGCGATGACGGCAGCGATGATGATCAGCGCCAGAGTCTGCATCGAGGCCACCCACTGGTCCATCGTCATGATGAAGAACAGGGTGATCAGGGTGCCCACGGCCATCTGCCACGATCGGAAGATCCAGCCGATGAGCGCAAGCAGAATGATGATGACGAGCGGGTGGAGGTCGACGAGCACGTCGGTGAGGATCTCGATGAGGAAGTTGAACAGCCAGGTGACTGCGTCGAAGAACCACGCGACGTTCTCTTTGAGCCAGTCGAATGCCGTGTCGACCCAGGCTCCGATCGGAATTCTGATGTTCTCCATCAGAGGCCACCCCTTTCGTTCGCAGCATCGGCTTGGGTCGTATCACCGGTTTCGGCGAGGACCTGATCGATGAGACCGGAATCGACGGGTTCCGGCCACTCCGGAGAAGCCTGTTCCTGGGGCGCTTCGTCGTTGCCGTTCTGATTGCCGAGGGCGGCCAGCAGAGTTGCGCGGGGGACCACGCCCACCAGCTGACCGTCTTCGTTGGTCACCGGCACTGGCAGGGGGGACTCCGAGGACGGCAGGAAGAGGTCGATGAGCAGATCGTCGGGAGAGGCCGTCTGGGCGGCAGGTTTGATGATCTCGTCCAGCGTCGTCCCACCCTTGCGGAGGTGGTCGATGCAGTCGCGGTCGTAGACCACGCCGAGGAACTTCCTGTGCCGGTCCATGACATAGATTGCTGAAGCATTGCTCTCGCGCATGCTGCGCAGGGCTACACGCGGACCGTTCTGGTTCGAGACGGTCTGACGAGCCTTCTCCATGACGTTGTTGGCAGTCAGGACCCGCGCCCGATCGACGTCGTGGACGAACTGGGCGACGTAGTCATTGGCCGGGTCGGTGAGGATGTCCTCCGGGGTGCCGACCTGGACGATGCGTCCGTTGCGCATCACCGCGATCCGGTCGCCGAGGAACATCGCCTCATTGAGGTCGTGGGTGATGAAGATGATGGTCTTCTTCAGTTCCCGCTGCAGCTCGACGAGCTGTTCCTGCATCTCGCGGCGGATCAGCGGGTCGAGTGCGGAGAAGGCTTCGTCCATGAGCAGGATGTCGGTCTCGGCCGCAAGCGCGCGGGCCAGGCCGACGCGCTGCTGCATGCCGCCGGAGAGCTGTTCGGGGAACTTGTCGCCCCAGCCTTCGAGACCGACGGCCTTGAGCCAGCGATCGGCAGACTTGTCCCGCTCCGACTTCGCGACTCCGCGGATCTCCAGCGCATAGGCGGCATTGTCCCGGACCGTGCGGTGCGGGAGCAGTGCGAAGTGCTGGAACACCATCGAGATGTGTTCGCTGCGGACCTTGCGCAGGTCGGCCGAATCGATCTTCGCGATGTCGGTGCCCAGCACCTCGACGGACCCGGCAGTGGGCGCCCAAAGACCGTTGAGAGTGCGGATCAGGGTCGATTTGCCCGAACCCGACAGGCCCATGACGACGAAGATCTCGCCCTCTTGGACATCGAAGCTCGCGTCGATGACGGCGGCCGTTCCGAGTTTCGTCAGATCATCACGGTCAGCGCCCTCTTCAAGTCGTTTGACGACTTCGTTCTCACGCTTTCCGAAAACTTTGTAGACGTGTGACGCTTTGACAACGCTCACGTGCTTCCTCCTTGCATTCTTGGCAGTCCGCAAGAACGAGAGGCTTCACCCCCGTTTGCACGGTTCGGTGCTCGCAGATCCGAATAGCTCACTTGCGCACGCGCCTCACCGCACACGGATATCTGATCCACCATTGTAGTTTTGTTCAGGGTTTTCGGTAGAGATCTTATCCGGATTATGCGGCGCGTCACCCTTGACTGGTGCTCTGACCTGGGCAAACAGATACTGGTGCGTTACTTGATTGTTATAATCATCGGTTGGGGCAGGTAGATATGCCCTTAATGGATTTGTTACCGGATATGGGATTTTGATGCAGGAGGCGGCCTTGCCTTCAGGATTTCTGCAGAGATTCGGCGAGGAAGCGGATCACGGCAGGAGTGACCACCTCGGCGAATTCTTCGAAGAATCCGTGCCGGCCCTCGGGCAGGATGAGCAGCTGGGATCCGGGGATGCGGTCGCGGAGGATGCGGGCGTTTCCGACCGGGTTCATCCGGTCCGCATCGCCGTGCATGATCAACGTCGGAGCGGTGATCTCCGGCAGCCGGTCCCACGCGTCGTGGTTGGCGCTGACGCGCAGATGGGCGGATGACTCGACGGCCGTCATCGTGTCATCGCCGAGCATCTTGCTGTACTTCGCCGACACCGTCCACGCCGGGGTGTAGAAGAGGTCGAAGAGGTGCTGGGTGTGCTCCTCGCCGCGCAGCCTCGCCAGTGCCTGGCCGACCTCGCGTGAACGCTTCACCGCATGCGGTCCGCCCGGAGACGTGCACCCGAGAGCGATCGCGCTCACCCGCTCCGAGTGATTGAGCGCCAGCATCTGCGTGATGCGCCCGCCCATGGACGTACCGTAGACAGCCGCCCGCTCCACGCCGAGGTGGTCGAGCACGTCCGCGGCATCGGCAGCGAAGCTCGCAGTCGACAATTCGCCGAGCTCACCGCGGCTGCCGCCCGTTCCGCGGCTGCCGCCCGTTCCGCGATAGTCGAAAGTGATCGTGCGGAAGTCCGATTCGAAATCTCCGCGCAGATCGTCCCACCACTCGTGAGAATTCGCCTGGCCCTGCAGCAGGAGCAGTGCGGGAGCGTCGTCCGGCCCGCTGACCTGGACTTCGAGGGGGAAGCCATCGCGTGCGCCGATCTTTCGCACCTGCATCGTCTCCACCCGTGTCCTCCTGCCCGCGCGCGCCGCGTCACCGCCTACGCTTGACCCATGAAACCATTGCCGTTCCTCAATCCTGCCGCAGGATCGCCCGCTGTGCGCAATCCCGGCCGACCGGCGGTCGTCGTCCCGACGCAGGCCGTCGCTGCCGAGGAGCTCACCGCCGAATGCGCCGCAGCCGCCGCGACCGAGATCGTCGATGCCGTCGAATGGCGCATCGATCCGCTGCTCGCCGCCGTCCCCGGTTCCGTGATCACCCGCACCGAGGCGGCCCTGCGTCTGCTGCCCCGTGCGCTCACAGCGGGCTTGCCGATCCTCCTGACCGTGCGCACCGGATTCGAAGGCGGACACGTGGAGATCACGGAAGGCGACTACGCCGAGGCGGTGCGAGCGCTGATCGGCGGAGCCGGCGCATCGGGCGTTCCTATCGCCGTCGACGTCGAGATCGACCGGGCAGAATCGCGCTCCCTCATCGCCTCGGCGCAGGAAGCCGGCGTTCCCGTCGTCGCCTCACACCACAATTTCGAAGCCACGGACTCCGCCGAACGCCTGCTCGCGACGTTCGCTGCGATGATTGAGGCCGGCGCGGATGTGGCCAAGGTGGCGATGATGCCGCAGACGCCGGCCGACGTTCTGCGTCTCCTGGAGGCGACTGCCACGGCGGATGCCTCGTCGCCGGTTTCCGTGCTCGGGATCTCGATGGGGCCATTGGGCCGGACGAGCCGGATCATGGGCGCCGACTTCGGCAGCTGCGCCACCTTCGCTCAGGTCGGTCAGGGGTCGGCACCGGGGCAGATCGACGCCGTCGTCCTCGCCGAGATCCTCGATCGCGTCACCGGCTGAACCGCAGCCCGGGTGTTGGTGTGCATGAGCGGCTTCAAAGTTCATAGGCGGTGATCTTGATCAGGGGCGTATGAATTTCGAACCCGCGGGTACTGACAGGCCGGGACCATACACGCTTTTTGGCCTATAGCCCGACCCGGATCCTCACCTCACGGGCCTGGCCGCGCAGAGGGAGGAGACAGAAGAATCGGCACGCCAAGCCAGTGCTTCGCGTGCCGATTCTTCTGCTGCAAGGTCAGCAGAGGATCAGTCGGTGGTCTCTTCGATCTGCTTGCGGAACTTCTTCGGCAGGGCTTCCTCGCCGAAGTTGTTGCGCACGGTGTTCGCGGCGATGCGCTGCACGACGAGCTGAGCCACGGCCACGCCGACACCGGAGACGATCGTCCAGGCCAGGGCTTCGGACATCGAGATCTCGTCATCGACGGGGTTCGACGGCGCCGGGCGCTTCGTCGATTTCTCCCACGCGAAGGTCAGGGTCTTGCGAGCGACGAACGCGGCTGCGATGGGCGCTCCCACGCCGATGATCTGCCAAGCGAGCTTTCCCATGCTCGTATCCTTTCCTCGAACCTCGGGTCCCACGACCCTCAAGCGCCGCGGGAACGTACTCCGTCGAAGACAACACTAACGCAGGAAGATGCGCGCAAGGTCACCCGCGGTTGAACGAGTCGAAGAAAGTTCGCGCATTTCATACTTTTGGGGGATGTGCCGGGCAGATCGACGGGGATAGCGTGAGAGCACGCTTCGGTCGGGCAAGGGAAGGTCCGAGTCGAAACGTGAAGAGAAAGGCACACGATGCTGAGGAAGTGGAAGACGCGGGTCGTCACCGGACTGTTCGTCTGTGGCGCCCTCGGATTCCTGCTTGCGCTGCTGCCGGGACTCTCCGGCGTCTTCTGGCCGTTGTGGCTGATCAGCTGCGCCGCCTGCATCCTCGGACTCGTTCTCGCCTTCACTCTCCCCTCGGCGAGACCCGCCGACGCCCTGCCCCGAGCCTGAGCGCTCGGGGCAGAGCATCCCCGCAGATCGGCTGCGTGCACATAGGCCGATACGGACAGAGCCGCCGGGAGGTCACCGACCGCGTACGATCTCCTGGAACCGCTCGGTCAGCTTCTCGTCAACAGGGATCGCATTCCCGTCGAGTTCTCGCACAGCGACTGCGGTGCGCATCGACGAGACGAACCAGGCCCCATCCGCATCCTTGACGTCTTGGAGGCGAAGATCGGCATATTCGGCCTGCAGCCCCAAAACCTCGGCATGATCGAAGATCAGGCGCTGCGTCGTTCCCGACAGCAGACCCGCGTCCGGATTCGGGGTGAGGAGGCGGTCGCCTCGGCGGATGAGGAGATTCGCGGTCGGGCCCTCGAGGACGATGCCGTCGTGGGAGACGAACAGCGCCTCATCGGCGTCGTTCGCCGCGGCATAGCGGCCGGCTGCCTGATTGACCGCATACGACAGAGTCTTCGCACCGATGAGCAGCCATGGCGCCTTGCTGCCGATATAGGCTTCGAAGCCGCGGTCGAGGCTGACGGCGGTGACCCCCTGCTCGCGGGCGCTGCGGATGTGATCATCCACGGTCACGGGGAAGGCCCACCCCCGGGGACGGAACTCACCGTCGGCACCCTGCTCCCCGCGGGAGAGGGCGTAGCGGATCCCGAACTCGACGATTCCGGGATCGGCGGCGGCCACCTCGGCGATGAGGGAATCGATGACCCGATCCCACAGCCCCTGGTCGGGGTCGGGCAGATCCAGCGCCGAGGCGGAGGCCTGGAACCGGGTGAAGTGCCGTTCCCTCGACACCACGGTGGCGCCGTGGGCACCCATGCTCACCAGCACGGTTTCGAAGATCCCGTCACCACGATGAGCGGAGAGATCGGTGACCGGCAGCTGCGCGGCGGTCAGATCGGTGAGTGCGAACGTGCCTGCCGCAGGATCGACGAGGATGAGCAGATCGGTCATGCGGTGCCTCCGAAGAGCAGGCCGAGGGCGTAGGTCACGGCGGCGGCGCCGAAGCCGATGCCGAGCTGACGCAGGGCTCGGGGGCCGGGCGATTTCCCTGAGAGCAGGCCGACGACTCCGCCGGTGAACAGCAGTGCAGTGCCGACCAGACCGGCAGACAGGAACACGGCGGGAAGTCCGGACATGCCGAAGATATAGGGCAGGATCGGGATGAGCGCGCCGGAGGAGAAGAAGCAGAAGCTCGACAGGGCGGCGCCGATGCCGGTGCCCAGTTCGTCACGGTCGACTTCGGAGTCGATGGCGGGAAGCCTCGGAGCCTGTCGGTTCTTCGCCGCCGCGATCGTGCGGTTGGCGCGGGCCTCGGCTTCGCGGGCCTCCATTCCGCGGGCACGGAAGACCAGGGCGAGCTCATTGGCGTCGATGTTGAGATCGGCCAGAGCGTGCCGGGACTCGGGGTCCGGGGTGGAGGCGTCGAGCAGTTCGCGCTGGGAACGCACCGAGATGTACTCACCGGCTCCCATGGACAGTGCGCCGGCCAGCAGCCCGGAGACGCCGGTGAGCAGGATGACCGTGTTCGAGACTCCTGCCGCACCGACGCCGAGGACGAGGGCGAGGTTCGAGACCAGGCCGTCGTTCGCGCCGAATACCGCGGCACGGAAGTTCCCCGACAGACGGGCGCGGGAACGGGCGGCCAGAGCGCGGACCACCTCGGCGTGGATGCGTTCGTCGGCGGCCATCTCCGCGGAGGCGGCTTCGTCTTCGTCGTAGGGCGAGCTCGTCTCGGACTGCTGAGCGAGAGCGAGGACGAACACGGAGCCGAACATGCCCCCGAGGAAGGCCAGGCAGCGGGTGAGGAGATCGGCGGAACGGCGCTTGTGCGCATGTTCGCCGAGGAGGGCAATCCAATGCTCCTGATGACGGGATTCCGCGGCGGCGAGGCTGAGCAGGATCTCGCGGTCCTCGCCTCTGCGGCGTTCGGCGAGGTTGCGATACACCCGTTCCTCGAGCCGTTCGTTGGCGAGGTAGCGCTGCCAGCGGCGGATGGTTCGTCTGTCGGGGGAGGCGGGTGGGGCTCCTCCGGCGGAGTCGTTGGTCGTCACTGGTCCAAGTCTAATCCGGCGGTGCGGTTTCGGCACGGGACGGGCTTCGCGGGTGGCGTCGGGATGCCGGTCGGATGCCGCTGGCCACGGGCGAATCAGCCGCAGGGGAGGCGCATGAGGACCGCACACGGACCGCAGGTGCCACGCAGGTACGAAACCGATCAGTGACCGGTTGTTATCAATTCGTAACATTAAAGCCGACTGGGGTGCGTTAGATTAATGACCAATGTGAGTTGTGTCACCGTTTCGTTATAGAAGCATGTGATTCGTTACCTATGGCGGATCATAGCGAAACGTCAGAATCGAGCTTCCCCGCAAGTGCAGCCGTCAAGAGGCCGACACCGGTATAGGCAAGCAGTCATACCGTGGCGGTCACTTCCGGTGCGCCGTCATGTGCGATTCCTCAGACACAGACGAAGGAGCGAAAGGAACTCCATGAAGTTGCGCACGAAGAGCTGGCTGGCGGTCACCGCCACGGCCGGCCTGGTCCTCGGCGGGATGAGCCCGGCATTGGCGACGGGAACCGCAGGACCGACAGAACACACGGATATGGGCGTCAACGGTGACGCCGTGATGGAGCATCTGCAGAAGATCTCCGACATCTCCACCTCGCACGCGGATGAAGGGTTCCGCGCGCTGGGCACGCCGGGCTACGAAGAATCCGTGGAATACGTCGAATCCACCCTCGAGGCGACCGGCGCCTTCGATGTGAAGCGGCAGGCGTTCGACGTCGAGAGCCAGGACTTCGGCACCGTCGAGGTCGTCGTTGACGGTGAGAAGGTCGACGTCACGACCGCCGAATACACCGAGGGTACGACGGAGCCGCTGACCGATCTGCCTGTGGCACTGCCGGTCGATGACGACAACAGTGACTTCGCCGGCGGACAGCTCGGCTGCCAGGCCGGTGACTTCGATGACAGCGCCGAAGGGGCGCTCGTGCTCGTGTCCCGCGGCGAATGCGCCTTCGGCGACAAGACCAAGGCTGCCACCGACGCCGGTGCTGCGGCGGTCATCATCTACAACAACGACAAGGACAACCCCGACGAGGAACTCAACGCCACTCTCGGCGGGCGCATGGAGGGAACCGCGCCGACGGTGACGGTCACCTACAACGTCGGCACCGACCTTCTTGAGAAGGTCGAGGCTGCAGGCTCGCAAGCGGGCAGCCAGGCAGGACTCGGTCAGGGAACCGAAGAGGCCGACGAAGCCGCCGAAGAGGACGCGGCGGCCGAAGCCGCGGCCCTGACCGCCGACTTCACGCTCGAGACCGAGTTCGTCACCGAGAAGACCTGGAACGTCATCGCCGAAACCAAGGCCGGCGACCACGACAACGTCCAGATGTTCGGTGCCCACCTCGACGGTGTCGAAGAGGGTCCCGGCGTCAACGACAACGGCTCCGGATCTGCCGCGCTCCTCGCCTCGGCGGAGGCGCTCGCCGAGCAGCCGACCGAGGTCGACAACGCCATCCGCTTCGGCTGGTGGGGTGCCGAAGAGGTCGGGCTCGTCGGTTCGACGGAGTACGTCGCGAGCCTCGACGATGCCGAGCTGGGCAAGATCAAGTCGTACATGAACTTCGACATGATCGGCTCCGACAACTTCATCGTCGGCACGCTCGACTCCGACGGCTCCGATGTGCCGATCCCGGACGGCGTCAACGTGCCCGAAGGGTCGGCAGAACTCGAGAAGGTCTTCACCGACTACTTCGCCGATATCGACCAGCCCAACGTCGGCACCGACTTCTCCGGACGGTCGGACTACCAGGCGTTCATCGACAACGGCATCCCCGCCAGCGGCCTGTTCTCCGGAGCAGACGGCACGAAGACCGCCGAGGAAGCCGAGATGTTCGGCGGCACCGTCGGCGAGAAGCACGACACGAACTACCACCAGTCCACGGACACGATCGAGAACGTGAGCAGGGAGTCCGTCGACATCTTCGCTCCCGCCATCGGCTTCGCCGTCCACACGCTGGCCTATGAGCTCGCTGACGCGCCGACGGATCCGCCGACCGATCCGACGACTCCGCCCACGGATCCCACCGATCCGCCCACGGAGACGCCGACCGAGACTCCTGCCGAACGAGCACTGAGCATCGATCCGAAGACGATCGAAGCTCCGGACTTCGTCAGTGAGAAGGGAGTCCAGGTCGCGGCCACCGGCTGCACCGCCGACACCACGGCGACGATGACCGTCGACCCGCAGAACGGCGATATCGAGAAGTTCGAGCAGACCGCCGAGGTCGGCGAGGACACCGTCGCCCGGTTCGGCGTCCGCGGACTCGACGCGTCGATGGTCGACAGCTACATCGGCACCTATGAGGTCTCTGTCGACTGCGAAGGCGGAGACCCGCTGACCGGATCCTTCGAGGTCGTCGCCGAGGGTGACGGGCCGGGAGCCGGTGACGGCGGCAACGGAGGCGGCGGAGATCTGCCGCGCACCGGCAATGAAGCTCTTCCGCTGGTCCTCTCGGCCGGTGCGCTCATCGTGCTCGGCATCGCGATGACGGTCGGCACGCGCCGTCGCGGCTGAACGGAATGATCCCTCCACCGTCAGTCGGGGCTGCGTCGAGATTCGATCGGCGTTGACGCGCCGCCTCGGTGAGGGTTACGGGCCGACGCGGGGCGGAGACCGGAGAGGTCTCCGCCCCGCGTCGGTCTGTCGTTTGGAGGCCCGCGCGAGATCTGAGAAACTCTGCCAGACTGAGGCCGATCGTGACAGCGAGGTGTCCCGGGGCAGGCCTCGGAGAATTGGCGGAGTCTATGAATCGGTTCGACGGCAGGACAGCTCTCGTGACCGGCGGCAGGAGCGGGATCGGGCGCGCAGTGGCTCGTCGTCTGCGGGACGAGGGAGCCCAGATCTGCACCGCGCAGCGGGGTGCAGATGAGGAGTTCCCCTCGGTCGCGGTCGATCTGTCCGATCCCGACAGCGCCGAGGCGGCGGTCGCCGAGGTGGTCGAGCGATTCGGAGCCCTCGACGTCCTCGTCAACTGTGCCGGGATGATGCAGGAGGCGAGAGTCGAGGACATGTCCGTCGAGGACTGGCAGCGCAACCTCGCAGTCAACCTCACGGGCCCCTTCCTCATGATCAGGGCAGCTCTTCCCCGCCTGCGCGAGACGCGGGGCTCCATCGTCAACGTCGGATCGATCGAGGGGCTCGGCTCCAACCCCGGGCATGCGGCCTACTCCGCTTCGAAGGCAGGGCTGCATGGGCTGACCCGTGCGGTGGCCGTCGACCACGGTGGCGAGGGAATCCGGTGCAACGCGGTCGCCCCCGGGTGGATCGACACCGACCTCAACCTCGATTTCATCGACTCCCTGTCCGACCCCGAGACCTTCAGGCGTGAGATCGGCGGGATCCACCCTGTCGGTCGGTCCGGCCGGCCCGAGGAGGTGGCCGCCGTGGTCGCCTTCCTCGCCGCAGAGGAAGCCGGCTTCATCACCGGCCAGGTCTACGCCGTGGACGGAGGACGGATGACGCAGCTCAGCCTTCCTTGAGCTCACTGTCTTCGGCCGGCCTGGCCGACCCCATCAGAAAACGCTCCGACGAAAGGATCTTCGATGACTCTGCCTTCGACGATGGCCGCTGTGCTGCTCACCGGCCATGGCGGACTCGACAAGCTCGAGTACCGCACCGACGTGCCCGTGCCCGAACCGCGTCCCGATGAGGTGCTCATCAACGTCGCAGCCGCGGGTGTCAACAACACGGACATCAATACGCGCATCGGCTGGTATTCGAAGTCCGTCAGCGGCGACACGAATACGACTGCTGCGGACGATGCGACACAGGCCGATGAGGGTGACGCGTCCTGGTCGGGTGTGCCGCTCACCTTTCCCCGCATCCAGGGTGGTGACGTCTACGGCGAGATCGTCGCAGCGGGCAGTGCCGTGGACCCGGCGCGAATCGGCGACAAGGTGATCGTGCGCAATCTCATGCGTCACTATGTCGACCGCCGTCCCTTTGAGTGCTGGACCTACGGAAGCGACTGCGACGGGGGTTTCGCGCAGTTCGCGATCGCACCGTCGAGCGAGTCCTACACCGTCCATTCCGACCTCTCGCCGGTTGAGCTCGGCTCTTTCTCGATCGCCTATTCGACGGCCGAGGGGATGCTGCATCGAGCCGGGGTCGGTGAGGAGAAGGTCGTCGTCACCGGGGCTTCCGGCGGAGTCGGCCTCGCCGCGGTCAAGCTCGCGAAGCTGCGAGGCGCCGAGGTCACGGCCGTCTGCTCCGAATCGAAGGCCGATGTGGTGCTCGCGGCGGGAGCGGACCGCGTGGTTTCACGCCATGCGGATCCGACCGCGGAGATCGGTGCGCAATCGGTCGATGTCGTCGTCGACGTCGTCGGAGGAGACGGGGTGGCGCAGCTGCTGGGTCTGCTTCGCCGTGGGGGCCGCTTTGCGATCGCGGGCGCGATCGGAGGGCCCCTGACCGAACTCGATCTGCGCACGATCTACCTCAACGACCTGTCGTTGTTCGGGTGCACATTCCAGGAGGACGAGGTCTTCGAGAATCTCATCGGATACATCAACCAGGGGAGAATCCGTCCATTGGTGTCGAAGTCCTACCCGCTGAGCGAGATCCATCGGGCACAGGAGGACTTCATCGCGAAGAAGTTCCCGGGCAAACTCGTGCTCGTACCGCCGCCGGTGGACGATTCCGCGCCCGCGAGCGCCGCCGGCATCACTCAGCACTCGTCCACCTTGAGCAGGCACAATTGAGACCGTGACTCCCAAACGCTTCTTCACATTCTTCGCCATCGCTGAGACCATCACGTGGACTCTGCTGCTGATCGGCATGTTCCTCAAGTACGTCACCCACACCACCGAGGTGGGCGTGCGCATCGGCGGAGGCATCCACGGATTCATCTTCATCTGCTTCGTCATCGCCGTCGTCGGCGTCGGCACTTCGCAGCAGTGGAGCAAGCGCCGCATCGCCACCGGGCTGGGATCGGCGATCATCCCCTACGCCACCATCCCCTTCGAGCGCTCGGTCGAGAAGACCGGATCCCTCGAGGGCGACTGGGGGCTGGGCCGCAACGGCCGCACCCCGCAGGGCTGGTTCGAGAAGCTCACCTCCTGGTGCATCCGCTCACCCTGGCTGGCCATCGGTCTGGGGATCATCTTCGTCATCCTCGTCTTCTCGGGGCTGCTGCTGGCAGGTCCTCCCGGCGACTGGGGCAAGTGAACCTGGGGGCAGCCTCGGCGGGGCCGATCTCTATGCCGGTTCGGTGAGCTCGCATAGGATGAACACGACAGGGCCGGTGCTGCGCGCCGGTCGACCGTGCACCAGCTCAAACGATGAAAGGCCCACTGATGGACCTGCTCTTCGGCGTCGGAGGAATCGGCGTCCTCGTTGTCATCATCCTGATCGCGCTGCTCGTGATCCTGCGCTCCTACAAGATCGCCTCGCCGTCGGAGGCGCTCATCATCACAGGCCGGAATGCCTCCGGGGCGTCGGGGACGGGGCGCATCGTCATCGGCGGGCGCTCGGTCGTCTACCCGATCGTGCAGAAGGCCTTCATCCTCTCGCTGTCCTCGCGGCAGATCTCCGTCGAGATCGACGGCATCTCCATCAACGGCATCGCGCTGCGTCTGCGCGGAGTCGCCCAGGTCAAGGTCGGCGGCACCGAGGATGACGTGCGCAAGGCCGCGCAGCGCTTCCTCGACCAGCAGGATCAGATCGACCACTACTCGAAGGAGATCCTCTCCGGCACCCTGCGCGCCGTGGTCGGCACGCTCACCGTCGAGCAGATCATCCAGGACCGCGCTTCCTTCGCCGCTCAGGTGCAGGAGGAATCCGCGCACTCGATGAACAACCAGGGCCTCATCATCGACACGTTCCAGATCTCGGCCGTCGAGGACGAAGGCAGCTACCTGCGCGACTGGGGCCGCCCGCAGGCCGCCGAGGTGGCCAAGAACGCCGCCATCGCCGAGGCGAACGCCGGCCGTGCATCGGCCGTCGAGGAAGCCCAGCAGAACGAGGAGACCCAGAAGCAGCAGGCGCTGACCGATCAGGCCATCGCCGAACAGCAGCAGCAGCTGGCTCTGCGACGGGCCGCCCTGAAGGAAGAGGCCGATCAGCGGCAGGCTTCCGCGGACAACGCCGGCCCTCTGGCCGCTGCGGCCGAGAAGCAGAAGCTGCTCGAGAAGGACCGCGTCGTGGCCAAGGAAGCCGCGGAGCTGCGTGCCGAGCAGCTCGATGCCGAGGTCAGGCGTCCTGCCGACGCCGAACGCTACCGGCAGCAGGCCTCCGCCGATGCGCGGGCGTATGAGATCGAGGCGCAGGGCCGGGCCGAGGCGGCCGCCGACCTGCACCGTCGGTCGAAAGACGCCGAAGCGATCCGGCTCGAGGGTGAAGCCGAAGCCGATGCGATCAGGGCGCGCGGCGAGGCCGAAGCCGAAGCGCTGCGCGCACAGGCCGAGGCCTACAAGCAGTTCAACGATGCGGCCGTGCTGTCGAAGGTGCTTGAGGTGCTGCCGACCGTGGCCGGAGAGCTGGTGGCGCCGTACGCGAACATCAAGGACCTCTCGATCGTGTCCACCGATGGTGAGTCGAAGCTCGCGAACTCCGTGTCGAACAACCTCTCCCAGGTCCTCGAAGTGGTGCGCGGAACGACCGGAGTCGACCTCACCGACCTCGTGGCCAAGGCGAAGGGCGCCGGGGGAGCCGATTCGGCCGGGCCGAGCGGGTCCGGAGGGTCGGACGGACCTGGAGGGTCCGGTGGATCCGACAGTGGGGGACCGACCGGTTCGTCTTCTGCGGGGGAGAAGCCGGACGACGTCGTCGACGGGATCGTCGCAGACGGCATGTCTGCCGGACCGGGTGCGAACCGCGCCGGCTTCGACCCGAAGGCCTTCCTCGATGACAGCGGTGTCGACCTCGATCGGATCGGCGATGAGGTGAAGAAGGCCACCGGCTTCGATGTGCAGGCCTATATCGACGAGGCGAAGCGCCGACTCGACGAGCGTGGTGCCGGCACGGCCGGGACGGACGCGGATCCGGGCTCAGGCGAAGACGGGCGCTCGGCCGCCGGCGATGAACCGGGCGACGATCAGGACGGCGACGGCAGTAAGGGCTCCCAGGGCTGACCTTGACGCGCAGGCTCGGAGGCAACGGCCACACACAGCGGGCATCGATCGGAGACATCGGTCGGTGTCCGCTGGCGTCGGAGGCCTCTCTCTGCTGGTGAGCAGAGTCACTTCAGGGGCTATATATAAAAAAATGTGCATATGTTAATATTTTGAGTCGAGGAGGCAGATATGGCTCATGATCATGCGCATGGTTCAGGCTCGCGGCGGCAACTGAGGATCGTCTTCGGCATCGTTGCGGCGATCTTCGTCTTCCAGCTCATCGGCTCCGTCGTCACGGGCAGTCTTGCGCTGCTCATCGACACCGGCCACAATGCCGTCGACCTCATCGGCATCGGCATCGCGCTCTTCGCCGCGACACTGGTCAACAAGCCGACGGGTGGGCAGAAGACTTGGGGATTCCGCCGGGCAGAAGTGCTCGCGGCCGGAGCCCAGGCGACTCTGCTGCTGGGTCTCGGCGTCTACAGCCTCATCGAAGGCATTCGTCGATTCTTCGTCCCGCCGGAGGTGCCCGGTCCGGGGCTGCTGATCTTCGGGGCCATCGGCCTCGTGGGCAATCTCGTCTCCATCGTCATCCTCAGCTCGTCGAAGGAAGACTCACTCAACCTCAAGGCGGCGTTCCTCGAGGTCATCGCCGATGCTCTCGGCTCTGTGGCCGTGATCCTCGCAGCTTTGGCGATCTGGCTCTTCGGTTGGGACCGTGCCGACGCGGTGGCCGCCCTGGTCATCGCGGCGCTCATCGTTCCCAGGGCGTTCGCGATTCTGCGCGAGACCGGGTCGATCCTGCTCGAAGCGGCACCGAAGGAGCTCGACCTGGACAAGGTCCGCGAGCATCTCGAGGCGGTCGAGCATGTGCAGGAGGTCCACGATCTCCACGTCACCCGCATCGACTCGAACCTGCCGGTTCTCACCGCACACGTGGTCCTCGCCGATGAGTGCTTCTACGACGGACACGCCCCGCGGATCCTCAAGGCTCTGCAGGAATGCCTGACCGAGCACCACAAGATCGCGATCGAGCACTCGACCTTCCAATTCGACCGAGCAGAGGACGCCGCCGAGGAGATTCACACCCACGACTGACGCGGGTCACTGCCCGGGCAGGATCTCCACTGAATCGGTGCGGAAGCGTTCGAGCTTCCCCGGGTCGATCGAGACGCCGAAACCGACGCCGGTGGGCACATCGACCTTGCCGTCGTACATGACGATCTCCTCGGTGATGTCCTCGTGGAAGAACCGGTTCGATCCGGAGATGTCGCCGGGCAGGGTGAAGCCCGGCAGTGATGCCAGCGCCGCGTTCGCCGCCCGTCCCAGGCCGGTTTCGACCATTCCGCCGTGCCAGACGGCGACGCCGTGGGCAGCGGCCAGATCATGGATCTTCTTCGCCTCGATGAAACCGCCGACACGTCCGGGCTTGATGTTGATCACCGAGGTGGCTCCCAGCATGATCGCATCGGCTGCCGCCTCGGCGGAGACGATCGACTCGTCCAGACACATCGGGGTGTCCATGAGCTTGGCGAGCTCGGCGTGCTGGCGGATATCGGCCTCGCCGAGAGGCTGTTCGATGAGCAGGAGACCATAGTCGTCGAGGCGGCGCAGGTGTGCGGCATCGACGAGGGTGTAGGCGGCGTTCGCGTCGACCTGGAAGCCGAAATCGTCGCCGAAGGCCTTGCGCACGGCGGCCACCGGGGCGATGTCCTTGCCCGGCTTGATCTTCAGCTTGATCCGGGCGTACCCCTCGTCGAGGTAGCCGCCGATGACCTTCACTGTCTCCTCGACGGAATCCTGGATGCCCACCGACACGCCTGAGGGCACGGAGTCGACGACTCCGCCCAAATAGTCCTTGAACGACTGGTTGTGCATCTTCAGCTGAGCCTCGATGACGGCCATCTCCAGCGCCGACTTCGCCATCGGGTGGCCGATGACGTGACGCAGGTGCCACGAGACCGTCTCCGCGCTGAGGTCGTCGACCTCGAAGAGCAGCGGAGCCAGCCAACGGCGAGTGACATCGATCCCGGCAGCCACGTACTCGGCCGAGTACAGTGGAGAGATCATCGCTACGGACTCACCCCACCCGGTGATCTCGCCCTGCGGGGTGTCGAACACGGCCTCGACGAGGTAGCAGTCCTTCTCGGTCTCCTTCATGAACGATGTCTCGAAAGGAGTGACCAGCGGGATCGAAACCTGATGGAGAGTGACTGATTTCAGCTTCATGAGTCTGGCTCCTTCTGCGCAGTGCGGCGGATGCTTCCTTCTCCTCAGCTTAGGCCAGAACCCTGGAGCGGCGGCTCGACTGTTGATAGTGTGAACAAAAGTCTTCCTGTCAGCAAGGGGGCCACCGTCGTGAACGATCAGCTGCGCACATTCGCCGCGCGCAGACAGTCCTGGTTCGGTCTCAAGCTGCCGGTCAAAACCGCTCTCGCACAACCGGCGCTCCACCTTCTGCTGCGAACGATCGCGCCCCGGATCAGAGGACTGAGGATCGGCCGCCTGCCCGCACCGATCGAACTCACCGAAATCCGCGGAAGGGCGGGCGGAGCGGAGTTCGTCCTCGTCGAACCCTTCCGCTGCGAAATCGCCAAGGAGTTCTACTGGGGGAAAGGCCGACGCACCGAACCCGAAGACGCGTTCGCCCTCGACCTCATGGTCGCGCTCAGCGCCGACGCCGACGTCTTCCTCGACATCGGCGCCTACACCGGGGTCTTCACCATGGCCGTCCTGGCCGCGAATGAGGAGGCGCACGCCCACGTCTTCGAGATCATCCCCGCGGTGGTCGCGGGCGTGGAGAAGAACATCGATCGCAACGGCTTCAACAGACGCGTCACCGTCCACCCGACCGGAGTGGGCAGCCCCGACACCTGGATGAAAGTGCCTATCGGGGACGGGGGATCCGCGCTGCCCTCGTTCTACTCCTCAGATATGCAGTTCGACTCCGACGCCGAGGTGCGCTTCACCTCCCTCGACGCCCTCCTGCCCGAGGTGCTGGCCGAGGTGTCGGGGCGTGACACGCAGCCGCAGCCAGGGGAGGGCCTCCCCGCTGCCTCAGGTCGAGGCGAGGCGCCGCGTGTGACGGTGAAGATCGACGTCGAAGGCGGGGAGAACGTCGTCTTCGCCCACGGGCAGGAATTCCTCGCCGCAGTCCACCCGGACATTCTGTGCGAAGTGCTCGAGGACCGCGCGAATCCACGAGAACTCATGGGCCACCTCGGCGAGCACGGCTACCACTTCTACCTCGTCGGCGAAGATCGGCTGTATGCGCGGACGACGATCCGGCCCGATGCGCACCTGCGTGACTGGCTGTTCACGCTCAGATCACCCGACGAGATGCGGGCAGCCGGCTATCCGGTCGGCTAGCTGCCGAGCGCGACCGCGGCTGCCGCCGATCAAGTGGGTTCAGAATGCACAGATTCGGCTCGAATCTGGCAATCTGAACCCACTTAACTGGTGAAGTCCCTGGCCCCGGCGACGTGGGCGCACAGACCGGCGCTGGAACCGCCACCGGCTGCCCCGTCGACTGAGCAGCCGGCGCGGGCCCTCAGCTCTGCAGCTGGTCGGCGATGAGGGCGGCCAGCAGAGCGGTGCGCGGAGCGATCTCGTCGATGACGGCGTGCTCGTGTTCGGCATGCGCCCCATCGCCGACGGCGCCCAGGCCGTCGAGAGTGGCGATGCCGTCGCCGGCGGTGAAGTTCCCGTCAGAGGCACCGCCTACGGACACTCCCTGCGGTGCGGGCAGCCCGAGCTCACCCGCAAGAGCGGTCGCCCGGTCGAAGAGCCCAGCCGACTGCTCCCGTTCGAACGGGGGCCGGTTGATCCCGCCGAGGACCTCCATCGTCGAGCCCGCCACCTGCGGGTTCACGGTCAGCTCACGGATCTGCGCATCCACGCGTTCGAGTTCGGCCGCAGTGCGGGCGCGCACATCGATGTCCACCCGGGCTTCGGCCGGAACGGTGTTCGACGTCGTGCCCGCGCTGATCACGGTCGGCACCACCGTCGTCCCGGCCTCCGCGTCGGCGAGGTCGGCCACCAGCGGCAGGGTGAGGGCCAGGGCCATGCCCGCGTTGATCCCCTTCTCCGGTTCGAGCCCGGCGTGCGAGGCCTTGCCGGTGAACCTGAGGACGTAGTTGCTCGTGCCCTTGCGCTCGAGTTTGAGCGCGCCGCCGGCGCTCGCCTCCATGACGAACACGGCTTTGGCAGCGGCGGCCTCGGCGCGGATGAGATCCGACGAGGACAGCGAGCCGATCTCCTCATCGCCGGTGACGAGGATCGACAGGCCGTCCAGTCCGCCCTCGCCGAGGTGGTCGGCCACCATCGCGGTCGCGTGCACGCTCATGATCGCCCCGGTGAGCATGTCGAAGCTGCCGGGACCGCGGAGGATGCCGTCCTCGGTGGAGAAGGGGAGACGCTCGAGTGTGCCGTGCGGCCACACGGTGTCCTGATGGTTGAGCAGGACGACGCGGGCGGGACCGGTGCCGAAGCGCAGGCGCAGGTGGGCGGTGCTGTCGATGTCGAGCAGCTCCGCCTCTGCGCCGAGGCGGTCCCTCAGGAGCGCGGCGAAGTCCCGTGCCCCGGCGGCCACGGCCGTCGTGTCGTGTGAGGGGGTCTCGATGGAGATGACCCGTTCGATGTCGGCGAGCATGTCGGGCAGGCGTCTCCTCGCCTGTTCGACGAAGTCAGCGGGCTGGGACGCAGGTGATGTGGTCGAAGTCATAGGGTGAGTCTACGGAAGGCCGATTGTCGGCGTCGGGGGTGTCCGGATGGCGCAGCGGACGGCGGTCGCGCACAGACCCGGCCGTCTGTGGTTTGCTAGTCCTATGGGTGAGGCAGTCAGCTCGAAGCGGTACACGCCGGAGGAACGCACACTGTATCGGGAGAAGCTCGCGGAGAATCTCGAGCTCTTCGATACCTACCTTCGTCATGCGGATTTCAAATCGGCGGGCACGATCGGCCTCGAACTCGAGCTCAACCTCGTCGGCGAGGGCAATCAGCCGAGCCTGCGCAACAAGGAGGTGCTCGCCCGACTCGACGACGACTATCAGTCCGAGATCGGCGCCTTCAACCTCGAACTCAACCATCCGGTGCTCCAGGTGGCCGGACGCGGGCTGAAGACCCTCGAAGCCGGTGTCGCCGACCGCTTGGAGAAAGCGCAGAAGGCCGCCGAGGAGGAGGGCCTCAAGGTGGTGTCGATCGGCACGCTGCCGACCCTGACCACCGAGTTCCTCACCGACGAGAAGTGGATGACCGAGGAGAACCGCTATGAGGCGCTGAGCAACTCGGTCATCGATGCCCGCGGCGAGTATGTCCGCATCGAGCTCGGCCGTGAAGAGCGGTACAAGGCGGAGTTCGCCGATATCGCCCCGGAGTCCTCCTGCACGTCGATGCAGCTGCACCTGCAGGTGGCGCCGAACCGGTTCGCCGATGCGTGGAACGCCTCGCAGGCGATCGCCGGGGCGCAGGTGGCGATGGCGGCGAACTCGCCGCTGTTCGTCGGCCGCAAGCTGTGGCACGAATCCCGGATCCCGATCTTCGCGCAGTCCATCGACACGCGTACACCCGAACTGGTCAACCAGGGTGTGCGGCCCCGCGTGTGGTTCGGCGAACGGTGGATCACCAGCGTCTTCGACCTCTTCGAGGAGAACGTCCGCTACTTCCCGCCGCTGCTGCCTGAGATCAAGGACTTCGTCGAATTCCGCGCCGCCGACGCCCCGAAGCTCTTCGAACTCAACCTGCACAACGGCACCGTCTGGCGCTGGAACCGGCCCATCTACAACTCCGGGGACGGCGGCGCGCACATCCGTGTCGAGAACCGGCTGCTGCCGGCCGGGCCGACTCCGGTCGACATGGTCGCCGACGCCGCCTTCTACTACGGGCTGGCCGAGTTCCTCGTCGGAGAGAACCGCCCCGTGTGGTCGCGGATGTCATTCGCCGAGGCGGAGGAGAACTTCAATGCCTGCGCCAAGGACGGGATCGAGGCGCGAGTGACGTGGCCGAAGATCGGACGCATCGGCGTGGCCGACCTCGTCACCGATGTGCTCGCGCCTCAGGCCAGGCGGGGGCTCTCACGACTGAACATCGACAAGGACGTCATCGACGAATTCATGTCGATCATCGAAGGCCGGGCGGAGAGCCGCGTCAACGGCGCGACCTGGCAGCTGCGGGCACTCGAGAGCCTCGCTCCCGGCAGCCGACAGGACTCCCCCGAACGCGCCGAGGGCATCGAGGCGATGCTGGACGCCTACCTTGCGAACCAGGCGACCGGGAAACCCGTCCACACGTGGGAGATCCCCACCCGCTGACCTATTCTCTGAGATCGACGGCAGCAGTCTCAGAGGCGTTCGATCTCGACGAAGACTACGTCGGCGCTGCCTCCGGGGTTCGAGACCTCGTGCTCGGACCCTGCCGGACGTGTGTAGGAGACCCCGGCTTCGAGTTCGGCACGGATCTCGGTGCCGTCGGAATTGCGCACGAGCATCGTGTCGGTGACCATCGGCACGACGACGTACTCGTAGTCATGCTTGTGCATCGGGATTACGCCGTCGGAGCGGATCGTCCACTTCGTCACTCGGAAGACTCCGTTGTCGAGCTGGACCTCGCCGGTCGAACCGGTGTCTGCTGCATTGTCTGCGGTCATGGTGATCTCCTTCGATGCATGTGCGGATGCCTTAGCGGACCTGACGCCCTCACTGTATCGCCCTCGAAGCGCTGCGCACACCGCGCGCATCGCCCCGCACCAGCCACTCAGGCACGAACCGTCCTGGCGCGCACCGCTCAGGCGCTGCCCGCAACCGACCCCAGCCCCACCGTGAACGGGCTCGACCCGAACCGATCCACCCGGGCTAGCATGAGGGGTATGCGATACCCACTTGCTGACATCGACGACGTCGACGATGACATCCGCACCCAGATCCTCGAGGTGGCTGAGAAGTCGGGCTTCGTGCCCAACGTCTTCCTCGCCCTGGCCCGCCGCCCTGCCGAATTCCGCGCCTTCTTCGCCTACTATGACGCGCTGATGGAGAAGGAGACCGGGAACCTGACCAAGGCCGATCGGGAGATGATCGTCGTGGCCACCTCGGCGATCAATCACTGTCTCTACTGCGTCGTCGCCCACGGGGCGATGCTGCGGATCTTCCAGAAGGACGCCCTCATCGCCGACGTCGTCGCCACGAACTACCGACAGGCCGATATCAGCCCACATCAGATGGCCATGCTCGACTTCGCCGTCAAGGTCTGCGAGGAACCGTGGGCAGTCGACGACGCCGACCACACCACGCTCGCCGAACACGGATTCGACGACGAGGACGCCTGGGACATCGCCGCGATCACGGGCTTCTTCGGTCTGTCCAACCGCATGGCCCACATCTCCGGCATGCTCCCGAACCCGGAGTTCTACACCCTCGGCCGCCTCCCGCGTGAAAAGAAGTGAACCGATGACCTCATCCATCCCCGCCGAGGCGGCCCCCACCGCGACTGCCCCCGCCGCCTCCGCCCGTTCGAGACTCGTCAAGCCGTTCGCGGCGATGGGCATCGTCGCCACGGTCGGGCAGATGCAGCGCGCCGGCCGCGACACCATCGCCATGTGCCTGGGCGAACCGACTCAGGGCGCGCCCAGCCCCGTACTGTCCCGCGCCGCCGAGGTCGCTCGCGACGGCACGGGACTCGGATACTCGCCGATCTTCGGCATTCCCGAACTGCGCGAGGCCATCGCCTCCCACTACCGCGACTGGTACGGTCTCGACATCGCACCCGAACGCATCGCCGTGACCACCGGATCCTCGGGCGCCTTCCAGACGACCTTCCTCACCTGCTTCGACGTCGGCGATCGGGTGGCCCTGGCTCGGCCCGGCTACGGTGCGTACAAGAACATCCTCGCCGCATTGGGCTGCGACGTCGTCGAACTCGACTGCGGCGCCGACGAAGGGTTCCAACCCAGCGTCGACCTGCTGGCCGCAGCCCACGCGGAGGCTCCGCTCAAGGGACTCATGCTGGCCTCCCCGGCGAACCCGACGGGCACGATGATCGGCCCCGAAGCCCTCGGCGAACTCGTCGACTGGTGTCGAGACAACGGGGTGCAGGTGATCTCCGACGAGATCTACCACGGCATCAGCTATATCGGCACCCGCGGCGAGTGCGCGCTCGCCCACGACGACTCAGCGATCGTCATCTCCTCGTTCTCCAAATACTGGGGCATGACCGGATGGCGACTCGGCTGGGCGATCCTGCCCGAAGCGCTCGTCGCCCCTGCGCAGAACGTCACGGGCAACCTGTCGCTGTGCGCCCCGGTGCCGGCACAGTACGCGGCGGTCGCGGCTTTCACGGATCAGTCCTATGCCGAATGCGAGGCAGCTGTGGCCTCCTTCGCCGGCGCCCGCGACCATGTGCTGGGCGCTCGCGCCGACCTGGACTTCGGCGAGATGGCCCCACCCGACGGCGCCTTCTACATGTACGCCCGCGTCGACGACATCCTCGACCGCGCGAGGCTCGACACCGCCGGCCAGTGGTGTGAGCAGGTGCTCGAGGCCACCGGCGTCGCGCTCGCTCCCGGTGATGACTTCGATTCCGTCGACGGCCCCCGCTCGGTGCGCCTGTCGCTGGCTGTCGGAGCCGACCGGACGGCCGAGGCCATCGACCGCATCCTCGACTTCATGGGATGAGCTCTCAGGAGACGCGGGCGGGAGGGCCGCCTCCTGCGCCGAAGGCCCTGCCGGTGCTCGGCGTCATCCTGGCCGCGGTCCTGCTCGGATCGGCCGGTCTGTTCGTCATCCTCGCCGAGGCGACCGCCCCCACCGCCGCCTTCCTGCGGTGTTGGATCGCCGTCGTCGTGCTCGCGCCGCTGGCCGTGCTCGAGCTGCGCCGGCACGGACGGTTCCCGCCGAAGGCGATCCTCATCGCCGCGGTCTCCGGCGGGGCGCTGGGGATCGACTATGTGCTGTGGGCCCAGAGCGTCCTCGACGCCGGTCTGGGTGTGTCCACGGTGCTCATCAGCGTTCAGGTGATCGTCTTCCCGGCACTGGTCTGGGCATTCGGCGGTTCCCGGCCCGGGTGGCTGTTCATCGGCTGCGTGCCGATCATGATCATCGGCATGCTGCTGACCGGGGGAGTGCTCGGCGCCGACGACACGGCGTCGAACCCGACGCGGGGAGCGATCTTCGGAGTGCTGTCCGGTGTGCTCTACGGCGTGTACATCTTCGGCATCCACCACAGCCGGAAGGTCGCCGGAGACTTCGTCGTCGCCCCGGTCCAGGTGGGCACGATCGCGGCCGGGGTGATGACCGCGGTGGCCGGGCTGACCCTCGGCGGGCTCGACTTCGACCTCGGCTGGGACGGGTGGGGATGGATGATCGCCCTGGCCGTCTGCGGCCAAGCGCTGTCATGGGTGCTGCTGAGCATCTCGAGCCCGCTGGTTCCCGTGCCGATGACCGCGGCGCTCATGCTGCTGCAGCCGCTCTCGGCGGTGGTGCTCGGATCCCTCATCGCCGGGGAGCAGCTGCAGACCGGGCAGTGGATCGGTGCCGTGCTCGTGGCTCTGATCGTGTGGGTCGTCGGCGGGGGCCCGGAGGCGCTGACGCGTCGTCGAAGACAGTAGCGCTGGACCAGCCCCGGCACCGCGGGCCACCGCGGTGAATCGGGCAGCGGTGGGCCGCCTCGGCGAGGAAATCGGGGCCAGCGCCCGGGATGGGCTCAGTGTTCGTGGGCCTCGATCGTGTGGGCGATGGCGTCGACGATGATGTGGGCGACGTGATCGTCCTTGAGCGAATAGTAGGCTTCGCGGCCGATCCGATTGACACCGACGAGGTGGAGTCCGCGGAGGAACTTCAAGTGCTGGGACACCAGGGGCTGGGACAGTCCGGTCGCCTCGACGATGTGCGTGACCGTGGCCTCACCGTGGGTGAGGACGAGCAGCATCTTCAGCCGGGAGGGGGTGGCGAGTGCCTTGAAGAGGTCGGCGGTCTCGGTGATGGCTTCGAGATGGTCCTCGGGGTTGAGCAGGAGCTGCTCGACCTCGTCATTGACGGGAACGGAATCGGGAATGGAAGCCATGAGTGCAGATTACCGGACAACCGGCGTGGTCATGCGATATCAGACACCGTGAGGCGGCCGCGTCTGCCGTTGCGTCTGTCGGGGGAGTCCGGTGGCTCAGCGCCTCAGTCGAGGGCTTCGACGTCGGCCTGCGAGCCGAGGAGGTCATCGGCCAAGGTCTCCCACTGCCCGTAGGCGTCGGGAAGCGCCGACCGCTGCACGGACTGTGCGGCTTCGGTCGGGGACATCGCATCCCAGCCCTCGATCTGGTCGAGGCCCGGGTTCTCGACCTCGGGGTTGATTCCGTAGAAGGCCTTGGCCGCGTAGACGGGGTCGGTGAGCTGATGCGGTTCGCCCCATCCCTGCGAAGGGCGCTGCTGGAACAGGCCGACCGAATCGCGGTCGCCGGAATCCAGATTGCGCAGCGAGGACTCCTGCAGAGCCGTCATGAGGGCGATGCGGATCGCATGGTCGCCGAAGTCGCCTCCGCGGCCGACGCCGATGATGAGTCGAGCATTGTCGATCTGCTGTTCGCTGAGCTGATTGACCGAAGCCATCTGCATCTGCCTGATCTTCGTGGAGCCGAATGAGACGGGTGAATTGATGATGATGACGGCGCCCACGATCAGCGCCATCACTGCTGCCCCGAGCCCGATCAGGGCACCAGTGAGCACGGACCGGCGGCCCTTGCGTGATGATGTCAGACGAGGCATGAATATAACGATAATGCAACAAACTTAAGAGCGCATGGGACCATGCCGAGGTTTTTGTCACAGCAAGGTCACGGTGGAGTGGGATGAGCGCCGCACATTAGGCTTGGTCCATGGTGAGAATCGTTCGGCGCAATAACCGCCCGCCCCTGATGACCTGCCTCATCGTGGTCTTCGCATTCGCTGCCGTCGGCATCATGATCATCGCCGGCATCGTCATCGCCCTCGTCTTCGTCTCCGCGGACTCGTCAGGCTCATCGCCGACCGGGGGCTCCTCGTCGGTCGGGTCGTCCTCATCGAGCGCCGACGCCGACGGCGGATCTGGAGTCACCACCTCCCCGGCCGGCGGAGGCTGGTCGAGCGGAGGCTGAAGCTCGTCCGTGACATCGATCGTGTCCATACGCGGCTCCGCTCTCGAGGTGGGATGGATCGAGTCTCTTCCGCTTGACCTTGACACGATGTCAAGGTCTTCACTGGGTGACAAGGAGGTGGAGATCATGACGAATCCACTCAACAGCCACCAGGCTCGCGAACCGGAACTCCTGCGCGAGACAGACAGCAGGAACGACACCAGCGACCGCATGCTTGACGCGCTGAGCGCGTCGAATCCGCAGCGGCGCCTGCAGGCGGCGATGGCGATCGGCACACGTGCCGAGCCCAGGGACCTCGACGTGCTCATCGCCCGGTGCCGAGTCGAACCGGACTTCTTCGTCCGCGACATGCTCACCTGGGCGCTGACCCGTCTGCCCGCCGATGTCACCGTCGACCCTCTCATCGCCGAACTCGACTCGACCCTGCCGCAGGCGATCGGCCAATCCCTGCACACCCTGTCGAAGATCGGCGACGTCCGCGCCTGGCCGCCCATGGACCCGGCCCGGATCGGCACGGCCCTCATCGCTCATTCCGACGCCGAGGCGGCCCGCAGTGCGTGGAGAGCCGCCGTTGCCCTGGTGCCCGGTGAGAGTCGTGAAGAATTGGCATCGGCCCTGGTGACACAGTTGGGTCGCGGAGAAGTGGAGATGCAGAAGAGCCTCAGCCGGGCGATCGTGGCCCTCGGTGAGGATCTCGTGTCAGTGGTCGATGAGAGGCTTCACGCAGAGGACGACACAGTGCGGGCTCACGCCATGGCGACCCGGGGCATGTTCGATGACCCGGATGCCGGCTTCGCCCACGCCTTGGACGCAGCCAAGCGTGTGGTCGCACTGGGGTCCGAGACCACGGTCCAGATCGGCACAGGGAAGGTCTGATCGTGCGTGCGCCGGCGGGCGGGGCAAGCCCGCCGACACACGGCCGCGGTTTCGGACCCCTTCCTCCGGCGCATGGGTCCAGTACCTGTGCGAAGTCCGCCTGCGACCCCTAAGCGAAGTCCGAAAGGGCCCAGACCCCGAAGAGTTTCTGGCCGGCTCTCCCGGCGGGAGGTGACTGCGGCATAGAGTGGCTGACAGCAGAGAAGAGGTGGCAATGCTCATCGGCGAAGTGGCTCGGCGCTCCGGCGTGAGCGCACGCATGCTGCGCCACTACGAATCACTTGGGCTAGTGGCACCCAGCCAGCGGACGCATGGCGGCTACCGCGAGTATTCCGATGCCGATATCGGCCGCATCTTCCATATCGAGGGGCTGCGGAGACTCGGCATGTCCCTGACCGAAGTCGGTTCGGTACTGTCCGATGCGGACTTCGACCCGGGCCGCGTGCTCGGAGACCTCATCGACCAGGTTCGAGCTCGGATCGCGGCAGAACAACGTCTGCTCGACCACCTCCAGTCCGTCGCCCGACTCGGCCGAGCCGATGGTGAATCGCTCCTGTACACCATCGACCTCATGCGCTCCCTCGAATCCGAGGACGTCATCCAACGGCACAAAGCCGCACTCGGCAGCGGAGTCGACGGAGGAATGCCGATCGAGACTCTGGTGCAAGCGGTTCTGCACGAATCTGTGCTCAACGCGGCAGGAGCAATGCGATGGGCGCTCGCCCAGGCCGGCGCGAAGGCCGTGCCTCATGTGGTGAAGGGCATGGAGGACGAATCTGCCCTGGTGCGCCGCAACGCTCTGCTCGCCCTCGATGAGATCCGCCGAACCACCCCGGATGAGAAGGTCGGCTCTCACGTACGGTCGATGATCCGGCAGGCGCTGCGTCGCGGCCTCGACGATGCCGATCCCGACATCCGCAGCAGCGCCGCGCTCACCCTCGGCCACTCCGGCGATGCGAAGGCCGTGCCCATGCTGCTCGACATGGCCATGAACGGGCCGAAGGACATCGAAGCGGCAGAGACTCTCGCCGCCTTCGTCGCGACTGGATCGCCCGCCGACATCGGCGACCAGATCGTCACCGAGCTGCGCCGGAACGCAGACTCCGGCGATACGACGATACGGTTCCGGGTGCTCCAGGTCCTCGTCGAAACCCCCGGGGAGTGCAGCGATGACTTCATCGCCGAACTCAGCGGAGACGACAGTCCGGAACTCGCGGCCACCGCGCTCGCCGCCCTCGACCGCCGCCGTCGGGAACAGCCGCCGCACAGGGGGCGAACCTGACCGCCTCCGGTCGGGCCGCCTCGGTGAGGGGAGGCAGGGAATCCTCATTCCAAGCGCTGGATGCGTTTGGCTAAACTGGCGCCCATGACTGTGAGCGGTGGGCAGAAACGGCGGCTGAGGCAGCCGTTCGTCTATCGGCGACACCACTTCACACCCACCGGGGTGCTCGACTACCTGTTCTTCCTCTTCGCCGGTGCGGCCTCGACCTGGCTGGCGCTGCTGATTCTGCTCAAAGGGTTCAGCCTCGGCTGGTGGCAGGTGCTGACGCTGCTCGTCTTCTGGGGAGTCGTGTCCTATCTCGCCCTGCCCAGACTGCATCGCATCCTGACCCAGATCTATGTGCCGAACTACTTCATCGGTCGCACCCGCACCTCCGACGGTCTGCTCGGTGATCCGGTCAACCTCGCCTGGCGCGGCGAGGAAGCGCAGATCCACCACGCGATGCGGGAGGCCGGGTGGATCCTCGCCGACAGCATCACACCCGCATCGACGTGGGAGATCATCCGGTCGACGGTGACGAAGCGCAGCTACCCGCAGGCTCCGGTGTCCCCGCTGCTGCTGTTCGGCAGACGCCAGGACTTCGCCTACCAGCAGGAGATCGACGGCGATCCGGGGCAGCGTCACCACGTGCGGTTCTGGAAATGCCCGCACGGATGGCTGCTGCCCGGCGGACACCAAGCCGATTGGCTGGCCGCGGGAACCTACGACAAAGCCGTCGGCATCTCCCTGTTCACTCTCCAGTTCACCCACAAGATCGAAGAGAACACCGACGTCGAACGCGACCACATCGTCGCCACCGTCACCGGCGTCGACGAAGCGATCTCGGTCGATCGGATCACGGACTTCTCCACCGGATACCACTCCCGCAACGGCGGCGGCGATTCGATCATCACCGATGGGCACCTGCCGATCGTCGACGTCGCCGAGGTGGTCGCGGACGACGCCGACCGCCCCGAACGCCTGGAGCTGGCCCTCGACGCCACTCGCATCTACTCCGAATCGCGAACCGTGTCCGAGGTGACGAAGACACTGTGGCGGCGGCGTCCGCTGCAGACCGTCGTCGGGGCGGCGCTCGTGCTCGTCCTCCTGATCTTCCAGGCATGGGATGTGATCAGTATGCTCCTCGACTGGAACGGACTGCGGACCGAAGTCGTCGGTTACAGCTCGGATATCGCCTCCCTCAGCGACGACACGGCCACGCGCATCGTCGCGGGTGTGCTCATCGGGGTCAGCCTCATCATCGGGTGTCTGCAGGTCATCGCCTCGGCGTCGGTGTTCCGCGGCAGCAACCGGGCCAGGCTGTGGATCCTCACTCTCTCGACGATCTCCGTGATCGTGTCGATGACGAACTACTTCACGGGGGACCGCGGCCTGGCGACGAACATGTATGCGCTGATGACGATCGCCATGCAGGTGGCGGTGCTGCTGGCGCTGTCGAGCGACTCATCTCGGATGTTCACCCGCTTCAGTACCGCCGCACTCCGCGCAGAACGGCAGGACCGAGCGCTCGAGGACTGATGCGGCGGACCCGTGTATTCTGACCGTGTCCGATCCACTCCGCACTCCAGCTCGGCGCCGAGGCTGGAACACTCACGAAGGCAGGACTCCATGACCGACCAGACCCCCGATGCTTCCGCTTTCGATGCGATCGACCCGGTTCTCAAAGTCGTCACCGCCGAGATCGAAATCTCAGCTCCCGCCGAGGCGGTGTTCGAACTCATCGCCGATCCGCAGCGGCAACCGGAGTGGGACGGCAATGACAACCTCGGCTCGGCCGTCGAGGGACAGCGAATGCATGGGACCGGCGGGTCGTTCATCACGACCCTGACCAAGGGCGTCGACCGGGAGAACCACATCGTCGACTTCGAAGAGGGGCGGCGCATCGCGTGGAAGCCCTCCGAGGTCGGAGGAGAGCCGTTCGGGCAGAAGTGGGTGTGGGAGATCGAACCGGTCGGGGACGATTCGGTCCTGGTTCGTCATATCTATGACTGGACCGAGCTGCGCGACCCGCAGCGCCTGTCTCGGGCGCAGTCGACGACGGCGGCGAATCTGCTCGCCTCACTCAAAAGGCTCAAACAGCTCGCCGAGAGCTGAGCCGCAGCCGGGGCCCCACCGTCGAAGAGCCGATCGGCCGGGTCACTTCGGCCAGGCGTCGGCCAGGCGCGTGAGCAGTGAGGCCAGCTGCGCCCGCTCGTCCTCTGTGAATGTGCTCAGCGCCTCATCGACGTTCTCACGCTGAGCGCCGCGGAACCTGTTGGTGATCGCACGCCCCTTGTCCGTCAAGGCGATGAGGGTCCGCCGGGCATCATCCGGGTCGGCCTCGCGACGCAGAAAACCGAGCTCGACGCCTTGGGACACAAGTCGGGACGCGCGCGGCTGGTCGACGCCGATGGCATCGCCGAGCGCGCTGACCCCCAGCGCCGTGCCTGCCTGGACGAGGGAGATGAGCAGGCGGATGAGAGCACGCCCGCGACCGTGAGCGGCGAACGGTCCGCCGGGATGACGCTTGCCGCCGAAGGGGAAGCCCTCCGGGTGCCGACCGCCTCCGAAGCCTCCGCGTTCGCCGAAGCCCCCGCGCTCACCGGGGCCGCCGTGCTCACCGAAACCCCCGAAAGGTCCGAAACTCCGGGGGCCGCCGGGCCCGCGCCGCCACTGCAGGCGGGTGAGCGCCTCGGCGATCGCCTGAATGTCATCGTTCGTGCTCATGATTCGATTTTACATGTTACTTGACATGCAAACGAATTGCATGTCATTCTGCATGTACATGTCAGATGACAACTAAGGAGATGACATGACTGCCAACAATGACTTCAACGATGACCATGACGACTTCACTGCCCCATCCGCCGGCGCGGCAGGTGCGGACAACCAGGAGGACTCACTGAACACTGACGACAACACCGGCACAGGCGATGCCTCGCGCCTCGACGCCGATCGCGATCACGGCGCGGGAGCGGATCAGGCCGATGCGACGGAGAACGACACAGCTGCAGGCGGAGAGCCCACGAGCGACGCCGACGCCCGCGGCGGCAAGGACGATGACTCCGATGCCGATCTGCCGCAGCTGCTGCGCGAGTTCAGCCACGTGCTGCGCCGCGAATTCCGCTCAGCCGCCGCCGACTCCGGCTTCGACCCTCGCGATTTCGGACGCATGCGGCGAGGACGTCGCCGCTGGGACGCCGATGACGTGGTCGCCGACGGCGCCGCCTACCCGGACGAACCGGTGACCTACGGCCCGCCGCGCGGCCGGGGCGGATGGGGGCCGTCGAAGAACATCGACCCCGAGGAGCTGCGCCGGCGCTTCCGCGATATGCGCGACGGAGTCGGCGACCGCATCGAAGAGGTGCTCACCTCCGAGGAGTTCGAGAACCTCAAGGCCTCGCTGTCGAAGATCGTCGAGAACTTCGGCCCCGAACGCTGCGGAGACGACTCGGACCGGCACGACGGGCCGCACGAGCACTCTCACGATCATGACCATGCGGGCCCTGACCGCCACGAGGCTCACGGGCCACACGGAGGGCGCGGCGACCGTGACGGACGCCGCGGGGGAGGCCGCGGACGACGCGGCTTCGGCCCGAACTTCGGTCCCGGCTTCGGTCCTGGCCGACGAGGATTCGACCCCTTCGGCTGGGCCGATGAGCGCCGCAGCCGCGAACAGGAGGTCCAAGAGGCCTTCGAGCGCGGATTCGCCGCAGGCTTCGACCAGGGACGCAGCTCATAGCCGAATCGGCCGGGCCGACTGCTGTCCTCGCAGGGCGCGGCTCCGACCATCGGTGAACGCGATGCCGACCCGCACATCCGCGCTGTCCATCAACAGAACGGCACCGTGAAACATCGACGCGATCCGGCCGAACCTCCAGTTTCGACCGGATCGCGTCTGCGCGCGGAGACCTCCCGCAGGGTGGCGGTTCCGCGGCTGTCGCGGCTGCTGAGACAACGGCTGGGTGCCGGAGCCTCGGTGCGCTCAGCTGCGGGAGAGCACCGCCCCGAGGTCATCGAGCACAGCGCGATCTTCGATCGTCGACGGCACAGCCGGGTCGTCGACGCCATCGGCTATCTGCCGCATCGTCTTGCGCAGGATCTTGCCCGACCGCGTCTTCGGCAGACCCGCGACGATGTCGACGCGTCTGAACGCGGCGACCGGCCCGATCTCCTTGCGCACGAGCGCCACGAGTTCGTCGATGACGGTGTCCGGGTCGGTCCCCTCAGCGGAGTCCCCGAGCACGACGAGGGCACGCGGGATCTGTCCTTTCATGTCATCGTGGACGCCGATGACGGCGGCCTCGGCCACGGCCGGGTGGGAGGCGACGACCGCCTCGATGATGCCGGTGGACAGGCGGTGACCGGCGACGTTGATGACATCGTCGGTGCGACCCATGACGAAGACGTAGCCGTCCTCATCGAGGTACCCGGAGTCGCCGGTGAGGTAATAGCCGTCGAAGGCGGCGAGGTAGGAGGAGATGAACCGTTCGTCATCGCCCCACACCGTGGCCATCGTGCCCGGTGGCAGCGGCAGCCTGATGACGATGAGTCCTTCCTCTCCGGCAGGAACGGGCCGACCGCTGGGGTCGACGACCTCGACGTGGAAGCCGGGAGTCGGTTTCGTCGAGGATCCCGCCTTGAGGGGGAACCGGGTCAGACCCAAGGGATTGGCAGTGATCGGCCAGCCGGTCTCCGTCTGCCACCAATTGTCGACGACGGGGATGTCGCGCCCGGTCGCTTCGGCGAGGATCTTCGTCGTCCAGTCGTAGGTGTCGGGGTCGAGCCGTTCTCCGGCGAGGAATTCCGCACGCAGGCTCGAGAGATCGTACTTCTTCATCAACTCGCCGTTCGGGTCCTCCTTGCGCACGACGCGCATGGCCGTCGGGGCGGTGAAGTGGACGTTGACCTTGTGCTCTTCGATGGCGCGGAAGAACGCACCCGCGTCCGGGGTGCCCACGGGCTTGCCCTCATAGAGCACCGAGGTGACGCCGGCCAGCAGCGGCGCGTAGATGATGTACGTGTGCCCGACGACCCACCCGACGTCGGAGGCGGTGAACATCGTGTCTCCCGGGTTGAGGCCGAAGACCGTCGGCATCGAGAAGGCCCCGGCCACCGCATATCCGCCGGAATCGCGGACGATCCCCTTCGGCTTGCCGGTGGTGCCCGAGGTGTAGAGGACGTAGAGCTCGTCGGTGGCCTTCACGGTCACCGGGTCGATGCCTTCGGGGGTCTGGCCGAGCAGTTCGGCGTAGTCGAAGTCGTTCTCGCCGAGTTCGCAGCGATGTTCGTCGCGTTGGACGATGACGGTGAAGTCCGGTCTGTTCTCCGCGATGTCGATGGCCTCATCGAGCATCGGCTTGTATTCGAGGACTCGGCTCTTCTCGACCCCGCAGGAGGTCGAGATGACGGCCTTCGGGGCGGTGTCGTCGATGCGCACGGCCAGCTCGTTCGGGGCGAAGCCGCCGAAGACGACGGAGTGGATCGCGCCGAGGCGGGCGCAGGCGAGCATGGCCACTGCCGCCTCGGGGATCATCGGCATGTAGATGACGACGCGGTCGCCCTTGGCCACTCCCTTGTCCGACAGGGCGCGGGCGAAGCGGGAGACCTCGTCGAGCAGTTCGGAGTACGTGATCGAGCGGACGGTGTCGGTCACCGGCGAATCGTAGATGAGCGCGGCCTGATCGCCGCGGCCGTTCGCAACATGCCGGTCGATCGCGTTGTAGCAGACGTTGAGCTCGCCGTCGGGGAACCAACGGTAGATCGGCGCATTCGAATCGTCGACTGCTTTCGTCGGTTCGGTGACCCAGTCGATGTGTTTCCGGGCCTGCTCGAGCCAGAACCCTTCGGGGTCCTCGGCGATGCGGGTCACGACGTCTTCGTAGTC
The DNA here is from genome assembly GCF_009299785.1 of Brevibacterium sp. CFH 10365. Lineage (NCBI taxonomy): Bacteria > Bacillati > Actinomycetota > Actinomycetes > Micrococcales > Brevibacteriaceae > Brevibacterium > Brevibacterium sp. CFH 10365. The sequence continues at coordinate 442,088 of NZ_VIGO01000003.1, read as the reverse complement.
GGCTGCGTGGTTTTCGGTGGTGGTGTCCATGATCCCATTGTGACTCATGGCACAGTCTCGTGCCGAGGTGGGGGCACATCCTCGGTGGAGTGGGGCCGGCACGAAAGTGGACCCGTTTCCCTGCACTCGGACCAGGAGAAGGCACAATGGGGATATGAGATTCCTGGTTGCACTGATCCTCGGCCTGGCCGTCATGTTCGGCCTCAACGCCGTCTTCGACTTCTTCGCGATGGCGCGACCGTGGGGTTCGATCCTCATGGGTGTCATCGTCGGACTGACCATGCTCATCGTTCTGCTCATCTGGGAGGTCGTGCGCCCGACCCACCCGAAGGGCGAATCGGCGAAGGCCAAGCAGAAGGCGCAGAAGAGCGAAGACGAGCGGGCCCGTGCCCGTGCCGAACGGCGTGCCCGACTGGCCGCCGAGGCGGGAGTGAGCCTCGAAGGCATCGACGGCGCCCTGCCGGGATCGACCGCTCAGTCCGCTGAGGGCGAGCCCTCCTCCGCTGAGACGACCGCCGAGGCCGAGCCCCCTGAGGCGGCTTCCTCCGAGGGGGAGCCCGCTGAGGCGGTTGCCTCTGAGGGTGGGCTTTCCGAAGGTGAACCCGCCAAGGGCGAGCCTTCCGGGGGCCAGTCTTCCGACAGGAAGGACTCGGCTGAGACCGCGGCGACGACGGATTCTGAAGCCGTTGGGCAAGCCTCGGGGCTGGAAGAATCTGCCGAGTCGGAAGCGACCGAGGATGCGGAATCCGCTCAGGGGAAAGCTCCTGAGACAGACGCGACCGAGGATGCGGCCGAGGATGCGACCGAGGATGCGGCCGAGCAGAACGGGGACACGGAATCATCCCTGGAAGCGGACGGAACCGAAGGCGACGACACATCGCAGGGCCCGGGGCAGACCGCCGAGGCAGTGCAGCCCAACGCAGCGCAGCCCGACCCGGCGAAGTCCGCCCAGTCGGCGGAGCCCGAAAGTGCTGGAGCTGTCGAAGGCGAAACCTCCACGACCGATGAGAAGCCGGCCGCGCCGACATCGGAATCGTCCGAACTGCCACCGCCTCCGCCAATGCCGCCGTCGTTGCCTGCCCGGCCCACCTCCGCCCCGCAGGCCGGTGCCGCTGAGGCGAGGACCGACGACGTCACAGCGGTGCCGTCGCCGAACAAGGGCGAGGCCCGAGACTCCGGGTCCGCTTCGGCGTCCGACCAGGGACTCGAAGAAGCGGCAGACGATCCGGCGACGCTCGACCCGGAGGAATTCGACGAATCCGCCAGCGGCTCCTCGCTCGAGGCGCCGCCGACCGGGGAACCCGGAATGTCGGCAGACGCGCTCGCCGGCAAGCTGCCGGAAGAGGGCGACGAGTCCGCAGACTCGGCAGAAGAAGCGCCTGTTGATGACGAAGCCGAGGACGCTCAGGCCCCTGAACGCAAGGGTCCCTCAGCGGAGGAGAACAACCAGTACCGGCTCTGAGTCAGCGCCGATTCGGCGTCTGCGAGCCGGCTCAGGCGTAGTGGTCGGCGAGGATCTTCATGCCCTCTTCGATGCTGACGCGGGGAGTCCAGTCGAGGACTTCCTGTGTCCGCCGCTGATCGAACCAATGCGCGGTCGACAGCTGTTCGGCGAGGAACCTGGTCAGCGGGGGCTCGTCATCATGCTCGCCGAGCTCCCACACTTTCTCGACCACGGTTCCCGCGGCCAGCGCCGGAGCCACCGGAATGCGCAGCTTCGGCTCCGCGGCGCCGCCGGCGATCGCGATGCGTGACATCAGCTCACCGATGGGGCGCGGCTGACCGTTCGTCACCACCAGCGCCTCACCATGAGTGGAATCGACCGCGGTCACCGCCGCAGCGATCGCCTCAACGGCATTGTCGACGAACAGGGTGTCGACGAGGGCGGCTCCCGATCCGAGCACCGGCATCCGACCCGCACGGGCGCGGTCGATGACCCGTTCCGTGAGCTGAGTGTCGCCCGGACCCCACATGAGATGGGGGCGCAGGACCAGCACCCGGAAGTCGGGCGAATCCGCACCCAGGGCAATCCGCTCACCGGCCCCCTTCGTCCGCGCATACTCACCGCGCGCGAACTCCGGAGACGCCGGTTCGGCACCGTCGCCGATGATCGAATCACCGGTATGTGCCACCGACGGCGATGAGATATGGACCAGACGCTGCACGCCGGCGGCACGAGCCGCATCGACGAGAGTGCGAGTGCCGCCGATGTTCACGGCCTCGAAATCCTTGGGATCCCCCATCATGGAGACCTTCGCGGCCAAGTGCACGACCGCCTCGGCGTCGGTGACCGCCTGCTCGACGGCAGCCGCATCGGTCACCGAACCCAACACATCGGTGGCCCCGTCGACCCCGGAGGGACGACGCTGCAGGGTCGTGACCTCGTGACCGGCGGTGACGAGCGCGCGCGCGACGGACGAACCGAGCAGCCCGGAGGCTCCGGTGACGCTGATTCTCACTTAAGCTCCTCAGACGCTTCCCCGCACCGGCCCACCAGCCAGGACACTGTCGGCCCAGGCGGCGAGTCGGGAACGGTCGATCTTCGAATTGTGGCGGATGTCGGTGGGGAACTCGGGTGCCACGAGCACCGCTGTCAGGTCATGACCGCCGACCTCGGCGACCTTCTCCCGCAGACGTGCCGTCAGACCCAAGGGTGCCAGACCGGGCGCGAGCGAAGTGCCCTCGGCATCGAGCACCGCGACGAGAGCCTGGGTGCCTGCGGGCCCGATTCCGACCACGGAGCTGCGGCTGACTTGCGCGTCGGCGTCGATGAGCGCCTCGAGCCCGCCGGGCCCGACCGGTCCGCGCGCAGTCGTGACGACATGCTGCAGTCGTCCCTCGAGCCACACCCGACCGTCCTCGTCGATATGGCCGATGTCGTTCGTCCGGTGCCAGTGCAGACCGTGCAGGCCATCGCGGGCCGATTCCACGGTGGTCCGCCACAGGTTGTCATAGCCGGACTTGATGTGGGCGGCACTGACGACGAATTCGCCGAGGCGGCCCTGCGCGGCCTCACCCTGCAGCAGCTCATCGGCCGATCGGCCGGACTCGTCGATGGGGGCCAGAGCGAGTTCGACGCCGTCGATCGGCTGCCCCACGCACACCCCGAGACCACCGGTGGCATCGGCGGCGGCCACACCGCCACGGTCGATGTCGGTGAGCAGCAGCCCTTCGGTCATTCCGTAGGGGGAGTGGATGGACGCGTTCGGGAAGACCTCGGCGATGGCGTCCATGAGCTCCAGCGGCACGGGCGCACCCGCCGAGAGCACGAGCTCGACCCCGGCGCACGCGGCCCGCTGCTGGCCATCGAGCTCCGAGGCGGTCGCGGCGACATTCGCGTACGCCGCCGGTGAGGCGAAGACCATGGTCGCCCGCCCGGCGATGATCGCATCGGCGATCGCACTCGCCGTGAGCGTCTTCGGTTTCGTCACCGACATGTCCGGTGTCACCGAGGTGGCCCCGATGGCCGGCCCCAACAGGGCGAACGGTGGGAAGCCGGCCACCAGGCCCGTGCCCTCCGTGACGTCGAAGGTCGTGGTGAGCACGGCCGCCAGTGCGGAGATGTCCGCATGCGTATAGCGCACGCCCTTCGCCGGTCCGGTCGAACCGGAGGTGAAGAGGATCGCCGCATCGGCATCCGGTGCCGGGGCCGGCAGCTCGTGCCGGTGCGGTGTGCGGGAGAGTTCGGTCAGGCTCGTCTCGGCCTTGAACAGGCGGGAGCGCACGGGCCCGAGCGGGCTGACGGAGATCCGTCTCCCCGGCCACCCGAAGGCACGTGCCAGGGTGAGTCCGGGCAGTTCGCCGATGATCCACTGCGGATCCGCCGAGGTGATCGCCCGGGTCATCCCCTTCGGGCCGAGTCCGGCATCGGCGACGACGGCGACCGCACCGATCTTCAGGCACGCGTAGAGTGCGGCGGTGAGATTGTTGCCCGGCGGGACGAGCATCGACACCCGGTCCCCGGGCTTCACGCCGAGGTCGAGCAGCCCGTTCGCGATCGACGTGGTGACGTGCCACAGGTGGCGCCACGTGATCTGCTGCGCCGGATTCTGCGCGAAGTCGACCGACGCGATCGTCTCGTCGTCACGGCGGGCATCGAGGATCGCCGTCACCGCGCGGATGTCCGCGGCGTCGGAATCCCGCACCGAGGCAGGGTCGGCGCCGAAGGTCGATCCCTTCGCCGAGGCGGCCGTGCCCGACCGCTCGGACGATCCCTTCGCGAGGGCCGCCTCGGTGGGGGAGCTCGCGGTGTCAGGGGCATCGAACCGGGCGCTCAGCCAGTCGAGGACGAGACCGGGAACATCATGGTCTTCGCTGACGAGGTGGGAGGCCGTTTCGAAGCGGTGCACGTCGGCCTGTGGCAGACGCCCACGCAGGTCCCGCAGATAGCGTTCGAGGAACACCGGATCCTTCGGGCCCCACACGAGCAGGGCCGGCTTGTCGAAGGCAGCGATGTCATCGCCGATGCGCTGGAGCTCGGGGTCCGAGGGATGATCGGCATCGACGGGGATATCGGCGACGAAGTTGCCGATCGCCCACCGGTCCGCAGGCGTACGATACGGGGCGTGGAATGCGTCCTTGGTCTCGGCATCGAGGTCGCCGAGTCCCATGGTCACGCGCAGGAACCAGTCGGTGAGCACGGTGGCCGTCGGCAGCATGGGCCCGGCCAGAGTGGCGCGCAGCGGTGCGGGCAGCGGGGCGTCCTCGGGCTGGTGGACGGCGGTGTTGAGGCTGATGGCCGCGGCGACGAGGTCCGTGTTGCGGGCGGCCCAGCCGAGCGAGAGGACTCCGCCCCAGTCGTGGCCGATCGTCACGATCGGGTGGGCGGCAGATCCGGTGTCGGCCACCTCGGCGATCAGGGTCGTGACGACGGCGTCGAAATCGTTGATGCGATCGGTGATCCGGCGCACCTCGGCGGACTTCGGGGTCGGCATCGCCGAATGGGGCAGCCGTTCGGAGAAGCCCATCTCGAGCTGGTCGGGGGCGATGAGCCGCCAGGCGCGGCCGCCGGACCGGGCGGCCTCGACGGTGGCGCGGGCCAGCCGACGCCACAGATACGACCACGTCGGGTTGCCGTGCAGGGCGACGATCGTGCCCGCCGGCTCCACCCCGGCCGCGGTCAGGGCGGGCAGGGTGTCGAGCACGTGGAACGCATGCGTCCCGTCGGCGGTGCTCGCCTCGACGATTCGGGACCAGGCGGGGTCCCACTCGGGCAGCTGCGGGGGAATCGTGGCCGGCCGTGCAGGAAATCTCATGAAGGTCTCTACCACTCGATCTCGGTCATGGCGGTGTTGAGGCCGGAGCCGACGCCCATGCACAGGATGCGGTCGCCGGGCCTGAGGTTCTCGGCCTCACGGGACAGGGTGATGGGCAGGGACGCGGGGCCGACGTTGCCCAGTTCCGGGTAGCTCACGGGGATCCGGTCGGGGTCGAGGTTCGCGGCCTTCGTGATCGAATTCGTGTGCACATCGGAGACCTGATGCATGACGTAGCGGTCCATCTCCCGCCAGTCCCAGCCGGTTTCGTGGGCTTCCTCCCATGCGGCGACGACGAGTTCCATGCCGCCGGAGAGCAGTCCCTTCGTGTCGGTGAACATTCCGTTGTGGTCGCCGACGCACAGTTCGTGATGCTGGGTGGCCGCACGGGTGATGCCGCCGAGGATGCGGTGGCCGTCCGGATGTCTGTCGGCCGGTCCGAGGACGGCGGCGGCAGCGCCGGAGCCCAGGGTCAGAGACGCGAATTCGTTGAGGTATTCCTCGCGCGTGATGTCCGGACGGTTGAGGCGGCGCAGCGTCGCCTCCTGAACGCGGGAGGCGTCTTCGCCGGCGACGATGAGGGCGTATTCGATCTGCCCGGCGTCGATCATGTTCGCGGCCAAGGTCATGCCGTTGACGAAGCCGAGGCAGGCGTTGGCGATGTCGAAGTTCATCGCCTGCGGGCCGAGTCCGATGCCGGCGTGGACACCGACGGCCACGGACGGTTCCAGGTGTTCACGGGTCACGGAGGTGTTGACCATCAGTCCGATGGCGTCGGGAGGGATCCCTGCCTCGGCGAGGGCCTTCTTCCCGGCTGCGATCGCACCGTCGGCGAACTGGTGGGGCTCATCCCAGTTGCGGCGGGCGTACACGCCGGCGACGCGCTGGAGCAGACCCTGCGGCAGGTTGAGGGATGACAGCGTATCGGCGAGGCGCTCGTCGAATTCCTGGGAGGTCACTTCGTTCGGGGCCAGGGTCTCGGTCAGGCCGAGCAGGGCCACGTTCGAGTGCCGAAATGTTGCGTTGCCATTCGCCAATTGAGGTACTCATCCCTTTTCGGGTCGTTCGTCGGTGTCGATATCGGCCGCAGAGGCGCGCGCGTGACGCGTCACGACGGGGGAATTCCGGAACTATCTTACCGCCCGGTTTCTGAGATGTTCATCAGCGCGTGAACCAGGTGAAGCCGTCGTAGAGCAATCCTGTGGCGGCGAGCACGGCGATGACCGCAAGAACGAGCGAGGTCACGGTGTGTGAGACCTTCGACGTCTGGAAGCGCACGGCACGCGAATACGAGATGGGGCGATCGGTGACGTTGTGGCCGAACTGGGCGAAGATCCGCCAGTCCATGACGTCGATGAGCGACTTCGCGGCGAGGGTGAATACGATGATGCAGCCGATGCCCATGAACAGCAGGAACACGAAGCCGAAGAAGCCGAAGTCCTCGAAGAATGTCACAACCCGGTCGCCGATGGCCACGGCGAACGCGGAGAAGCCGTCGCTGAAGGGCAGGGCATCGAACGAGTCGGTGATCGTGGACAGGCTGATGTTGTCGCGAACCGTCTGCACGGATCCGATGTACATGAAGATCGAGGCGGCCAGGGCGACGAGGAGGTTGATGATCGAGATCGTCGCATTGTCCGGCCAGAAGTCCAGGTGCTTGAGCGTGTAGGTCGCCGAGAGAGCGACGCAGATGATCGCGCCCGTCAGCGCACCGATGGTGGCCGGCAGCAGCAGATTGTTGAAGAACACGAAGGCGACGACGGCGATGAGCGCGGCACCGAGGATGTAGGTGAACACTGCGACGGTGTCGCCGTTGGCCGCGGTGGCGGCCCGCCGGTTCGCTTCGATCATCTGGCCGGAATGCTGGATGTTGGCGGCGAGGTCGTTCTTCGTAGCCCGCGGCAGATCGCCGTCCCCGTCGTCATAGCCCTGGGCGTTGCCGGGGAGCACACGGGTCTCATCCTCGCTGCTCCACGGGCGGCCGGACTGGGTGTAGCCCGACTGGCCGTAGGGGTTGTGGCCGTAGCCGCCCGGAGCCTGCGGGTAGCCGCCCTGAGCACCCGACCCGCCTGCCGGGTTCCGGGGCTGCCATCGTCCGAGCTTCGCTCCGATGAAGTAGATGGCGAAGACGACGAGAGCCGCGAGGACTCCGATGGAGATGCCGGCGCCGAGCTCGTTCATAAGGATGACTTCCTGGGGATGGACAACGGTGGTCGTCTTTTCAGTCTATGGACTCATGCCCCTCAGAGCACGCTCTGTCCCGCATGTGCGCGCGTTTCGGCGCGATCTGCTGGTCGATCCAAGGCGCTCAGGACGTCGAAAACGACCTGGATCGACCAGGAAATCGCTCCGGCGGTTCACTCCTGCCTGAGAGGGGTGCGGACGCGGCTGTCGCACGAATGTTGGGTCGATCCACGGTGTTCTGAGCCGCGATATCACCGTGGATCGACCCAACAACCGCCGCGCTGCAGACCGTCTCGCGTCACTCGGCCTCGGTGCTGGCGGTTCCTGAGTATGGTGGGGTCAGGTCTGCGCGATCCGCCACCGACGTCCGAAGGAGACACGCGATGAGCAACCCACAGGCATTCACCTCCGAGGCTCTGCCTCTCGATGAGCAGGTTGTGCTCGTCACCGGAGCCGGACGCGGCCTGGGCGCTGCGATCGCGAAGGCGTTCGCCCCGGAGGGTTCGGCGCTGGTCATCAATTACCGGTACTCGGCCGAGGCCGCCGAAGAGCTCGCCGAGGCGGTCCGCGCTCGCGGTGGACGTGCCATGGCCATCGAGGCCGATGTCACCGATTCCCGCGCCGTCGACGCCATGGTCGAAGCGGCGGCCGCCGAGTTCGGGGCACCCGTGTCCACAGTGGTCAACAATGCGCTCGCGGACTTCTCGTTCAACGGTGATGAGCGCCAGCCGGCCGATGAGATCGACTACTCGGATTTCGCCGATCAGTTCCGCGGCTCGGTCGAGGGCGCGGTCAACACGATCCAGGCCGCCATGCACGGTTTCCGTGAGCTCGGTTCCGGTCGCGTCATCAACATCGGCACCAACCTGTTCCAGGACCCGGTCGTCCCCTATCACGACTACACCGCCGCCAAGGCGGCGCTGCTGTCGCTGACCAGGACCTTTGCGAAGGATCTCGGGCCCGCCGGGGTGCGGGTGAACATGGTCTCCGGCGGGCTGCTGCGAACCACGGATGCGTCGTCGGCGACACCGGAAGCGGTCTTCGACCAGATCGCCGCCGCCAGTGCCCTGCGACGGGTGACCACTCCGGAGGACTTCGCCTCGGCGGTGGTGTTCTTCGCCTCGCCGGCTTCGCGTGCGGTGACCGGCCAGAACCTCATCGTCGACAACGGCCTCGTCATGGGGTGAGGACGCCTGTCAGCAGGCGGTGGAATCCCAGGCCTTGAATCGCCGACCGATCAGAAGCGATCGAGGAAGGCCAAGGCCCTCTCGTAGAGCAGTTCGGCGCTGGCCTCGCGGTAGTCCGGGGTCGTCGGGTCGCTGAACAAGTGGGAATCGCCGGGGTAGAGGAAGTACTCGGCCTGCGCACCCGCCTTCGCCGCGGATTCCATCAGAGTCTCGATCGTGCCCGGGCTGCGCCAGGAGTCATCGACGGCGAAATGCGCCTGCACCGGCACCCCTGCCTGCCAGCGGGTCGGCTCCGGGAAGCCGCCGCCGTGGAAGAGCAGGACGCCGTCGGCGCGCGGATCGTTCTTGCCCATCTGCTGTGCCAGCGCGGCTCCCAGCGAGAATCCGCCGAAGACGAGATCGTCACCGAGGTCCTCGCACGCTTCCTTCGTCCGGTCCACGAGCGTCGAGAACCCGACCTCCTGGGAGTGGGCGACTCCCGTTTCGGCGGTGTCGAACGTCTTGCCCGCGTAGACGTCGGGGGTGTGGACGGCGTGTCCGGCCAGGGCGAAGCGTTCGGCGATGGCGTCCATTCCGGACGTCCGCCCCAGTGCTGAGTGGAGGAGAACGAGAGTGGTCATGAACAATCCTTTCGAAAGGGACATCGGGGCCGGCACCTGAGTGGTCGGCTCGGCGAGTCAGCGGCTGTGACCGCGAGGAATGGTGAAGGTGTCGGCGCGGGCGGTGGCCCAGTCGTCGGCCCACTCTTCGGGGGCGTCATCGAGGAGTTCGCCGGGCTTGAGCCAGTCGTAGAGACGGGCATAGGACCAGGACTCGGAGGCCGAGACATTGCGTCGCAGCATCGTCGGTTCGAGCTCGTCCGGTGCGGCCGCACCCATCGACGCCATGAGGCGGACCGCCTCGGCGACGACTCCGTCGTGGTAGTTGCGCACCCGATCGGCCTTGGTGGGCACATCGATGGCCCGCGTTCGCCGCGGATCCTGAGTGGCGACGCCGACGGGGCACTTGCCCGTGTGGCAGACCTGGGCCTGGATGCAGCCGACGGCCATCATCATCGCCCGGGCCGAGTTCGTGAAGTCCGCACCCTGGATGAGGCGTTTGACGATGTCGGTGCCGGTGGCGATCTTGCCCGATGCGCCGACCTTGATCTTCTTGCGCAGCCCTGCGCCGACGAGCGCATTGTGCACGATCATCAGTCCCTGGGTCAGCGGCAGCCCCACATTGTCTTCGAACTCCAGCGGCGCCGCACCCGTGCCGCCTTCTGAACCGTCGACGATGATGAAGTCCGGCAGGATGTTCGTCTCGACCATGGCCTTGACCATTCCGAGGAACTCCGTGCGCGAACCCACGCACAGCTTGAAGCCGGCAGGCTTGCCGCCGGAGAGTTCACGCATCGTCCGGATGAACTCGAGCAGCTCGATCGGAGTCGAGAATACATTGTGTCCGGGAGGACTGATGCAGGTCTGTCCGACGGGGATGCCGCGGATCTGTGAGATCTCCTCGGTGACCTTCGGCCCCGGCAGCACACCGCCGATGCCGGGCTTCGCGCCCTGGGAGAGTTTGAGTGAGGTCATCTTCACCTGCGGATCCTGCGCCTTCTCGGCGAAGGTGTCGGGATCGAATTCACCGTCGGAGGTGCGGGCACCGAAGTAGCCGGTGCCGAGTTCCCAGATGAGGTCTCCGCCGTGTTCACGGTGATACGGCGAAATGGATCCTTCGCCGGTGTCGTGGGCGAATCCGCCCATCGCGGCACCCTTGTTCAGGGCCCGGACGGCGTTGTCGCTCAGGGAGCCGAAGCTCATCGCCGAGACGTTGAGCAGCGAGATGTCGTATGGCTGCGTGCATTCGTCACCGCCGATGCGCACGCGCGGCGGACGCGGCGGATTGGGGATCGGCATATTCGAGTGCATGAGCGCCTCGTAGCCGGTGCGGTCGACATCGCGTTCGGTGCCGAACGCGTGCTCGGAGTGGGTGCCCTTGGCGCGTTCGTAGATGGTGGTGCGGGTGTCGCGGCTGAAGGGGCGCCCGTCCCAGTTGCGTTCGATGAAGTACTGCTGGATCTCCGGCCGGATCGACTCCAGCAGGAACCGTGCGTGTCCGGCGATCGGATAGTTGCGCAGGATCGAGTGCTTCTTCTGCGTGAGATCCCATGCGGCGAGTGCGCCGAGCCCGATCGCCGAGGCGGCCGCCGCCACTCCGGCGAACTGCTTGCCTGCCGAGTCGCCGGTGACCATCCGGACAATGGGGAATTGCCGTTTCATTGTGCCTCCTTGAACTGTCCTGAACTCGAGCCTAGACCGGGAAGGCGCGGATTTCAGGAAAGGCAGACCTGAGAAGGCGGCGGACTGCTGGGAAGCAGACTCAGAACAGCCCGCTGAGCAGCGCCCTGACCAGCTCGTCGACCTGCAGCGAGTAGGCGACGATGAGGCTGAGCCCGGTGGCGATCCACGCGATCTCCTTGTCCTGGGCGAAACCGCGCAGCGGGCGCCGCCCGCAACGCAGACCGCCCGCCAGGACGATGCCGAGATCGATGATCCACCAGATCCCCAATCCGCCGAGGCTGACCAGCTTGAGCACGCCCGTGCGGTATCGGCGGGTGTAGAACCGATCCAGACCGAGGAAGCCGAAGAGCAGGGACGCCAGCCACGTGATGACGAAGGAGCGGTTGCCGGGGACGTCCGGGTCCGGGTCGTCGAGCGGGGCGAGGGATTCGAGGGACGCGGCGGAGACACCGGGGGAGGGCACCGCCGGATTGTGCTCCGCAGGAGGCGAGGCGGAGGGCGCGGCAACACTGTTCGCGGCAGCTTCGCCGGGTGCGGGGATCTCGTCGGTCGCCGTCATCGCTGTGGTCGTCCATTCACTGCTCGTCGAACTTATGGTCTCACCCTATGAAGCGGCGGGCCGCCTCGGCGATGGGGTTATCCTCCGCATCCGCGGAAACGCGCGTTCGCGCATCCCCTCCGCATCGGCTAGACCCCGCGGTGTCCGGTCTCACACGGTCCGGGACTCGGAATCGTTTGAGCCGGTGCTCCTGGCGGGCATAGCGTGGGGACCATGAGCACAGGTGAGCCGAGCCCGACGAGCACTCGGCGCACCGTCGCGGCGGTGTTCCTCGCGGGGGTCTCCGTCTTCCTCGTCCTCTACGAGACCCAGGGCCTGCTGCCGGCGATCCGGGACGCCTACGGAATCGACGGGCCGACCGCGAGCCTGACCGTCTCCGCGACGAACGTGGCCATGGCCTGCTTCCTCATCCCTTTCTCCATGCTCGCCCCGCGCATCGGCCACGCCCGGCAGATCGGTGCGGGAGTGATCGTCGCGGCGATCCTCGCGCTCGTCCTGCCCTTCACACCGACCCCGGAGCTGCTCATCGCCGTCCGGTTCCTCCAGGGCCTGGCGATCGCCTCGGTGCCGGCCACGGCCATGGCCTACCTGTCCCTGCGGCTGCCGCCCGCCGCCTTGCCCGGAGCGATCGGGGTCTACATCGCCGGCAACACGATCGGCGGACTGTGCTCGAGGCTGCTCACCGGGCTGGCCTCCGAATTCCTCGGCTGGCACGGCGGACTCGCGTTCACCGCGGCCGTGGCACTGATCTTCGGCCTCATCGTCGTCTGGCTGCTGCGCCACGACCTCTTCCCGAGCGCCCGCAGCCGCGCCGTCCTCGACACGGATCCCGGCGACCCCGATCCGACCGAGGCCGATTCCACCATCACCGAGGCGGCCGACCGTGACGCGGTCACCGCAGGTGACGACGCCGCCGATGCTTCCGCCGACGGCGATGCCGCCCCGGCCGGCGACACTGTCGACGACAGTGGGGCCGGGAGCGCACCACCGCCTCGGCGGGCGATTCCGCTGAGCGGGGGACTGTGGCGGATCTACCTCACCGGGTTCCTGTGCATGATCGTCTTCGGCGGATCATTCACGATGCTGGGCACCCGCCTGCAGCAGGACCCGTGGCATCTGAGCGAGGGCGCGGTCGCCCTGTTCTTCCTCATCTATCTCGTCGGCACCGTCGTCACCACGTACTACGGGCGCCTGGCCACGAAGTACCCGCGCACCCGGATCACCCTGGCCGGAATGGTCATCGCACTCGTCGGCGCGGGACTGACGCTCGTCGATTCGCTCGTGGTGATCATCCTCGGCATGTCGCTGCTCACCGCGGGATTCTTCCTCGGACACACGGGTGCCTCCGCGGCTGCCAGCGCCGCCCGCCCCGGAGTCGACTCGACCCGATCGTCGGCCATCTACCTCACCGTGTACTACCTCGGCACGAGCCTCGGCGCCTGGCTCTCGGCGGTCCTCTTCGCCGACTTCGCCTGGCCCGGCGTCGTCGGCATGTGCGCGGCGTCCCTGATCGCCGTGTTGGTCTTGACGCTGACGGGAGCTCCGATAGGGTTCAGGAAACGCAACTGATCGCTCGTTCAGGGTCACCGGTGCCTGCGCCGGCGCCCCTGCGGTCGGAACGTGTCCCGCCTTCGCCGGCTGCTGCTGCACCGGCTCCGCCTTCGAAAGGTCAGCTCATGCCCGAGACCACCGACTCGACCATCGTCTACTCGATCACCGACGGCGTCGCCCACGTCGAGATCGACCGTGCCGAGAAGCTCAATTCGCTCACCCGAGAGGTCTTCGAGGACCTCGTCGAGGCGGGGCTCGCGCTCAAGGACTCGACCGAGGTCAAGGCCGTGGTCCTGTCCGGTCGCGGTCGTGCCTTCAGCGCGGGCCTCGACTTCACCGAACTCGCGCGGATCGCCGAGGCGGGGGCCGCGACCCGTTCGTCGGCTGAGGAAGCGGCCGCTGAGAAGGCCGCCGAGGACACCCCCGGTGCCGGTGAGTCGGGTGCTGCGGACTCCGTGGCCGCCGCCGTCGATGTCGGAGAGCGACTCGGTTCGGCCCGGGCCCTGGCACAGAAGGCCGTGCACGTGTGGTCCCTCGTCGAGGTTCCGGTCATCGCGGCCGTGCGCGGGGCGGCGCTCGGCGGCGGACTGCAGATCGCCCTGGGTGCGGACATGCGCGTGGCCGGCCCCGATGCGAAGCTCTCGCTCATGGAGCTCAACTGGGGAATCATCCCCGATATGTGCGGCACCCAGCTGCTGCCGCGCCTCGTGGGACCGGCGCAGGCGAAGAAGCTCATCGTCACCGCCGATACGATCGGTGCCGAAGAAGCGCTGCGCATCGGCCTCGTCGACGAGATCGCCGAGGATCCGCTCGCCCGGGCGCTCGAACTGGCCGGGCAGATCGCCGGACAGTCAAGGCCGGCGCTGGTGTGGGCGAAGCGCCTCGTCGACCTCTCGTACGACTCAGATCTGACCACTGGACTCGACGCCGAGCAGGAAGCGCTGGCCGAGCTGCTGGGCACCGACGAGCAGAAGCAGGTCGTGGCCGCACGCCTGGCCGCGATGAAGGCCCGCGCAAAGGGCTGAGGCCGTTCTCGCCCGCGGAAACGGCTGACATCGGCCTCGCCCGCGTCCTGCTGCGAACAGCCGGGCGGGCGGCTCGAACGACGGGCCGGACTCAGGAACCGCGCTTGGAGGGGAACTCCGGGCGGACGGGATCGATGATCCGGTCGGCAGCGACCGCCTCGGCGACGGTGGAGAATTCGGAGAGCTCACGCAGCAGGACGAATGTCGGACGCATGAGCTTCAGTCGCCCGGCCCCTTCATCGGCGAGGATGCCGGTCACCGAGCGCCACTCGCTCGTGTGCGCCTCCGTCGTCTGATGGTGAGCGCCGACGAGCTCGGTGGCCGCGATCGTATAGAAATACGTGTCGAAGCGTTTGGGCCGGCCCAGGGGAGTCACCCAATTCGCCCACGGCAGGAGCCCGGACGGGTCGAGGATCGCGCCCGTCTCCTCCTCGACCTCACGCACGGCGGTGGCGAGCAGGACGCGCCACCCCTCGGCATCCTCGGCGATGGTCGATCGGGACCATGCGGAGGTGTGCACCTGCGGATCGGGGACGGTGATGGTCGGAGCAGTCGTCGCGTCGATCGGATCGACGCGACCGCCGGGGAAGACGACGACACCGGCGGCGAAATCCATCGTCGACACACGGTGCTGGACGAAGACCTCGAGCCCCTCGCCCCCATCGCGGAGCATGAGCACGCTGACGGCGGGCCTGATCGGCACCGCCTCGGGGTCGGTGATATCGGGACCGCGGCTCGCGCTGTCGGCCGTATCCGAACGGTCGGAGCCCTCGGGGTTGATATCTCGAATCACGGTCAGCACCTTCGCTCTCAGCAATTGATGTCGCCTTCCAGTATGCCCGCGCACCCTCGCCGAGGCGGAGCCGGGGTGCCCGAACGGGTGATGCCCGTGGTCAGAGGGGATGCACCGGTCCGTGCGCGAACCCGGTCAGGATACGATGGTGGGCGATGCAGAACCTCGAACTGAGGTGCAAGACCCAACCGGTGACGAGCAAGGGCGGGACTGAACGGGCAAGTTATGAGCAGCTTCGGGATCTATCCGTTCATCGACATCGATTCGGCATGGCCGAATTGGGTGATCATCACCCTCCTGCTGATCGACCTCATCATCCGCATCGTCGCGCTCGGCTGGATTCCGCACAACCGCAAGCCGTCGGTCGCACTCGGGTGGCTGCTCGCGATCTTCCTCATCCCCTATGTGGGCATCGCGGCGTTCCTGCTGCTCGGTTCGGCGAAGCTCCCGAAGCGGCGGAGGGACAAACAGTCGCAGATCAACGACCTCATCCGTGATCAGATCCGGAATCGGCCGATCATCGGGCAGAAGGACCATATGCCCGAACCGCTGAGCACCGCCGCACAGCTCAACTTCGACCTCGGCGCCCTGCCGATGACCCACGGCAACGACTTCGAGCTCCACGTCGACAACCACGCCTGCATGGACGCGATGGCCGACGCCGTCGACGAGGCGAAGCGGTTCGTGCACTTCGAGTTCTACATCGTCGCCATCGATGACACGACGAGGCGGCTGCTCGGTTCGCTCCTGGCCGCGCACGAGCGCGGGGTGAGCGTGCGCATCCTCATCGACCATGTCGGGTCACTCGGCTATCCGGGGTATTCGGAACTCGTCAAGAGGCTCGACTCCTCGGGCGTGAGCTGGCGTCGGGCGCTGCCGATCCGGCCGTGGCGGGGCGAGTATCAGCGTCCGGATCTGCGCAATCACCGCAAGATCCTCGTCGTCGACGGTGACGTCGCGTTCACCGGTTCCCAGAACATCATCGACCGTTCCTACAACAAGGCGCGCAATCGGCGGAAGGGCTTCCAGTGGAAGGACCTCTCGCTCGAATGTCGTGGACCGGTCGTCGAAGAGCTCGATGCGGTGTTCATCACCGACTGGTATTCGGAGACCGACGAAATCGTCGACGAACCCGACAGCTTCGAACTCGATGCCCCCGAATCCGGCGGGATCCAAGCCCAGGTCGTGCCCTCGGGGCCGGGGTTCGAAGACGAGAACAATCTGCGGCTGTTCAACCACCTCATCTACAACGCGAACCGCAGCATCGTCGTGTGCTCACCGTACTTCGTGCCCGACGAGTCGCTGCTGCACGCGCTGACGACCGAAGCGCGCTCGGGTGTCGATGTGCGCCTCTACGTCGGGGAGACGAGCGACCATTCGCTGACTCACAAAGCACAGCAGTCCTACTACGATGACCTCGTGCGGGCCGGCGTTCGGATCTTCATGTACCACGCGCCCACGGTGCTGCATTCGAAGTTCCTCATCATCGACGACGACGTCTCGATCATCGGTTCCTCGAACATGGACGAACGGTCGTTTGCCATGAACCTCGAAGTCACGATGTTCATCGTCAACGAGGAGTTCGCCCAGCGCATGTACGACCTCGAAGCCGAACACTACGCCCCGAACTCCGTCGAACTCGACGCCGAGGAATGGGCGAGCCGGCCGCTGCTGAAGAAGTATCTGGAGAACGTCGCCCGACTGACGAGCTCGCTGCTGTAGACCCCGACCAGGTCGCTGCGTCAGTCTGACAGTCGACGTTCAGTCGTCGTCGGCGACTCCGGCGGGTCCCTCATCGTCGAGGTGACGTTCGGGATCGGCGATCGAGTCGCGGGCCTTCGGCGACGACGCGTGCTTGTCAGCACCGCCCGCTGCCTTCGCAGCAGCCGAATCCTCGTCGCCGTCGAATTCGGAGACGGGAGCGTTCGTGGCAGCTGCGGCATTGACCTTGTCGGCCGCGGTCTGGACGGCATCGGCGACAGCAGGCGACTTCTCGCGGATCGACTGGTTGGCCTTCTCGACGGTGTCCTGGACGCGCGGGTCGGTCCACAGATCCTGAGCCTGAGCCTTCAGCCGCTCGTAGCTCTGACGCCCGGTGCGTGATCCCAGAATGAATCCGACTCCGAGACCGGCTAGGAGAATCAATCTCTTCTTCATGGTCTTGCTCCTCTTCGCAACTAGACGTCACCGTATTCGGCTCTGCTGTGCGACACAGGTCCGGGCAACGATGTGGCAGCGCACGGGCACTGTGCCCTCGGCATCCAGCTTATACCGAGTCGGGCCCGTAGGGGTATGGATTCGCGCAGTCCTCAGCGGGGCTCGCCGACGCTCGGCTGCTGCTGGGTGATGCAGTGGATTCCACCGCCGCGAGCATAGAGTGTGCGCGCATCGACGCCGACGACCTTCCGGCCCGGATAGACGCGCTCGAGCACGGCGACCGCCTCGGCGTCCATCGGATCGTCGAAGGTGCACGCGATGACCCCGCCGTTGGTGACGAGATGATTGACATACGAGTAGTCGACCCACCCCTCCTCGTCGCGCAGCACCTCGGGGGCGGGGATCGGCACCACCTCGAAAGGAGTGCCGTCGGCAGTGGTCTCAGCCGCGAACTGGTCCTTGAGCGCGCGACTGAATTCGAAGTCCGGGTGTTCGGGATTGCGCTGATCGTGGACGATGACGACCCCGGGGCTGGGCATCGTGGCGACGATGTCGACGTGTCCCCGAGTGCCGAAGGTCTGATTGTCCCGGTGCAGTCCGCGGTCGAGCCAGATGACCTTCTTCGCCCCGATTGTCCGCGCGAATTCCGCCTCGACCTCGGCCTCGGTCAGCCCCGGATTGCGGCCCGGGTCGAGCTGGACGCTGCGGGTGGCGAGCACCGTGCCCTCGCCGTCGACGTGGAATCCGCCGCCTTCGTTGCGCAGGTCCGAGGACACCACGGGAATTCCGGCGAGATCCGCGACGAACTGCCCGATGTGCTCATCGTGGTCCCACCTCGCCCACTCCTGCGCACCCCATCCGTTGAACACCCAGTCCACCGCGTGCAGCGCCCCCGCCTCGTCGACGACGAAGCTCGGCCCGATATCGCGCATCCACGCATCATCGAGTTCGGCATTGACCACGGTGATCTCATGGTTGATCCCCTCGCCGAGGTGGGCCCGAGCATGCTCGGTCTGTGCACTGGTCACCACGACCGTGACAGGGGTGAATTCGCTTGTGGCGCGGGCAACGGCGGCCCAGGTGGCGCGTGCTGCCTCGGCCTCGGTCTCCGTGTCGCCGAGGGCGTAGCCCGACGACGGGAACGCCATCCAGACTCGGTCCTGGGCGGCGGTCTCCGCCGGCATGTGCAACGTCATCGTTCGTCCCTTCGCTTGGCCGGTCACTGAGCCCGAGTGTAGCCAGAATGTCGCCGCGGTGATCGACGGATTTCGCAGCTGCCTCGCCGCATCTGCGCTCCGTCCGGCGTGGGGAGTCCACGTAGTCATCTGGGACAGTGGGCGGTCGCGGGAGTCCGTATAGTCTGGCAGGGAGTCAGAGAGTTGGCCGGGACACCGGAGCCCGGATACGGAGCCAGCGTTCGAACGTGTGCGAAGGAGGCAGGAAGTGGAAGACCAGGATCTGCAGGAGATGTTCGGCAGGCGGGGGACAGGGCCTCTGGCCGGAACCATCGTGGCCGACTTCTCCCGAGTCCTCGCCGGTCCCTACGCGACGATGATGCTGGCGGATCTCGGTGCCACGGTCATCAAGGTGGAGGGGAAGACCGGGGACGACACACGTCACTGGGCGCCGCCTCGGCGAGGGGACGATGCGACGTACTTCCTCACGGCGAACCGGAACAAGCACTCCGTCGTCCTCGATTTCAAGGACTCCGACGACCTCGCCTTCGCCCAGCAGCTGGCCGCGCGTGCCGACGTGCTCGTGGAGAACTTCAAGGCCGGGGGACTGGCGAAGTACGGTCTCGACTATGAGACGGTCAGCGCGGTCAATCCCGGAATCGTCTACGCCTCGGTGACCGGTTTCGGTCGGGGCAACCCGCAGCCGGGCTACGATCTGCTCATCCAGGGCCTGTCCGGATTCATGTCGGTGACCGGCTCCGAGGATTCGGGCCCGGTCAAGGCCGGTGTGGCCGTCGTCGACGTGATCACGGGACTGCACACGGCGGTGGGCATCCTCGGTGCGCTCACCCACCGCAAGGACACCGGAGTCGGGCAGCTCGTCGAGACGAACCTGCTGTCCTCGGCCCTGTCCGGGCTGGCGAACCAGACCTCGGCCTATGTGGCCGGCGGGATCGTGCCGCAGGCGATGGGCAACAAGCACCCGAGCCTCTACCCGTACCAGCCGATGCCCACCGCCGAGGGCCAGATCATCATCGCGTGCGGCAACGACAAGCAGTTCGCCCGGCTCGCCGAGGTGCTCGGCCATCCCGAATGGGCTCTTGATACGAGGTTCGCGAACTTCGCCGATCGCAATGTCCACCGGGATGAGCTCGAACCCGAACTCATCGCCGCACTGAGCGAGAAGACGAACCAGGAATGGTTCGACATCCTCACCGAGGCGGGCCTGCCCTGTGCCCCGATCAACTCGATCGCCCAAGGCGTGGACCTGGCTTCGTCGCTGGGACTCGAGCCCGTCGCCGAGGCGGGGGCGGGCGACCGTGTCATCCCCACCGTCCGCAACCCGATCCGACTGTCCGAGACCCCGCCCAGCTATGAATTGGCTCCGCCGACCCTCGGCGATTCCACCGAAGCGGTCAAGGCCTGGCTGCGGGCGGTGGAGCAGACCGCGTCCGTGCGCAGCGTATCGGCGAGTCATCGTCCGTCCTGTGACCGCGAATGATTCTGCCGTTACCCGGGCGGTCAGCGCCACAGCTGAAGTACCCTAGTCACTGTGCGTTGTCACCGAGGGATCTGCTAAGCGGCCGACGAGTCGCGGGACCCGTGGTGACAGCAGTCGTATTCCCAAGAGAATTCCGGAACCGAGATGGACAATGAGCCGACCGAGGTCACACCTCGGCGACGATCGGCGGTGAAACGGACCCTGATGGTCATCGCAATGGCGATCACGGGATTCCATATCTTCGCCAGCTTCCTGTGGATCGCCCCTGCTTCGACGATGCGGGAGGTGATTCCCGGCGACCTGCTCTCCAAATACATGATCCCGCTGTGGGGGCAGTCGTGGAGCGTGTTCGCCCCCGAGCCGATCAACGGCGACTACTACTTCGACGTGCGTGCGGTGATCAAGACCGACAGCGGCGAGGAGATCACCCAATGGGTGCGGGCCACCGATGTCGAACTCGACCACTCCACCTACAAGCTGTTCCCACCGCGATCGGCGGGACTGGGCATCGGCGTGGCCTCGGACATCAAGGGCTCCTGGGAGGATCTGCCCGACGATCAGAAGGCCATCGTCAAACTCGACTACTTCAAGGGAGACGATTCCGTCGACCGTCTGGAGACGAAGCTGGAGGAGTACGACGACCCGGAGAACGCGATTCCGGCATATCTGGAGAGCGAACACCTGGCCACGGCGTATGCGACGCAGGTGGCGAAGGCTATCTGGGGCGACGATGTCCAGCGCGTCCAGTACCAAGCCGCCCGTCAGAACGTCGTGCCCTTCGCCGAACGCAACGACAAGAGCGCGAAACGTCCGAACATCCAGCCCGTCCCCGTGGGATGGCGCGCACTCGTGGTGGAGGACCACCAGTCCCAGGAGGAGTTCACGAAGTACTTCTGCGCCTCCGATGAAGTGAGGTGCGTCGGTGAACAGTGACGACACGACCCGCCAGGACGGGGACGATCGCGAGGTCACGGACCAGCGGTCCGGCACGACCGCCTCGGCGAAGGACCGGGCGAAGGACTCCGCTGGCCGCGAGAACGACGGGGCCGCCTCGGCGAAGGATTCCGCTCCCGAATTCGGGCTCGTCCCGGTGACGACCCTGGTGCGGACGAAGCTCGCACAGGGATGGAACTGGCTCGAGGAGATGCTCACCGGTCGGTACCACGCGACCTACGGGCTGGCGGTGACGCGGATCCTCATCGGCTTCACAGGGCTCGGCCTCATCCTCACGAACTTCAGCGCTCGCCACTACGCCTTCGGTGTGGGGTCGGCCTGGAACGGGGAGATCGCCGAACCCAAGAGCGACTTCCCGAACATCTGGCTCTTCTCCCTCTTCCACCAGGCGGTGACGACCCCGCCGCTGTTCACGGCGATGATGATCGGACTGGCGCTGCTGGCGATCGTCATCATCCTCGGCTGGCGCACGCGGATCGTCCTGCCGGTCTACCTCGTGCTGTGGGTGAGCTTCATCGAGCTCAACGACGGTGCCGGCGACCAGGGCGACAACGCGTACCGGATGTTCATGATCGCGATGCTCTTCGCCGATACGACGCGCAGATGGTCCCTCGACGCCCGACGTCGGGCTCGGAATCCGGAGTTCCCGGACAACGACGGCGGGCAGTGGCGCTGGGCGCTCATCATGGCCAACAACCTCGCGATCGTCGTGCTCGCCTTCCAGGTGTGCGCGATCTACATGTCCGGCGGACTGTACAAGGCCGGCGGCTCGGCCTGGCAGCACGGCTTCGCCGTCTACAACCCGCTGCACACTCAGCAGTTCGGCACCTGGCCGGTGCTGTCCGACCTGATGACGGCGTGGGGGCCGATGGTCGTGGCGATCTCGTGGGGATCGATCCTCTTCCAGTGCGCCTTCCCGTTCATGCTCTTCAACCGCTACACCCGCATCATCGCGCTGCTGGGCATCCTGTCATTCCACTTGGGCATCGCGCTGCTCATGGGTCTGCCGTGGTTCTCGCTGACCATGATCGCCGTCGACGCGATCTTCATCCGCGACCGGTCGTTCGCGAAGCTCAGCGCCTACCTGCGGCACTGGTGGACGTCGTCGGTGCCGCGGGCCGCCGGCGGGACCGCGAGGGGTGTCGGCGCTGGTGGTGCGGCGCGAGGTGCTTCCGCTGGCGGTGCCGGGGCAAAGACTGGTTCGAGGTCTGTCGGCGGCGGGTCCAAGCGCGACGCTGCGAAGTCCGGCTCGAACGCCGGTGCGAAGTCCGGTTCGAAGGCTGATGCGAAGCCCGGTGCGAAGTCCGGTTCGAAGTCAGGTTCGAAGGCCACCGCCGGCTCCCGCAAGAAGTAGCCCGCGCACAACTGTCTGAGGCGCATCACATTTCGGGCAGACCGGAACGTGACAACGTCTTCGTGCGCCGACAGATGCCGAATGGGACACGTTTCTCTGAAATGCTCACCGAAGGACGTGAGCGAATCAGAAGAACGTGTCCCATTCGGCTCTGGGCCACTTGAGTGGACTGCCGCCGAAGGTGCCCGTGGGCCGTAAGGACTGCCGCCGCACCCGGCGGAACAGCCCAGTCTGAGGTGAACAGCACGGGTTCAAACATGAGCTATCCACCTCAAGCTGGGCTGAATCCGCGAGGCGTGCCCGCGAGTCGTGCACTCGCCGCCCCGTGCCCGCGCGGAGCCGCAGCGCACGCTTCACAACGCGCGCTCGCCGCTCCGCGCCCCGGGAGGCTTACTGCCCCGGGAGCGTTACCGCTTCGGGCGCAGCTCCAGGCCGGTGGCCTCGGGGTCCTCGGGCAGGTCGACGACCACGGTGTCCCCGTCGACGATGTCGCCGGCCAGCAGGGCGCGGGCCAGCTTGTCGCCGATCTCGCGCTGGACCAGCCTGCGCAGCGGTCGGGCGCCGAACGCAGGGTCGTAGCCTTCGAGGGCCAACCAGTCCTCGGCACCCTGAGTGACCTCGAGTGAGACCCGCCGATCCGAGAGCCTGCGCGACATGTGCGCGATCTGCAGGTCGACGATCGACGCGAGCTCGGTCTGGCTCAGCGCGTCGAAGAGCACGATGTCATCGAGACGGTTGAGGAATTCGGGTTTGAACGTCGAATGCACGACATCGAGCACCTTGGACCTCTGCTCCTCGGTCGAGAGGCTGTTGTCCACGAGGAACTGCGAACCGAGGTTCGAAGTCAGGATCAGGATGGTGTTCCTGAAGTCGACCGTGCGCCCCTGACCATCGGTGAGCCGACCGTCGTCGAGTACCTGCAGCAGGATGTCGAACACGGACGGGTGCGCCTTCTCCACTTCGTCGAGCAGAACCACGGAGTACGGGCGACGGCGGACCGCCTCGGTGAGTTGGCCGCCCTCGTCGTATCCGACGTAGCCGGGAGGAGCACCGACGAGGCGGGACACGGTGTGCTTCTCACCGTACTCGCTCATGTCGATCCTGATCAGGGCCTTCTCGTCGTCGAAGAGGAAGTCCGCAAGCGACTTCGCGAGCTCCGTCTTGCCGACACCCGTGGGGCCGAGGAACAGGAACGAACCGGTCGGACGATCCGGATCGGCGACACCGGCACGCGACCGGCGGATGGCGTCGGAGACCGCGGCGACGGCGTTCTTCTGCCCGATGAGTCGCTGACCGAGGATGTTCTCCGCCCCGAGCAGCTTCTCGACCTCACCCTGGACGAGGCGTCCGGCGGGGATGCCCGTCCACGAGGAGACCACCTCAGCGATGTCGTTGCTCGAGACCTTGTCCGAGACCATCTGATCCGAATTCGGTCCCGCTTCGGCCTGGGCTTCGGCGGCCTCGGCCTCGGCGATCTCCTTCTGCACGGCCGGGATCTCGCCGTAGAGCAGACGGGACGCGGTCTCGAGGTCTGTATCGCGCTGGGCCTTGTCCGCGGCCGAACGCAGCTCGTCGAGCTTCGTCTTCAGCTCACCGACCCGGTTGAGGCCGGCACGCTGGGACTCCCATGTCGCCTCGAGGCCGCGCAGCTCCTCCTCCTTGTCGGCGAGATCGGCTCGCAGGGCGCTCAGACGTTCGATCGACGCGGAGTCGGTCTCCTTCGCCAGGGCCATGTCCTCCATCTTCAGGCGGTCCACGGCACGGCGGAGCTCATCGATCTCGACCGGGGCCGAGTCGATCTCCATCCGCAGACGAGAAGCCGCCTCGTCGACGAGGTCGATGGCCTTGTCCGGCAGCTGCCGGCCGGTGATGTACCGGTTCGACATCGTGGCCGCCGCGACCAGGGCGCCGTCGTTGATGGTGACCTTGTGGTGGGCTTCGTAGCGTTCCCTGAGCCCGCGCAGGATCGCGATCGTGTCCTCGACGCTGGGCTCACCGACGAACACCTGCTGGAACCGGCGCTCCAGGGCAGGATCCTTCTCGATGTTCTCGCGGTACTCGTCCAGGGTCGTGGCACCGATCATGCGCAGCTCACCGCGGGCGAGCATGGGCTTGAGCATATTGCCCGCGTCCATCGAGGAGTCCCCGCCGGAGCCGGCGCCGACGATCGTGTGGAGCTCGTCGATGAAGGTGATGATCCGGCCGTCGGCGTTCTTGATCTCCTCGAGCACGGCCTTGAGCCGCTCCTCGAATTCGCCGCGGTACTTCGCACCGGCGACCATCGCGGAGAGGTCGAGGTTGATGAGGGTCTTGTCGCGCAGTGATTCGGGCACGTCTCCGGCCACGATCCGCTGGGCCAGGCCCTCGACGACGGAGGTCTTGCCGACGCCGGGCTCACCGATGAGGACGGGGTTGTTCTTCGTCCTGCGGGAGAGTACCTGCACGACGCGGCGCACCTCCTTGTCGCGGCCGATCACCGGGTCGAGCTTGCCCTCACGGGCGACGGCGGTGAGGTCGATGCCGTACTTCTCCAGCGACTGCATCGTCTCCTCGGGGTTCTCCGAGGTGACCTTCTTCCCGGCACGCAGTTCGGGCAGCGCCGCGAGCAGCGCGTCCCGGTTCGCCCCGTTCGAGCGCAGCGCCTCACCGGTGCCGTCCTTGCCGGCCGCGGCGGCCAGCAGCAGGTGCTCGGTCGAGACGAACTGATCGCCGAGGGCGGTCATCTCCTCCTGAGCGAGGTTCATCATCTCCAGCCCGGCCCGGGACAGTCCCGGCTGGCTGACGGTCGAACCGCTGACGGTCGGGAATCCGCCGATCACGGATTCGATGGACCGCAGCACGGTCTGCGGATCGGCGCCGACCTTCGTCAGCAGGGTCGCGGCCAGCGAATCGGGCTGGCCGAGCAGAGCGGCGACGAGGTGGGCCGGTTCGATCTGGTTGTTCTTCCGGGCGACGACGTCGTTGACCGCAGTCTGCAGCGCCTCCCGGGATTTCGTTGTCATCTGTGCGTCCATGCGCATCTCCTTCATGAAAATCTGTGCTGATCTCAGCTCTCGAAAGGATCAACACCGACAAAGTTGAGTCTATTCCGCTCAACCTTGGATTTCGAGGAAGAGTATCGCCGAGGCGGCCCACCCAGAACCGTGTCATCGTCCGGCCGACCCGGCCCGCCCGGAACCGCGCCCGGCCGACCCGGGCCTGTGGTGCCGGAGCCGCGCTCCACCCTTACCGGGCGATGACCGACTGGAGGTCGAAGCGGTGGAGCACCCGGTCGGCGATCTCGGGGTCGGTGCCGCGCTCACGACGAGCCTTGAGCACCTCGGCGCGGGCGGACTGCATGGCCTTCTTCTGCACCTGCAGCATCTGCTCGCGGTGCTCCTTGAACGCCATCACCTGCTCCGAGCTCGCCTGCTCGTCGGTGGTGCCGCTGAGCTGGTCGTGGAGGACTTTGAATCGAGCCCGCAGCGGTTCGATGACGTCGTCGGGCAGGCTGTCATCGTTCTTGATCTCGCGCATCGCCGCTTTGTAGGCGCGCAGAGCGATGTCCCTCGTCGCCTGGTGCTCCTTCTCCGCTTCGTCGTCGATGCCGAGGACGCCGACGATTGTCGGAAAGCTCAGACCGGCCAGCACAAGAGTGACCAGCAGGACCACTGCGGCCGCGACGACGATATAGGACCGGCCGGGGAACGGGGCTCCGGAGCTCGTGGTGGCCGGGATCGACAGCGCCAGGGCGACGGTGGCCAGGCCGCGCATCCCGCCCCAGGTCATCAGGGTCGCATCGCGGATGCTCAGAGGTGCCGCATCGGGATCCTCCTCGCGTCTCTTGCGTTCGATGACAGTGCCCAGCAGCAGCCAGACGAAACGCACGGCGACGACGACTATGGCGATGAGCCCGCCGACGAGCAGCGCCCGCCCGAGGTCGGCATGTTCGGATTCGACGATGAGGCGCAGATCGAGTCCGATGAGCCCGAAGGCGATTCCGGTGATGAGCATCTCGAGGACCTGCCACGTCGAATTCTGCGTCACCCGCTCCGCCGAGTTGCCCTCGACATCGCGGCGACGGACTTCGAGGGCGGCGACGACGACGGCGATGACTCCGCTGGCGTGGAAGTGCTCGGCCACGAGGTATACGCCGAAGGGCAGAACGAGCATGAGCGAGGACCGAGCGATCGTATGGTCGATCTTCTCCATCACCCACCATGCGGCGAAGGACAGGACCAGGCCGACGATGATCGCCACGACGGCGGAGACGATGAATGACAAGGCCAGATCTGCGTAGTCCACCTCGGTGCCGGCGAGGACCGCGGCCATCGCGGTCTGGAAGATGACGAGGGAGGCGGCATCGTTGAACAGACCCTCGCTCTGCAGGGTCGACATGATGCGGCGCGGGATCGACACGGTGCTGGCCACGGCCTCGACGGCGACCGGGTCGGGCGGGGCGAGCATGGCACCGAGCGCAATGGCAGCGGCGATCGTGATTCCGGGGATGAGGAAGACCGCGGACCCGGCGACGGCGGCCACGGTCACCCCGACCAGGGCCACGGACATGCCGAGGATCGTGCGCCACCGGATCGCGAACAGTGCCCACGACGTCTTCTGCGCGGCGGCGAAGAGCAGGGGCGGCAGGAAGAGGGGGAGGACGAGCTCGGGGTCGATGGCCACCTCGGCGAAGGTGGGAATGAACGCGCCGGCGACGCCGATGAGGACCATGAGCGCCGGCCACGGAAGCTTGAGCCTCTGCCCCAATCCGACCACCACCGAGGTGGCGGCACCGAATCCGATGATCATCAGCAGCGTGGTCATGGCAGTCCCTCCGAACCGCTCCCACCGGGGCGGATGTGTCCGGAGGCGGGCGGAAAATAGTGGCGCAGATTCCGCGCCGGGCCCGGCGACCTTTGGCAGAATGAGGCTATGTCGGAATCAATTGTATTCGCGTCGCTCGACGACGGAGTCGCGTCCGTGACGATCGATCGGCCCTCCACCCGCAACGCGCTGTCGCTCGAGGTGATGGAATCCCTCATCGACACCCTCGCCGAGGTGGCCGACCGCACCGATGTGCGCGCAGTCATCCTCATCACCGCCGGCCACGTGTTCAGTTCCGGTCATGACCTCACCGAGATCCGCGGGGCGGATCATGAGGCACAGCAGGCCACCTTCGATGCCTGTGCACGGCTGATGCAGCTCATCCAGCGCATTCCGCAGCCGGTCATCGCACAGGTGCAGGGCGTGGCCACGGCGGCCGGCTGCCAGCTGGTGGCGACCTGCGATCTGGCCGTCGCCGCCGAGTCTGCACGGTTCGCGACTCCCGGGGTGAAGATCGGTCTGTTCTGCTCGACTCCGATGGTGGCGCTGTCGCGTGCGGTGCCGGCGAAGCAGGCGATGCGGATGCTGCTGACCGGCGATTTCGTGACCGCTGCGGATGCGCTGAAGTACGGTCTCGTCTCCGATGTCGTCGCCGACGCCGAGCTGGAGTCCGCCACCTTGGAATTGGCTCTCAAGGTCGCGTCCGCCTCGTCGGCTACAGTTGCCCTAGGAAAGGCCGCGTTCTACGAACAGCGAGAACTGCCTGTGGCCGACGCCTACGCGCGGATGTCTCAGGTGATGGCGGACAACGCCGTCGCGGCCGATGCGCAGGAGGGGATCGACGCCTTCCTGACGAAGAGGGAACCGCAGTGGCAGCACCGCCGCTGAGGCGGTGGGTGTGACGATGAGAAGGGGACCGTCGTGGCGGTGATAGTGACCGGAGCCAGCGGCTTCATCGGCGGTGCCATTGCACGGGCGCTCGCCGAACGGGATGAGACGGTCTATGCCCTGTGCCGGAGAGACCCGGAGATTCCCGGGGTGAACTTCCAGCACTGGGACATCACGGAATCCGCACCTTCGTCGGTGACCTCGTTGGCCAAGAACGCGACAGCGGTCTTCCACTGTGCCGGGATCTCGACGGTCAGCGCCGATGACGACACTCTCTACGACGTGAAGGTCACGGGCACTCGCAATGTCCTCGATGCCTTCCCGCAGGCGCGCGCCGTCCACCTGTCGTCGACGACGGTGTATTCGGAGACCGGACCCCATGTCGAGCTGTGGGAGGAGGCCGGGCCGAAGGATCCCAGCGAATTCTCCGACGCGTACTCTCGCACTCATGCGCTCGCCGAACAGCTCGTGACCAGGATCCGCCCCGATGCTGCGATCCTGCGGCCCGCGGCGGTCTATGGCCCGGGGGAGACGATGCTCATGCCGTTGCTCGCGCGACTGTCGAAGAAGGGTGTGCTGCGGCTGCCCGGCGGCGGTCGGCAGAAGCTCACCCTGACCCATGTCGACAACGTGGTGCGGGCCGCGCTCGCCTGCCTCGACGTGCCGTCGGCGGCGGGACCATTCAATATCGGGGACCCGATTCCCTATCGCCTCAAGGACGCCGTGGTCACTCACTTTGCGCGGATGGGCTATGACCAGGTCGTCATCGAGGGTGTGGCGAAGGACAAGGCGCTGGTGTCGGCGAAGCTCGGCCTCAAGATCAAGAGCATGTTCAAACGCGGGGACCAGACGAAGTTCTTTCTCGTCAAGTACCTGCAGTCTGACCGGACCTACAACCTGTCTCGACAGCAGCGGGTGCTCGGCATCTCGACCACCCAGCATCTCATCCCGTCGCGCCTGCAGTGAGTCGGCGGCGGCGAAGCGACCGAGGCTCAGCGCTTGAGCCTGACGTCAGTCGCGCAGACGGCCGCCGAGATCCGGCAAATGCTGTCACCGCTTCAGCCCGTGCTGAGCCGCAACGATCTTCGACACCAGCGACCGCGGAAGCGCGCGCTTGAGGATGAACGGCAGCGGCGCCCTGCTGCCGACGGCGTAGAACTCCCGCGGCCTCGGCGCGATGATGGCATCGACGATCGTGGAAGCGACCTTCTCTGCCGGAATGCCGCCGCGCTCATTGGCGTCGAGATGCTCGAGCATCGTCGTGACGTCCGTCGAATAGGGCGAATCCTCGTCGAGGTACTTCGTCCGGCGCTGTCCGATGCCTGTGGCGATCGATCCCGGTTCGACCGTGCTCACCCACACGCCGAACGGTGAGAGCTCCTGTCGGGCGGCCGTGGCGAAAGCGCGCAGAGCCGCCTTCGCCGCCGAATACGAGCTGCGATGGGCCAGGGGGAAGCTGGCGAGCATGGACCCGACCATGATGATGCGTCCCCGGTTGCGCGCACGCATTCCGGGCAGAACGAGCTGGCTCAACCGAACGGGTCCGAACACGTTCGTGCGGAAGAGTCGTTCGATCGCATCGGTCGGCAGCTCTTCGAACGGACCCGACTGACTCTCACCGGCGTTGTTGATGAGCACATCGATGTCGTCGAGCAGGCCGATGTCGTCGAGTTCTCCGGCCAACCGGTCCGGACCATCGGGGTCGGCCAGGTCGAGTCGCAGATAGCGGACACCCGGGGTTCGATCGGCAGGTGAGAGGCGGTCGGGATTCCGACTGGTCGCCAGCACCGTGCAGTCCTTCGCGGCCAGTGCCTTCGCGACGGCTCTGCCGATTCCGGAGGTGCCCCCGGTGACGAGGACGATGAGATCTCCCTGCGCGGCGCCGGTCATTCCTGCTCTCCTCCGCCGATCGGGGCCCTGTTGCCGGGCTGACCGGATGCGCCGCGGGCGGACTGCTCCGCGACCGCACGCCCGGCGCGCAGACCCGAGAAGATGCACCCGCCGAGGAACGTTCCCTCGAGCGCGTTGTACCCGTGCATTCCACCGCCTCCGAATCCGGTGACCTCGCCGGCTGCGTACAGCCCCGGAATCGGTGTGCCGCGGTCGTCGGCGCCGGACAGGGCCAGGACCTGTCCGTCGAGGTTCGTCTCCAGCCCTCCGAGAGTCTTGCGCGACAGCAGGCTGAGGCGCACCGCGATGAGCGGGCCGTGCGCCGGGTCGAGGATCTTGTGCGGCTTGACCGCGCGCACGATCTTATCGCCCAGGTAGGACCGCGCATTGTGGATGGCCTGGACCTGCGCATCCTTCGAAAACGCATGCTCGGTCTGCCGATCCCGCTGCCGGATCTGCTCAACGAGGTGGTCGTGATCGATGACCGGTCCGC
Organism: Brevibacterium sp. CFH 10365; assembly: GCF_009299785.1. Lineage (NCBI taxonomy): Bacteria > Bacillati > Actinomycetota > Actinomycetes > Micrococcales > Brevibacteriaceae > Brevibacterium > Brevibacterium sp. CFH 10365. The sequence continues at coordinate 412,037 of NZ_VIGO01000003.1, read as the reverse complement.
GAGAGCGTTCGTTCATCCCCGCCACGAGCTCCTCGGTCGTGTCTGCAACGACGAAGTCCGAGCCGTACTTCTTGAACGCCTCGATCGGTCCCGGAGCATCCGAGGACCGGACCCGGTCGAGAGTGATCCGGATGTCCTTCTCCGTGAGGTCCGGGTTCTGTTCCGAACCGGACAGGGCGAACTCCTTGCGGATGATCGACTCGTTGAGCACGAACCATGAATAGTCGTGCCCGGTGTCCAGAATCGTGCGCATCGTCCGATTCGTATCGAATCCGGGATAGTTCGGTGCCGGGAATCGATTGCCCTCGGCGTCGAACCACAGCGACGACGGTCCCGGAATGATGCGGATCCCGTGCCCCGGCCAGATCGGGTTCCAGTTCTCGATGCCCTCCGTGTACGCCCAGATCCGGTCCCGGTTGATCAGGCTCGCTCCGGCATCCTCGGCGATCTGGAGCATCCGCCCGTCCACGTGCGCGGGCACGCCCGCAAGCATCGTGTCCGGGAACTCGCCGAGGCGGTCGGTCGGCCAGTACTTCTTCATGAGCTCGAAATTGTGCCCGATTCCGCCGGTGGTGACGATGACGGCGGGAGCGCGGAGCTCGAAGTCGGCGACCTCGTCGCGGTTCGACTCGACTCCGCGGGCTGTATGGCTGGGGGACAGTGTGCGTCCGCGGACGCCGACGACGGCACCGTCTGAGGTGATGAGTTCGTCGACGCGGTGCCGGAAGGCGAGCTCGACGGCTCCGGTGGCCTCCGCGGATTCGACGGGTTCGCGGAAGACCCGGACCACCTCGGGGCCGGTGCCCCAGGTGAGGTGGAAGCGGGGCACGGAATTGCCGTGCTCGCCCGCCCCGGACCCTCCGCGTTCGGCCCAGCCGACGATCGGTGTCAGGCGCAGGCCCAGGTCACGCAGGTACCGGCGCTTCTCCCCGGCCGCGAACTCGAGGTACGCCTCCGCCCACTGCCGCGGCCAGTGATCGTCGTCGCGGTCGAAGCCCGCCGAGGTGGCCCAGTCATCCTTGGCGAGCTCGAGCGAATCGTGGATGCGCAGTCGCCGCTGTTCGGGGGAGTCGATGAGGAAGAGCCCGCCGAGGGACCAGAATGCCTGTCCGCCGAGGTTGGCCCGGTTCTCCTGGTCGAGGATGAGCACGCGCTTGCCGGCCCGGGTGAGTTCATGGGCGGCGACGAGTCCGGCGAGTCCGGCACCGACGATGATCGCATCGCGCGAGCGGTCTCTGCTGTCTGGGTCTGTGCTGCCGAAAGAACTCATCATCGACTCCTCTGTCGCTTACCTGCCAGTAGGAATCAGTATCGCAGACTCTCCCGGTGAGGGAGATAGTCAGCCGCGCAGCGTGGACTCCAGCCAGTCGGCGGCTGCGGCGAAGGACTCATCGGACGTCGTCGGGTCGATCGGCACCACGGCTCCGTCCGAGCTCGGGTAGCTGCCGAGGAAGTGCAGCTTGAGCGCCGCCCGATGCACGCCCTGCAGAGCTTCGGCCATCCGGGCCTCGTGGATGTGTCCGAGCAGGTCGATCGAGAACTGGTAGAGGCCCAGTCCGTCTCCGGTCGGCCGCGATTCGATGCGGGACATATTGACTCCGCGGCTGGAGAACTGTTCGAGCAGTTCGAGCAGCGAACCCGCGCGGTCCGAACGCAGGGCCGCGACGATGGTCGTCTTGTCCGCACCGGTCGGTGTGGGCAGGGGGCCAGGGCGGGTGACGACGACGAATCGGGTGACGGCATCCAGGCGGTCGCCGATGTCCTCGGCGACGATCTCGAGCCCGTAGCGCTGTGCGGCCAGGGCCGGGCAGACCGCGGCCATATGGTCACCGGCGTCGTTGGCCAGATCTCGGGCGGCCGCAGCGGTCGAGGAGGTCGGCAGATAGACGGCTTCGGGAAAGTTCTCGTTCATGAATGTCCGCACCTGCGCCTCACCGTGCGGGTGCGAACCGAAGGAGGAGATCTCTTCCCTGGTGGTGCCCGGCTTCACGGCGAGGACGAAGCGGACGGGCACGACCACCTCGGCGATGATCTGCAGGCGTCCGTTTTCGGTCAGCGCATCGATCGTGGCGGGCACTCCGCCTTCGAGGGAGTTCTCGATCGGCACGACCGCGGCATCGCAGTCGCCCTCGAGCACCGCATCGAGTGCCGAGGGCGCATTGCGCATCGGGTGCGTCGAGGCGTCGGCGCGCAGGTTGCGGGAGTCGAGGAAGCTCAGCAGCGCCGCCTCGGTGAAGGTGGCCTCGGGGCCGAGGTATGCGAAACGGTTCAGGCTCACTGGCCGGTCTCCTTGTGGTCATCGGAGGGGTTCTGCGCAGAATCGGCGGGCCCGGCGTGTGCCCCGTCGCTTCGCTTCGCGCGCAGGCGGCGGACGAGGATCGCACGGGCGACGTCGCGGTACTGGGCGGCACGGTGCAGCTGCGCTTTCAGGTCACGACCGGTGACCCGGTGGTGGAGGTCGCATTCGACCTCTTCCACGCGCAGCCCGGCGTTGACGACGTCGATGGTCATGGCTGCTTCGACACCCCAGCCGGCGGCGAAGGGCAGGGCCGCGTCGAAGGCTTCACGGGACAGACAGCGCATGCCCGACAGGGGCTGGGTGGCTTCGAAGCCGGAGAGCTCGGCGATGCCCTTCTTCGCCAGTCCCACGACGAAGCCGAAGCCCCCGCCCTTGCGCTTCTGCGCGGGCAGGATAGCGATCGTCATATCGGCTTTCCCGGCGAGCACGGGTGCGGCCAGGGGAGCGGTGCCCGCTGCGGAGTCCTCGAGGTCGCCGTCGATGAACAGCAGCGCTCGGTGGTGCGGGTCGACGCCCGGGTCGGCGTCGGAGATCTCCCGATTGCGCAGAGCGAATGCCCCGGTCATCATGGCCGCTGCCTTGCCCTTGTTCTTCGGGTGGGTGATCACCTCGGCGCCGGCCCGGCGAGCCAGGGTCCCCGTGTCATCAGCAGATCCGTCGTCGACGACGAGGACCATGTCGACCCCGGGGATCTGCTTGGCCGCCGTGACGGTGGCAGCGATCCGCTGGGATTCGTTCATCGCGGGGACGATGGCGGCGACCGCCTCGGGGGCGGGGTGCGGCTGTGCGCTCATGGGGGTTCTCCTGTCCGTCACCGGCACCGAGGCGGGGCACCGTTTCCGGGTCCCGCCTCGGCGATGGGGTGGTGACGGATATCAGTGGATGGTCAGCTGGCGGGACACGATGCCGGAGCGGACGCGGCGGGCCTCGGTGCTCATCGGCTCGGTCGTGTTCAGCGCCTCGTCCAGTCGTCTTCCGAACGCGGCGATGGGCTCTTCGACGTCGTCGACCTGGGTGCCGAACTCGAGTTCCCAGACGGGGACGATGATGCCGTGGGCGCGGAAGTAGCCGAGGAAGGTGCCGATTCCGCCGAGGTCGTTGGCACTCTCGGCCTGCAGGCGGGCCATCGCATCGACGACGCGGTCTTCACCTTCGGGTCGGGCCCAGCGGACGTAGGTGCGGCCGGACATTTCGGTCCAGTAGGCGGAGTCGACGGAGGCGAGCTTCTCGGTCGGGGCCACGGAGTCGTTGGCCTGCTGAAGGGCGGCGGCGACGTCGGCATCGGACTCGGCTTCGGGCAGGGCCCAGTAGTCGAAGTTCTCGAGCACGCGGACGTCGAACGGGTGAGAGGTGTCGAGGATGTCCTGCAGGCGCGGGCCTTCACCGGGCTCGGTCGTCGCCTCGATGGAGGTGCCGGGTTCGGCGTCGACGGCGGCCAGCAGGCCGCGGGCGACGTCGCGGGAGGCGTCGGTCGAGGATACGGGCACCTGCATTCCGGCCAGGATCTCACCGTCGTCGCGGCGCCAGGCCTGCCATGCGGCAGGCAGCAGGGAGGTGATGGTCACCTCGTGGCCGCCGTATTCGTCGGTCAGCTTCGCGGTCGCGGTGGCCGCGGGCACGAGTTCGCGCAGGCAGATGAGGTCGGATTCGAACGGCAGGTCCGCGAACGGACGGGCGACGAATGCCGTGGCCTGTGCCCTGGCGAGGCGTTTGGCGATGAGTTCTTCCTTGGAGCGCTTCGACTTCTTTCCCATGGGACGCAAGTCTAGTCGGTGGAGCGGAGACCGGGCTGACGGGTCCGCAGGCGTGTGCGACTGTGGGGTTCGGTGTTGCGCGTGAGCCGAGCTCGGGGCCCGACGAACCCACATACGTCTAACTCTCCCTGCCGACGGGAATGAAGTAGCGAGTGGTGTTCGACTCGTCCATCCGCACCTGCAGCTTGTCGCCCGGATGGGGGAAAGCCGAGCGTTCCGGATTGTCGGGGGTCAGCCCGAGCGTCTCCAGACGGATGATGCCGTGGCGTCCCACCTCGTCGGCGGCGAGTACATAGGAGTGGTTGAGTTCGCGGATCGTGACCTCGATGGCCGGATCGGTCGGTTCGTCCGCCTCGGCGAAGGCACGGGGCTGAGCGGAATTGCCCAGACCCAAATAGGCGCCCACGTCATCGGCGATATAGCCGGCCACGGAATCGGCCTGCGCCATGAGCCCGGCGAGGATGACCGACAGCCGTTCCTGCTGCGAGTCGGACTTCAGTGCCTGGCCGGGTTTGAACAGGTGCTCCTCGGCCAGGACGCACCACGCGTCCTGCATGATCGTGCGCAGCTGGAGTTCGACGAGGACGGAGGGCTCGGAGTCGAAGGGAACCTCGACGACGAGGTGGCGGCCGCGGTATCCCGACGGTTTCGGGGTCGCGGAATAGTCGCGCACCTCGGCGATGGAGAGGTTCGTATCGTCACTCACCTCGGTGAGCAGGTCCCACAGGGCCGACTGTTCGCGTTCGGTGCGGCAGATGACGCGGGCGCCGACGACATCGATGACCTGGTTCTCGACCTCGACGGATTCGTGAATCTCGTCGTTGGCATCGGCGAGCTTGCGGCGCAGCTTCTCGCCCGTGCGCAGCCGGTCCTTGATCCGACCGTCGACGACGCGCACTCGATCCCCGGAGAGCAGTGCGGATGGAGCGCGGACGGACTCGACCCAGTCATTGACCGTCTCGAGGGCGGCTCTCCAGGTGGACTCACGCCGGTCGTAGGCTTCGTCGACCAATTCGCGGACAGTTGCTGACATCCTCGTCACCTTCCTAGCTCCTGATTCAACTTCACCAGAAGAGAGGGGAGATGTCTATGGCTTCGACGCTGAAGTTGCGCCGGGGTGCCGAAAGGTGAGACGAAAGTGCCTCAGAGGTCGTAATCGACGATGACGGGAGCGTGATCGGACGCGCCTTTGCCCTTGCGCTCCTCACGGTCGATCTCGCCGGCGGTCGCGGTCTGCGCCAGCGCCTGCGAGGCGAGCTGGAAGTCGATGCGCATGCCCTGCTTCTTCGGGAACCGCAGCTTCTGGTAGTCCCAGAAGGTGAAGACGCCGGGTCCGGGAGTGAACTGGCGGGTGACTTCGCTCAGGCCCGCGCCGAGGAGATCATCGAAAGCGGCGCGTTCGGCATCGGAGACGTGGGTGGCGCCGTCGAATTCGGCCATGTCCCAGACGTCCTCGTCGAGCGGGGCGACGTTGAAGTCACCGCAGAGGACGAGCTTCTTCTCCGGTTCGGCGCTCAGCTGGGCGGCGATATCGGCCGTCAGCGCCTTGAACCAGTCCAGCTTGTAGCCGTAGTGCGGGTGGTCGAGTTCGCGGCCGTTGGGCACGTAGAGCGAATAGACGCGCACGTCGTTGCAGGTCGCCGACAGCGACCGGGCTTCGACGACGGGTTCTTCCGAACCGAAGGCAGGGATGTCCTTGAACCCGATCTCGGTATCGGCCAGTCCGACGCGCGAGGCGATGGCCACGCCGTTCCACTGGTTGAGGCCGTGATAGCTGACCTCGTAGCCGCGCTTGGTGAACAGCTCCTCGGGAAACTGCGAGTCCTTGCACTTGAGTTCCTGGATGGCCAGGACATCGACATCCGAACGATCCAGCCAGGCCCCGATGCGGTCGTGGCGGGCGCGGATCGAGTTCACATTCCACGTAGCGATTCTCACCCTCCCACCCTAAGCCGTCCGCGCCGGAGGTGAAAGCGGGGTGTCGACGGCTCGGGTGGGCCGCCTCGGCGGGAATATGCCGAAGGCACTCAGGGAGGGTGCGCGCACGGCCCCTGCGCCGAACTGATCGGTGAGGGCTCGATAGGCTGGGATCATGCCTCAAGCTCCCAATGAACACCTCGGCCACGACGGTGCCGCCTACCCGGACTCCTACTATGTGCGTCTGTCCGAGGATCGCCTCCACTCGACTCTGCACAGCCAGGGTGCCTGGCAGCCCGGCGAGCAGCACCTGGCTCCTGCCGCGGGGATGGTGCTCGCCGAGATCGAACGTCGCCTGCCCAGCGACAAGCTCATCTCCCGGGTGACCTTCGACGTCCTCGGCGTCATCCACTCCGGTGAGTTCACCATCGACGTCGACGTCGTCCGTCCCGGTCGCACCATCGAACTCGTCGAAGCGCATATGCGCCACGGCGAGCGCACGAGCGTGACCGCGCGGGTGTGGCGGCTGCAGGCCTCGGACACCGAAGAGGTCGCCGGCGACGAATGGACCGCGCTGCCGCCCCTGTCCGAGATGCCCGAGATCCCGTTCACCAATCGTTGGGGCGGCGGCTACATCGCCTCGCTCGAGGGCCGTCAGGGGGCGGACGCCCATCCCGGTTACGCGCAGTCCTGGCTGCGCAGCCCCTACCCGCTCGTCGACGGCGAGACCGACCCGCCGACCGCCGCCTTCGTCAAATACGTCGACACCGCCAACGGCCTGGCCGTCCGCGAGGACCCGAAGACGACCTTCTTCCCGAACGTCGACCTCTCCATCCACCTCAACCGCGTTCCCATCACCGGGTGGATCGGCTTCGACACCCGAGTCGCCTTCGGGCCGACCGGCCTGGGACAGACGACGAGCGTGCTCAGCGACGCCGGCGGCCCCGTCGGCACCGCGGTGCAGTCCCTGACCGTGCGCAGAGGCCGCGGAGCGGTATGAGCCGGCGGCCGCGTGCCCTCATCACCGGGGCGAGCTCCGGCCTGGGGAGCGGCTATGCCCGCACCCTGGCCGCCGAGGGCTACGACCTCGTCCTGGTCGCCCGCCGGGAAGCCCGGTTGGAGGAGCTGGCCGAGCAGCTGAGGGCCACGCAGCACATCCTCGCCGAGGTGGCCGTGGCCGATCTGTCGACCCGTGGCGGCATCGACGCCGTCGTCGAGATCATCGCGGCGCAGCCGATCGATGTGCTCATCAACAATGCCGGCTATGGTCTGCGCGGCACCCTGTTGGGCACCAGTGCCGCCGAACTCAACGATCAGGATCGGGTGCTCACCGCGGCGGTGAGGGAGCTGTCGCTGGCTGCCGCTCGAGGCATGCATGCCCGCGGCCGCGGCGGAATCGTCAATGTCTCCTCGCTGGCGGCGGTGACGACGATGGGACAGTACGCAGCGTCGAAGGCCTCGACGCTGGTGTTCACCGAGGCCCTCGCCGGCGAGCTCAGGAACGGGCCGGTGACGGTCACGGCCGTTCTGCCCGGTTTCATCCGAACGGAATTCCACAGCCGCCTCGGCATGGAGCGTCCCGGACCCGGTCTGATCTGGCTCGACGTCGATCAGGTGGTGCGGGAGTCGCTGCGTGATGCGCGTGCGGGAAAGGTCGTCTCGGTGCCGGGGTGGGGGTACCGCTTGGCCGCACTCGTAGCTCCCGTGGTGCCGCGTCCGCTCATGCGTTGGGGGTCGCGCGGGTTCTCCTTCGCCCGCACCCGCGGACAGTGACCTGCGGGTCAGACGCCGGCTGCAGAATGTGACCTATATGCAGTTTCTCGCATGCTCGGCAAAACTGAGTTGAGGTTTGAACTACCTGGGTTTGAGGCTGTGACCAGGGGTTTTATTCTGATCACTTCTGTGCTATAGAGCCTGACGGGATTCAAGACGGTGCGTGAGATTCTTTACAAGCGACACGAAAGTGTGGTCAAATTATGATGTTCGCCCGGTGGGGATCGGGTGGACATAACGGACGTATGGGGATGCGTCCGGGTACTCGAGGGGAGTGCTGCGAGGACCCCGGGATGTCGCGATTACGCGCCCCGGGGTTCTTGTCATTCACAGCCGGTATTCGCATCCGCGGGTCAGAAGTGTGTGCGCAGTGATCTGATTCAGCACGTATGAACTTTCGACCCGCTGATGTGCGGGCTATTGGACGTTGACGGTGCGCTGGCGGCGCGAGCGGGCGCGGGCGATGCCGATCTCGAGTGCCACCGCTCTCAGCGGGGCGCCGAGTGCCAGGGACGCATTGCCCACGGCACGCTGTGCGGCATCGGCGATGATCGCATCGATGTCAGCCCTCTCATCGGCATCGACGTGGATGAGCAGCTCAGGGCGGCGCGCGGTGCCTCGCAGAATCACCTGGGCAGCGGAGACCCCATCGGCGGATTCGAGGTCGGCGGCGACCGCCTCGGCGATGACTTCCGCATTGACCGTCGTCAGTCCCGTCCTGGCGTCGGCCTGCATCCGGAAGGGCTTCGCGAAGTCCTTCCGCGGCACCTGCGCACTCAGCCAGCGCAGTCCGATGACGGCGAGGACGAGTGCTGCGAGTACGGCGATGAGCGCCGAGTAGGGCAGTGCGAGCACCGAGGCGGCCGGAACGAGATCGGCACCCGCCTCCAGGGCAGGGTCGATCGAAGCGGTGAGACCGAAGCCGATGGCGAGCAACGTCAGCCCGAGAGCCACGGCGATGAGGCCGAGGATGATCAGCCCCGTGCGGTTCGCGGCGGCAGCCGTGCGTCTCATGACTGGCTCCTTCTGGCTTGGACCTTCACCGCGGGGGTGCGGTCGAACGAGATCGCGGCGAAACGGTCCTTGACAGCGGCCTCGACCTCGGCGCGGATCGGCTCGAAGTCACGGATCGGGGTCGAGAACGTCACGATCGTCGACTTCGCGTTCGACGATGCCTTGACCCCGCTGACGCCATCGACCCCGTCGGCGGCAGCGGCCGCGATCTGCGACAGCGCCGAGGTGGGCATGGCGACCTCGAAGTCACCGATGTGTTCGGAGCCGTCGGCCCTCACACCCAGGATCCGGCGAGCTCCGGGGGAGAGGCCGAGGATGAGGGAGATGAGTCCGAGCAGAGCGAGGACCACCCCCACGGCGATGACGAGGGCCGAGTTCCAGTGCAGGTTCCCGGCCGCCTCGGCGGCGGAGGTGCCGGAGGTCCCGGTCAGTGGAGCGACGACGGATCCGGTGGCGACGAAAGCGGCGATGCCGGCCCAGCCGAGTGCCACGGCCAAGGCCAGCAGCACGATCGCTGAGAGCGTGGCCGGCCCGATGCGAGAGGGCCGGTTGCGCAGCAGGCGTGTGCTCATTGCAGGCGATTCCTTCCTCGATTCGCACCGGCGGAATCCGGGGCGAGCCACCGCACGCTGATGTCGACCTGACGGACGGTGACACCGGTGAGACGTTCGACTTCGGCGCTCAGGGTTGTGCGCAGTCGTTCGGTCGCCTCGGCGATGGGGGTGGGATAGGCCAGGCCGAGCCGGACGGCGAGCGTGCAGCTGCGTCCGGACAGGGTGACATCCACGGACGGGCGGGTGTCCAGGCCGGAGCTCGCCCCGATTCCGAAGAGGCCCGAGCTCGTGCCGCCGACACCGGGCAGGTCTTTGAGGACCTGCCCGGCGGTGCGCTCCACGACCTTGTCCGCGATCGTCAGGCCGCCTCGGCGCGCGGGAGCGTCGTCGAGTGTGGGGGCCACGGCGCTACCTCCGCGTCGTCGAGCGCGAGCTCAGCGCGGAGAGGTCGAGGCGCCCGTCGAGGACGAGGCCGACGACCAGACCGAGTCCGCCGCAGATGGCGACGACGAGGAACGCGAGGAAGCCGCCGAAGTAGGCGACGATTCCCAGCGTCAGGCCGACGAGGAGTCCGATGAGAGTTTTCGACATGGCATTCCTTCTGCCGAGGTGGTGCTGCGGATGAGGGTCAGTTGAGTTCCGGCGAATCCTTGGCCGGGGCCTCTTCGTCGTCCTCGGGCAGGTGGACGTCGGTGACGTCGATGTTGACCTCGACGACCTGGAGTCCGGTGCCCTGTTCGACGGCGCGGATGACGTTGCGGCGGATCGCCTCGGCGACCTCGACGATGGAGGTGCCGTATTCGACGACGATGGTGAGGTCGATGGCGGTCTGCTTCTCACCCTTCTCCACGGACACTCCGCCGGAGACGTTGGTCTGCGAACCGGGGATGCGGTCGGTGAGCGTATCGAAGGCGCGGCGTGCGGCAGTGCCCATTCCGTAGACGCCGGGAACCTCGCGAGCGGCGATTCCGGTGAGCTTGGCGACGACGTTCTCGGCGATCGTGGTGGTGCCCATCTCGGTGACGAGCGGACTGCGCACGGTGTCTTCGACCGGGGTCTGATTCGACGGTGACTGCTTTGCTTCTGGCATTGCCTCTTCCTTTTCGTCGTTGCTTTCAGAGCTGCTGACATCGGTACAGACGCAGCCTCGCAGGAATCCTCACGCGGATTTCGCAGAATTTTTTCTCCGTGGCCTACGATGTGGATATGACAAGGGGAGATGATCGTATCGACATCGTCACCCTGGTCGTGCGCGCTCGTGAGGGCGACATCGCCTCCTTCGAGGCTCTCGTCGACGAATACGAGCGGAAGCTGCTGCGTTTCGCCTGGCGTACGCTCGGGGATCGACAGGATGCCGAGGACGTCGTTCAGGACACACTCGTCCAGGCGTGGAAGTCGCTGGATGCCCTGGCCGAACCCGCGGCCTTCGGCACGTGGATCTACCGGATGGCCTCGAACCGCTGCACCGATGTGCTGCGCCGCCGCACATCCAGGCCCGCCGACGCTTCGGACCCAGAGGATCTGGGTCATCATGTCGACGGCGCCGCCTCGGTCGAACGGTCCGTCGAAGCGCGCACGGCACTCGAGCATTTCTCCGAGATTCTGCAGACTCTGTCATCGGAGCAGCGTGTAACGTGGGTGCTCCATCGGATGGAAGGTCTCAGCTACGCCGAGGTCGCCGAGACCTTGGGAATCAGTGAAGGCAGCGTGCGCGGACGCATCCACCGCGCCCGGACTGCCATCGCCGAGGGCATGGAAGGATGGGTATGAGCGACGAGTCCGTCAGCGCCACGGACGCCCACCTGCGCGGCATCATCGACGAATACATGGGGGCCTTCGAACCCGACCCCGGGGAGTCCGTCGGCCTGCGCGAGCGCATCTTCCAGATCGTGCGCGAGGACGCGGCTCTGGCGCCGGCCACGAAGCTGACGACCGAACGCGGAAATCCTTTCCGGATCACGACGGCCGAGGTGCGCGAAATCGTCCGCGACGCCGTCGACGCGGTGCCCGGAATCCGCGCCCGCAGCGTCACCGCGACCCCGACCGGCGATCCCGAGGGCAGCGCCGTCGACATCACCCTGACCGTGGCGATTCGTGCGGGGACGGCTTCTGTTCCCGCCGCCGAGGAGGTCCGCCGCAGCGTCGCCGGAGCCCTGACCGCTCAGCTGGGGATCCCCGCGATGCGGATCGACATCACCGTCGAGGACGTATTCGTCGCCGAGGAGGCCGCCGATGGCTGAGAAACCGATCGCTGAGAAACCGATGGCTGAAAACGATACCTCACGCGGATTCGATGAGGCGGAGGTCTCGGCCCGTCTGACCGATTCCGTCACCGGAGTCGACGGCGTCACCGGTCTGGCACCGGGGCTGCGCGACATGGTCGCCAGCGCGGCCGCACGAGTGATGCGCCGATCCGGGTCCGAGCCGCTGCGGGTCGAGGTATGGCGAGCAGACGAGGACTTCAGCGTCCGTGTCGATGTGCACCTCGACGACAGTCGACCCGTGACCGAGATCGTCGATGAGCTCTTCGCCGTCATTGCCGTCGACCTGCGAGCCGCGGTCGACGGTGCCGTAGGGGACATCGACATCGACATCCGCGTCGTCAGCCGCAGGCGCTGAGCCCGGTCCGCCGGCGGGCAGCCACCCGAAAACAGGGGATTCCACCTTCGGTACACCTTTTTCGGTACACCTTGCTCTGAATTGCCCACTGAGGAAACTGTGCACTTCAGAGAAGGGTGTACCACAAACCCGCTTCAGCCGTGACTGGTGCGGGCCGACATGCTTTCGGCACAGAAAAAGGCGAATAGCCCAAGTTTGAAACTGGGCTATTCGCCTTTTTCTGTGCCGTAGCGGGCTGTGCCGTAGCGGGCTGTGCCGTAGCGGGCTGTGCCGTAGCGGGCTGTGCCGCGAACGGGCTGTGCCGCGAACGGGCTGTGCCGCGAACGGGCTGTGCCGCGAATCGGCCGTGCCGCGAACCGGCTCTCCCGGAGGAGCGGGGGGTCAGGCGGTCTTGCTCTTCGACCGTCCGGTGATGAGGCCCCAGACGATGAGCACTATCAGCGAACCGCCGATTGCGCACAGCCAGGACGACAGCGAGAAGAACGAATTCATCTCCGCACCGAAGATCGCGCCGCCGAGCCAGCCGCCGAGCATGGCACCGATGACGCCGAGGATGAGGGTGGCGAAGATGCCGCCGCCCTGTTTGCCGGGCAGGATCGCCTTGGCGATCGCTCCGGCGATGAGTCCGAGGATGAGATATGCGATGAAACCCATGTTGCTCACGTCCCTTCTGAGACAGTTGACCGGCTGGGTTGCACGGTGCTGTTGCCACTGTACAACCGAAGCCCACAGTCAGCGCCAAGCCTCGTTGATTCTTTATGACATCTATACGGACGCAGGACCAACCGGATCCTCACGCACGATTTCAGCCGGTCGCACAGAAGTGCGCCCGGTCACTGAGACGGTGCTGAACGGTCGCAGGCCGACTGCCCCGTAGACTGGAGACCATGACCGACAGCGCTGACACTCGCCGACAACTGCTCGACCTCATCGACGATCTCGCCGTGGTGCGCGGCAGAGTGACCCTCTCCTCCGGCAAGGAGGCCGACTACTACCTCGATCTGCGTCGGGTCACCCTCGACCACCGCTCGGCACCGCTCGTCGGCGATGTCGTCCTCGACCTCCTCGAGGCTCATGATCTGCTCGACAAGGTCAACGCCGTCGGCGGCCTGACCATGGGTGCCGACCCGGTCGGCACAGCGGTCATGCACCGGTCGGTGGTGCGCGGCACACCGCTCGACTCCTTCGTCGTGCGCAAGGAGGCGAAGAAGCACGGCATGTCCCGCCGGGTCGAAGGACCCGACGTCGAGGGCAAGCGCGTCATCGCCGTCGAGGACACCTCGACGACGGGCGGTTCCGTGCTCACCGCCGTCGAAGCGCTCAAGGAGGCCGGCGCCGAGGTGGTCGCCGTGGCCGTGGTCATGGACCGTGACACCGGCGCCAAGGAGCGGGTCGAAGCCGCGGGAATTCCGTACCTGATCGCGCTGACGACCGCGGATCTCGGACTCGACTGAGACCCGCCTCGGCGAGGTGGGGCCGGCACAGTGCCGCCTCGGCGAGGATCAGCTCACCGATCACGACCTGGGACTCGACTGGCAATTCTGTCGAAATCGAGGACGTGGTTTGAAACAAGTCTCTTATTTCAACACGATAGATGAGACACTCCCCAAGAACTGTTTGATGTAAAGGATGACGCGTGCTCACACTGAAAGAGGTTTCCCTGCGCAAAGGGAAGCGGACATATCTGGACGAGGTGAGTTTCACCGCCGAGGCGGGCCGGATCACCGCAATCGTGGGAACCCGCTCGGCGGGCCGCACCGAACTGGTGCGCATCATCATGGGCCTCATCGCCGCTGATGAGGGCACCATCGAACTCGAGGACTTCGAACTCGACTTCGGTGACCGGCAGAACTTCGGCTATCTGCCCGCCGAACGCGGCGGATACCCGAACATGCGCGTGCTCGACCAGATCGTCTACCTCGCCCGCCTGCACGGGATCACCCTGGGCGCGGCCGAACGGAATGCGCTGACCCTGTTGGGCCACCTCGAGCTCGCCGACCGCGGATACGCTCCGCTGAAGAACCTCTCTGGAGCCGAGGTCGCACGCGTCGACATCGCCGCGACCCTGGCCGCCGATCCGGACGTCGTCGTCATCGACGATGCCTTCGCCGGCCTCGACGCGGCCTCGCTGCGACTGGTCACGTCTCTGCTGCGGGCCCACGCGTCATCGGGAGTGCCCGTCATTCTGGCCACCGACGACTGGGAGGCCGCACAGACCTTCGCTGACGACGTCATCGTCCTGGGCCAAGGCAAGGTGACCGTCTCCGGCAGCGTCGAGAAGCTGCTCGGTGACCCGCGCTACCGGGTCGAGACGACCGACACCGAGGCGGCCGCCTCCGCGCTGAGATCCCGGACGGGAATCAGCGACGTGAAGACCGCCGGTCGCGAAGGCGTGAGCTTCCGCGCCGATGATGCGAAGACAGCCGCCGCTGCCGTGGCCGAGCTGAAGAGTGTGAAGAACTTCGAAAGTGTCCGCCCGACACTGGCCGAGCAGTACAAGGAGGCTCTGTAATGGCGCGCAAGGACAAGGGTGCGAATGACGAGCCCCAGGAACCGCTCGTCTCGAAGGGCACTGCCGGTGAAGACATCGACGACCTGGGCCTCCCGGGTGATGACGATGTGATCGAAGACGAGACCACCGCTGACGAAGCCGAGTCGGACGATGCCACCGTTGGTGGGACCAAGGGTGCGGCCGCCTCGGCGAAGGACTCTGCGGCGAAGGAATCGGCTGCGAAAGACCCCGACGCGAAGGAATCGGACGATTCCGGCGCCACCGCCGGCCTCGATGACGTTCCCTTCGAACTCGCCGAGGACACCCCCGACCCCGACGAGCTGCCGGAGACCGGACTGGTCTCGGAGTTCGTCGACGTCGGCAACCGCCAGGCCGCGTGGCTCGTGTCGAACCGTGAGAGCACCACTGCCATGCGCAGTCCGTACTTCCTGGTCACCTCCGCTGTGATCATCCTCGGTGTGCTGGCTGCGATCATCTCCGGAATCGTCGCCGGCGCGCAGAAGGATTCGGGCACCCCGACCATGGCGATGGTCGGAGTCGGCGAGCAGGCTCAGATGTACGAACAGCAGCTGGGTGTGGAGATCACCGATGCCGAGGACGCGCAGGCAGCCGAGAAGCTCGTGCGTGAGGGCAAGGTCGACGCCGCATTCATCCAGGATCCGAGCGGTCAGGGTCAGCCGACGATCATCGCTCTCGACAAGCAGCCCGACGCCCTGCTCGAGAAGCTCGCGCCGAAGACCGAGGCGACGCTGCTCGAGACCCCGGCAGTCGACAGCGCCGTGGCCACCCCGCTGCTGTGGGGAATGGTCGCGCTGGCGCTCCTCGTCGTCGCCACCCTGGGCACTGCGCTGTATCAGAATCTGCGCTTGGAGAAGCGCAACCGAATCACCGAGATCATCGCCGCCACGATTCCGCCGCGTGCCTCGGCCTCGGGCCGGATCACGGGCATGCTGTCCCTGGTCGTCGTCCACCTCGTTGCGGCCGCCGTCGTCACCGAGCTCGGACTCTCGCTGTCGGGCAAGACATCGCTGGCGTTCGCCATGCTGCCGGGCCTCGGCTGGTTCGCTCTGACCCTGCTGCTCACCGCCTGGTCTGTGTTCGCGCTGCTGGTCTGGGCATCGACCGTCGTCGGGTCCAAGGCCCGCGCCACGTTCGTCTCGATCATCGGCGTCATCACCGTGGCAGGTTTCTTCGCCCCGGTCATCATCGGTCCCTCGGGCACCGTAGCGAAGGTGCTGTCGTGGACGCCGTTCACCTCACCGCTGGGCATCGCCGGACGCTTCTTCGCCGGTCAGACCGAGTGGTGGGAGGGGCTCGTCGCCGCCGGCATCGCCCTGGTGCTCGCCGTCATCCTCCACGCTCTGGCCTCGGGCGCGTATGTGCGCTCCGTGCTTGCCGGAGGCGGACGCAGCGGCAAGACCGTGAAGATGAGCAAGCGCGCGCAGAAGGTCGGCGCCGTCGCCTCGGCGAAGGGCTCAGCGAAGAAGTCCGACGAGAAGTCCGACGCGACAGACGAAGAGGACGAGAAGTCCGACGAGAAGTCCGAAGCGACAGACGAAGAGGACGCGAAGTCGGCGGATGAGTCCCGCGACGACAAGTGAGCGAAAGCGCTGAACCGCAGGTGGGGGGCGGTCCGTGGACCGACCCCTGGCCTGTGGCGGAGCACTTCGACCCGGAGCTGCTGAGTGAGGGCGATCGACGCAATGTCGTCGACAAGTATCGCTACTGGAAGCACGATGCTATCGTGGCCGACCTCGATGCTTCGCGGCACGACTTCCACGTCGGTGTCGAGAACTGGCAGCACGACCTCAACATCGGTTCGGTCGTACGCACCGCCAATGCGTTCAACGCCGCGGCCGTGCACATCGTCGGCAAACGCCGCTGGAACCGGCGCGGAGCGATGGTCACCGACAGATACCAGCACGTCATCCACCATCCGAGTGTGGACGACCTGCTCAGCTGGTGTGCCGAGAACGATGTGCCGCTGCTGGGCATCGACAACTTCCCGGACTCCGTGCCGCTGGAGACCTACGACCTGCCCAAGCGATGCCTGCTCCTGTTCGGTCAGGAAGGGCCGGGCCTGAGCGAAGAGGCGCACCAGGCGAGTCGGGACGTGCTCTCGATCGCGCAGTACGGTTCGACGCGGTCGATGAACGCCGCCGCAGCCGCCGCGATCACCATGCACTCTTGGATCCGCCGACACGTGTACAGCCAGCCCGTGAACTGAGTGCCCCGCCGCTACATCTGTTGCCGGTCCGATCGGCTTGTTTGTGGTCAGAGAACCGAGGCGACGTCGCCGAAATCGTCTTTTCGCCTCGGTTCTCTGACCACAAACGGAGTTGGTGCAGAAGAGACGATGCTGATCGCTGCTGACTCGGCAGAGCCGATGAACGAGCAGCGCCGAGGAGGCACGCGAAAGCGCCGAGGGGGGCGCGACAGGCTCCGAGGAGGCATGCGAAAGCGCCGAGGCGGTACGACCGGAATCGTGCCGCCTCGGCGCTTGTCGTTCATAGGCTCTCGCCCGTCTCAGTGGGCGTTCGGCCCGCCTCGGTGGGCGTTCGCGTGGCCCGAGGCTCAGCGCCGCACTCTCGATCCCGAGTCTGCGGCGCTGCAGCGGACGCAGTCTCAGTTCAGATCGGCGGCCCGGGGTTCGATGAGTCCGCCGAGTTCGGCGAGCTCCGCGGTCAGCGAATCCGCGTCGTCGAAGGTGCGGGTCATGACCGTCAGGCGCTTGGCGTAGTGACCGATGGGGTATTCCATGGTCATGCCGATGCCGCCGTGCATCTGGATCGACTCCTGGCTGATGTTGCGAGCAGCCCGGTCGACGATGATCTTCGCGGCGATGACGTCGCGGTGGCGGTCCTTCTCGGCGCCGGGGACCTCGGAGGTCACGGCCAGGCGTGAGTACAGGGCCATGCTGCGCGCGTACTCGAGTTCGGCGTAGAGGTCTGCGGCGCGGTGCTGCAGGGCCTGGTTCGCTCCGATCGGTGCACCGAACTGTTCACGGGTCTTCAGGTACTCGGCGGTCATCGTCAGCGAGGCTTCGAGCGCACCGACGGCCTCAGCCATGATCGCGGCATTGCCCAGGTCGAGGACCTCGGAGAGGACGGCGTTGGCGTGGGCGGCGTCGAGACGCTGAGCGGCGACTCCGTCGAGCTTGAGGTTCGCGCTGCCCAGACCATCGGCCTGACGCTGAGCGACGCGGGACAGACCCTGGGCATCGGCGGCGACGAGGTAGAGGCCCAGTTCGCCGTTCTGCGTGGCGGTGACGATGAAGTGGTCGGCGACGTCTCCGCCGAGCACGTTGTTCTTCTCACCGGTGAGGGTGAAACCGCCGTCGGCTCCCGAAGCCTGAGTCTGCGGAGCGTCGACGGCGTAGCGCAGTCCTGGCTCGAGTGCGGCGAGGGCGAGGAACGTCCGGCCTTCTGCGACACCGGGCAGGATGGCCTGCTTCTGCTCCTCGCTGCCGCCGAGCAGGACGGCGTTGGCGCCGAGAACTGCGGTAGCCAGGAACGGTTCGAGCACGAGTGAACGACCGAACGCCTCGGCGACCACGGCCACCTCGTTGAAGGTCATATCCGCGCCGCCGTAGGACTCGGGGATCGCGAGACCGAGCAGGCCCATCTCGGCGAAGGCCTGCCACTTCTCACGGGAGATGCCCTCTTCGCTGCGAAGGATCTCTTCGCGCTGGGCGGTGTCGTACTCGGTGCGCAGGTACTTATTCAGGGTGCTGGCGAGTTCTTGCTGAATGTCGTTGAGTTCAAGATCCATTGTTGTCCTTCTTCAGAGATCGTGTGAGCGTCGGTATCTCAGAGACCGAGCAGTGCCTTCGAGATGATTCCGCGCTGCACCTCGGACGAACCGCCGTAGATGGTGACCTTGCGGTTGTTGAAGTAAGCGGGCAGGGCATCCACGGCGCCGTGGGGCAGGTCGGACAGACCCTGGCCCTGCACGCGGTCGGAGACGAAGTCGAGACCCTGCGGGCCGAGCACGTCGACGAGGAGTTCGGAGATGTCTTCCTGCAGCTGGGAACCCTTGAGCTTGAGCACCGAGGAGCGCGGATCCGGCTTGTCGGACCCGGCGGCCTGGGTCGAGAGGATCCGCAGCTGGGTCATCTCGAGCGCGGTGAGTTCGGCTTCGATCTTCGTCAGACGAGCGGAGAACAGGGGGTCATCGAGCAGAGTGCCGCGCGCGGTCTTCGTCACCGCGGCATAGGCCTTGGCACGGGCGAGGTTGACCTTCGACCCGCCGATGCGGGCGATTCCGGTGCGCTCGTTGCCGAGGAGGAACTTCGCGTAGGTCCAGCCCTTGTTCTCTTCGCCGACAAGGTTTTCGACGGGCACCTCGACATTGTCGAAGAAGACCTCGTTGACCTCGTGGCCGCCGTCGATGAGCTGGATCGGACGGACGGTGACGCCGGGGGTCTTCATGTCGATGAGCAGGAAGGAGATGCCGGCCTGCTTCTTCACATCCGGATCAGTGCGGACGAGGTTGAAGATCCAATCCCCGTACTGGCCCAGAGTCGTCCAGGTCTTCTGACCGTTGACGATGTACTTGTCGCCCTGTCGCACTGCCGTGGTTTTGAGCGAAGCGAGGTCGGAGCCGGCGTTGGGTTCGGAGAATCCCTGCGACCACCAGATGTCGATGTTCGCGGTGGCGGGCAGGAAGCGTTCCTTGATCTCCTGCGAACCGAAGGTCGCGATGACGGGTCCGACCATGGAGACGTTGAACGGCAGCGGCTGCGGGACGCAGGCCAGCTGCATCTCTTCGAGCCAGATGTGGCGCTGCACCGGAGTCCAGTCCTGACCGCCCCATTCGACCGGCCAGTTCGGAACTGCGTAGCCGTGCTTGTTCAGTATCTGCTGCGAGGTGACCATGTCGTCCTTGCTCAGCTCCTGGCCGGTGGCGACCTTGAAGCGGAGCTCCTCGGGGATCTCCGTGCGGTAGAACTGACGCATCTGCTGCGCGAAATCGCGCTCTTCAGCATTCAGTAGGGTGTCCATGCGAACTCCTTATAGATCGTTCAGTAACTTGATTCCAATGGTACGGTCCGGTGTTCGGGCTCACAAGTGGGTGAAGGCCGAGATCCTCGCCGAGGCGCCCCCGTCCGATCGGATGTTCATGTCACAATCGGCTAACTTTGTTTCAAAAATGTATTACTACACCTATCGCGAGTGGTAAGACTAACTCAGGAATTTCATTGTTGAATCCGAAATGAGAGCGCATCCGGAGTGAACCCCGTGCCGATGGGCTCCGCATTCCCCGCCGCAGAACATCCCCAGGGGTACGGAAAGCTGAGTGACGTGTCAGGTCGGACTACACGCATCCCCCCGGTCGCACCGTCGCGCCGACTCTTCGGATATGGGTCCGAGATGTCGACGGTCGTCGATGCGATCGCCGGTGAGAAGCATCTGGGAGCGCTCATCGTCGGCGCGGCGGGCGTCGGGAAGACCGCGTTGGTCAACGCCGCACTCTCGCGCCTCGACGTCGATCTGTCGGTCACCCGCCTGCGCGGATCGGGCAGCGCTCGAGTCCGAAATCTCGGAATCTTCGAAATACTCCTCTCTCGCGAAGGCCTCGGCACCGACCTTCCGCCCGGTCGAGCGCTGTCGGTGATCGGCGATCTCTTCGAGCGCAGATCAGCGGGAGGACGCCCTCTCGTCGTCGTCGACAATGCTGATCTCGTCGACGATCATTCTCTGGCCGTGCTGGCGCAGCTGACGGACGCGCGTCGGATCAAGATCGTCATCGCCGCCGAATCCGCGCGGCCCCCGGTCGATCTCATCGCCGGGCTGTGGCTGACCGGAAGCGTCGTCAGGGTCGATCTGGACGGAATCGACGAGGCCGATGCGATTGCGATGATCAACAGCGTCGGACTCATGGAGGCAGAGACGAGATCGGTCTCAGAGCTGAGCGCTCTTGCCCATGGCAATCCGCGGCTGCTCGAGAGACTGCTCTTCGGGCGCAGCCGGACCGGTGGAGTCGAGACCGCGATCGCCCGTGCCGATCAGCCCAGCCGAGAGGTCATCGAAACCGTCTCGCTCATCGAAGCAGTGCCCTATGACGTGCTCGTCGGACTGACCAGTCCCCGGATCATCGATTCTCTGGCCGAGGATGGCCTCCTCGCGATTTCGAAGGGGAGAGGCGGAGAGGTGAGCATGCATGAACCAGTCACGGCCGAGAATGTCCGCGCGGCGGTCCCGCCCTCTCGCAGCCTCGAACTGCTCACCCGGTTCGATACCGGAGTCGACCATGCGGCTCTCCACGGAAGGGCGCTCTTCGGTTATGCAGCGTGGTCGATCTCCTTGGGTCGGGTGCCGACTCCCAAGCAGGTGCTGGACGCCGCCACCTGGGGAAACTCACGTGGCAGGTACCTCGGAGCCGCGGAGATCATCCGCACCAGCGGCTACCGGGGGCCCGAGCTCGACCTCGAACTCTCCCGTTGCGAATGGGGCGCCGGCCGACTCCGACAAGCCAGGGAGATCATCGACCCGCTCGTCTCCGAGGCCTGCCTGAACCCAGGGTCCGGGGCAGAGGAGTACCTGTCTCGGCTCGCCTCGATGGAGTTGCGGCTGACGGACCCGCGCGCCCCTGAACGACTGCAGTTGGCATGGGTCCGTGACCGGCTGGCCTCGCCTGCTGATCTCGGCCGGCTCGACGCCACGCGGGCCCGATTCGAACTCAAAGGCGGTCGGATCGCCGCTGCCTGCTCGCTGGCCGAAAGCGTCTATCTCAACCATGCCAGTCTGGTGCGCCACCGCCTGCGGGCATGTGCGTTCCTCGGCGTTGCCGAAGTGTTGGCCGGCCGGATCGAACTGGGACTGAGCTATATTGCCCAAGCCCGGCTGATGTTCGAACTTCCAGGGCCCGAATCTTTCGAACGGGAAGACGCCGTTCCACAGTTCTTCGTGGCGAACTTCGTCGCCGGAGACTGGGCCGATGCGCGGACCGCCATGGACGAACTGACCTCCAGCCGGCGACTGACCAGATTGACGAACGCGCTCATCGACCTGCGCACCGGAAATGTGGCGAATGCCCATCGCACCCTCAGCGCACTCAATCTCGTCACCGACCCATCCGACATCGTCGATATAGCGGGAATGGCCAGATCGGCGCAGAGTCTCTCTGCCGTGCTGACACATCAGCGGACCGACGTCATCTCAATCGCTGTCGACGAGGAGGCCGAAGCCAGCCGGCATTCGTGGTGGGCTTCATTCGAAGCCAGACTCTTCGATCTTCAAGCACTGGCGCAGGCTTCGCCGGTGCCCGCGGCTCCTCAGCTGAATGATCTCGGAACGTGGGCCGAAGACCACGGCGCCCACACTCTTGCCTGCCTCGCGTGGCTCGAAGCCGGTCGACTCGGGCATGAACAGGCCATCTGCAGCTTGTCCGCGTCGGCAGGCAGAATCGATGGCGCACTCGGTCGCCTGCTGCGTGCCATGGCTCATGCCTTCAGCACAGACGATCTGCAGGCCCTCATCGGTGCGGCGCGTGAGGCACTTCTGTTCGGCGCCGTCGTGCTCTGTGCCCAGCTGTCCGGCGAGGCCCGAAAGCGCGCTGTCGGCGCAGGCGATGCCGCAGCCGCCAAAGAAGCCCGGGCACTCCTGGGGAGGAGCCGACGGGTGCTCGACTTCGACGCCGACGGGAAGCGATTCGCAGAGAGCCTGAGCGAACTCGAGCACTCGATCATCACCGGCGTCGTCGAAGGCCGGACGAGCGCAGAGATCGGAGAGGAGCTGCATCTGTCGGCCAGAACCGTCGAATGGCACCTCGGTCGTCTCTACCGCCGGACGCATGTGGTCAATCGGCACGAGCTGCGAGAGGTGGTGGCGGAATGGCTGAGGAAGTGAGCATTGCATCGGCCGCGAGCACCCAGACCGGGACGAAGATCTTCGGTCGCACGGCCGAACTCGACCTGATCCATGAGACTCTGCGCTGCTCGGAATGCTCGGGCATCCTTATCGAAGGCGAGATCGGCGTCGGCAAGACCCTCCTGGCGCGAACGGTCTTCGAAGACGCGGGCGACGCGATCTGGATCTGCGGAGACCGGGTCCATCAGAACGTCGAATTCGGCGTCTTCGGTCTGCTCGTGGATCTCGACGGAGACCCGTCCACGCTCCTGGGGCGTATCGTGTCCCGACTCACCTCGACCCGAGCCCCGCGGGCGGTGTTCGTCGATGATGCCCATCTGCTCGATTCCCGTTCGCAGGAGATCCTGACGGACCTGGC
This sequence comes from Brevibacterium sp. CFH 10365, assembly GCF_009299785.1. Lineage (NCBI taxonomy): Bacteria > Bacillati > Actinomycetota > Actinomycetes > Micrococcales > Brevibacteriaceae > Brevibacterium > Brevibacterium sp. CFH 10365. The sequence continues at coordinate 389,366 of NZ_VIGO01000003.1, read as the reverse complement.
CAGCGTCGGATCGATCCGGCTCGTCGCGATGTCGCGCGCCAACATCGACGATGGGCTGATTCCGTTCTCGGCCCTGGTCGAAGACCATGTCCTCCAGCATCTCGTTCTCGGCCCGCTGCCGCGCGAGGACTATCGGTCGATGATCGAACACCGCCTCGGCCATATCGTGTCCCAGGCCGTGGTCGACATCGTCGACTTCCATTCGAGGCGCAACCCCGGGAGGCTGATCGAACTGCTCGAGTACACCGGAAGGCGTTCGCGTTTCCTCATGCGTCGAGGAGTGTGGATTCTCGACGGACTCGACATCGACTACGATGCGCGTGCCCGCGACTATGCACGGATCGGTCTTGCCGACCATTCGCCGAAAGAGGCAGAAGCCCTCGAACTGGTCGTCCTCGCAGGAGAGGTGGAGCTTGCGACGCTGCTCGAGGCTGGACTCGGAGAGGCCGCAGACGAGCTCGTGGCCGCCGGAGAGCTGAAGACCGATCCGAGGAGAGCTCATATCTACGAGGCGGTGGAGAACCACACCTCGGACACGATCAGGTACACAACGCCGACCGGTCGGAGCCGAGAGCGGTTCGATTTCATCGATGCGTGTGGAGATGCGCCTTCGGAGTGGGCACAGATGGTCAGGGCCGAATGGGGACTGATCTGCGGGGCAGAGATCAGCGAGTCACGGACCATCGAAGCGGCACTGATCGCTGCCCGCCTCGGGGATTGGCATCGGGCCATGCGGCTGATCGCGGAGATCCCGACGGAGCGGATGGGCCCGCACGACCTGCTCGCGGTCGCTCTGCTCTATTGCGGATGCAATAAGATTCCGCTCGGCCTCGACCTCGTGGCCCACGGTGTTCGCACCGCCTGCTGTGCTCAGCTCGTCGTCGACTCCCTCGTGGTCTGGATGAACCGGGCCTTCAGCACGATGTCTCCCGCTCTGCGGCTTGCGGATTTCCGCACCGCTCTGGAACGGCTTCAACTCGATGGTGATGGGCATCCCGGGGCGGGAGTGGATGCAGAATTCGGACTCAGGCTGCTCGATCGAGTCGCTGCAGTCGTGGCTGAGGGCCGACCGCTCACCGTCGATGTCTTCGCCGGGCTCTCCCACGAGACTGCGGCGCCGGGCAACTTCCACCTCCTCGATACCATGCTGCATGCAACGGACATGCTCGACTCGGGCCGCACCTTGGAAGCACTCGCCCTCCTCGAATCCGCTCAGACCGAATTCCACTTCGAAAGCACGGGGGTGCTTCACCTGATCATGCTGCGGGGACGCACATTGCTGCAGCTGGGACGGATCGCCGAAGCGAAAGAGCTGATGACAACATTGCCGACGCATGACATCGCATATCTGTCAGCCCGTTCGGGTCCGGTCGATCTGCTGTGGGCGCAGACCCACCTGCTTGAGGGCAACCTCCCGGGGGCGATGAAGGCACTCCGTGCAGCGATCGAATCGCTCACCTATTGGAACCAGGGCACTCAGCTCGCCATCGCCTTGGCCGAGGCCGAATATGCGGTTTCACGTGTCGGAACCCCGGCTGAGGCCGATGACCTGCACGCCCGCTTCGACGAGCTGCCCGTCACGGCTCCCTACCACGAATACCGCCGGGCACTCGTGCTGCGAACCACCGCACGAGCGATCCGAACAGGAGAGCCCCGGTACGAGCACGAGCTGCGACGGAGGCTGAGAGAAGCCGAAGCCGATGGGGCCGCAGCGATCGTCGTGCTCATCCGTCTGCACCTCTTCCTGCACTTCGACGAGATCGCGCCGGAGGCGATGTGCGAAGCGGCCACGCACGGAACCGGGCGGGAGTTCGATATCGTCGGCCGCCTCGGCGCAGCTCTGCGGAACGCTGATCGGGCAGCGCTGACGGCTCTCGCGGAAGAATACGGACCGTCGATGCCCGACCTGGCCGGCAAGTGCATGGCATTGGCTGAGCGATTCGGCTCTCACGGAGTTCAGAATCGCGGCTCGGGCGGTCGGCTCGCGGAGCTGACTGCACGAGAGAAGCAGATCAGCGCACTCATCGTCGCAGGCCGATCGAATGCGGAGATCGCGTCGGAACTGGGGGTGCGGGTACGCACGGTCGAGGGTCACACCTATCGACTGTTCCGCAAACTCGGTGTCGAGCGCAGAGAACAGGTCGCCGAGGCGATGCGGAATTCCGAAGGTCGAATGCGGGCCTGAGCCGGAAGCGAGTATCCGCAACTGCGGGATTTCGGCCACGAGCGAGTACTCGATGCGATGGTCCAGTGGTGACCTGGTGGTGACTGAGTAGTTACCCGTTGGGGACTCCCGTGTCGGCCACCTGGTTGCGGAGGGCTCCCGGCGAGCACCATCGGTGTATGGACATCAAACTTCAGCCTCCTCTGCGAACCGTTCACCGCGCTGCACGAACGGCAGCGTCCGTCCCCGTACCGGGAATCATTCTCCGAATGATCTCCCCGGACTCCCTGACCGGAGGTGGATCATGCGTCAGGTGATTCGTCGCAAAGAAGTCGGCGACCTCCGCTCCCTCCTCTCCCGGCATCGCTCCGCAGCTCTCACCGGCGGCTTCGGGACCGGCAGGCGTTCGATCCTGCGCGCACTCGAATCGGAGTGGGAGGGGACAGTCATCAGGGTGGCATCGAGCCCGTTCGACGAGGACACCCCCTTCTCCGGGATCGGCGGTCTGCTCGCCGCCGTCAGCGCATCCGCCGACGGGCCCTCGGACCCGGCGGAGCTCGCCGCCGATGAGATCGTGCCGAGCATCATGACGGCCCTCCGATCGATCCCGGGAGAGGAGGACACGCTCATCCTCGTACCCAATGCCGACGAGATGGACATGGACTCGCAGCGGGTGCTCGGGCAGGTGCTCCGCCGTCTGAAGATCGGACGCCTGCATATCGCCATCACCTCACGGTCGATCGACGATGACGGTCCGTTCGCCTCGGTGCCGGAGATCGAACTTGCGGAGCTGAGCATCGCCGAACTCATCGAGCTTGCCCGCGACCTCGCGCTCGTCCGCTTCGGACACACGAGGATCGCCGAGGAGGCGGCCCAGATCGCCGCCCACGCCGCGTCGGGCCGGCCCTTGGCGGTCAGCCACATCCTCGAGGAGATGGCGCCGAGTGAGATGCGCGGTGAGATCGCATTGACGATCCCGGTGCGAGTGGGACCGGCCAGCCGTCCGATGATCGCCGACTATGTCGAGGGGCTGACGCCCGATGCCGATGAGCTGCTCAGGTGCCTGTCCCTGTCCCCGCTGACTCCTCTGCGGCCCCTGGCCAGGAGAATGCCCGGGTTCTGGGAAGCTGTCGACGAGTTGGAGTCGCGCGGGACGATCGAACGCCGGGGAGCTTTTCTGCGGATACCGCACGGATTCGTCCGCGCCATGGTGCAGCAGTCGATGGGGGCGAGCGAGCGCCGCAGAACCCATCTCGCACTGGTCGAGGACTGTGCCGACACCTGGCCGCAGGTCGAGGCGTGGCATGTCTCGTTCGTCGACCCGGGGGAGGAGACCGCGCAGCATCTGGCGGCGCACGCTCTCGGATTGGTCCGACGCGAACTCACCGCCGGCGGCGTCGAATTCGCCGAACGAGCCATCCGGGTCTGCAGCGATCTCGAAGAGGTGCGCGGTCAGCTGGTCGAGATCGCCGAGACATTGTCCGATCACGGGCAGTTCGCCTTCTCCCGTCGCTATGTGCGAATCGCCTCCCGATCGAACCGGGCAGCGGTCGTCGTCCGCGCTCGGGCCCTCGAAGTCCGCAACGTCTTCCTTGAGACGCAGACACTGCCTTCCTCACTGTTCACGTCGTGGAGCAGGGACGAATCGGAGCAGGCGCCCGTCGAAGTGGCGCGCCTGCAGCTGACTCTGGCGCTCTGCCACTGTGAACGAGGAGAATTCTCCCGAGCGCAGGAGCTCCTGACGCTCGCCGAAGCCGCCAGCGAGCACTTTCGCGCAGGAGAGCAGCAGCTTGCGCAGGCAGTTCGCATCCTGCTCGACAGCAACAGCGGACAAGACGGATCGGCACTCGCCGGATTCGCGAGCCTGCAGGAACACCAGGATTCGATCAGACCGAGCTTCGGACTCGCCGTCGCCACCGGGCTGATGCTCACCGAACACTACGAAGCCGCCGCAGCTGTGCTCGACCACATCGGTGAGACGAGCGCTGCGAACCGAGTCTGGAAGCGACAGGTTGACTGCGTCCGCGCCGATCTGGAAGTGCGCCTCGGCCGTGTCAGCCAAGCCGTCGACATCATCGACAGGATCATCGGGGAATCGGCCGCCGACAAGAGCAGAGGACTCGCCGTCGTCCGTCGGGACCGGACTCTGCTGCTGCACGCCTGGAAGCTGCTGCTGACCGGACGTGTCGGAGAAGCGGGGCCGGTCGAAGAGCAGACCGCAGCTCTGGCTTCGGCGACGAACAATCACCGCCTGCTGGCCGAACTCAATGCGCTTCAGGGCAGATACCTGCTGCGCACCGACTGTCCGGCCGAAGCCCTCGGACACCTTCGGCGCTGCGAACAGCTCTCCGCGGCTGTGACCAATCCGAACGTGCGTCGTTTCGAAGGCGATCTCATCGAGGCGTTGGTGAGTGTCGGCAGAAGGGAACATGCGACTCTTCTGCTGCAGAAGCTGCGCGGCCGCGCGAAGACATGCCCTTCTCAGTGGACCGAACTGGTCGTCGGCCGGAGTGAAGCACTCCTGGCCGCCGGGGATACCGCCACCGATCTCTTCGGGCGAGCACTGCGACAGGCCAGCTCCTCCGAATTCGTCTTCGAGAAGGCAGCCACTCATGCTGCTTTCGCATCGAGGCTCACCGACAACGGCTCGAAGCTGAGGGCGCGCGAACAGAGGCTCGCGGCTGCGGCACTGCTTCGCGAAATCGGGGCCGGTCGGCTCGCCGAACACCTCCGCACCGGGCAGATCGTCGAAGAGCCTCAGGCGCCGGCAAGACCTGAGCTGCCGCGCCTCGGCGAACTCAGCGATGAGGAGCTCAAGGTCGTCGAGCTGGTCCGTGCCGGACTGAAGAACCGGGAGATCTCCGAACGGATCTTCGTCTCGCTGCGCACCGTCGAACTCCGACTCACCGCTGTCTACCGCAAGCTCAACGTCGGTTCGCGAACCGAACTCGTGTCCCGCTTGGCGGGCAATCCGAGTCTCGCCGCCGTCTGAGCACCGGCGGAGGAGGAACCCTCTGAGCGGCATACCGCACGGCCGTCGCGGATGACCGCAGTCCCTCCTCCGCAAGCGGCGGAGCAGCCACCGAACCCCCATAGCGTGAAGTCGACGCATTCCGCAGTTGGAATCGCTGCATCGCCGGCTCTCACCGACGATGCCCGGCTACCACAACGACTGGGCCGGATCAGTCGAGCATGGGAGATCACGATGACTGTGTCAGAACATCCGAATCCACTCACCCGCACGGGAACTGTGAGCGCGCCACCACCGGCCCCGGTGACCTCCGGTGCGTCGTGGCCGGCGCGACTGGTGACGCGGATCTGGAGGCGCAAGACCAGATTCCAGCTGGTCTTCGACGTGGCTGCATGGGCCATTGCCGGACTGCTCGCATCGGCCGTCATGGGCACCGGCGTCGTCAGCGGAGTCGAACTCGGTTCCGCGCTCACGGCCGCGCCGGTCCTGCAGCTGCTCCTCGGCCTGCTCATCGGTCTCTACCGCAGCCGCTACCATTACGGCAGCTTCGCCGAATACGGCGGTATCGCCATCATCGCCCTGATCATCGCGTGCGGTCTGATGGCTGTCACCTTGGGGGATTCCCCGTTCGTTCTGCTCACCGTGTTCTCCGCAGTCATCTTCATGACCGGCAGCCGTTACCTCATCCGTTGGTCCCACCAGATCGCAACGCGCCCTCTGCAGGGTGAGCGAGTGCTCGTCGTCGGCGCCGGTACCGCGGCCGAGTCCCTCATTCGGCAGATGCTCTCTGATTCGGATGGCGCATATCTTCCCGTCGGGCTCATCGACGATGACCCCCACAAACGTCAACTGAGTATCCACGGGGTCCGTGTCCGCGGGACGAGTGAGGACATCGCCGAGGTGGCCGGATGGCTCAATGTCTCCGGCGTCATCGTCGCGATCGCCGATTCGGAAGCGGAATTCCTGCAGACCTGCCGTGATCGTCTGCAGCCGACAGGGAAATGGCTGAGGACGATCCCACCGCTGGCAGAGATGGTCAATCGAAGGGTCGAGATCGGCGATATCCGCGATATCAAGGTCGAGGACCTCATCGGCCGTGCCCCGGTGCACACCGATCTGGCAGAGATCGCCGAGAAGGTGGCCGGCAAGAGGGTGCTCGTGACCGGGGCAGGGGGATCGATCGGCAGCGAGCTCTGCCGGCAGCTCTTCGCTCTCCACCCCGAGAGCCTCGTGATGCTCGATCGGGATGAGACCGCGCTGCACGGAGTCGAACTCACTTTGTACGGCTCGGCGCTGCTGATGTCGCCGAACACCGTGCTCGCTGATATCCGCGACCGGAGCGCCCTTGACCAGATCTTCGCTGAAGCGAAACCGCAGATCGTCTTCCATGCGGCGGCACTCAAGCATCTGCCGATGCTGCAGCGGTTCCCTGAGGAGGCCTGGAAGACGAACGTCCATGGCACTCTCAACGTCCTCGAAGCCGCGCATGCTGTCGGAGTCGAAACCTTCGTCAACATCTCGACGGACAAGGCCGCCGCACCGACGAGTGAACTGGGCCGGAGCAAGAGGATCGCCGAACGACTGGTCAGCGGATTCGCTGCGAAGTCTCCAGGCACCTATCTCTCGGTCCGCTTCGGCAACGTCCTCGGTTCGCGCGGATCGGTGCTCCTGTCGTTCCAGGAGCAGATCAGACAGGGCGGTCCGATCACGGTTACCGATCCGGAGGTCCGACGCTTCTTCATGACGATCCCGGAGGCCTGTCAGCTGGTGCTGCAGGCGGCGACGATCGGCGAAGACGGCTACGTCATGGTCCTCGATATGGGCGAACCGGTGCGCATCGTCGACATCGCCCGCAGCCTGGTTGCGATGTCGAATCAGGACACCGAGATCGTCTACACCGGTCTGCGCGAAGGCGAGAAGCTCGATGAGGAGCTCTTCGGCGACTACGAAGGCACAGTCATCCGAATCCACGACAAGATCAGCCGGGTCGAAGCGCCGGAGCTCTCACCTGCCGATCTGCCGGTCGTCATGGCTGAGCGAGGCGTCATCGACGAGTTCTGTGACCGCAGCTGCCGTCCCCAACCGGAACTCGGTCATCAAGTGGACCGCCGAGAACCCGTCGGCGGAGCTGTCCACCTGCCGGTGCCGACCACATTGATTTCGGACGAGGTCAGGCCATGACGATCTCGGACGCGGCACCGACGAAGCCGCAGACCGCACCGGAGCCTCAGCCTGTCCCGGCCGCCGGCCGGATCCTCCTGTCGGGCCCCGACGTCGGGGAGCTCGAAGAGGAATTCCTGCTGCGCGCGTTTCGCAGCGGCTGGATAGCACCTGTCGGTCCGGACCTCGAAGCGTTCGAGACCGAGCTTGCGGCAAAAGTCGGAGTCTCTTATGCGGTTGGGCTCTCATCCGGCACGGCGGCTCTCCACCTCGGCCTTCTCGGTCTCGGAGTGCGGCCGGGAGACCTGGTGATCACGTCGACGATGACTTTCGCCGCAACGGCGAACGCCATCACCTATTGCGGAGCCGAACCTGTATTCGTCGACTGCTCCTCGGACGGAAACATGGATCCGGCACAGCTGCACCGGGCTTTGAAGAACTCGATCCGAGGTAAGAAGAAGCCGGCGGCAATCGTCCCGGTCGACCTGCTCGGACGGCCCGCCGACTACGACCGGATCTTGCCGATCGCGGCCGAATTCGAAGTCCCCGTCCTCGTCGACGCTGCCGAATCGCTGGGATCCCGCTATGGAGCTGTCACCTGCGGCAGCTTCGGCGACGCCGCGGTCGTGTCATTCAACGGCAACAAGATCATGACCACCTCGGGCGGTGGAGCACTGCTCACCGACGATTCCCGACTGGCAGAATACGCCCGTTTCCTGTCGACCCAGGCCCGGGAGCCGGTGGCCCACTACGAACACCGGGAGATCGGGTTCAACTATCGGCTGAGCAATCTGCTCGCCGCTCTCGGACGGGCGCAGCTGACCCGGCTCGACACGATGGTCGATCGTCGCCGGGAGATCCGTCGACGCTACAGCGACACAATCGCCGCGGTGCAGGGGGTTTCTGTGTTCGGCAACGACAACGACCACCGCGACAATGCCTGGCTGACTGCGATCCTCGTGGACGAGCGTCGGACCGGATTCAGTGCGGCCGAGTTGGGAGCCTGGCTGGCCGAACACGATATCGAAACCCGACCGCTGTGGAAGCCGATGCACTTGCAGCCGGTCTTCGCCGAGGTGCCGATATACGGCGGAGAGGTCTCCGAACGCATCTTCTCCACCGGCCTCAACCTGCCGAGCGGATCGAAGATGACCGATGCCGACATCGATCATGTCATTGTCACTGCGACTGCGTACTTCGAGCTTCGAAGCGCAGCCGTCGATGGAGCTGCACCGTGACTCAGTCCCGTGGCAGACGGTCCCATACTCGAATTCCCCAACGCGCCAACGCAACCTGACACAGATACTCGGAAGAGGAGAAGGGAAACTTCATGTTGTCCACGGCCCGCCGATTCGCGGCTCAGATGCTGCCGAACGGAGTCTCACCGTCAGTCGTCGAAGAGGTCTATTCGACGCTGAACAACCCCGCATCCCGTTCTTCCTCTGCCGCATTGGAACAGATCGCGCGGCATGCTCGCACTCATGTGCCCTTCTACCAGAACTTGAAGGGCGAGGGTTTCGAGTCACTGCCGGTGGTCACGAAACCGATGATGGTGGCGGACCGTTCGCAGTTCTTCGATGAGCGGGTGAATTCTGACAACCTTGCCAGCCGTTATTCGTCTGGGACTTCTGGTGTACTCTACGATTCCTACTTCGACGCCGACCGGATCTCTCATCACAGGGCCGAAATGGTAGCTGCTTTTCGATTCCTCGGCGCCGACCCGTTTGCCCCGACCCTCCACGGCACGACATGGTTCGACGTTTCGGTCAGATCGAAGCTGGTGTATTTCCTACAAGGCAAGCGGATGTACAGCGGAGAGCACGATGAGCAGAGTATTCGGGCGATCGCTCGATGGCTGAGGCGCCGACGCGGCACCATCGTCGTTGCGCTGTGCTCCTATCTGGATGCGCTCTTCGAGGGCTTCCGCAAGTACGACATCGAGTTCGCAGAAGGAGTCGTCGGTGCAGTGCTTGGAATCGGTGAGCCCGCTACCAGCTCATTGAACGAACTCATCCGGGCCCAAGCAGGAGTTGATCTCGCTATGAGGTACTCCAATACCGAGAACGGGATCTTCGGGATCTCGGACGGCGCGCTGACCCGTTACAGGCTCAACACTGCGACCTTCCATTTCGAGATCCTGGACCTGGACTCGGACCGCCCGGCTCCGCCGGGCGGAATCGGACGAATTGTGGTCACAGACCTGTTCAATCGTGCTTCGCCCTATATCCGATATGACACAGGGGACGTCGGGCGGTTCGCTCTCGACGACGCCGGTGCGACGATTCCCGGCATATTGCAGGAGCTCAGTGGGCGCAACCGGGATTTCTGCATCGGCGGTACCGCAGAGGTGCCTCAGAGGATACTGCATATGGGCATGATGGAACTTGCTGACCAGCTCCAGGAGATCCGACAGTTCCAGCTTCGTCAGAACGATATTGGGAAGTTTACGTGGGTGCTCAATGCGCCCCGATCCGCAGCCCTCGAGCTCCGTCTTCGCAGTATCCTCGACGACTGCGTCGGAGACATCGTGCGCTGTGACTTCACCTATGATTCGCAGCAACTCGTCGTCGGGTCCGGTAAGCGTCAGAGCTTCGTCAACGAGATTCCCAATCCAGAGAGTCTGTTCAGGTCCCGATCACTCTACTGAACTGGTAGGAGTCACCGGCACCCTTCCGGCGACTCGAATGCTCTCGTACTTCGCCGAGACAACGCCGGGCTCATAACGACCCCACTCGAACCCGTCGTCTCTGCCCATGGCCTGGGCCAGATAGTACAGCGGGACATCGGCTCCGGCGAGATGCACGAATGGATATCCGCCGCCGAAGCGCGGATTGATGTCGATGACAGTGCTGTGTCCCTCCCCGTCGAGGAACATGTCGACATCGATGAGTCCGGTGAGTCCAGCCGCTTCCGCGATGAGAGCCGAATTCGCAACGAACGGGGCAGGATCCACCGTAACCGCTTTGTCTGTCTCGCCCGCTCTCATCCGCAGCTTGCGTCGGGCAAGGACAGCGGCGAGGTCACCGGGGGCATGGAGTGCACCGACGATATCGACACCGTGTTCGGTGCCGGAGAGTTTGGGCTGGACCACGACATCGTCGGCAGTCGGCTCACCGCCCGATTGCGCAGGTGCGGAGAGCAGCGATTCGGCCACAGCTTCTTCTGCCCGGGCAGCGGACACGATTGCGAGACCCGACGAACCGCTGCCGAACCGGTGTTTGACGACGACGTCATCGGTATACGCTGCAAGTGCCGACAGGCCTGCACCGTCTCCGCCGGTGACCGTCGGCGCAGTTCGCACGCCGATCGCGGTGAGCATCTGCGCCATCCGTAACTTGTCGACGCATCCGCGCTGCCATTCGGCGGACACACCGGGGACGAGCACTCCTAACTGCCGCATTCGGTCCGCGAGGTCCGTATTCACATGGAGATGATGGAGCTCATAGTCGTTGACGGAGATGAACAGCTGCGGTTCGAGGTCGGCGATGAGGTCCAACAGGGCGGTCTCATAAGCAGGGTCCGAGAACTTCGGCATGATTCTGCCGATGTCGCCATAAGTCGCGGACGAACTCGTCTTGTCGTTCTCAGTCACGACCACTCGACCGTCGATCTCGAGTGTGTCGAAGGCTTGCCGGAACCAATCGATGAGATACAGGCGGCGGCCGGCCGAGCCGATCACGACTGTGGCTGGAATCGACGTCATGTGGTCCTCCTGCAATCACTCAGCGTAGTGCGAGCTATGGGCGTATGTTTCCTCGGCGCGAAGAAGGCTGACACCTTTGAACGACCGTCTGAACGACCGTCGTCGGCCTGTTACTCAGAAGCTTATCCGCCTCTGAGACGACGAACCAGGATTCGCTCCGCTCCAGACCCGTTCGAGCGGGTCACCGCAGGGTCACTGCGGGTCACCGCAGGCTCATGTGGAGCCCCGGTCCGAGCTCCTTCCGCGCCGGTAGCGTGAACCCCGAAACGCCGAGCTCTCCGAGCCGGTCAGAACGGTGCAGAAGAGTCTTTGAGAGCTCGCCGGTGTCGTCGGTCGCAATCATCGACAGCAGTCCTGCGCGCAATGGTTCCGCAGTGTGAAAGGACACGTTCATGGGCAAGTTCGAAGTGGATCCGCTGTCGGCGGTTGCTGTCGACGCAAAGGTGACGATGCAGAGTACGGAGGAGCAGTGACACCTCAGACGTTCCATGTGCTCGCTGTCTGCACCGGCAACATCTGTCGGTCGCGCATCGCAGAGCTGGCGCTCGCAAAGAGGTTCGCCGACGTATCCGAGATCCGTCTGCGTTCGGCCGGGACACGGGCCGCCTCGGGGTGGCTGATTCCGGAGGAGGTGCGAGAGATCGCCGGTTACATGGGCGTCGAGGAAATCCGTACCCGTCGCACGAAGCAGGTGAGCGAGCAGACTCTCGGCGATGCCGACCTCGTCCTCGTGATGACACGGGACCACAGGCGGGAAGTGGTCGAACTCAATCCGCGAATCATCCGCAGAACCTTCACGATCCGTGAACTCGCCAGCCTCGCCGCGGTGACCCGCGACGCCGACATCATAAGCGAAGGCGGCGGGCCATCAGCAGACCGGGCCGCGCGCCTGCGCGCGGCAGTCGGAGCAGCCGCACGGCGACGCAGCCGGCGGCGGTCCCCGAAACAGGTCACAGTCGACGATGTCATCGATCCTTACGGCTGCGATCGTGACACCTACGCCCGCTCGGCGCTTCAGCTGGCTCCCGCGGTCGAAGGGGTCGCGGCTCTGTTCCAAAGGGCGCTCAACCTCGGGGAGGGAGAATGATGGGCGAGTTCGATCCGAAGACGCCGAGCCGGCGGCGAGGTCATCAGACCGTGGTACGCCGGAGGCGGCCGTATGACACGGTGAAGCGGACGATCGATGTCTGTGCCAGCGCGCTCGGAATCATTGTGACGGCACCGGTGCAAGCGGGAGTCGCTGTGATCGTCCTCGCCGTGCACGGCCGGCCGGTGATCTTCCGCCAGCCTCGTCCGGGGCGAGGGGAGGAGATCTTCGAGATCCTCAAGTTCCGGACCATGCTCCATCCCGACGACAAACATGTCACCGACGGCCAGCGCCTGACCCCGCTCGGACGGTTTCTGCGGGCTTCGAGTCTCGATGAGCTGCCCTCGCTGTGGAACGTCCTCAGGGGCGATATGAGCCTCGTCGGACCGCGGCCGCTGCGGGTCGAATACCTCGAGCGCTATACGCCGGAGCAATCGCGACGGCACGAGACTCTGCCGGGGATCACCGGTCTGGCACAGGTGCGAGGCCGCAATGAGCTCGACTGGGATGACAAGTTCCGGCTCGATGTGGAGTACGTCGACCGCCGGTGCCTGCGTCTCGACCTGCACATTCTGCTGCAGACGGTGCAGACCGTGCTGGGCAGACAGGGCATCAACAAAGGCGGATTCGATACGATGCCGACGTTCACCCGAGAGAAGGACCCCGGCGATGAACGTACGTGACCGCTTCGGCGGCGCCAAACTCGCCGCCGCGGTGCTGGTCGCTTCGCAGGTGTTGGCCGCCGGCGGCGCCGTGGCAGTGAACCTGCTGGCCGCTTTCGTGCTCAGCCCCGCCGGGCGCGGTGATCTCGCATTCGCACTTCAGCTTGCGTACTTTCTCTCAGTCTTCGCGATCATGGGCCTCGAACGACCCTTCATCGCGGCACGCTCCGGGGGATTCGGCACCGAGTACCGAGTCTTCTCCAAAATGGTGACACCGGGAACTCTCTGCATCCTGCCGGTCGTGGTCCTTGCCGCCATGTTCTCGCCATTCAGCACCGACTGGCTGTGGCTGGGCGTCATCGCGATCGCCGGCTATGTCGCACTCAATTCCCTGGTGCGGGCACTGCGCGTCGCCTATGTCTGCAGCCGTGAATGGAAATGGTTCACGGTCAATGCGGTCGTCACCCAGGTTATCATCGTCATCGGTGCCATGCTGCTGGTGCTCTTCAAAGTGGACGATCCGGTGCTGTGGATGTGGGCCTACGCCGCCTCAGCGCTGCCAGCCGTGGCGCTGCTGTTCCTCGTGCCCAGGTCGTGGAAGTCTGCGACCCCGTCGCGGGAGGAGAGTCGGGGGCTGCGCCGCCGCGGCCTGGTCCTGCTGCCCTCGGATTTCAGCAACACTGCAATGCTCCGCTCGGACCGACTGCTGCTGCCCGTGCTGAGCAGTTCGGCGGCGCTCGGTCTCTACGTCACCGTGGCCACTGTCCTGGAGATGGCCACCTGGCCGGTGCAGCAGTGGGTGGATGCCTCCCTGCGCAGCTGGTCGACGTCGTTCTCATCGCGTCCGCTCCCCGTCGTCAGGCTCATCGGCGGCAGCCTCCTCCTGCTCGCCGTCTTCGCCGGGCTGCTCGGGGCCGCAGCCTGGGCCATGATCCTCTTCGTCCTCCCGGAGTCCTACCTTCCGGCGACCACGGTGATCATTCCCCTCGCAGTGTCCGCCATCGTATTCGGCCTCACCCGTGTCCAACAGGGACTGCTCATCGCCGCGGATGCACCGGGAACCGTGTCGATCGTCGAGATCATCGGCACCGCAGCCTCGCTGCTGGCCTACCTCGCTCTGATTCCGCCCTTCGGAATGCTCGGCGCGGCCTACGGATCGATCATCGGCTACAGCGTCTGCGCTGCGGCCGGTGCGATCGCCCTTGCCAGGGTGCTACGGAGCAGAAATGAGGGAACGATGCGAGCACAACCACCGGAATGTGAGCCGGTTGGTGCGGTGAGCGACGCAGAGACGCCCGCGCTGATGGCGGCGACCGAGGAATCTGCCCCTGAGACGACCGACCGATTCACAGACGAGACGAGGAAGTGAACCCATGGACATCCTGATGATCGCTCATTTCACCGGTGGTGGAAGCCACCCCAATGACCGTTTCGACACCTTGGCGAGCATACTCGCTCGGCGTGGAGCGCAGGTGGAACTCGTCACCTCGTCATTCCATCACCTGTCGAAGTCGCAGCGGGATCTCACTCTCATCCGGAACCCGCAGTATCTGACGACGTATCTGGCTGAACCGGACTACCGAGGCAATGTCTCCATCGGACGTCTGCGCAGTCATCGTGTGCTGGCCAAGAGACTCAGCGAGTATCTGCAACAGCGCAGAGTCCCTGATGTCGTCTACTGTGCCGTCCCCTCTCTCGAGGTCGCGCAGGTCGCTGCCGACTATGCCGAACGGCACGGAGTGCGATTCGTCATCGATGTCCAGGACCTGTGGCCAGAGGCCTTCGAAATGGTGCTCAGACCGCAGTGGGCAGGTCGTCCTCTGTTCGCGCCGCTGCGCCGAACGGCCGAACGGATCTACCGGGCAGCCGACGCAGTGATCACCGTCTCCGAGACCTATTCGAGCCGAGTCGCCGATGCACGCGGTGACGATTCAGCAGTGAGCACCGTCTACCTGGGAACGGATCTCAGCCGCTTCGACCGATTCACAGCAGAGCGACCGAGCGACGACGGATACGTCGAACTCGCCTATATCGGGACCCTGGGCCACAGCTATGATCTGCCCACCGTCTTCGGTGCTGTCCGCAAGCTGAACCACGATGGCATCCGCATGCGGCTGCACGTCATGGGCACCGGGCCGTTCGAAAGCCAATGGAGGCGTGAACTGGCCGATCTGCCGGACGAAGTCATCTTCTACGGACGACTCGAATTCCCGGAGATGGTTGCCCGCCTGCGCGGTTGCGATATTGCGATGAATCCCATCGTCGCCGGGGCCGCACAGTCCATTACCAACAAGATCGGTGACTACGCGGCGGCAGGCCTGCCCGTGGTCAACTCTCAGGAATGCGAAGAGTACCGCGACCTCCTCGAGGACTACGGTGCCGGCATCAGCTGTGATCCGAGCATCGAATCCATGTACCAGGCCCTGGTGGAGATGGCGACCGGCAGGCAGCTGGCCGAACGCGGACGCGGATCCCGCCGCATGGCCGAAGAACGGTTCGACCGTGCCGTGACCTATGAACGACTGGGTGAGGTGGTCCTCGATGCCAGCTGAACTCGCACACCCCGGCATGCTCCACCGGAACAGAGCCGGGAGCCCAACAGACAACCATCAGAATCCCTCCAATGGAAAAGGCCGATCATGAGCGTTCAGCGTTATCTCACAATTCTCCGCGAGCGGTGGGTTGCCGCATTGTCGACGGTTGTTCTTGTATTGGCCGCCGTCGGCGGGGTGACTGCACTGCAGCCGCCGACCTACGAGGCATCGGCGAACGTCTTCGTGCGCACGGACCCCGGAAGCTCTGTTGCGGACCGCTCCGCTGCCGCCGATTATGCGCGCCAGCAGATCTCCACCTACGCCGACCTGGTGAGCAGCCCGATCGTCCTCGACCCGGCGATCGACTCGCTCGGACTGACCACCGATGCCGGAGAACTCGCGAAACGAGTCTCGGCCACGGTTCCAGAAGACACCCTTCTCATCTCGATCACGGCTCAGGCCGGCGATGCCCGATCCTCGGCAGAACTGGCGAACGCAGTGGCAGCGAGTCTCCGGTCGCAGGTGGCGGAGCTCGAAACGGCGAGTGGACCGGCAACCGTCCAACTCACGGTCGTCACCCCCGCCACCGCTCCGAGCAGTCCGGCGTCACCGAACCTGGTGCAGAACTTCGTCCTCGGTCTGCTTGCCGCGCTGCTGGCCGGACTCCTCGCTGCTGTGCTGCGAGATCTCCTCGACAACAGGGTCCGCAAGACCAGCGATGTCGAGGCTCTGACCGATGCAGCGGTCATCGGCACCGTGGCCCGGATGACGGCAGGAGACGATCACACCCTCGTTTCGCAATACGGAACTGAAGTTGATCAGTCCGAGTCCTATCGGGAACTGCGATCCAATCTGCGGTTCCTCGAATTGGGCGAGACGAGTCGCTCACTGCTCGTGACCTCATCGGTGAAAGGAGAGGGGAAGTCGGTGACGTCCATCAACCTTGCTGCTGCGCTCGCCCGTGCCGGCTGCAATGTCCTTCTCGTCGACGCCGACCTGCGGGATCCCTCACTGCACAGCTATCTGGGGCTCGAAGGAGGAGCAGGGCTGTCGACGGTGCTCATCGGCGATTCCGATCTGGACAATGTGGTGCAGCCCGTGGAACTGCCGAACCTCACTGTCCTGGCCAGCGGTCGGGTTCCTCCCAACCCCGCTGAACTCCTCGACAGCGACCAGATGACGGCCTTCCTCGACGAAGCCGCAGCCCGGTATGACGTCGTCATTGTCGACTCAGCTCCGCTGCTGGCGGCCACGGACGCCGCCGCGCTCGCCCGGCGGGTATCCGGGACGATCTTCGTTGCCGGCAGCGGAACCGTCCGCCGGACCCAGATGTCGCAGGCACTGCGGAAGCTGCAGCTCGTCGATCGGCGCCTCCTCGGCGTGGTGCTCAACGGAATGCCGAAGACCGACAGCACGACCTATTCGCAGATCTACAGAGACGCCCATGCAGCACGGGCCTCGCAGACTGATGAAACGGCAGCGCCGCGACGTCGTCTGCGCCGTGGAGCGCGCGCATCGGAACAGCGTGCAGACGTGTCAGCCGTCGAACCGGATGTTCGCGCAGCCGTGGACGAACTGACGGAGAGTCTGCCGGGGCGCAGCCGGAGTCGACATTCGGCATCGCACGGGCTGTGGGCTGCCGGCGATGACTGAGCACCTGGCTGTTCATACAGCAGAGAGAGCGGCAGGAGGTGAATGGTTGTGTCCCTGACATTGGTGGAGAAGAAGCTGTCAGCCGATCGCCCGGCTGACTCGGATCCGCCCGTCCATTCTCCGCTCTTCGTCATCGTCTTCACGTCTGTCTGCCTCCTCGTCGTCATCGTTGCTCGTCTGTGGTTCTCGACAGACTCCTCAGTCGTGAACGTCTCCAGCGAGGTGATGTCGATCGTCTCGTTCGTCCATGGAATGACGCTGTTCGTGTTCCTGGGCCGTGACCGCATAACGATGCCCGGTTACTTCATGGCCTCCAGTGCCGCCATCGTCGGGATCAGCGGACTGCTCGTCATCCCCGACCCCTACTTCATCGAAGGAGCCCGCCCCGAGGTCTACCTCAATGCGGCACTGTTCGCCAGCACTCTCACTCAGATCGGCATCGGAGCGCTGTGCCTGCGATCAGACTCGACAGGACGCCCAGAGCCGGTGGTGCTGCCGCTGCGAACTGTGCAGTGGGCGCAGGGCACCGGAGCCGTCGTGCTCACAATCGCAGCGGTCCTCGGTGACCGGCTCGAGCCGGTGCTCGACGGCGTCGGGTTCTCAGCCATCCTGCTCATCTGTGTCGCGACGCTGCTGAGCCCGAAGGGTCTGCAGAGTGTGTGGAACATCGTCCTCGTGCTCGGCGCACTCGTGACCTACCCGACGCTGATCATCTCCGGTACGGGCAGACTGCGAGCGATCGCTCTCATCTTGGCCCTCGCCTATGTCTTCTTCCTCCGCTACGGACGGCGCTGGATGAAGACCGTGGGTGTCATCCTCGCGCCCATCCTCTTGGCGGGGTTGGGGGCCTGGAGGAAGGAATACGAGGTGTCATTGAGCGGGGACTACGGCAACGACACCGGACTGTCATCCATGTTCGTGGCCATCGGCAACTTCGGCTCGTTGATCCATGACTCCGAACTGGGACGCCTGCCCACCCTCGGCGCTTCTCTTCTGTCTCCGCTGCGATCCGCACTGCCCGACGACCTGGCCCCGCATTGGATCCCCGAAGCCATCGGCTACGAACTCGCGGCGCTCACCGACCCGGAACTCTACGGAACGGGGTTCTCCACTGTCGCCTCCATCTACGGAGACCTGTGGTGGAACTTCGGCGCACTTGGGCTGGTCATCGGGGTCCCGCTGCTCGCTCTGATGCTTGACCGCATCGATGTGTGGACGGTCCGCAGCTATCGGAGAGCGGCACAGGGTCCGCGCGACCTGCTGTACTTCGTGTTCTTCGCCTCGCTGCTCGGCGGGGTCGGCGACATCGTCTGGGCAGGATTCCACACCTGGATCGTGCGCATGTACGCCCGGATCGCAGCACTGCTTCTGCTCTGGGCGGTCACGTTCTATTCCCCGGCGCAGATCTTTCCCTCCTACGTGTCCTTCGGAACGCAGGAACGGCGCACATCGCCCAGGTGTTCGCTCTCGCGAACTTCGATTCACAGTGAATGAAGGACTGTCCATGACCGTCACCGAGCCCCTCACAATCGCCATCGCCTCCGCCGCCTATCGAGCGCACTATGTGAGCTGGTTCAAGGATGCTCTGGCCTCGCAGGGCATTCGGGGTGAGGTGATCGCGCTGGAGTATCGGTCATCGGCGCCGACGTTGGCAGCGGCAGATTGCAGCGTGATCCTGCCAGCTTACAACTCACCGGAGTATCGCGGCGCAGTGCTGGAGTGGGCCCGAAGCGAGTCTCCTGACCTCTTCATCTCGCTCAATGACTATGAACTGCAGATCCTTGCGGATGGTCTTGCCGATGATCTCCGGGAACTCGGATGTACGGTGGCCTCCCTCGGCTCGGCTGCCCAGAAGATCGTCCTCGACAAACGCCTCTTGGCTGCGACTCTCCATGACTGCGCCATCCCGACTCCCACGACGTGGCTGGGCAGCGAAGCCGAGCAGGCGATCCGCGTGAACCCCAGCGGCGACTTCGTCGTCAAGCATCGATTCGGCAGCGGCTCGGCAGGTTTGGGGTTCGCCTCCGCGAAGACTCTTCGCGCGGCTGTCGACGAGTCGGCGCAATCCGCGAAGAACCCGGACGGCAGAACGAGCTCGGCCGGTCTCGACGCAGTGATCATCCAAGAACAGCTGCCAGGCACCGAATACGGTGTCGACGGGATCTTTTCGCTGCATGGGACCGGAGAGCTGCGCGGAGTGCTGGCACGCCGCAAGGATCGCATGCGGAACGGAGACACAGACGTCGCCACAACAGTGCCCGCTGAACGATTCGCGGCTTCCCTGGGCGCTCTCGGCAGAGTCCTCACACCGGTCGGCCCCATCGACGTCGATTTCAAAGAGTCAGCCGATGGTGAGCCGCTCATCATCGACGTCAATCCGCGTTTCGGAGGAGGCTACCCGTTCTGCCATCTCGCCGGAGCCGACGTCCCCGCTGACATCGTCAGAACGTTGGTCGGGTGGGACGATGATCCGTCTCTGCTGCGGTGTGAACCCGGACTCACCTCGGCCCGACGAGACGACTTCATGGTGCTCGGCCGGGCCTGAAGGCTTCGCGGTGCTCGGCTAAGCCGATTCTGACCAGATGTTTCCTCTCAAACAGTCTTCTGCGGTGCCCTTTCTCCTGACCTGTTCCAAGGACTCTCCGTGACGGACGAAGACCGCGGGCGGAAACTCGATGAATGACGACTGATAGGACATGGTGTAGGCGCCCACCCGCTCGAAGATGATCCGATCGCCTTCGCACAGCAGCGGGGCGTCTTTGAGGACGGTCAGCCGGTCATTCTCCATGCAGGTGAATCCGCAGATCACCTGCTCAGGAACGGACTCCGTCGATGCCGTTTCAAGGCGGAGCCCGAAATCCTTCTCGCGCCGGAACTGCGGATCGATGTCGGTGCGGCTCGCATCGGTGATGACGAAGCGCTGACCTCCGATCTTCTTCGCATCGATCACCTGTGCGTGGAATTCGACGGGAACGGCAATGAGCGACCCTCCGGGCTCAACGATCAGGCGAGTCTGTTCGAAATCGATCGTGGCATCGAGCTCCTCGCGGATGGCAGACACATACTGACCGAAGGTCGGGCTCCCTCCGGGACTGTTGAAGAACCCGCCGCCGATGTCGATCCAATCGAGGCGAAGCTGATGAGAGGTGATGACCTCTGCGGCCACCGCCGCTGCGGCGCGGAACACCTCGAGGCTCTGCGTGCGCGAGTTCCTATGCATATGGAGGCCCGTGACTTGAACTCCAGCGGACTTCAATGTGGTGATCGCCTGACTGAGCTCTCCGCTCTCAGCATTGAACCCGAAACGGCTGCTGGCCCCCGCCAAGGTGTTCTCTCCGGGGCAGCGGGCATCAAGATCCCAGTTCACACGCAATCCTGCACGCAGCACACGGTCCGGATCTTCCGCCGCCAGTTCGGCCGCCCAGCGAACCTCCCGCTTCGAATCCAGATTGATCACGGCCCCGTAGAGCAGTGCCTGCCGGAGACGATCACGGCCTTTGACCGGACCGTTGAAGACGATTCGATCAGGTGAGAAACCGACCGCCAGCGCCAATTCGTACTCGGAATCCGAGACCACTTCGGCCCAGACCCCTCGTCTGTGCATGAACGAGAGCAGCCAGGGCAGGGAATTGGTCTTGAACGAGTACGACAGAATCGCGTTCGGCCAGTGACGGTCGAGCGCACGGCGAAAACCACCGACCTGCTCTTCAAGGACCGGGAGGTCGAGGACATACGACGGTGTCGGCGGCTCACCCGGTCGGACCAGTTGCTTCAGCACATCAGCCATGCTTCTCTGTTCCTCATCTCCAGGCAGCAGGTGCAGCCACTTGGGCACACCTCACTGCCAACGTTCTGCCAACGTTCGGCACTTCTTTGGGGCTCGCAATCGCTGCTGTCGGGGATTGGACCGACCTCGGCATGTGCGTGGTCATCTCCGCGACAGAGGCCAGCGACCTGGGCAGACGAACCTGGGCAGACGGTCCTGGGCAGATATGAGAACAACGATAGTGAAGCGGCAGACCACGATCGGCTTCCGCTGATTTCGACGGTACCAGGATGTGTGCTCCCCAGCGGTTCGTGCATCCGCATTCCCATGGCGGACTACCGCAGAAGAGGCGTGGAGGGGCACATAATCGTCTGCTGAGCGGGCACATTGGTAGTCCGAGACCGACCGCAGTCGATGGGCTGATGGAGCAGTCGGGTCAGGTTGGGGAGGAGCGGAGGAGTTGAGATGTACGTCGACGAATGCGACGCGGGCTTGGTCCGCCGAGGTGAAGGATGGGTGGCCATGAGCTCGAACGCCGAGGGTGGGAGACAGGATCCTCGTCGCAGTCTGGGCGACTTCATCGTCGAGCTCGAGTCCGCAGGCACCGGGCCGGTCGACCCCGAGCTCTGTCGACGACTCTGGGTCGGGAGTGCCGGTCGTGCTCGATTCGCCATGTCGGTACTCCGCGCTGCAGCAGCGGCCGGCGTCAGCGCAGATCCTGAATCTGCGACCTTCTCCGAGTGGGTGGCCGAGCTGTGCCCGCCGTTGACATTGGAGCTCGGGCCCGGCGACGCAACGGCAGCGGCAGTGCTGGCGCAACTCAGCACCGTATCCGAATCGACCACTCTGCGAGTGCTGACGGCGGTGTCCGATGATCTTCTCGGCGGCACCGGATTCCATGATCCGGAAGGAGTCATC
Source organism: Brevibacterium sp. CFH 10365 (assembly GCF_009299785.1). Taxonomy (NCBI): domain Bacteria; kingdom Bacillati; phylum Actinomycetota; class Actinomycetes; order Micrococcales; family Brevibacteriaceae; genus Brevibacterium; species Brevibacterium sp. CFH 10365. Next base: position 367,748 of record NZ_VIGO01000003.1, on the reverse strand, counting down.
GACAGGCTCGAGACCAACGGGGTCCTCATCCGAGTCGACGACGTCGCGCGCGGAACGCTGCTGCAGATCCCGACTCTCATCGCGGCCAAGCTGCGTCACGATCTCGTCGCCGAGGCCGGGGCGGGACCGGTGGTCGCCTCGCTGCTCGACGTGCTCATCGAGCATATGGAGTCGGCGGGAACCGTCGACGCGGACCTTCTCGGGGATGTGCTGCTCCTGGCTCGACACGGTGGGCACTGGGCCCTGCTGCAACGGGTGACCGAGGCGGTGGGCATACCGATGTTCCTGCTCGCACCCCGGCCCGCCTGCACCGCGTTTCGCCTCCTGCCGCCCAAGGTCCGTGCGGCCTGGTCGGGTCTCGAATTCTTCGGAACACTTGCCGAGGACATCGTTGCAGACACCACTGCCGGAACGCCCGCTGAGATTCGGACGGCGACGGTGAGACAGACAGGGCCGGGAATGCTGAGATCTCGGCTGCCCGGAACACTAGAGGCGCCGGATCCCGCGGCGGTCGAGCACGGCGACATCAGACGAGAGGAGCAGCCGACCATATTCGTCGGCACGGTCCGCTCCATGATCGGACTGGCCGATGCCGGTCGCCATGGTGAGGCTGCGGAAATGGGAATGCGGGCCGCCGCGACTATCCGCAGCGCACGTGCGCGTTCCATCGTCCGGCTCCTCACCGCGATCGCTCTCCACCACACGGGAGCGTCCCGCCGCGCATTGTCCCTTCTCAACGAAATCGAAGGACCGGCCCGTGCCGGGCATATCGACGGCGACTTCCTTCTGCCGACGATCAGCGCCTGGACGGCCCTCATCTCGGCGATCAGCGGCGATCATGAACGAGCCGACGCGCACCTGGTGGCGGCCGTGGAGCCTTCGAGCGCAATGCGCCCCGGTCCCGGCCCCGGCGAGACCTCAGCCGAGCCGTTGCCGCAACCTGCAGTCATCATCGACGAACTGGTCACCCCAGCCAGACACATCGCTTCAGCGCTGCGGGCCCTCGACCGACTCGATCTCGCCCGGGCGAAACGCGAACTCGATGCGCTCTCGACGTATCCGGAACTGCGGACGCTGTGGGTCTACCTGCCGTACATCGCCCGGTCACTGGCGATTCTGTCGGCCGAGGCGGAGTCCGGGCTGCTGTTCGTCAACGACGATGCGGAACGGTTCCGAGACTCCGGTGTTCTGTCCGAGGCAGAGAAGGATCTGCTGGCGCTCGGACGCAGCATGGTCTTCATTGCTCTGGGACAGCTGCGTTGGGCCGAGATCGACCGCGAGCGACTCTCCCCGTCATGCGACGCCCGCATCGTCCTCGACGTCAGATCGAAGCTCGTCGCCGGGCGCAGCTCTGAGGCGATTTCGTGCGCCGACACTTGGTTCTACCATCGTTCGCTGAGCCCGCACAGCCGGGCCGAGCTCGCCGCGATCAGAGCGGCGGCCGAACTGCGCAGCGGAGACGAGGCCGCGGCGAGGAGCGATTTCGTGATGGCCGTGAGCCTCTCGGCCTGGGTGAGCTCTCTGCTTCCGCTCGCACTCCTTCCCCTGTCCGACCGCAAGCTGCTCGTCGAGCTCACCGCTGACTCGCCCGCATGGACGGAAGCCGCGGCGGAATTCTCCGACACCTTCGCAACGCCGGAAGAACTCACCACCCGGCTGCGCACGATCGGCCCGGTCTCCGTCGACATAGCGTCGATGCCCCAGCTCAGTGCGGGAGAGGCCCAGCTCATCGACTTTCTGGCGCGAGGTCTGACCGTCGCCGAGATCGCCGTCGAACTGCAGCAGGTCACCGGCACCGTGAAGAACCGGCTCTCGGTGCTCTACCGCAAGTTCGGGGTGTCGAGCCGGGCGGAAGTGCTCAGTCGTGCCAGGTCCTTCGGCTACCTCGCCTAGGAACACAGTCGAGGCCCATCGACCCTGCCACTTCACGCCGTGACGAGATCCCGCCTCCGGAACCCGACCGTCCCCGCCCCGACGAGGACCACGGCGATCCCGACGAACCACAGGACCGCCTCGGCGGAGAGATCCTGAGCCGGATACTGCCCGATATGGGTGAACAGGGAGAGGTCGAGGACCGCGTCGTCGAGTTGCATCATCCCGCCGAAGAGGGCGAGCACCGCCGACGCTCCGAAGACGATCCAGCTCAGGCTCATCAACCGCGGGGCGAAGCCGTAGAGCAGGTAGGCGAAGCCGAGCAGGGCCCAGATCGACGGCGTCTGCGCGAGGTGCCCGAGGGTCGTCGGCCACAGCAGCGACCAATCGTCCATCGACACCGCCGCACCGAGACCTTCGCCGAGACCCGCCGTGCCCATCAGCCAACCGGCTCCGGCCAGCGTCACGGCGGCCCAAGAAGCCAACCAGCCGTTGCGGGAGACCGCGGTCGCGAGCACCGGGTCGGTGTGGAAGGCGGATTCCTCGGACCGCAGGCCTCCTGCGGCGATGACCGCATACGCGGCGACGATGATCGCGAAGTACAGGGCCATATAGCCGAGGTAGCCGTCGACGATTCCGGACCGACCGCCCATGATCGCCAGAATCTCCGGGGGCATTCCCGCCGCGCCCTCGTCCATGGCTGCCGTGAACGAACCGAACACCACGCCCATGACCAGCATGCTGATCGACCACCAGATCAGATTCGATGCCTGCAGGCGCAGCGCCAGACCGAGGGGTGTCGCCAGCAGCGGTCCTGCCTGCGACCGGCCCAGCCGTTCGGCGACGATCCCCGCGCCCAGGTCACGACGTGACTGCAGCACCACGGCAACGACGAGGAGGACCGCGAACAGGCCGGCCGAGTACAGCAGCGGCCACCAGCGGTCGAGTGTGAACGGTGCCGTCTGCTGCGCCCACCCGAAGGGTGAGAGCCAGGACAGCCAATCGAGCGAACCCCCGGACACCGCCGACATATCGCCGATACCGCGGATGACGAAGCCGAGCGCAAGCACCGCACCGGCCATCGACGAGGCGGCCCTGGCGAAGGCGCTCAGCTGCACGGTGACCGCGGCCACCGCCGCGAACACGCATCCCACCGCGCCGATCCCGACAGCGAACAGGAACGTCGCCGACCACGATTTCGGCTCGGCCTGCGAGAATCCGAATGCCGCCGCCATTCCCGCGCTGAGCAGGACATTCATGAATACCGTGAGCACGAGGGCGGCGATGAGCTGAGTGTGCCGACCGGTGACCCCGGCGCGGACGAGTTCGGCCCGCCCGGTCTGCTCTTCGGCACGAGTGTGCCGAGAGACGGTGAGGATCGACATCAGGGCCGACCCGATCATGAGGAACACCCCGTACATTCCGACGATGAACCGGGGGATCGTCACCTGGTCGAGCCCGTACCCCGGCCCCGTGATGAGCGCCATCACCGGATTCTTCGCAAAGGCCGTCATCGCCTGCAGCGAATCCGAGTCCATGACCACCGCGATCGCATTCGCGAAATACGCGGTGAGAGCGGAAAGGGCGAGCACCCAGATCGGCAGCCACAGCCGGTCCCGGCGCAGCATGAACCTCAGCAGGTGACCCAGCCCGGCCAGGCTTGACTCGCCGAGGCGGCCGCCCCGCTCGCGTTCATGTGCACCATGATGGCGCCCGGATCGTCGTGCCGTCGTGGCACCGCCGTGGACGGGACGATCCCCGGCTTCCGTGTGCGCAGCCAGCAGATTCATGACTCATTCCTCCTTGCCGTAGTGGCGCAGAAGCAGCTGTTCGAGGGTCGGCGGGGTGGCGGTGAGCGATTCGACATCATGCTCGCCGAGTGTCCGCATGATACGGGGCAGCTGAGCGGTATCGGCGCTGAAATGCAGCCGCGACCTCTCGCGCACGAGGTCGTGGACACCTGCCATCTCGGACAGAGCGGGCACATCGTGTTCGAGTCCGACGGTGATCGTCGTCCGCGACAGGTGCCGAAGCTCGGACAGGGTCCCCGTCTCGACGATGCGCCCGGAGCGGATGATCGACACCCGGTCGGCCAGCGCCTCCACCTGGGCGAGGATATGGCTCGAGAGCAGTACAGTGCGCCCGGCGTCCTTCGCTGCTCGGATGCAGTCCTGGAACACCGCCTCCATGAGCGGATCGAGCCCGGCTGTCGGCTCATCGAGGAGGAGCAGTTCGACGTCCGAGGCGAGAGCGGAGATGAGCGCGACCTTCTGCCGGTTGCCTTTCGAATAGGTCCGGCCCTTCTTGCGCGGATCGAGGTCGAAGGCTTCGATGAGCTCATCGCGGCGGCGCTTGTCGACCCCTCCGCGCAGCCGGGCGAACAGGTCGATCGCCTCACCGCCGGTCAGCCCCGGCCACAGTTCCACATCGCCGGGAACATAGGCCAGACGGCGGTGCAGCGGCACCGCTTTCGCCCAGGGATCCTCGCCGAGGAGGCGCACCGTTCCTGCATTGTGCCGCAGGATGCCGAGCAGGATCCGAATCGTCGTGGACTTGCCGGCGCCGTTGGGGCCGAGGAAGCCGTGGACTTCGCCGCGGGCGACCTCGAGGTCGAGGCCGTCGAGCGCGCGGACGCGGCCGTAGGATTTCACGACGTCTCGCATCGAGATCGCCGCCGAGGCGGGTGCGCTCTGGTCGTGGGCGCGGCGGGTGCTGGTCAGTGTGCTCATGATTCCTCTTCTCGCAGATCGGATCGAGCGGATGCTTCCGGGCGAGTCCGCTCGGAGTGCTGAGTGTTGGGAGACGTGCTGATGTCGGCGTCCGCCGGGACGGTTTCGAGGACGCCGTGCAGGTAGAGATCGAGCAGATGCGGTGCCAGTCGGGTCATGGTGCCGGTGGTGTTCTCGGTGCCGAGGTTGGTCTGCAGGCGCTGATCGAGTATTGCAGGCGCCAAGGCCATGACCGCGATGGTCGCCGCCTGCCCGCGCGTGTCCTCACTCTGCCGGAAGGTGTAACCGGCGAAACCGTCGGTGATGTAGGACTCGACGAGGTCGACGTAGTGGTCGAAGTAGCGCTGACCGTGCGCGCTGGGGTCGAGCAGGGACTTGACGAGGTAGTCCACTGCGGTGGTCATCTCCGGATCGTCGAACATCATCTGCACGGCCATGGTGGCGTATTCGGCGTTCTTCGCTTTCGAGTCAGCGATTCGTTCGAACACGTGCTCATCGCACGCGGTGCGCAGCCCCTCCTTGGACCCGAAATGGTGGATGACCAGGCCTGGGGAGACCTCGGCTGCAGCGGCGATGCCGCGGATCGTCGTCTTCGTGAACCCGTGCTCGGCGAACTCGGCGACGGCCGCCGAGAGGATTCTCTCGGCTGTCTCCGGGGAAGCATTGGGAGAGCGGCGAGGGCGGGAATCAGGATTCGTTGAACACATGTTTAATATTAAACGCGTGTTCAATCGCGGATGTCAATGGCCGGGCTCAGAAAGTTCGTGCCCTTCTGTTTACATACAACCAGTCGGTTGTATGATAGATCGCATGAAAGGTCTTCTCGATGACGAGGCGGATGCGCTCTTTCAGGCATTGGCCGACCGCACCCGGCGCGATATCGTGCGCAGGGTAGCAGGGGAGGGGCTTTCGGTGTCCGATCTGGCAGCCGACTACGACATGAGCTTCGCCGCGGTGCAGAAGCACGTCGCCGTCCTCGAACGCGCAGGACTGGTGACGAAGAGACGAGTCGGCAAGCGGCAGATCGCTCACGCAGAGGCGGGTCCGCTCCGTGCCGTGAGGAGCATGCTCGTCGAACTCGAAGACCAGTGGGTCGAACGAGTGCAGAGAATCGACGACCTTCTGGCCGAGGACGAACGGGCCGGGTCGTGAAACCACCCATCACAATGCTCGAGGAGCAGCCATGCCGGTCATCGACACAATACAAAACGAAGAGACACTGACGCTGACGATCGTCGCCGAATTCGCGGCGCCGCCCGAAAGGGTGTGGGAGGTCTACGCCGACCCCCGCCAGCTCGAGCAGATCTGGGGCCCTCCGACGTACCCCGCGACGGTCGTCGACCATTCGCTCGAACCCGGCGGCAGAGTCACCTATTTCATGACGAGCCCCGAAGGAGAGAAGTTCCGCGGACTGTGGGAGATGATCTCCGCCGAGCGTCCGCAGCGCCTGGAATTCCGCGACTACTTCGCCGATGAGGACTTCACGGTCGTCGAGTCGATGCCCGGAAGTCGGTGCGTCTATACCTTCGAAGCGACCGAGACAGGAACGCGTGCGACTTATGAATCGGTCTTCGACTCGGTCGAGGGACTGCGCACTGTGCTGGAGATGGGCGTCATCGAAGGCTCGACCGGGGCGATCAACCAGATCGACGGGCTGCTGGCTCGCGGCTGAGCCTCGGTCCGACCGAACTCGCATAGGACGATTCTGCGGGAGGCGAATGTCGGTTTTCCCCGCTGAAATCAACATTCTTCTCCCGCGGAGTAACGCGCAGGTCCTATGGTGGCCAGCCGTTCGCCTGCCGTAGGCGTGCCAGCGGTACAGCGGCCGCACTGCTGCGGTCGCCGTGCCTCGAGTCAGCCTTCTTGGCGCGCCTGCATCGAGTGCCTCGGAGCATCCGGTCTGACCGGGATGATGAGGACCAACCCGACGGCGAGGACGAGGAGGATGCCCAAGGTTCCGGCCCGCTGGAAGCCGAAGATCGTGATGGCCAGGGCGAACATCGCCGGGCCCAAGAAGCTCACGGCCCGTCCGGTCGTGGCGTAGAGTCCGAAGTTCTCTCCTGCCGACTCCGGCGGGGTGATGCGTGCCAGGAACGACCGGCTCGACGCCTGGACCGGACCGACGCAGAAGCTGAGTATCAGGGCACAGACCCAGAACACGGCCGCCTCGGCGCTGAAGAGGATCGGCAGCCCGCCTGCGATGATGACGATGAGCCCGGCGATGATGACAGGCTTCGGTCCGAGCCGATCATCGAACCAGCCGGCGATCATCGCGCCGGCGCCCGCGGCGACATTCGCGGCCACTCCGAGGACGATGATCTCCGAGGCGGAGAAGCCGTAGCTGCCGGCGGCGAGCACCCCTGCGAAGGAGAAGATCGCGGCCAGGCCGTCGCGGAAGACCGCCGAGGCGATGAAGAACCGCAGCGTCTGATGCTCGGTCGACCACATCCGGATCAGACGTCGCACGAGGCTTGCGTAGTCGGACAGGAACGCCCGGATCGGATGTCCGCCCGAGGTGCCCTTGACCTTCGCTCCCGGTGCAGAGAACAGGGCGGGGATCGCGAAGATCGCGAACCACACCGCAGAGAGCACAGCGACGATGCGGAACCTCAGCCCCTCCTCGTCGCTGGCGCCGAGGAAGCCGACCTCGGGTTGGATGACGAGGACGAGGAGGAGGACGAGGAGGACCAGCCCGCCGACATAGCCCATGCCCCATCCGAACCCGGAGACCTTGCCGACGTTGTCGGGATTGGTGATGCGGACCATGATGCCGTTGTAGGACACCTCGGCGAATTCGAAGAACACGCTGCCCACAGCGAGAAGCAGCAGACCCAGCCACAGGTAGTCGGGGGAGTCGCGGACGAAGAAGAGCCCGAACATCGTGAGCACGACGATTCCGGTGTGCACGCCCAACCACAGCCGATGCCGACCTCCGGCGTCGGCTCGGGTGCCGGCGGCCGGAGCGACGACGGCGATGACGAACCCGGCCGCGGCCATCGACCAGCCCAATGCCGAGGAGCCGGCTTCCTCGGTGGCGGCCACGGACTTCGTCAGGTACGGGGCGAAGACGAAGGTGATGATCACGGCGTTGAAGGACGCCGAACCCCAGTCCCACAGCGCCCAATTGAAGATGCGCAGGCGATTGCCCTCAGCGGGCGGATTCTTCGTCGAGGCCATGAGGCCACTGTACTGAATGCCCGAGCCCGGAGCCCGATTTTCGCAAGAGGTCGATCACGGTCGCGACCAGGGAGTTTGCAGGAAGTGCCGGGTGCGATGCTGGAAGTTTTCTTGAAGCGACCTGGGGAATACGGCAGAGTGTGCTCAGTGAACGACAACCGATCAGGAGGAATCATGAGCGATCCCGACACCAGTGGGGAATCGGGGACCGGGCTCGGTCCGGGCCCCGAAGAGCAGCTGCTCTTCGGTGAACCCGACCCGGTGGAGCTGCACCTGCCCGAGAAGCTGCATATCGGGGAGGGCGACTCCGACGACGCCATCACGAAGAAGCTGCAGCGTCAAGGGGTGCGCATCGGCAAGGGGATGATCGCGCCGCGCGTCTTCTGGCCGGCACTGATCATCATCGTCGCCATCGTCGTGTTCTCCGTGGCACTTCCTGACGGCACGGGCAAGGTCATCTCAAGCATCCAGAACTGGATCGTCACCCAGCTCGGCTGGTACTACATGCTTGTCGTCGGACTCTTCGTCGCCTTCGCCATCGCCGTCGGCTTCTCGAAGTTCGGCAAGATCAAGCTCGGCAAGGACGACGACAAACCCGAATTCGGTGTGATGTCCTGGTTCGCGATGCTCTTCGCCGCCGGTATGGGCATCGGCCTCGTCTTCTACGGTGTGGCCGAACCGCTGACCTACGCCACCACCGGGCCGAAGCCCGGCTGGCCGGGCGGTGAGGTCGAGAATGCGCAGATGGGCATGGCGCAGACCTTCGTCCACTGGGGTCTGCACCCGTGGGCGCTCTACGCCGTGCTCGGCATGGCTCTGGCCTATGCCATCCATCGCCGCGGCCGTCCCCTGTCGATCCGCTGGGCGCTCGAACCGCTGCTCGGTAACAAGGTCAAGGGCTGGGCCGGTGACGTCATCGACATCATTGCGATCTTCGGCACCGTCTTCGGCATCGCCACCTCGCTGGGCCTCGGCGTCCAGCAGATCTCCGCCGGGCTCAAGCACATCGGAGTCGTCGGCGACTACGACAACACCTTCCTCATCATCCTCATCGTCATCATCACCTTCCTCGCCACCGCCTCGGTGGTCTCTGGTGTGGGCGCAGGCATCAAATGGCTGTCGAACATCAACCTCACGATGGCCGGCGTTCTGCTGGTCACGGTTCTCGTGCTCGGACCGACGCTCTTCCTGTTCCAGAACTTCGTCGAATCGCTCGGCGTCTGGTTGGCGAACGTGCTCAACATGACCTTCGACATCGGGGCCTACTCGGGAGAGGAAGGCGCCGAGTGGAACTCGACGTGGACGCTGTTCTACTGGGGCTGGTGGATCTCCTGGGCGCCCTTCGTCGGCGTCTTCATCGCCCGCATCTCCCGCGGTCGCACCGTCCGAGAATTCATCGCCGGTGTCCTCCTCGTCCCCTCGATCGTGGGCTTCTTCTGGTTCTCGGTTCTCGGTGGAACGGGCATCCACAGGCAGATCTTCGGCTCCGGCGACCTCGTCGACCCGGACGAGGGGGTCGTGGCCGAACGAGTCCTCTTCGACGTCCTCGGGAACCTGCCGCTGGGGTCGATCCTCTCGGTCATCGCGATCATCCTCGTGGCGATCTTCTTCATCACCTCCTCGGACTCGGGTTCGCTCGTCGTCGACATGCTCGCCTCGGGCGGACACCCGAACCCGCCGATCTGGTCGCGTGTGCTGTGGGCTCTGATGGAGGGCGCGATTGCGATCGCACTGCTCGTCGCCGGCGGACTGACCGCGCTGCAGGCGGGTTCCCTGATGACGGCGCTGCCATTCTCGATCGTGCTCCTGCTCATCTGCGTGTCCACGCTCAAGGCCTTCGGCATGGAGGCCAAACGCAATGCGGCGATCGAACGGGCCGCGCGGTTCCGTCAGGTCGGTGAGCACCTCGCCGATGACTTCGACGAGTACCTCGGCGAAAAGGTCGACGAACGCATCGACTACCGGCTGACGCGAAGTCAGAGTCTGCTCGGCAAGCAGCGAGCGAAGTCGGCCGGTCGCACCGAGAAGCGCGGCGGACGCGACGTGCCGGCCCGGGACAGAGGGACATCGGACTCCGAGTCCTGACCGTCCCCTCGTCGAGGCGGTCCCGCGCCGAGGTGCGGATCAGCTTACAGCGAGGCGGCCCCGTTCCGGCGGGGCCGCCTCGCTGCGTGAAAGGGCACCGCCTCTCCGCGCCGAGGTGGCGCTTCACTGCTCGATGTGGCTCGGTCACGAGCCGGGGAAGCGTCCGGCCGCCTCGGTGAGGGGATGTCGCTTCGGGGACGTCCTGCCACGCGCGGGACGGAACGAGTAGGCTGGTGGGAGCAGAAACGGCCGACCCCGACCAAGGAGCATGTATGCCCATCGCCAGTCCCGAAGTGTATGCCGAGATGATCGACCGCGCGAAGACTCAGAGCTTCGCATATCCTGCGATCAACTGCACCTCCTCGCAGACGATCAACGCGGCCATCCGCGGATTCGCCGAGGCCGGATCCGACGGCATCGTGCAGATCTCCACCGGCGGCGCCGAATACATGTCCGGCCCGACGATCAAGGACCGCGTGCGCGGTGCGATCGCCTTCTCCGTCTTCGCCGCCGAGGTGGCCAAGAGCTACGACGTCAACATCGCCCTGCACACCGACCACGCCCCGAGGAAAGAGGTCGAGGAGTGGGTCAAGCCCCTTCTCGCCGCGTCGACCGAACGTGTGAAGAACGGCGGTCAGCCCTACTTCCAGTCGCATATGTGGGACGGCTCGGCTGTTCCGTTGGAAGAGAACCTCGTCCTCGCCGAGGAGCTGCTTGAGCTCTCGGCGGCTGCGCACTCGATCCTCGAGATCGAGGTCGGCGTCGTCGGCGGCGAAGAGGACGGCGTCGAGAACGAGATCAACGACAAGCTCTACACCACCGCCGAGGACGGACTGGCCACAGCACGTGCGCTCGGCACCGGTGAGAAGGGCCGCTACCTCACGGCTCTGACCTTCGGAAACGTCCACGGCGTGTACAAGCCCGGCAACGTCAAGCTGCGCCCCGACCTCCTCGGTGAGATCCAGTCCGCGGTCGGCGCCGAGGTCGGCAAGGACGCTCCCTTCGACCTCGTCTTCCACGGCGGCTCGGGTTCGAGTGCGGAAGAGATCGCCGAGGCGGTCCGCCACGGAGTCGTGAAGATGAACATCGACACCGACACCCAGTACGCCTTCACGCGCCCGGTCGTCGAGCACATGTTCCGCAACTACGACGGTGTGCTCAAGATCGATGACGAGGTCGGCGATAAGAAGCTCTACGACCCGCGCTCCTACGGCAAGGCCGCAGAGAAGGGCATGGCCGAGCGCATCGTCGAAGCCTGCCAGAACCTCGGCTCGGCAGGCACCAGCCTGAAGAAGTGAGTTGAGTCGCGGACTCAGCGAGCTGACAGCGGCCGTCGCCCGATAGGGGCGGCGGCCGTTTCTGTATGCCTGCCCGCGGCTGGTCCACCGCTGAGTCTGCGCGTGGCAGGGCCTGCGCGCGACAGGGCTGCACGCGACAGAGCCTGCGTGCGACCTGTGTTTCTGCCTGAGGCTCGGTGGGCCCGGGTGAATGACGCGAGGTCCGGGACGCCATTGTCCCGGACCTCGCATTGTCAGCGACGGGGCATCAGCCCTGCGGCACGGCTTTGCCCGCCTTGAGCAGGGCGACCCGCTGATCCCAGAAGTCGGCATTGCGCACGCCGATCTTCTCGGGTTCGAACACCGGGTCCAGACCGAGCTTGGTCTGGCGCTCGAAGTCGCGCAGGAGCTTGAACGCCGGCTGCTGCAGGATGAGGATGCCGATGATATTCAGCCAGGCCATGAGTCCCACGCCGATGTCACCGAGCGCCCAGGCGCTGCCGGCCGTCGACATCGCACCCACGGCGACTGCGACCAGGATGACCAGCTGCAGCACGCGCTTGCCGACCGCGAGCACCATGGTGTTCTTGGCCTTGCCGAGCAGGTACACGAGATTCGTCTCCGCCATGTAGTAGTAGGCGACGATCGTGGTCAGCGCGAAGAGGAAGATCGAGATCGCGATGAACCCGGCACCGAAGCCGTGGATCATCGAGTCGAGTCCCGCCTGCGGCCACTTCTCGCCCGGGGTCGCGGCGACCTCTTCGACCATCTGGCCGCGGCCGGTGCCGATGATCGTGGTCCCGTCGGCGTCGAAGACCTTGTACATGCCGGTCGAGAGGATCATGAATGCCGTGGCCGAGCACACGAAGAGGGTGTCGATGTAGACCGAACCGGCCTGCACGAGGCCCTGCTTCGACGGGTGCGAGACCTCGGCGGCCGAGGCCGCGTGCGGTCCGGTGCCCTGTCCGGCCTCGTTCGAGTAGATTCCGCGCTGGACGCCCCACTGCACGGCCATGCCGATGATGCCGCCGAAGGCAGCTTCCGGTCCGGCATCGATGCCGAAGGCCGAATTGAACATCAGCTGGAAGACCGGGATGAACTGGTCGGCGTTGATGATGGTCACGGCGATGGCAGCGATGATGTAGATGACGGCCATGAACGGAACGGCCAGCGAGGCGAAGTGTGCGATGCGCTTGATGCCGCCGACGACGATGAAGCCCATGATGATGACGAGCGCGATCGCGGTGCCCCAGGTCGGAACGCTCCAGGCGTTCTCGACGGCGCCGGAGATCGCGTTGGACTGGATGCCCGGCAGCATGAAGGACATGGCGATCACGGTTACGGCCGCGAAGACCATGCCGTAGACCTTGAACAGGCCGCGGGCCTTGCTGTGGCGGTAGGCCTTCTCGAGGTAGAAGGCCGGACCGCCGCGGTACTCACCGGTGCGGGGATCCTGTTCCTTGAAGATCTGGCCCAGCGTGGATTCGACGTAGGACGTTGAGGCACCGAGCAGCGCCGAGATCCACATCCACACGACAGCACCGGGACCACCGAAGCCGATGGCGGTGGCGACACCGGCGATATTGCCGACGCCGACGCGGCCGGCCAGCGAAATCGCCAGGGCCTGGAAGGACGAGACTCCCTCATTGGAGCTCTTTCCCGTGAACATCTGCTTGAAGATCGCAGGGACCTGACGAATCTGAACCGCGCGTGAGCGGATCGTGAAATAGACACCGGCGCCGAGGCACAGGTAGACGAGGGCGGAAGACCACACAACCCCGTTGAGCCAGTCGATGAAAGCGGACACGCTTCTCCATTCGTTCTTCCGTGCCGGGATCGCCGACACGGTGTTGCTTATCTAGCGTCTGTGCCAGAGCGCCGGCCAGCGATCGAGCGGCCGGATTCACGAGAGTTCTCCGAGCGTTCTCTGTGATGCACCTCATAAGTGAAACCGATTGTGACCTGTCGCGCAAATCGAAATCCCGCAGGCGCCCCATGCGCGGTCCTGCGGGTCACCCCGCTGTTCCCCGCGCTGCGGCAAGGGAGGTTTCGCTGTATCGGGCAGGGTCGCCTCGGCGAATGATTGCGATGTGATTGCGAAGTGGGTCACCTTCTGTGGGTCAGTTCACTATTTGGGACGGAGATCGTAAGATGTGGTGCGGATCTCTTCGAGCAAAGACGACACGAAGAGCACTTTTGAAACGACAGGAACACCATGAAACGACGAACTGGCGCTAAGGCCGTGGCCATCGCTGCGGCGGGCGCTCTGCTCCTCTCCGCCTGCTCGACCTCGACGACCGGAGGCGAGGGCGGAGACGACGAGGGCGGCATGCTCACGGTCGGAACCACGGACAAGGTTGTGGCGTTGGATCCGGCTGCCGCATACGACAATGGAAGCTCCCTCGTCGAGCAGCAGGTCTACCCCTTCATCCTCGCGTACAAGCCGGGCACCGCCGAGCTCAACCCCTCGATCGCGGAATCGGCCGACTTCACCGAACCGACGAAGTACGAGGTCAAGCTCAAGGACGGGCTCAAGTACGCTAACGGCAACGAACTGACCTCCTCGGATGTGAAGTTCTCCTTCGATCGGCAGCTGAAGATCCAGGACCCCAACGGACCGTCCTCGCTGCTGGGCGGACTGAAGTCGGTGGAGACGCCTGACGAGAAGACCGTGATCTTCAACCTCAAGCGCAAGAATGACCAGACCTGGCCGGGAGTGCTCGCCAGCGCTGCCGGACCGATCGTCGATGAAGACGTGTTCTCGGCGGACAAGGTCACGAAGGATCAGGAGATCGTCGACGGCAAGGCCTTCGCCGGTCCGTACACGATCGACGGCTTCAAGTTCAACGAACTGCTCACCTACAAGTCCAACCCGGACTACAAGGGCTTCATCGAGCCCGCGAAGACCGAGACCGTGCAGATGAAGTACTACTCGGACGCGAACAACATGAAGCTCGACGTCCAAGAGGGCACCATCGACGTGGCATGGCGTTCGCTGTCGGCCACGGACATCGACGACCTCGGCGAGAACGACGACCTCAAGGTCCACAAGGGTCCCGGCGGCGAGATCCGCTACATCGTGTTCAACATGGACACGATGCCCTTCGGTGCGAAGACCGACGAAGCCGATGAGAAGAAGGCGCTCGCCGTTCGTCAGGCCATGGCCGACTCCGTCGACCGCCAGGCGATCGCCAGCCAGGTGTACAAGGACACCTTCACCCCGCTGTTCTCGCACGTGCCCGAGGGGCTGCCCGGTGCCGACGAGCCGCTGAAGTCCGAATACGGCGACGGCAAGGGCGGTGCCGATGTCGCGAAGGCGAAGAAGGCGCTCAAGGACGCCGGTGTCGAGACCCCGGTCGAGCTGAAGCTGCAGTACAACCCGGACCACTACGGTCCGTCCTCGGGCGACGAGTACGCCCTGGTGAAAGACCAGCTGGACAAGACCGGTCTATTCAAGGTCGACCTCCAGTCGACCGAATGGGTGCAGTACAACAAGGACCGCACCGATGACGTGTACCCGATGTACCAGCTGGGTTGGTTCCCGGACTACTCGGATGCTGACAACTACCTCGTGCCGTTCTTCTACGACACGGACGAGACCCCGTCGTTCCTCGGCAACCACTACCGGGACGAGACGATGAACAAGGAGCTCAACGCTCAGTCCTCCATCGCTGATGAGGGCAAGCGCGAGGAAGCTCTGAAGAAGATCCAGGGTCAGCTCGCCGATGAGCTGCCGACCCTGCCGCTGCTCCAGGGCAACCAGATCGCCGTGTCCGGCAAGGACGTCAAGGGTGTCGACGACACCCTCGACCCCGCGTTCCAGTTCCGACTGGCACTGCTGAGCAAGTGATCACCCACACGAGGTGCAGGTGAGCCGATCGGGCCGCCTGCACCTCGTGGTGCGTTCGCGGTGAGGTCCGTGCACCTGCAGACCATCGCCGAGGTGTCTCCTGCCGCGAGCGCACCGAAACACACATAAGGAACACATGTCTGCTGCCATCAGCGAACCAGGGGCGGAGGCCGCCGAGACCTCGGTCGCGGTCAAGAAGCCCACTGGAGGCGGACTGGGACGCTACGTCCTCATCCGCTTCCTGCTCATCATTCCCACCATCTTCATCCTCACCACTCTGGTGTTCTTCCTCATGCGCATCACCGGTGACCCGATCACCGCAGCGCTGGGCGGACGCCTGACGAAGGCCCAGCTGGCCGAGCGCGTCCACGCCGCCGGCTACGACCGGCCGCTCCTCGTCCAGTACTTCGAGTACATGGGCAATCTGCTCAAGGGCGACTTCGGCACCGCGGTCTCCGACGGTCAGCCCGTCTCGTCCATTCTGGTCAACTACGGTGCGGCCACCGTCGAGCTCGTCTTCTACGCGCTCATCGTCGCGTTCATCCTCGGCATCCCGCTGGGCATGCTCGCCGCCTACCACCGGGACAAGGCCCCCGACGCCGCACTGCGTGTGCTCGCGATCCTCGGCTATGCGACCCCGGTGTTCTTCGCCGGCATGGTCCTCAAGCTCATCTTCGGCGTCTTCCTGCCCGTCCTGCCGGTGGCCGGCCGCGGCACCACGGAGACCGAATACATCATGTCCGGCGTCGTCGGCCCGACGCACTTCTACCTCATCGACGCATTGCGCATCGGCAATCTCTCCGTCCTGTCCGATGTGCTCGCCCATGCGGTGCTGCCGGCGATCGCCCTCGGCGTGCTCACCGCCGGAGTCTTCCTCCGACTCGTGCGCACGAACCTCATCGGCACGCTCGAACAGCAGTACATCGACTCCGGCCGATCCCGCGGAATCTCCGAATACCGCCTGGTCACCAAGCATGCCTACCGTCCGGCACTGATCCCGATCATCACCGTCATGGGCATGCAGATCGCGCTCATGCTCGCCGGCGCCGTGCTCACCGAGACGACGTTCGAATGGAAGGGACTCGGCTTCAAACTCGCCGAATACCTCACCGCCCGCGACTTCGTGGCGGTCCAGGGAATCGTCGTGTTCCTCGCCGTCATCGTCGCGGTCACGAACTTCCTCGTCGACGTCATCGCCGCATTCATCGATCCGAGAGTGAGGTACTGATGTCCACTCCACAGAATCCACGCAGCCAAGGCCCGGATGAGACGGCAGAGACCTTCGCCGAGGCGGCCCCCGGCGCAGGTGTCCCCGCTCTGGCGTTCGATGACCGGGCCAAGAGATCCTGGTTCTCCCGACTGCCGATCGTCTCCCATCTGCGCCAGTCCGTGGGGCTGCAGCGCGGAATGCTCATCACCGGGCTCATCCTCAGCGGAATCGTCATCATCTGCGCGATCTTCGCTCCGCTCATCGCCCCGTACGGCTTCAACCAGCTGGGCACGTCCGAAGGCAACTTCGGGTCGAAGCTGCCTCCCGGCGGCACCCATATCTGGGGCACCACGGTCGGCGGCTACGATGTGTTCTCCCGTGTCGTCTGGGGCGCGCAGACCGCAGTGGCCGTCATCGTCGTGGCCGTGGTCATGTCCCTGTTCGCCGGTGTCATCCTCGGACTCATCTCCGGTTACATCGGCGGCTGGCTCGACCGCATCCTCGTCGTCATCGCCGATGCCGTCTACGCCTTCCCGACCCTGCTGCTGGCACTGGTCATGTCGATCGCGATCTCCGGCGGACAGTCGAGTGCCTGGGGCGGGATCGCGGCGGCCGCGTTCTCGATCACGGTCGTCTTCATCCCGCAGTACTTCCGTGTGGTGAGGGCGGAGACCCTGCGGCTGAAGGCCGAACCGTTCGTCGAATCGGCGATCGTGCTCGGTGCCTCGAAGACTCGCATCATCTCCAAGCACATCTTCCGCAACGCCACCCGCACCCTGCCGCTGATCTTCACACTCAACGCATCCGAGGCGATTCTGACTCTCGCCGGCCTCGGGTTCCTGGGCTTCGGAATCGAACCCACCTCGGCGTCGGAATGGGGATACGACCTCAACAAGGCACTGCCGGACGTCACATCCGGCGTGTGGTGGACGGCGGTGTTCCCGGGTCTGGCGATCGTGCTCACGGTGCTCGGGATCACCTTGGTCGGTGAGTCGATGAACGACCTCAACGACCCGCGTCTGCGTGTGCGACGCAAAGCCAAGGTCAAGAACGTCAAGTCCGCGGAGGTCACGGCATGAGCAGGAAAACACACGAGCAGACAGCCTCGACCACCGGCAGCATCCTCGACGTCGACGGCCTCGACGTCACCTTCTCCACCGACGGCGGGGACGTCCACGCCGTCAAGGACGTGTCGTTGAGCGTCTCACCCGGTGAGGTGCTTGCGATCGTGGGCGAATCGGGGTCCGGCAAGACCGTGACCGCCCGGTCCATCCTCGGCCTGCTGCCGGAGACGGCGCAGCGCTCAGGCGCCATCGTCATCTCGGGCGCGAACGTGCTCAGCGTCTCGACCGACGAGCTGCGGGCCATGCGCGGACGCGATGTGGCAATGGTCTTCCAGGAGCCGTCGACCGCGCTCAACCCCGTCTACACGGTCGGGTGGCAGATCGCCGAGGGCCTGCGCGCACACGATAGGAAGGCGAGCAAGGCCGACCTCAAGGCGCGCGTCGTCAAGGCGATGCGGCAGGTCGGAATCCCGGATGCGGACAGCCGATTCGACTACTACCCGCATCAGTTCTCGGGCGGGCAGAAGCAGCGCATCGTCATCGCCATGGCCTTGGCGCTGGGGGCGAAGCTCATCGTCGCCGACGAACCGACCACTGCACTCGACGTCACGGTTCAGGCGGAGATCCTCGACCTGCTGCGTGAGCTGCGGGATGAGACGGGCACGGCCATCGTGCTCATCACCCACAACATGGGTGTCGTCGCCGACCTCGCCGATCGGGTGGCCGTGATGCTGCGCGGCGACCTCGTCGAGGTCTCTCCCGTCGAGCAGCTCTTCAGCGATCCGCAGGAGCAGTACACACGAGAACTGCTCGCCGCGGTGCCGAGGATCGGATCGACAGTGGCCGGAAGCCGCAAGGCGGCCGCCGCCGAGGCCACACCTCGGGCCGGTGCGACCGCGGGGGATGCGCCGACGACGGATCCCGAGTCGGTCGGCAGCCGCTCACCGCGCACCGCCTCGGCGGGGGACCGGGACGGGGCCGCCTCGGGCGGGGACGATCAGCCCGGGGCCGCCTCGGCGAAGGACCGGGACGCACGCGAATCGATCGTGTCCGCCCGCGGTCTCGACATCGTCTACCCGGGCGGCTTCGGCAAGTCGGATTTCCACGCGGTGAAGAAGGTCAGCTTCGACATCAAGGCCGGCGAAGTCTACGGACTCGTTGGTGAGTCGGGGTCGGGCAAGACCACGATCGGGCGCGCGATCGCGGGCCTGACCAGGGCCAGCGGCGGAAGTCTCACGGTGCTCGGGCATGAGATGGTCGGGTTCAAGGAGCGGGAATTCACGAAGATCCGGCGACGGATCGGGTTCGTGTTCCAGGACCCTGCGGCCTCGTTCAATCCGCATCTGTCGATCGGGGAGTGCATCGCCGAACCGTTTGCGATCCACCGTCGGGAGATGAGCCCGTCCGACCGCTCGCAGCGAGTGCTCGAACTCCTCGATTCCGTGCAGCTGCCGAAGGCGTATGCGGCGAGGTATCCTCACGAGCTCTCCGGCGGGCAACGGCAGAGGGCGTC
Source organism: Brevibacterium sp. CFH 10365 (assembly GCF_009299785.1). Lineage (NCBI taxonomy): Bacteria > Bacillati > Actinomycetota > Actinomycetes > Micrococcales > Brevibacteriaceae > Brevibacterium > Brevibacterium sp. CFH 10365. The sequence goes on along the minus strand of NZ_VIGO01000003.1, from coordinate 348,971 downwards.
CTTGGCCCGTGGTCTCGCGCTCGATCCGGAGCTGCTCATCGCCGATGAGCCGACGTCGGCGCTCGACGTGTCGGTGCAGGCGAAGGTGCTCGAACTCTTCGTCGAGCTGCAGAACCGCTTCGACTTCGCGGCCCTGTTCATCAGCCACGACCTCGCGGTGGTCGATATGCTCTCCGACCGCATCGGCGTGCTCTTCCACGGCGAACTGCTCGAAGAGGGCACGGGTGAGCAGGTGCTCGGATCACCGGACAACGACTACACGAAGCGTCTCATCGCCTCGCTGCCGGTCCCGGATCCGGCGGAGCAGGCCGAGCGTCGTGAGCTGGCCCGCACCCTCCGCACCCCCTAACTGCTACCCGACGGCGGCGCAGCAACCTCGCGCGAGGTTGCTGCGCCGCCGTCAGGTAGTGGTGGAGGGAACTATTTGGTGTCGGCGATGAAGTCGAGCATGCCGTCCTGATTGACCGGCAGGGCCAGCAGGCGGTCGAGTTCGGTGTCATCGGGATCGAGGCCGAGGATGCGCATCGAGTACTGGGTGAAGTCGCGCTCGATCATGTCGGGCGTCAGATCACCCGTCGGCCGGTACCACAGCGACAGCGAATTGCAGATCGAGTGGATCGCGCGAGTGGCCAGAGCGGCGTTGGCGATCGTGAAGTGTCCGGTGTCGGCGCCGGCCTGGACGATATCGCCCATGATCTCGCGCGCCTCCCGCTGGAGATCCTTGACGCGGACGGCATTGTCGCCGGTGAGGCGTTCGGTGTCACGCAGCAGAACGGTGGAGACCGACACGTTCTCCATCCGATAGCGGGCGAGATAGCGCACCGCCACGGCCAGCTGGTCGACAGGATTGTCCTCGACTTCGGCGATGACGGCCCGGCAATGTTCGATGTACCAGGAATATGCTGTGTGGACGAGCTCGTAGAGTGCTTCCTGCTTGGACGGGAAGTAGTAGTAGAGCGCGGAGAGGCTCAGACCTGCCGTCTGTGCGATATCGCGGATGGACGCGCCGTCGAATCCCTTATCCGCGAAGGTGTCCCGGGCCGAGCGGAGAATGTTGTTGCGGCCGTTGGTTGAGCGCACGATGACCGGACTCCTTGCCTAGTTTTCCGTCGTAGCCGACTTTTTAACGAACAGTCTTTCACTTGCCCCACGACCTTACACGACAGCTGGTGCCTGCGAGCCTGATTTCGCGGGGAACTTCGCAGGAGCGCGGTCGAATCGATGAGCGCCGAGGCGGCCGGCCCGGTCGCGACCACCGATCGTCCGATGTGGGCGGCGTCACTCCGAAAGAGGGAATGATTGAGTGTTCAACGATGTTGGTGGGGGTGGAGTTGCAGACGATCCGGCGTGCCGGAGGCGCAGGCTCCACCCGTGAACTCGACCGCCTCGGCCGCCCGGCCGGCGGACACCGCTCAACGATTTGAGGACGCATATGCTCAACATTGCCATCATTCCCGGAACCTCCCGCCCGCAGGCGCTCAACCCGCAGATCGTGAGCTGGGTCGAGCAGCAGCTGGCCGCCAATGACGATGTCCGCGCCGAGGTCGTCGACTTCGGCAGCTTCGACCTGCCCCTGCTCGACGAGGTCGTCCCCGCCGGTGCGAAGATGTACGCCAACGACCACACGAAGGCCTGGGGTGCGAAGCTCGAGGAGTTCGACGCCTTCATCTTCGTCACACCCGAGTACAACCACTCGATCTCCGGCTCGCTGAAGAACGCGCTTGATTTCGTCGCCACCGAGTTCAACCACAAGGTCGCCGGCATCGTGAACTACGGCGCCGACAAGGGAGTGCGCGCCGCCGAGCACCTGCGCCACATCCTCGCGAACTACAAACTCGCCGTCGTCCGCGACCAGGCCTCGTTCTCGATCTTCACCGACGTCGCCGACGGCAATTTCGCCCCGACCGAGGTCTCGGCCGCCCCGTTCGCATCCATGGTCGGCGACATCGTCGCCTGGGGCGAGGCCCTGAAGTCCGTGCGCGAAGCCGGCGCCGAAGAGCAGGCCGCCTGAGTCTGGCTGCATCGCTGAAGTGAGACAGGCCCGCCGGTCGCCCGACCGGCGGGCTTCGTCGTCCCCGCCGCGACCGACGCTTCCGCACGGGCGAACCTCTCGCCGAGGCGGCCCTCTCCCGCCCGTGCATCGTGACCGTCCCCACACCTGCGTTAGAGTCGCAGTGATAAATCGTTCGCTCAGCGATGCAAAGGACACTCATGGAACTGAAGAACACCGTCGCCCTCGTCACCGGCGGAGCCTCCGGGCTCGGCCGTGCCACCACTGAACGCCTCCTGGCCGCCGGAGCCCAGGTCGTCATGGCCGACCTCAACGCCGAGGTGGGGCAGCAGGTCGCCGCCGAACTCGGCGATTCCGCCCACTTCGTCACCGCCGACGTCACGAACGAAGAGCAGGTCCAGGCCGCCGTCGACACCGCCACCGGGCTCGGCACCCTGCGCGTCGTCGTCAACTGCGCCGGCGTCGCGACCCCCGGAAAACTCGTCTCCCGCAAGGGGCCGCTGCCGCTCGACGCCTTCCAGAAGGTTCTGAACATCAACATCGTCGGCACCGTCAACGTCTGTCGCCTCGCCGCCGCGGCCATGCAGAGCCAGGAAGCGCAAGGCGAAGAGCGCGGCGTCATCGTCAACACCGCATCGGTGGCCGCCTTCGACGGTCAGATCGGCCAGATCGCCTACTCTGCGTCCAAGGGTGCCGTGGCCGCGGTGACCCTGCCGATGGCCCGCGAGCTCGCCGCCTCCCTCATCCGCGTCGTCACCATCGCCCCCGGCATCTTCGAGACCCCGATGATGGCCGGACTGCCCGCCGAGGCGCAGGAATCCCTCGGCAAGTCCGTGCCGCATCCGGCCCGACTGGGCAAACCGGCCGAGTACGCCCAACTCGTCGAGTCGATCGTGGCCAACCCGATGCTCAACGGTGAGACGATCCGCCTCGACGGCGCCATCCGCATGGCCCCGAAATGATCGACTGACGCCCTCGCCGAGGATGCCCACCCCGAGGAATTCCTCGCCGAGGATCGCCTGACCGTCAGAGCCGCCCGTTTCCGCAGTCGCCGACGGGCGGCTCTGTCGCCTGATGGGAGGCTCAGCGGTGTGCGTTGACGAGCAGCGCCAGCTGCACCCGCGAGGTCACCTCGAGCTTGTCGAAGATGCGCGCCAAGTGGGTCTTCACCGTCGCCGTCGAGACGAACAGTGACCGTGCCACCTGCGCGTTCGTCAAACCCTTAGCGACCGCCTCGGCGATCTCCCGTTCCCGGGTCGACAGCGATGCGAGCGGATCCTGACCCGCCGTCGAGGCGGCCGGCCGAGACGACATCAGCGTGGCCAGGGCGGTCGCCGACAGAGTCCGGGTGCCGTCGGCGGCTGCCCGGACGGCATTGATGAGCTCTTCCGGCGGGGTGTCCTTGAGGATGTAGCCTGCGGCCCCGGACTGCAGGGCGCGGTGGATGAAATCGTCGGTGCCGAAGGCGGTGAGCATGAGCACCTGCGGGTGTTCGGGACCGCTCAGCAACGTCTGTGCCGCCTCGAGCCCGTCGAGACGGGGCATCCGGATATCCATGAGGACGAGGTCGGGGCTCAGCCGGCGAGCGAGCTCGATGGCTTCGACTCCATCGACCGCCTCGGCGATGACGTCGATGTCGTCGGCAGCGCCGAGGAGGAGCTTGAGGCCCGAGCGCATGAGCGATTCGTCGTCGGCGATGAGGACGCGGATGCTCATGCCTTCTCCTGTTCGTCCGGGGAACCGACCGTGCCGCCAGTGCCCGCTGAGTCGTCTTCTGTGAGGATGGCGGCGTCGATGGGGATGCGGGCGCGCAGGGTGAACTCCGGGGTCGTCGTCACCGTGAGATCGCCGCCCATGGCCTCCATTCTCTCCCGCAGTCCGAGCAGTCCCAGCCCGGATCCGGTGACGAGCTGCTGCGCTCCGGCGCGGAACGCCGGGGCCAGCCCAGTGTGAGGATTGCTCGCGACGAGGTCGAGGTGGCCGTCCGCCTCGTCGAACCCGACCTTGATCGTCACTCTTTGGCCCGGGGCGTGCTTGACTGCATTCGTGATCGCCTCCTGGACGAAACGGTAGATCGTCGTCTGCTCGAGTGCCCCGCACCGGTGGAGGACTTCGGCGGTCACCGGTTCGAGGTAGCGCAGCTCGGCGGTGTCGCCCCTGGCCGCGACGAGGCGGTCGATATCGGGGTCGATGACCGTGCCCTCGTCATCGCTGCGCAGCATCGTCAGCACCTCTCGGAGTTCGACACCGGAGCGGCGGGCCGCATCGGCGATGAGGCGGGCGCTTTCGCGGACCTCATCGGGGTCGAGATCCTGCCGCACGGACAGGGCGCCGGAGTACATGGCGATGACGGACAGGTGATGGGACAGGGAATCGTGCATGTCACGGGCGATGCCGCGGCGCACCTCAGCGATGGCGCGGTCCTGCCGAGAGCGTTCGCGCAGCAGGGTCTGCGCGGCGGAGTCGATGAACCCCTGCTCGCGGGCGCCGCGGATGACGCCGACGATGACGATGACGGCGTACATCGTGCCGCCGAAGACGAACACGGGAAGATCGAAGGCTCCCGCCGCCTGCGGGGTGAGGACGTAGGTCGCCGAGAAGGCTGCCAGTGTGGCGGCGAGTGCGACGAAGTCGAGGGCCCAACTGCGACGGGCCGACAGCGAGATGAGGATGATCGAAGCGGCGAAGGCGCCGAGGATGCTGACCGTGCCCAGGAGGAGTCCGATGATCCCGACGGTGACGGGAACCCAGCCGCCCGGACGGCGCTGGAGAGACTCGACGGATCCGTCGGAGGCGAGGAACTCATCACCGCCGTGGCCGGAGACAGTGAGGAACTCGCGCAGCTTCTCCGCGGCCAGCACCTTCGGACGCAGCTGTTTGCGCGGAACCCGGCGTCCGTCGAAGACGAGGACGATAGGCAGACAGACGAAGGAAACGAGCCCGAAAACGATGTGTACGAAGATCTCTGCACTGAGAGCATCCGCCTCGGCACCGGTGGACTCTGGGTTCGGCCATTTGTCTCCGATGACGATGAAGAGCAGGAGCACGCCGACGACCGCGGAGATGCCGGTCCAGAGGAGGGCATGCGCGAGCGGGCGGCGGGCGGGGCGAGGTGTCACTCTTCGACCCTACCGGTGCGAGGGCCGAAGGAGTGTCGTCCGAAAGGATGAGATCTGGATGGTCGCGCGGAGACCGTCGCCCGGCCAGAGGCCGTCTGACGTGCGCATTCACCCGTTCGGATGACATGAATCATGCCCTTGGCCGATGGTCAGCGGCCACGGTGTCCGAAAGGGTGGAGACATGAGAAATCAACTCCACTTTCCCGCCTCCGCCGAGTCGCCTCGGGGCTATCACCGTCAGTTCGCCGCATTGCCGGGCAACCGGTGGTACAAACCGATCCTCGTGGTCGTCCTGGCCGCGGTGTTCTACCTGGTTGGGATGATCGCCCAATTCGTGGGCTTCTTCATCTGGGCCCTGTTCGCCCTCGGCGGCGACGGCGACTTCAACGCCTGGTCGGAACGTCTCATCGATATGAACACCATCACAGGGATCCTCTTCGGACTCGTCAACGTCATCCTCATGTGGCCGGCCGTCGAGCTCGCGAGCCTCTGCGTCTATCGGCGCTGGTTCACCACGATGATCTCGCTTCGCGGCGGACTGCGCCTGCGTCGGCTCGGGCGGTACATGCTGTACGGGTCGGCCGTGTGGGTGGTCTGCGCGATCGTCATGGTCCTGTTCTCCGACGGGTCGATGGGCGATCTGACCTCGGGAATCGTGTGGAACCAGCACGTGCTCGCCATGCTCATCGCGTTCGTCCTCCTCGTCCCGTTCCAGGCGACGGCCGAAGAGATCGTCTTCCGCGGCCTGGCCATGAACGTCATCGGCGCCTGGCTGCGCCACCCCGCGTGGGCCGTGCTCATCCCCGTGCCGTTGTTCGTCTTCGGCCATGTCTACGACCTGCCGGGACTCATCGACGTCGGCATCTTCGCCGTCATCGTCGGCACCTTGACCATCATCACCGGCGGCCTCGAAGCGGGGATCGCGTTCCACATCATCAACAATCTCTTCGCGTTCGTCCTCGGTGTGCTCTCCGGAGCCGACCTCAATGCGACGAGCTCACCGACGATCGAGGTCGTCATGTCGATCGCGGCTCCGATCATCTTCGGCATCATCGTCCTCCTCGATCATCGCCGCCGAGGTGGATCGACCTTTCGCCGAGGCGGCCCGACCGACCGCGAACCGCTGCGTCCCCGCGGGGACGGACCCGAGACTGCGGGAGCCGACGAGGACCGCGAGGCAATCACCGACACCGAATCGAAAGCGAGCCTCTGATGAGCTACTTCAGCGAATTGGCCCAGAACCTGCGTCGGCGCGGATGTGAGGAAGACCAGGCGGCATCATCGCGCTCATCGTCCTGCTCATCATCGGTGCCTTCGTAGCAGGGTTCATCGACACTCGCCTGCCGAGGGGGTTCGAGGCTCCGCGGTCAGAAGTCGATCGATGAGCTCGTCGGCAGTGAGGCCCTCGGCTCGGGCGGCGGCCTCGAGGCGGTCAAGACTCGAGGGTGACAGCGTCGAAGCAGGCGGGGTCGCACGAGGCCGCGTCGACCCGGCTGACGTCTCATGCTCGTCCGCAGCCCCAGCGCTGCCTGCGCCCGCAGGCTTCGCCCCGGCCTTGAGCAGCAGCGACGTCAGGGGTACGACGACCACGCCGAGCGCGGCGAGGATCCACACGATGCCGTTGAGGCGGGTCAGCCAGTCGTGCTCCCACGCTCCGTCCATCCAGATCGTGACGAGAACCAGGCATGAGCCGAGCGCGAGGAGGCAGAGCGTGATCGGCAACCCGATCCGCACCACCCGAGACCGGGGCACCAGCAGCAGAATGAGCGAACTGACCGAAGCGACGGCGGTGACGAGCACGATCGACGCGAGCACCTGGTAGAGGATGTCGCCGATGGTCAGGCCGGTGGAGCCGGGGATGGGGTCATCCCACATGTACGGATCGCCCCAGATGAACAGAATACTCACCAGCAGGGTGATGAACGCCAGCAGGATCGTGGCGCTGCCGAACCATTGGGCTCGCCGCCCGATGAGCGTCGCCCCGCAGAAGGCGGCGACGCTGCAGGCGCCGGTCACCGCCGTCGTGGCGATGACCTGGAACGTCGGTTCGGACTCGATATCGCCGAGCATGACGATGATCCCGCCGATCGCCGCCACGCTGAAGGCCACGACGATGATGACGGCGATCGTGCGCCGCAGGTCCCGGACGAACCGGGACTGCTCTCGCGCCGCGGGTTCGGGCGCCGGCGTCGAGGGGTCAGCTGGCGTCGATGGGGATGAGTGGTTCACTGTTTCTGCACCTTTCGGAGGGGATTTCAGACAGCAGGGATCCCTGATCGATTATGTCATCGATCCGCTCGCACTCAGTCCGTCGGCAGCGACGCTCTGACCTCGAAACCGCGGCGCTCGGTCGGCCCCACCTGCAGGTTCCCGCCCAATGCTTCGACACGTTCGCGCATTCCCCTGATGCCGAAACCCCCGCCGAGGTGGCTGTGCCCGCCCGCATCCGACCCGTCGGGCTCGCCGTTGAGAACGGAGATCTCGAGTCGGGTCCCGATTGCTGTGACGGTGACCGCCACCGGGGCGCCTGCGGCATGCCGCAGTGCATTCGACAGGCTCTCCTGCACCACGCGGAACGCCGTGAGGCTCGTCGTCGGCGGCAGCGACAGAGGCTCGGCGGGGAAGTCGAGATCGACGACGGCACCGGAGCCGCGCGTGACATCGACGAGAGCGGGAATGTCCTCGACGGTCGGCTGCGGAGCCAGGTCCGCGTCCCGGCCCCCGCGAAGGATCGCGAGCAGTCCGCGCATCTCCGTCAAGGCCTGCCTGGCCGATGAGGCCATCGAATCGAACTCACCGAGGCTGCGCTCATCGAGTCCGGGCAGCCGATACTTCGCTGTGGTCGCCTGCACGCTGATGACCGACATGCTGTGGGCGACGACATCATGGAGTTCCTGAGCGATCCGGTTGCGCTCTTCCAGCTCCTGCCGCTTCGCCAGTTCCGCGGCACTGAGTTCGCGTTCGGATTCGAGCTGCCGGCGACCTCTGATGAGCAGGTTGCCGATGACACCGATGGCTCCGGCACCGGCGGCGACGGCTGCGGTGGTGATGACATTCGCGAAGGCACCGGCTGGCCCGCCGGCATGCGGCAGGACCAGGGCGAGCACGCCGATGAGCGCACTGCCCGCCCACAGCGCGACGAGGTGGACCCAACTGTGACGCAGACCGATGATGAGGTGGAGGAACACGAGAGCCAGCAGCGAGGTGACCGTGAACGGTCGGACTGCTCCCGAGACGTCCGCGGTGAGCAGAATGCTCGCCACCTGAGCGACGAGTCCGAGGCCGATCGCTGGGATCGGCCAGCGCACGGCAAGGACGAGGGCGGCACTCAGAGCGAGGGAGATGAGCATCGCGAAGACCGTCGGGACGTCGTAGAGGACCGTCGTGACCGGCCACGAGATCGCCGACAGCGCGACTCCGACGAATACGGAGATCAGCCAGAGCCACCCTTCGCCGCCGGCGATCTGCGAGAGGGTCGTCGGATTCGGTGAGGCCGCGGGATTCGCCGACGGCGCGGTTTCCGCGCCGGTCGGTCGTGATGGCGAATCGGGTACCGGCAGTGCGGTGGCCGGAGAGTTTCTGCGATCGACCGGAGTCTGCGCAGCTCCTGCTCTCTCGACGTCGTGGGACAGGGCAGCGCGGATCGCGACGATCTCGAGCAGCGCCATGGCGTGGAGGACAAAAGGGAACGTCAGCAGCAGGATGATCCCGAGGATGAATTGGAAGGTCGCCTCGGCGGCGAACCCGAGATCGGTGACCGGGGAGTTCGTCACCCACGCGACGACCCAGTCGACGGTGTTTCCGCCTCCGTCCGGGACGAACGCGCCCCAGAAGAAGTGCGTGATCCCGCCCAGACCGCCTGCGACCCAGGCAACGGAGACTGAGAACGTGAGGAGCCGGACCGGCAGTGCGAATACGGTTTCGAAGAGCAGATCCAACCACGCCCGGGCATCGGACAGCGGAGCCAGCCACCAGTGGAGTCCGCGTCCACGGGGACGGGGAGCCGCCTCGGTGATGGGCACACCCCAGGCGCGGGCACGGGCCCGGGAGAGGTTGCCGAACGCGCGGGCGACGGTCAGCGTCAGCGGCAGGAGGAGCACACCGACCCAGACGATGACCGTGGCGATCGCGACGGAGAACAGGGTGATGAGCACCGGGAACGCGATGAGCGAGATGAGCAGGCTCGGGGCGACGAGACCGGAATCGCGGCCGAGATTGCGCCAAAGCCTGGCCCACCACGAACGCGGCGCGGTCGCGGCCGGAGAATCGGCGGTCGTCGCGGCGTTCGGGCCGATCTGCGGAGGCTCTGCTGGGCGGGGCACGTCTCCAGCGTACGTGTCGGCGGGTGCGGGGGAGGTGAGATCGGGGGAGTGGTTCACAGTGTGATTCCTTCTTGTGCTGTCTGCGAGGTGGCCACCGCCGAGGCGGTGTGGGCAGTGCCGCGAGATTCGAGGACCTTCGGGTGGAAGCGCGAGAGCATCCACACGCCGCCTATGCCGACGGCCGCGGAGACGAGCAGACCGATGGTCGCCGGCGGCGTCAGTCCCGTGTATTCGCCGAAGAACGCGGCACCGATGATGACGGCGACGATCGGGTCGATGACCGTGAGACCGGCCAGAACCGTCTCGGCGGGGCCGCAGGCATACGCGGTCTGGACGAGCCAGAACCCCGCCGCCGAGGCCAGACCGACCGCAGCCAGCAGCGCCCACCAGCGCAGACCGAATGTATCGAGTCCGGGCAGACCCGACATGACGACCGACCGAGCCAGGACGTGCGTGGCCGCGGCGACCGTGCCGAAGACGATCCCGGTCATGACGACCCGGGGGATGTGGCCGGCGGCGCTGAACGAGAACACCCCGGCGAAGAGGGTGAGGGCGATGAGCACGGCGAGCAGCCAGGTCACCGACTGTGCGTTCACGGAGATATCGTGGGCGAACCTCGCCGAGGTGGCCACGAAGGAGAAGATCCCGAAGAGCGTGACCGCGATGCTGATGAGCAGCGGTGCTCCGAGGCGGAGCCCGAAGTACCGCCGGCCGATGAGGACGGCGAAGACGAGGGAGACCGCGCCGATGGGTTGGACGATGGCGACCGGGCCGAGCCCGAGGGCGACGACGTTGAGCACCATGACCAGGCCCATGAGGCCGAGACCGGTGACCCAGATGGCCTTGCGGCGCAGGCCGGGAGCCACGGTGGCCACGGCATGCTGCTGGAAGTGGGTGCCCAGGGCCAGGCAGAACGCTGCGGCGATGGCGAGGATGACGGCTGTGGTGATCATGGCCGTCACGCTAAGGAGGAGGTCGGCCGGAGCACATCATACGAACGGGTGAACCTCCGTCCGCCGAGGTGATACCTGAGAGTGAATATCGCGGATCAGGGGGTATCGGCGGCATGTTCTCGGGGTTCTTCGCGGTTACCGACCGTGAACGTCGGGTAGCGTGGAGCCATGCCGGAAGCAGAAGGAACGGGTGGCGGGAATGGCGGCGCCTCCTCGGCGAGTGTGCCCCCACCGTCGTCGACGACGATTCGGGTGGCCATCGTCGACGATCAGGCGATGGTCCGGCAGGGGTTCGGAGCGCTGCTCGACGCGCAGACGGACATGCAGGTCGTCGGCAGCGCGGAGGACGGATCGGCCGTCGTCGACCTCGTGCGGCGGACGGACCCCGACGTCATCCTCATGGACATCCGGATGCCCAAGCTCAACGGCCTCGATGCCACCCGCGCGATCTTCAATATGCCCGGCGACCACCCTCGGGTCGTCATGCTCACCACGTTCGATGCCGATGAGTACGTGTTCTCGGCGCTGCGGGCAGGAGCCAGCGGATTCCTCCTCAAGGACGCCACCGCCGAGGACATGATCACCGCCGTGCGTGTCGTCGCCGGTGGGGAATCGCTGCTCGCACCATCGGTGACCAGGCGACTCATCGCCGAATACGTCGCGGGGCCCACCGTGGCCAAGGACACCGCGGTGCTCGGGCAGCTGACCGACCGTGAGATCGAGGTGATGACCCTGGTCGCGAAGGGCCACCCGAACTCCGAGGTCGCCGAGCAGCTCTTCCTCGCCGAGCAGACCGTGAAGACCCACGTCTCTCGAATCCTGTCGAAGCTCGGGCTGCGCGACCGCACCCAGATCGTGGTCGCCGCATACGAGTCCGGGCTGGTCGTCGCCGGGAGCTGAGGGCTCTCTGGCAGTGCGGGGGCGTGAGCGGGGCACACCTTCTCAGGTGGTACTGACGGCCAGACTCTGCAGAGCTGGTGCTCGTCGGAGAATGTCGCGCATACTTGAAGGATGGCGAAGACATGGCTGTCCATCGATGTGGAACTGCTCAGCGGCAAGGGAACCGCAGTGTGGCCGCGGCCGGGACGGACGTTTGCCGTGGGCCCGGCGCACACGTTCGCCGACTTCGCTGATGCCATCAACTCAGCCTTTGCTCGCTGGGACCTCGCACATCTCTCGGTCTTCACCCTGGCCGACGGGCGAGTCATCACTGATGAGTTCAGCGCTGAGGAATTCAGCACTTCTGAGTTCGGGCCGGTCCAGGAGACCCTCGATTTCACACGCGTGAAAGTCGTCCGCGAGACGAAGTCCGGTGATGAGTTCCGGTTCACCTTCGACCTCGGCGACAATTGGACTCATCGGTGTGTGGTCAGTGAGAGGAAGCTCGACCCGAATGCGATGTTCGACGACCCGCCCGACCGTCCAGTCGCAATCTGGGGCTGGGGTGAGATGCCCGATCAGTACGGCAGGCGGTGGGCGACCGATGATGGTACGGAACCGATTCCACCTGAACCGGACGCCGCCGACCCGATGGCCGACGGAAACTGGCCGAGCGAGGACGATCGGCCTTTCATCGATGCCAGAGAGATTCGAGCCGCCACCGTTGCGAAAGACGCCGACCGGCTCATCACAGCAGTTCTGGGGAGCCACATAGACGAGGCGCTCCAACTGCTCGGTGAGGGTCTGCTGATGGCGCTTCGGCAGGGCCGGGCGAAAGCTCAGCCGATCGTGCTCTCTGCCATCAACCGGTTGACCTTCCGCGGCTTCCCCGGTGATCGCGAACTGTCCGAGGCGCTGCTGGCTGGGCTTCGGAACGAGCCGGTGCCCGGCCTCGACTTGGCAGTCGACCTTGAAATGCTCTCAATTATCCACGAAGGATCGTTCGAAGAGTCGGACAGAGGCTATCTCGACCTTCAGACCGGCGACGTCTACGACGCCTGGGCGGCGGAATACGGCGATGAGAACATCGACTTCAACGACGACCCGGACCGGTGGGTGAGGTTCGACCGCGCTGACACCGAAGACGCCTGGAATGACATGCAGGCCTTCGTGTCAGGGTTGCGGAACCCGGAGATCCGAGACCGCGGTCTATCGGCGATCGAAGGGACGGGCGCCTTCCGCCGTTTCCGCCGATTCACCGACGATCATGACCTCGGTGACCGGTGGGTGCAGTTCTCCGAGGACCGGAAGTACGGACGAGCACGACTGATCCTCGCCGAAAACGGGATCAGAGTCGTCTGACCGGCAGATCCGCGGTGCGGTTTGTCGGCATGCCCGCTGACTACTTGCGGGCGAAGCGGGCGCCGAGGTCCTTGACGATCGTCTCGGCCGATCCGTCCTGGGCGCTGCGGTAACCGGTGCCTGCCCACAGGTGCAGTCCGTGCGGGTCGTCGGCCTTCTTCGCCGCGGCCCGGAACTCCTTCGTCAGGTGGTGCACCGCCGGGTAGGCATCCACGGCGATCCCGTCGAACTTCCGGACGAAGTCATTGACCAGCGCTCGTGCCGGCCGTCCCGTGAATGCCCTGGTCAGCTGGGTTTCCGTGAACTCTCTTGAAGCCAAAGCGGCACGGTGCGTGGGTGCGGTGCCCGCCTCGTCGGAGCGCAGCAGCAGGGTCCCGACGACGACGGCACTCGCCCCCGCGCCGAGGAGATCGCCCACCATGGCTTCACCGTCGACTCCGCCTCCGGCCGCCACGGGCAGGGCCACCTCGGCGAGGATGTCGCGGGCGAGGTCGACGGTGGCGCGGTCCTCGACGGTCCGCGTCGGATCGGCCGTGCCCGAATGTCCGCCGGCGCGCGGTCCCTGGACGATGAGCCCGTCGACCCCGATTTCGGCGGCCGCATGGGCCTCGGGCACCGAGGTGACGGTGGCGACGACCTGGGTGCCGACGGCGTGGAGACGGTCGACCGCCTCGGCGGTGGGCAGGTTGAACGTCATCGAGACCAGGGGGACGGGGTGCTCGGTGAGCCAATCGAGTTTGTCGTCGAAGTGGTCGTCGTCCTCGACCGGTTCCGGGTTGAGCGCAATACCGCGGGCGGCGGCGGTCGGTTCGAAGGCGGTGACGAAGTCGTCGAAGGCATCGCGGTCGACGGGGACGGGGTTCGGGGCGAAGAGGTTGACGCCGAAGTTCGAGCTCGTCTCACGCATGCGCTCGACGAGCGGAGCGAGGGCCTCAGCGGTGAGATAGCCGCCCGCGACGAAAGGGAATCCGCCGGCCCGGGCGACGGCCTCGGTGAGCTCGGGCGTCGTCGTCCCACCGGCCATGGGTGCGCCGATGATGGGCAGTGCGGTCTTCGCGAAGGCGATCGTCACGGTTCTCTCCTTTTATCGGCCGGGCCCGGACCGGTGCGAGCCGCCGAGCGGGACGGCTGCGTGGTCGGGCGTGCTCACCGCCATTCTCACACGGCGGGTGCGGTGAGTATGAGGCGATCGGTGTGCGGTATCCCTCGGAAGTATCGGGCGGCGGGGCAGAGGTCGGCTCTCCGGCGTGATGTGCCGAGGCAGAAGCGGTCCCTAACTTCGGTGTCATCGCACCTCGACGACCCGGAAAAGGGAACCGACATGACACTGACACTCAACGACCCGCTGCCGTCCGATGACCACTATGAGAAGACGCAGCTCGCTGCGAGAACCACCCCGAACGCAGCGCCCGCACCGCTTCGCAACCGAACGAAGTCCCACCGTGACCAGGCCATCGACCTCATCCGCTTCGGCTGCCTCGTCGTCGTGGTCATCCTCCACTCGATGATGAGCGCGGCGGTGCTCGGACCCGACGGTGCTGTGGAGCCGACCGTCGCACTGTCCGGCACTCAAGGATTCACCGCTGCGTCCTGGCTCTTCCAGATCATGCCCCTGTTCTTCATCATCGGCGGGTACGCGGGCATCACCGGCTGGCGTCGTATGCGTGCCCGAGGCGGCACCTGGGCCGACTATCTGCGAGCTCGACTGCGCCGGCTCGTCGGGCCCGTCACCGTGCTCATCGGCCTCGCCGGCCTCGGGCTGTCAGCGGCCGGTGAACTCGGGGTTTCGGCCGACCTCCTCGCCGAGGCCAGCCTGCGCATCGGCCAGCCGCTGTGGTTCCTCGCCGTCTACGTCGGCCTCACCGCTGTCGTGCCGGTTGCCGTGCATTTCCACGAAACCGCGCCGAGGCGGTCACTCGCAGCCCTCGCCGGTGCCGTCATCGTCGTCGACAGTCTGGTCGCGGTCACGGGCTTGACCGGGCTCGGCTGCCTGAACTTCCTGCTTGTGTGGCCCTTGGTCCAGCAGCTCGGGTTCTTCTACGCCGATGCGCTCGATCGTCCCGTGCGCAGGCCCATCACCTGGTCGGTGCTGGTGGTCGCGTTGCTGGCCCTGGTCGGGCTCGTCGCGACTGGTGTGTACAGCCCGAACATGCTCGTCAATCTCAATCCGCCGACAGGCGCTCTGGTCCTGCTCGGAGTGGTCCAGATGAGCGGATTGCGCCTCGGTCACGCTCGGCTGGGCCGAATGCTCAACGCCGCGCACGAGACCAAGAGCACCTCCACCGGCGAGGCGGCTCTCGATCCTCGAGTCCTCCGCGCGCAGATCTGGGGCCGGGTCATCGCCTGGGGCAATCGGTACGGGATGCATGTCTACCTGTGGCATATGAGCATCGTCATCGTCCTCATCGGCGGGCTGGGCACGCTCGCTCAGGCGGTGTCCCTCGTGCCGGGTGCCTCCGAGCTCGTCCTCCCGGAGATCGAATCGTCATGGTGGTGGGCCACGCGTCTGCCCTGGTTGATTGTCGTGATGGTGCTGTCCGGCCTGGTGGCCATGGCTGCCGAGCGAGTTCCGTTTCCGTCGGAACAGCGGCTTGCCTCGGTCGGGCGAACGATCGCCGAGCTCGCTCGTGAGATGCGTGGGCAGGGTTCGGCTGCCTCCCGTGCAGGAGCCGACGACGTCACCCCGACTGTCGACCGCCCCCAGCTGCGGGCTGCCATCGCCGTCGGCGCCGCCACTGCCGGCATCGCCGTTGCACTGCTTGTCGGGATCGCCCCGTTGATCTGGACGTTTGTCGCGTTCGGTATGCTCATCGTCTCGCTCACCGTTTCCGCCGGGCTGACCTCGCAGGGCTGATTCTGCAAATGGCCGGGCCCGCGTGAGGGGCCGGGCACAGCTGGGCCACGGGGCGCACGAGTCACTCAACCGAAGCGGCCAATTGGTCGGTGACGGTTCCCCACCCGCCGAAGAACCCGAGTTCTTCGTGGCGGGCCCGCTGTTCGGGGCTGCCGTGCCGGACGATGGCTTGGTAGTCGGTGCCGTCGGGATGGTCGCCGAGGATGATCTCCGTGGTCATCGCCACCGGGTCGGGCAGAGCCGGGTGCCAGGAGCTGTTGACGGCATTCGTGAACACGAGCCGGCTGCCCTCCTCGATGACGAGGAACACCGCGTCGACATGCGGATGCCATTCGGTGCCGTCATCGCTCATCCGGGTGACGAAGGCACCGCCGGGCGTGAGCTCGAGCGAATCCACGCGCAGGCTCAGCGGTGCCGGTATCCACCACTGAGCCAGCTGGTCCGGCGTGGTCCAGGCGTCCCAGATCGTCTGCGTCGGAGCGCGGATGATGCGGCGGATGCTCAGGTCGAGGTCCGGGTCCTGGTTCCGGGTGCGAGAGAGTGGAGTGGTCATGATTCCTCCTTGGTGACGAACTGTTCGAGTCGATCGGTGCTCTCTTCCCAGATCCGACGCTGTTCCTCCAGCCAGCCCGTGAGCAGGTGGAAGCGATTCTGAGCGAGCACGCAGGTGCGCACCCGCCCGGACTTCTCGGTCCGGATGAGGCCGCTCGATTCGAGGCTGCGCACATGTTTCATCAGCGATGGCAGCGAGATCGACAGCGGTCGGGCGAGCTCGCCGACGCTGGCTGGCCCCTGTCCGAGTCGAGCGATGACTCTGCGCCGCGTGGGGTCGGCCAATGCGGAGAACAGCGCATCGAGCTCATCCGAATACTTAACCATGCGGCTAAGTATTACACCCGCAAGCAGTCCGGGGGAAGAGGACGATGGCAGAGATCGAGACGAAAGATGAC
The DNA here is from genome assembly GCF_009299785.1 of Brevibacterium sp. CFH 10365. Lineage (NCBI taxonomy): Bacteria > Bacillati > Actinomycetota > Actinomycetes > Micrococcales > Brevibacteriaceae > Brevibacterium > Brevibacterium sp. CFH 10365. The sequence goes on along the minus strand of NZ_VIGO01000003.1, from coordinate 332,521 downwards.
ATTTCTCGGTGACATATGACGCGAAGTGACCGTGTGCGTCAGCAGGTTCGCGTGGGCCCTCCTGTTCCACTCACACTGAAGCACACCGCAGATGCAGCGGTGCCCATCAGTGAAGGAAGGATCCGCCGTGAGTTCACACATCTCAGAACCCACCACACCCGCCGGAATCTCGACCCGATCGGTGCACTCGGGAGCCATGCCCGAGGCGCACACCGGTTCGGTCGTGGCCCCGATCTTCCAGACCTCCACCTTTATGATGGACACCCCGGGTGAGACCCGCGCAGGATTCGACTATGCGCGCACGGGCACCCCGAACCGCAGCGACCTCGAACAGGCGCTGTGCGAATTGGAGGGTGCGTCTTTCGCGGCCGCGGTGAACTCGGGAACCTCGGCCGAGGCGGCGGTGTTCTCCGCGCTGCTGCGTCCCGGGGACGAGGTCATCCTGCCCCGCGACGTCTACGGCGGGACCTTCCGACTGCTGCAGAACGAGTACGTGCGCTGGGGCGTGGTCATCCGCACCGTCGACCTCACCGACTCAGCGGCGCTCGCCGCCGCCATCAATGACAACACCGCTATCGTCTGGGTCGAGACCCCGAGCAACCCCGGACTCGACATCATCGATATCGCCGAGGCGGCCCGCCTCGCCCATTCCGCGAACGCGCTCCTGGCCGTGGATTCGACCTTCGCGACCCCGGTGCTGCAGCGTCCGCTGGAGCTCGGGGCCGATATCGTCGTCCACTCGACGACGAAGTTCATCAACGGCCACTCCGATGTCATCGGCGGTGCCGTCCTCGCCGGTGATGGAACGAGCTGTCCGCGCGCCGCCGAGGTGGTCGACCGTCTGGAGGGCCACCTCGCGTCCGTCGGGCTGGGCATCTCCCCGTTCGACGCGTGGCTGACCAGGCGCGGGATCAAGACTCTGCCGGTGCGCATGAAGGCCCATTGTGAGAATGCGCAGACGGTGGCCGAATGGCTCGAGACCCGCGACGAGGTGGCCGACGTGATCTATCCGGGTCTGCCTTCGCACCCCGGGCATGAGGTCGCGAAGCGGCAGATGAGCGGGTTCGGGGGAGTGGTGTCCCTGCGTACCGACACCGAGGAGCGGGCGCTGGCGCTGGTGGCGAACACGAAGCTCATCACTCTGGCCGAGTCGCTCGGCGGAGTCGAGTCCCTCATCGACCACCCGGCGACGATGACGCATCTGTCCGTGGCCGGCAGCGAGGTCAGCGTCTCGGGCAGGTTCATCCGCCTGTCCGTCGGCATCGAGGACATCGACGACATCCTCGCCGACCTCGCCCAGGCCCTCGACGCCACGGCGGAGGGCGCTGGTTCGCCGCAGACTGACGAGACCCCAGTCCGTGTTGCGGCTTCGGGGCAGGCTGCTCCGGTCGGCGTGCCCGTATAGCCTCCACCGTCATCGACCACAACCAGCCCGCACCGGGAGCGGCACGTCCTACGCCGAGTGGCATGTCCTCGCGGTGCTTCGGCATCCCTCACCCCTAGCGGCAGAACACCGCGTTGCAGCGGAGCGAATTGCTGCTACGGGTGAGGGATGCTCTGAAACGTCGCAGGCAGCAGGATGGATGCTCGGGGTGTGCGGCCGAAGGCAGTCGGATGTAGAGGCGTTGTGCGACGCGTCTGGGGACGCAGCGGCGTGGTGCGCGTCTGTGGTTCCAGTCTCCACCGGAGATCCGGTGTCCGCGGTCACAGTGTGTCGGGAAAACCCGACGCGGAGTCGGAGGTCTTCGTGCTGTTGGCGAGCCCGCGGCTCCCGTAGCGTATCTGGTATGAGTGAGAAGACCCCCGAGAACCCGCAGGATCAGGAGCCCGACGGCACCGATCCGCTGGAGACTCAGACCCCCGAGGCTGAAACGTCGTCAGGCGAGTCCGCCGGAGCATCCCTGGCTGATTCGGCTTCCGACGAGTCGCCTGAATCAGCGCGCGAAGAGTCCATCAGCGCCGCAGCGATCGTCAACGCACCGCCGACCACCGAGGTCGACGCAGCAGCAGTCGACGAACCGACCGCCAGTCGTGCCGGAGAGTTCCGGACGAAGCCCCTTGACCTCGACGTGCCCTCTGCAACGGGCTCGACTCGGGTGATGGGAGTCGGCGACCCGACTCACCACTTGGACCACCCGCCGACGGGTCCGTCCCGTCCGGTCACCCACACTCGTCCCTCGGCTCAAGCCACACCACCCGGGTACGTGCCTTCGACCAACCCGAGCTATCCCGCTCCACCCGGCCACGCCCCTCAGCCCGGCTACGCCCCACATGCCGCCCCTCAGCCCGGCCACGCCCCTCAACCCGGCCCACCCCCGCAGTTCGGTCAGCAGATGCCGACCGCGCAGTACGCACCGACCACGCACCGGGCTCCACCCCCCGGGCCCCCGCGACCCGCCTCGAACGCACAGCCGGTGCCACGCCCGCGGCCGCCTCGGCGGATGAAGCCGCAACGCGAACCCCTGGCCTTCGCACCGGTCACCGGATCGCTGCCGCTGAGCCGAGACGACGTCACGGAGATCCCCGCGGACGGCCCCATCACCTGGCCCAAGCGCCCCACCGGAGTCATCGGCGTCGCGAACCTCGTGCTCTCCGCCGTCCTCGCCGTGATCTGGGCATGGATCCCGCTGGGGCTGCTGTTCACCGGCATCGGCGGAATCTTCGCCCTCGGCCTCGGCGTCCTCGCCCTCCTCGTCTGGGTCCTCGTCCAGCAGGTGGCGAACAACGCCGAACGCTATAGGGCCGAACTCATCTACTCCGATAAGATCCCCGTCCCGAAGATCGAAAGCAGCAACCGCGAACCCGGCCTCGGCCGTTTCCTCCACAACCGCTGGCTGCAGGTGAAATCCGGTGCCTTCTGGCGCTCGACGGCGCATCACTACATCAAGATGCTCCTCGGCGCGATCGTCGTCGCCGGCACCCTCGCCGGCATCTGCGGATCCATCTTCGGCATCTTCGCGGCCATCAACCCCCATGGAGTCAACACCTTCTTCGTCGGCGAATCCATCGACGGACCGGCCCGCATCGGTGTGGCCATCGGCTCCGTCATCGTCCTCGCCAGCTCCCTGGCCATCCTGTGGTTCGCCCCGCTGCTCGACCGCGCCCTCGATCGGGCTCTGCTCGCACCGGCTCGCACCGTCGCACTGCAGGCCGAAGTCACCGAACTCGACCGGGCCCGCATGGCCGGCCTCGAGGCGGCCGCCGCCGAACGTCTGCGCATCGAACGCGATCTCCACGACGGAGCCCAGCCCCGCCTCGTCGCACTGACCATGACCCTGGGAATGGCGAAGACGAAGATCGACTCCGATCCGGACCGGGCGAAGGAACTCGTCTCCGAGGCCCACACCGAAGCCAAGGGCATCGTCAACGAACTCCGCCAGCTCGCCCGCGGAATCCACCCCGCCGTCCTCACCGACCGCGGACTCGACGCCGCCGTCTCCGCCCTGGCAGGTCGTTCGACGATTCCCGTCGACGTCGATGTCCGGCTCGAGGGTCGGATCGGGCGCGAAGCCGAAGCCGTGTCCTACTTCGTCGTCGCCGAATGCCTGACGAACATCGCCAAGCACTCCGGCGCAACTCGCGCCAGCGTGTTCATCGCCCCGATCGAGACCGGTGTGCAGATCGTCGTCACCGACAACGGCCACGGCGGCGCACGCGTCGACCGCTCCGGCCGTCACACCGGCATCGCCGGTCTCATCGACCGGGTCGAAGCCGCTCGTGGCACACTGAACCTGACCAGCCCCGCAGGTGGGCCAACGACTGTAGTTGTGGAGGTGCCATGCGCATCGTAATCGCTGAAGACTCTGCCGTCCTGCGGGCCGGACTCGAAAGACTGCTCGCGGACGCCGGACACGAGGTCATCGCCGCCGTGCCCGACGCCAGCGAACTCCTGGCCGTCGTCCACAACGATCCGCCGGACCTCGCCGTCATCGATGTGCGCATGCCCCCGACGTTCACCGATGAAGGCATCCGCGCCGCCGTCCTCATCCGCAAGCAGAACCCGGATGTCAAGGTCCTCGTGTTCAGCCAGTATGTCGAAGAGCAGTACGCTTCCGAACTCATCGCCGAGAACACCGGCGGCTTCGGCTACCTGCTCAAAGACCGTGTCGCCGATGTCGAAGACTTCCTGACAGCGGTCGACGAGGTCGCAGGCGGCGGCACCGTCCTCGACCCGGAGGTCGTGTCTCAGATCCTCGTGCGCACGCGCAAGAAGGACGGACTGTCGACCCTGAGCCCACGCGAAATCGAAGTCCTCCAGCTCATGGCCGAAGGCAAATCCAATGCCGCGATCGCCCGCACCCTGTACCTCAGTGCCGGTGCCGTAGAAAAGCACATCTCCTCGGTGTTCACGAAGTTCGGCCTCACCGCCGACACCTCGGAGAACCGCCGAGTCCTCGCCGTCCTCACATTCCTCGGAGCCTAGAATGCCTGCCACAGTGCGCATCAGCGAATCCGCCCGCGTCGGTCTGCGCGCGGTCCTGATCATCCTCGCCGCCGTCGTCCTCCTCGTCCCCGTCATCGTCAGCACCGCCCATGGTGCCTCCCGCCTCGACTACGGGCGGATCGAATCGACCGAACCGCTGCCGAAGGCGATGAAGGAACTCAAGGTCGGTCTCGACTCCGGCGGGGCCGTCGACATCAAGACCGCCGACGTCGCGAAGGCGACCGTGAAGCTCACCGGCACCGGTCCCCGCGACAGCTCCGCGAACCTCGAGGTCGACAGCAGAGCCGATACCGCCGAGGTGGCCCTGAGCAACGCTCGGAACCTGGAGAACACACGGTTGACAGTCACCATCCCGACCAGCACGGCGAAGGATCTCACCCTCGACTTCGACGGCAACTACGGCCGGTTCGACGTCACCGGTGACTTCGCCGAGATCAGCGCCGACACCGGCGGCGGAGCCGTGAGCGTGACCGGCTCGGCTGACAAGGTGCGGACCTCGAGCGACTGGGGCGCCACCTACTTGGACGGAGACTTCGGAACGGTGTCGGCCAAGACCGGAGTCGGAGCCGTCGAAGGCGAGAACCTCACCGTCAGCGATCGCCTCGACGTGGTCAGCTCGACGGGAACCGTCGACCTCGACTTCACCAACCAGGCGATGCCCACCGGCGGAATCATCGCGAAGACCGAGGAAGGCTCGATCGATATGCGGGTGCCGAACCTCAAGCTCACCGGTGAAGAGCTGGGCAAGGACTTCTTCTACCGGATCAACGCGCAGTCCAATGACGGCACCGTCGACCTCGCCTCCGATCTGGAGAAGTTCGATGTGGCGAAGGACCCGAAGGAAGCCGACGACAAGATCCTCGTTCCGATCTCGGCCACAGCCGACACTGGTAGGGTCACGGTCAACCAGAACTGAGATACGACCGGCGCACGGGCGGGCTCGACTTCGGGCCCGCCCGCGTGGCGTCTGAGGGGCCGACGATCATGCAGATCACCGTCTATGGAGCCACCGGAACCTTCGGCAGGCAGCTGGTGCCCCAGCTGCGCGAACGCGGACACACGGTCATCGCCGCCCACCGCGGAAGCGGGGTCGACACGGTGACCGGGCAGGGAGTCGCCGAGGCGGCCGACGGCAGCGATGTCCTCGTCGACTGCGTCAACCAGCTGACGATCAACGCCCACAAGGCCATCGACTTCTTCTCCCGCAGCTCCCGCTCGATCGCCGAAGCCGCGGCCGACCAGCCCGGCACTTCCGTGGTCGTCCTGTCGATCGCCTTCCGTCCCGAGGCCGCCGAGTCGCGGCTGCAGGGCTATTACCAGGGAAAGGCGATGCAGGAGCGCATCTTTCGCCGGCTCACCCCGGATGAGCAGCTGCTGATTTTCCGGTCCGCCCAATGGTTCGAGCTCGTCGACACGATGACGATCAAGGCCGGTCCGCTGCGCTTCGTGCCGAAGATGCGCGTGCAGCCCCTGGCCGCCACCGAGGCGGCACGCATGATGGCCGAGGCCATCGACGCACGCGAGCGCGGCACCATCGAGGTCGCCGGTCCCGAGATCAGCGACTTCGCTGAGATCGCCCGCAGACTCGCCGCCACGCGAGCCGGGAAGGCTGGGATGAAGCCGCCGAAGGTCGTCGGAATTCCCCTGCTCGGTGCGATGGCCCGCGACGGTCTCATCCCACCGGTACCGAGGATGTCCGACGTGACCGTCGACGAATGGCTGCGCTCGGTCTGAGCCCTGAACTGCAGAGCCCCGAACTCGTGGCAGGCGTATCATCCGTTCCGGAGGTTCTCATGGATTGGATGGAATACGGGCTCAACGGGGTCGACGCGATCAGGATCGTCGTCTCGTGCGTGGCCTTCTACTTCGGGATCATTCTGCTCCTGCGCATCTTCGGCCAGCGCACACTGGCGAGCCTGTCGAGCTTCGACGTGGCCGCGATCATCGCCATGGGTGCGATCATCGGGCGGTCCATCCTCGGCGATACCCCGACCCTGGCAGCCGGCATCCTGGGTCTGGCCACCCTGCTGATCCTGCAGGCGCTGAGCGGAATCGGACGGCGCTTCGGATTCGTCCGCAGCGTCGTCAACTCCCCGGCGGTGGTACTCATGGCCGGTCGTGAGATCCTCACGGACAACCTCTCGAAGAGCCACGTCGACCATGATGAACTCGTCGCAAAGCTCCGCTCGGCCGGTATCCGCAACCGGGACGAGGTGGCGTGCGTGATCCTCGAATCGACCGGTCAGATCAGCGTCATCCGGCGCGGTGCCCCGATCTCCGAGGAGATGCTCACCGGTGTCGTCGGCGCCGACCGGGTGCCCCGCGACGGCTGAGACTCAGTCGAGACCGAGCACCCTCGCGCCGTTGGTCCACAGCACCGAGCGCATCCACTCATCGCCGAGGCCCAGGGCGGCCAGTCCGGAGATCTGGTCGACATACGGGTAGGGGATGTTCGGGAAATCCGAGCCGAGGATGATCTTGTCCTCCAGCCCGGCCAGGCGTTCGCGGTAGGCGGGGGCCACCTCGGCGGGGGAGGAGAAGTATCCGGAGGCGAACATCGTCGTATCGAGGAAGACGTTGTCGTATCTCTCGGCGAGGTCGGCGAATTCGTCGTATTCGGGCATGCCCATATGGGCGATGACGAACTTCAGCTGCGGGAACCGGGCGAGGACGTTCGCCACTGCCTGCGGGCCGGTGTACTTGCCGGTCAGGGGTGCGGATCCGGCGTGGATGACGATGGGCACCTGGGCCTCTTCGAGGGCCTTCCACGCGGGGTCGAGGACCCCGTCGTCGGGGGAGAACACGCCGACCTGGACGTGGACCTTGAACAGCTTCGCGCCGGCTGCGAGCGCCGCCGGCACGTAGTCGGCGCATTCGGGTTCGGCAAAGAGGGTGCCGCAGTGGATGACGTCGTCGTGGGCGGCGGCGAACTCGGCGTTCCACTTATTCAGCCACGCGGCCATCCCGGGTTTGTGCGGGTAGGTCAGGGCCGGGATCGCGCGCAGGCCGAGTTCGCGGACGATGTTCAGGCGGGTGTCATCGTCAAAGCGGTAGTTGATCGGCCAGTCGCGGCCGTAGTTCGCGGCGGCGTTGTCGAAGTACTCCCACACCTTGTCGAGCACGTTCTGCGGGAGGAAGTGGACGTGGATGTCGGCGAGGCCGGGCAGGCCGAGGGCGCGGACGTAGTCGGGGACTTCGGCGTCGGTGCGCGGGGGAGCGGTCATCGTGTCGGGGACCTCGACGACGCGACCGATCGTCGTCTCCGGGGCGGGGTTCGCTTGCGGGATCGGCGCATCGTGTGAGGCCGGGGCCGCGTGAGTGGCTGCATCATCGGAGTCGTTCATGGCCCCACTCTATGACCTCGCCGCCGGGGCTTCCGCGGGTGGTCCGGAGTCCGGCTCACTGGTCGCACAGCACGGCTGCGCGGATGCCGGCCCCGTCCTCAGCGCTCGTCCATGCCCGGCGCATAGACTGCCCGCATGAGCCTGCGCGATCCGTTTACGATCCCCACTCCGCCCCAGGACAGAGCCGTGGGGCAGGCGCCGTTCTGGGATCCGGGGCAGACCGTGACCTGGACGTTCCGGCGTTTCGACTTCGACCGGGACCTCGCCGAGGCGGCCCGACCGATGCGTGTCATCGCCGACGGTCCCGATGGCGCCGTCCTGTGGTTGGCCGGGGGCACGCCGACGCAGGAGACCCGCATCGTCGGGTGGGAGGAGACGAATGCGCACGATGTGCCGTTGAAGGCACGGTTCCGTCCTCTCGCCGAGGCGCCGACCAGGATCAATGTCGACGGCACCTGGCGAGGGCGCGGAGTGCTCAAGATCGTCCCGCCCGAGGTTCCGTTCTCCGTGTGGGTGCTGCTCAAGGACGACGAGGCGGCTGCTCCCGATGACACTGTTTCCGGCGACGCCGTTGACGCGCCGGGCCGGGTTCGTGCCGAGTGGTACATCAATCTCGAGGCCACGCATGCGCGAACCGATGACGCACTGTTCACCAGCGACCACATCCTCGACATCACCTTCCCGCTTGCCTCGCTGCCGCTGCACACCGGTGACAGTCGGCTCGATCCTGCCGGTGCCGTGTTCAAGGACGTCGACGAACTCGCCGCGGCCGCGAACTTCGGGGCGTGGCCGGCCGAGTGGTCGGAGCTCATCCGCGCCAACGGCACGGAGCTGCTCGACCGCCTCGGCGATTTCCGTTGGGCCTTCGATCCGGAATGGGAGACCGTTGCCCGCAGGCTCGCGGGCGAATCGGCGGGCTCGGTCGGCGACGATGATGCCACGGTCGGAGCGGATGGGCGGGTGAGAGCGGAACTCGGGGCCGCCTCGGCGAGAGAAAAATCGTTCGATCAGGAACATCGATCGATCCCGAACGGTTGCTATGACAGACAGTTCCGATGACACGGACGTGTCGATGACACGGACCATCCGATGAAAGGAAACAGCCAGATGACGACCAACCACCGGATTCGCCTGAACTCGCGCCCCGTGGGCGCTCCCACTGCGGAGAACTACCTGCTTGATGAGGTGCCCGTTCCCACCCCGGGTGAGGGTCAGGTGCTGCTGCGCACTCTGTACCTCTCGCTCGACCCGTACATGCGGGGGCGGATGTCGGACGCGAAGTCCTATGCCAAGCCCGTCGAGGTCGGCGATGTCATGGTCGGTGCGACCGTCGCCGAGGTGGTCGAATCGAATTCTGACGACTTCGCTGTCGGCGACATCGTCCTCGGCTACGGAGGGTGGCAGGAATACTCGGTGGAGAACACCGGGCACCTGCGCAAGATCGACCCGGAGCTCGCACCGATCTCCACCCACCTCGGCGTGCTCGGCATGCCCGGGTTCACCGCGTATGCGGGACTGCTCGAGATCGGCCAGCCCAAGGAGGGCGAGACCGTGGCCGTGGCCGCAGCAACCGGGCCCGTCGGCTCTGTCGTCGGCCAGATCGCGAAGATCAAGGGTGCGACCGCGGTCGGCATCGCCGGCGGGCCCGACAAGGTCGCTCACCTGAAGGAGCTCGGCTTCGATGTTGCCCTCGACCACCGGACGGGGAACCTGCGGCAGGAGCTGAAAGAGGCTGTCCCGCAGGGAATCGACGTCTATTACGAGAACGTCGGCGGGGACGTGTTCAACGCCGTGCTGCCACGGCTGAACACCTTCGGACGCGTTCCGGTCTGCGGCCTCGTCGCCAATTACAACCTCACATCGCTGCCGGAGGGCCCGGATCGTTCGGGTGCGCTGATGGGACAGATCCTGACGAAGTCGCTGCTGGTCCGCGGCTTCATCCAGACCGAGTTCGCCGAACGGCTCACCGGTCAGTTCCTCGAGGACATGAGCGGCTGGCTCAAGGACGGCAAGGTCCGTTTCCGCGAGGACATCCGTCCCGGTCTCGAGAAGGCGCCTGAGTACTTCAACGATCTGCTCACCGGCGGAAACTTCGGCAAGATGGTTGTCGCCGTGGGCGCAGAGAGCTGAACTCTCAGGCAATAGGTGACGCCGGATGAGGAGGAGGCGCTGACCAGAACTGGTCAGCGCCGCCTCCTCTGAGCGATTCAGTCCGGCAGGTACGCGGTGACGGGGAACGAGTTCTTCACGACCTGACGCAGATCGTCCAACCTGCTGGTCGGATCGACCTGTCCGGCGGCCCGCGCCTGAATGAGCAGATTGCCGATCGCCGTGGCCTCGACGGGACCGGCGAGCACTCTCCGGCCGGAGCGATTCGCGGTGAGCTGACACAACAGTGTGTTCTGCGAACCGCCCCCGACGATGTGGACCGTCTCGACGATCCTCCCGGTCAGCTGCTCGGCCGTCGCAATGGTCTCGGCATAAGCGCCTGCGAGTGATTCGAGGATGGACCGGACCACCTCAGCGCGGGAGTGGGGTGGTTCGACGCCGTGTTCAATGCACCAATCGCGGATCCGGGTAGGCATATCCCCGGGCGGGGTGAACCGGTTATCGGACGGGTCGAACACGGCGACGGGAGCCTCGATCGCCGCCGCCTCGGCGAGCAGGGTCTCGAGATCCGAACTGCGCTGAGCGTCGGTGGCGTCGTGTTCCCACTGCCGCATCGATTCGCTCAGCAGCCACAGACCCGAGACGTTCTTGAGGAACCGAATCGTCCCGTCGACTCCGCCCTCGTTTGTGAAGTTCGCCAGGCGCGCTTCCTCGGTCACGACCGGCTCGTCGATCTCGAGCCCGACCAAGGACCAGGTTCCGCTGGAGATATATGCGCAGTTCTGCCCTTCCATCGGCACGGCCACCACCGCCGAGGCGGTGTCATGGCTGCCCACGGCCGTGACCTGGATCGGGTCGGCCGCTCCGAGACGCTGAGTGACCGGTGCGCTGAGTTCCCCGATGCGTTCGCCGGGGGAGACGAGTTCAGGCAGCATATCGCTCGGCAGTCCGAGTCGCTCCATGAGGACGACGTCCCAGCCTCCATCGTTGATCGACAGCAGCCCGGTCGTCGAGGCATTCGTCAGTTCGGTGCGCATCTGCCCGGTGAGCCAGAAGGCGATGAGGTCGGGGATGAGCAGCGCACTGTCGGCCAGGTGGAGGAACCCGGACTCGGATTCGACCGCGAACTGAAAGACGGTGTTGAAGTCGAGGTGCTGCAGACCATTGCGGGCGTAGAGCTCATCCGGGGCGACGCGTTCGTGGACGAGTTCGACACCGCGCAGATTCCGTCCGTCCCGGTAATGATGGGGGATGCCGAGCAACGCTCCGTCCAGCAGCAGCCCGTAATCGACTGCCCACGAATCGATGCCGATGCTGGTCAGGTTCGGGCTCATTCCGATCGCGTCCCGAAGGCCGTCACTCACCGCGGCGAACAGCGACTGGATGTTCCAGTGAAGGTCTTCACTCAGGTGCTGCGGGACGTTGGGGAACCGAGCAACATGCTTCATCTGCAGCACGCCGCTGGCCACCCCGCCGAGGATGACGCGTCCGCTCGTGGCGCCGAGGTCCACGGCCGCGAGCGTGAGGTCGGTGGTGTTCCTGGTGGTCATCGTTGCTGTGGTCTCCTGCCCGGCCGAGGTCACCGCAGGAAGGCCGCCGCGACGCCCGCGTCGACGGGCACATGCAGACCGGTCGTGTGTGAAAAGTCGGAAGTGCACAGTGCGTAGACGGCGTTGGCCACATTCTCCGGAACGACCTCACGGCCGAGGATGGTCCGCTGAGCGTAGAACTTGCCCAGATCCTTCTCCTCCACCCCGTAGGTCTTCGCTCGTTGAGCACCCCAACCGCCGGCGAAGATGCCCGAACCGCGCACGACGCCGTCCGGGTTGATGCCGTTGACGCGGATACCGTATTCGCCGAGTTCGGCGGCGAGCAGACGGACCTGGTGGGCCTGATCGGCCTTCGTCGCCGAGTAGGCGATGTTGTTCGGTCCCGCGAAGACGGAGTTCTTCGAGGAGATGTAGATGATGTCTCCGCCGATGCCCTGGTCGACAAGGATGCGGGCGGCATTCTTCGACACGAGGAACGACCCCTTGGCCATGACGTTGTGCTGGAGGTCCCAATCGGCCTCGGTCGTGTCGAACAGCGACTTCGACAGTGACAGTCCGGCGTTGTTGACGATGAGATCGAGACCGCCGAAAGCGAGCACCGCCTCGTTCAGGGCCGCCTGCACCTCGTCCTCATCGGAGACATCGGCAGAGACGCCGACGGCGACATCGGGCGAACCGAGTTCGGCCGCGACCGACTGCGCCTTCTCCCGATCGAGGTCGGCGATGACGACGCATGCGCCTTCGGCCACGAGCCGGGTGGCGATGGCTTTGCCGATGCCCGAGGCGGCACCGGTGACGAAGGCGATGCGCGAGGCAAGCGGCTTCGGTGCGGGCTTGCGTTTGAGCTTCGCCTCCTCGAGCGCCCAGTACTCGATGCGGAACTTCTCCGACTCGGAGATGGGCGCGTAGGTCGACAGTGCCTCGGCGCCGCGCATGACGTTGATGGCGTTGACATAGAACTCGCCGGCTACGCGCGCCGTCTGCTTGTCTGCGCCGTAGGAGAACATGCCCACTCCCGGGATGAGGATGATCGCCGGATCCGCACCGCGCATAGCGGGCGAGTCGGCATCGGCATGCCGGTCGTAATAGGCCGCGTAGTCGGTCCGGTACGTCTCGTGCAGCGTCGGGAGTGTGGCGATGATGTCCTCGACCGAGGTGGCCGCCGGCAGGTCGATGACCAGCGGCTTGACCTTCGTGCGCAGGAAATGGTCGGGGCAGCTCGTGCCGAGTTCGGCCAGAGCATTGAGTTTCTCTCCGGCAAGGAACTCGAGCACCGCGTCGTTGTCGGTGAAGTGACCGACCATCGCCTTGTCGGTTGAGGCGAGGCCGCGCAGGTGCGGGGCCAGGGCCGCGGCCTTGGCCCGGCGCTGATCCGCGGACAGGGCAGAGTAGTCGGCGCGTGCCGGGCCGAAGGGCTCGGGGCGGCCGTGCTCGTCGATGTAGCTGGCCGCGGTGTCGATGATCCATCGGGAGTTGGCTTCGGATTCCGCCGAGGTGGTTCCCCACGCGGTGATCCCGTGTCCTCCGAGGACGGTGCCGACGGCCTGTGGGTTCTTCCGTCGGATGGCGGCGATGTCGAGGCCGAGTTGGAAGCCTGGTCGACGCCACGGTACCCAGACGACCTTGTCGCCGAAGATCGTCTGCGTCAGCGTCTCACCGTCGGCTGCAGTAGCGATGGCGATGCCCGAATCGGGATGGAGATGGTCGACGTGAGCGGCGTCGACGAGCCCGTGCATGGCAGTGTCGATCGACGGTGCGGCTCCGCCCTTGCCGTGCAGGGTGTAGTCGAAGGCTGCGACCATCTGATCTTCGCGTTCGACGCCCGGATAGGTGTTCTCCATCGCCCGCAGACGGTCGAGACGGAGCACGGCGAGTCCCTCGGCAGTGAGTGTGCCGAGGTCCCCTCCGGAGCCCTTCACCCACATGAGTTCGACTTCTTCCCCGGTCACCGGGTCGATATCGGTGCCTTTGGTCGAGGTGTTGCCGCCGGCATAGTTCGTATTGCGACGGTCGGCCCCCAGCGAATTCGAGCGGGAGATGAGCTCGTTCACTGTCGGATTGGTCGATGTCATGGTTCTCCTCTGTGGGTGGTGCGAGTGACGAAGTGGGCGGGGTCGGTGTCTGAGCTTCAGGCGCCCCAGCCGGCTTGGGTGCCGCCGACGCGTTCATCGGCGATCTGCTCCTGGTAGCCGGATTCGCGGAAGGCGCGGATGGGGTCGGCCGGCAGTCCGCGGGAGACCCGCCACTCGGCCAGATCGCCGCGCACATCGGTGTAGAACGCATCCATGAAGATGTCGTTGGCGGTGATGACATCGCCTGACCGCTGGGCTTCGGTGAGTGTGTCTGAGTCGATGAGGAGGGCGCGCGCGGTCATCTCCTGAACATTGAGCACCGAACGAATCTGACCTTCGATCTTGTTCTCCACGTTGTGGCACTGATCGAGCATGAACGCAATATCCGGACTGTTGAGACCGCCTCCGCGGATCACCTCGTGGAGGATGCGGAAGAGCTGGAACGGGTCGGCGGCGCCGACCATGAGGTCGTCATCGGCGTAGAACCGTGAGTTGAAGTCGAAGGATCCGAGCTTGCCCAGCCGCAGCAGCTGCATGACGATGAACTCGATGTTCGTTCCCGGCGCGTGATGCCCGGTGTCGAGGCAGACCATCGCCTTGTCGCCCAGTGCTGCGACCTGCGTGTAGCTCGTGCCCCAGTCGGGGACGTCCGTGTGGTAGAACGAGGGCTCGAAGAACTTGTATTCGAGCACCATCCGCTGCTCCTCGCCGAGGCGGTCGTAGATGCGGCTGAGCGAATCGTGGAGGCGGTCCTGACGGCCCCGCATATCCGCCTGACCTGGGTAGTTCGACCCTTCGGCCAGCCAGATCTTGAGGTCCCTCGACCCCGTGCGATCCATGACGTCGATGCATTGGAAATGGGCGTCGACGGCCTTGTTGCGGATGCGCTCGTCCTCGTGAGTCAGCGCACCGAATTTATAGTCGTCGTCTTGGAACGTGTTCGAGTTGACGGTGCCCAAGCGCACTCCGAGGTCCGCAGCATGGGTAGCCAACTTATCGAAATCGCAGAGGTCCCACGGAATGTGCAGTGCCACCTGCGGGGCGAGCCCGGTGAGTTCGTGGACCTTAGCCGCATCGCCGATCTTCTCGAACGGGTCACGCGGAGTGCCCGGGGTGCCGAAGACCTTGAAGCGGGTGCCGGAGTTGCCGAATGCCCAGGACGGCAGTTCGATCTCCTGTGCGGCGAGTTGGTCGGAGATGTCGGCGAAGCTGGGCTGAGTGCTCATGAGAGTGGCTGTTCCTTACTGTTGCTGTGGTGCTGAGTCAGACATGGTGGCGTGCTGCGGATAGGGCTGTGGTGAGCGCCGGAGTCATCCAGGTCCGTCGGCTGCTCGGACGGCGGCGAGCTGGTCTTCGAGGTGGAAGACCTCCCGCAGCCGTTCGGGGCCGGCGTCGAAGGAGCCCCCGGCGGCGAAGAGCGGTGACATCGATTCCTGCCAGGCCGCATTGATCTCGGTCAGCTCCATTCCGTTCTGTGCGGCCTCGTAGTCCTCGGTCTCGAGATAGCCGATGACCATGCCCGCAGGATCGGCGAACAGAGAGTAGTTGCGCCACCCTGTCTCTTCGAGGGCCTCGAGCATCTGCGGCCACACCGCACGGTGGGCGGCGATGTATTCGTCGAGACGGGCCGGGTCGACCTGCATGCGAAAGCACACGCGCTCCACTTCAGGACTCCCGGTCGGGAGTGGTGCCCGCGGTGTCGACTGCAGGGGAACCGTCGACGCGCAGGTTGCCGACGGCCACTTCGGTGGAGTGATCGGCGTCGAGGAGACGTCCGTAGCGTTCGATCTCGATCTCCTCGAGTGTCTTGTTCTGCGTCTTCGGGGCCCAGATCATGCCGATGAGCAGGGCTGCGACGAGGAGCCCGAGGATGAGGAATCCGACTCCGTGGATGCCGGTCTTCTCGAGCATGAGCGGGAACCATAGGGAGAGGACGCCGACCATGACGCGCACGATCATGAACATGAAGCCCTGCGCAGATGCGCGGTAGCGGGTGGCGAAGAGCTCGGCCGCCCACAGGCCGTAGAACGCCTGCGCTCCGATGCCCGAGGAGATGCCCCAGCCGATGGCGAAGGTCAGCAGTGAGAACCAGCCGGCCGGTCCGTAGATGAGCACGGCCCATGCGATGACGCCGAGGCCGGCACCTGAACCGTAGAGCCACCTGCGGGAAACCTTGTCGCCATAGCGCATGAAGCCGAAGAAGGTGGCGGCGCTGGTCAGGCCCCAGACGAGGACCTGCAGCAGGTACTGGGAGCGGGCGTCGGTGAGTCCGGTGGCTTCGTAGATGCGGGGCTGGAAGATTCCGGCCTGCCCGGCCACGGTGTTCCAGAGTCCGTAGACGCCGATGAGGAAGAGGAGCGCGGTGATGTTCTTCTTCTTGGTGAACATCTCGAAGATGCCGCGGTAGGTGCCGACGGTGTTCGGGTTTGCCTGCTTCTCGGTCCAGCGGCGTGATTCGCTCAGTCCGCGGCGGACCCACCAGGTGATGAAGGCGATGACGAAGAGGTGGGCGAAGATGATCCTCGAGCCGAGCAGACCCATCGGTTCGAGCAGAGCCGCCAGCAGGAAGCCGATCATCGGGCCGATCGACCAGGCCAGCTGGGCGACTCCGACATGGCCGGCCCGGCGACCGTCGGGGGCCTCCTCCGCGATGTAGGTCCAGGCAGCGGTGACGCCGGCACCGACGGCGATGCCGGTGAGGACGAAGCCGATGAGCAGCGATCCGAAGTTGAACGCGAAGATTGCGAAAAGCGTGCCGAACATGTACAGCAGCAGGTCGTAGGTGTAGATGAACTTGCGGCCGTAGCGGTCGCAGAGCGGGCCGCCGATAGCGGCTCCGATCGCGGCACCGAAAGCGTTGGCACTCAGAGCGCTGAGCAGACCGACGGCCATGCTGTCGAGGCCGAACTCGGTCTGCCACAGGCTGATGCTCGTGGCGATCGCGATGATCGAACCGGCCTCGATGTAGTTCGACATGGCCACGGCGACCGTGGCCTTCCATTTGGACGACGTCGTTGTGTCCTGCATAGATTCCTCCGGGATGGATCATTGGCCGCGGCTCCGCGACTGCGATAGTAGATTGAAACGTTTCAATATTGTTGCTGGGAACACTAGCATGTCATCGAGGTCACATCAAGACAGTTCTGGATTGCGCACCATTCGACGCCGGCCTGAGCGGACCGAGCCGATCTGCGTCAGGCACAATGAGACATGCCCCCGGCCGCGGCGGCGGTGGGCTCGGACTGCAGATCACAGAGGGAGACTCATGGCCAAGGTGAGCATGCGCGAGGTCGCCGACCGTGCCGGAGTCTCGGTCGGAACCGTGTCTCATGTCGTCAACGGATCGTCGAAGGTCGCCGACGCGACCGCGCAGAAGGTCAATGCCGCCATCGAGGAGCTCGGCTTCGTCCGCAATGCCGCGGCCAGACAGCTGCGTTCCGGTCACAGCAGCAGTCTCGGACTCGTCGTGCTCGATACCTCGAACCCGTTCTTCGCCTCGGTCGCCCACGGTGCCAGACAGGCCTGCGATGAGGCGGGGCTGGCGCTGCTCATCGGGGATTCGGGAACTGATGAGGTACGAGAGTCGAAATATGTCGACCTCTTCGCCGAACAGCGGGTCAACGGTCTGCTCGTGACCCCTGCAGGGGCGGATCTGTCCCAACTCGAATCCATCGCCGGTCGGGGAACGCCTGTCATGCTCGTCGACCGCGCCTCGAACGGCTACGCCCTGTCCTCGGTGACGGTGGACAATATCGCCGGGGGACGGATGGCGCTGGATCACATCATTGCCGGAGGCTGCAGGCGTCCGGCTTTCATCGGGGGACCGCAGTCGCTGCCGCAGGTGGCCGATCGGCTCGCCGGAGCACGGGAGCGGGTCGCGGAGTCAGGGCTTGCACTGCCGGTGTTCGGCACCGAAGAGCTGACGATCCTGGCCGGACGCGATGCAGGCGAGAAGGTCGTCGATCTGCCTGCCGACCAGCGACCCGATGCGGTCTTCTGTGCCAACGACCTGCTCGCCGTCGGATTCATGCAGGCGGTGATCATGTTCAGCGACCTGAGGATCCCCGAAGACATTGCGATCGTCGGCTACGACGACATCGACTATGCGTTCTCGACGATCGTGCCGCTGACCTCGATTCGCCAGCCGGCCGCCCTGCTCGGGCGCACCGCGGTGGAAACGCTTCTGCAGGAGAATGCCTCGGCCTCGGACGATCATCACGATCGTCGGTTCACACCCGAACTCGTGGTGCGCGGATCCACTCGGCGGGCGTGAGTGGTGTCAGCGGTGTGAGCCGGGGCTGCTCGAAGTGAGCGTCGCAGGTTTGGGCTATGAGAAGTGAGCGAACACCTCGGCTGGGGAGAGCCCGAAGCTCAGCGTCAGGGTGAGCACGATACGGGCCTTGCGGGCGTCGAGGATCCCGGCGGGGATGAGCCCGGCCTCGAGCAGGCCGATCTCCCCACCCGGATAGCCGTAGGTGCGGCGCAGGCTCACGCCGGCTCCTGTGCGCGAGGCGAGGACCACCGGCATGGCATCTGCCAGGCGGGTCACCGCGGGCACGAGGTCCTCGGGGACGTGCCCTCCGCCGACTCCGGAGATCACGGCGCCGTCGAATCCGGACCCGGCGATGAGATCAAAGGTCTCTTCCGGTTCACCCAGCCCCACCTCGGCGAGGGCGATCTTGCTCAGCCGAGACGGACGGGACAGCCCGGCAAAGGGCGACTTCGGGGTGCGCGGTGCGTGCGGGAGGTGGAGGTCGTCCTCGCTCAGCCACCCGATCGCACCGAGGACGGGACCGGAGGAGAACGCGGCCGTCGAGGTCGCGTGCGACTTCCTCACGAACCTCGGATCGTGGACTTCGTCATCGAACACAAGAGACGCCGGCAGGTCGCTGACCTGGTCGGACAGAGTAGTGAGCGCGGCGGCGCGGACGTTGGCCGGTCCGTCGGCACCCGGCAGGGTCGGGTTGCGCATAGCCCCGGTGGCGGCGATGTGAGTGCCCGAGTCATTGAGCAGCCAGAGCCCGAACGCGGACTCCTCGAGGGTGTCGGTGCCTTGGGTGAGGACGATGCCGTCGGCATCCGACGTGCGGGCGAGCTCGACGACGTCGAAGAGCATCTCCAAGGTGACATTCGCGCTCGAGACCTGAGCGACCTGAGTGAAATCGGCCTGCAGATTCGGCCAGACCTGATCGAGGCCAGCGGCCGCAGCGATCTCGGCGCCCGAGAGTGCAGGGGCCACTCCACCGGAGGCATCTGCCGTCGAAGCGATGGTCCCGCCGAGGGCGGCGAGCAGCAGGTGAGGAGCAGCGCGTGGTGGGGTCTCAGGCATGATTCGAGTCTATCGTCAGTCCTGGAGTCAGTGCCCTTTGCTACTCTCCACGCATGGACCCCGACACCGTGCTCCGCCTGGCCCACGACCAGGCCATGCAGTACCCCTCGGTCGAACTCGACTACCCGTTCGGGCCGGACAATGCCGTATACAAGGTGCGCGGGAAGATGTTCATGATGTCCTATGAGCTGCGTGGGACACCCAGCCTCAATCTCAAGGTCGATCCTCTCGACGGTGAGGTGCTGCGTGACGCCTACGCGGAGATCTCTCCCGGCTATCACATGAACAAGAAGCACTGGGTCACCGTCACCGTCACCGTCGCCGGTGAGGGGGAGGCGGTCGGCGACGACGGCGATGGGTCGGATACTGATGAGAGCGGGCCAGACCCTGGCGCGGAAGCGGCTGGCGATCGCCTCGATGCCGACCTGCTCCACGATCTCGTTCTCGAGTCCTACTGTCTTGTCGTGGCCAAGATGCCCAAGAAGAACCGACCTGTCGACCCGGAGAACTTCGGCGGGCGTGGCGATGACTGAGCGCGTGCAGGAGGCGGCAGCGACCCAGCCGCCGTTGCGCCGTCACCAGGGCGAAGCGCTCTCGACTCTGCGCCAGGGGACCGCTGTCGATGAGCGCCGGTCCTGGATCGTCCTGCCGCCAGGCGCAGGAAAGACTCGGGTCGGCATCGAATACGCGGCTCACCTGCTCGATCGGAATCTCGTCGAACGCGTTGTGGCCCTCGGGCCGAATACGGCGATCCAAGCACAATGGGCCGAGGAATGGAACCGCCTCGGCGAGGGACGTCCTCCGGCCGGAAGCACACGTGATCTCACCCAGACCTTCACCGCCCTGACGTACCAGTCCCTGGCCGTCTTCGACACGGACGGGGAACCGGAAGACGAGAGTGCTGCCTCGAATCAGCACAGTCTGCTCGCCTCCCTGGCCCCCGGTGGCCGGGCCCTCGTCGACAACCTCCTCGCAGCCGGCCCGATGCTGCTCATCCTCGACGAATGCCATCACCTGCTCGAAGTCTGGGGACGACTGCTGTCGGACCTGCTCGCATTGCTGCCCGACATCTGGGTGCTCGGACTCACCGCCACACCACCGGCGACGATGTCGAACCGGCAGCGCGAACTCGTCACCGACCTCTTTTCCGCCATCCGCTACTCCGCGTCCATCCCCGCGCTCGTCAAAGAAGGCGATCTCGTCCCCTTTGCCGACCTCGTCTGGGTCACTGAACCCACCCGAGACGAACAGGACTGGCTGTCAGCGCAGGCAGAACGGCACTCCGAGTTCATCACCGGCGTCCTCGACCCCGACCAGGGCACGATCGGTCTGCTCGAATGGGTGGACCGACGGTTCCTCGGCGACCGTGCCGAATCGGTGAGTTGGCAGACCATGAGCCGGCAGCATCCCGAACTCTGCGATGCGGCACTGCGCCTCCACCATGCCGATCTGCTGCGCCTGCCGCCCGGAGCCCGACCCGGTGAACAGCACCGTCGCGACCCCGATCCGGACGATTGGGCCCGACTCATCGAAGACTGGATGCGCCACCACCTGCTCGTCTCCGAAACCCCATCAGACCAGGACCTCGCCGAGGAGATCCGACGCAGGCTGCCCGCGATCGGTCACCGCTGGACCCGCCACGGAATCATCGCCGGCCGGTCCCCGACCGATCGGGTCCTGTCTCATTCGGCGTCGAAGCCGCTCGCCTGCGTCGATATCGTCTCCGCTGAAGCCGCAGCCCTGGGAGACCACCTGCGGATGCTCGTCCTCTGCGACTTCGAGTCCGCGACCGCGACCTTGGCCGCCGACGTCCGCGACGTCCTCGACGAACGGTCCGGATCCGCACTCCTGACCCTGGAGACCTTGGCCGCCGACTCCCGGACGGCACGTCTGAACCCGCTGCTCGTCTCCGGGCGCACCGTCGCGGGACCACCGGACGTACTGCACGCGCTGATCGAACACATCGCCGTCGACGACGCGGGCCTCGCCGCCCGCCTGAGCGTCACCGATCCCATCGCCGGGGTCAGCCGCGTCGACGGGCGCTGGACGAGCCGTGACTGGGTGCCGTACGTGACCTCGTTCTTCGCCTCCGGGTCAGCGCAGGTGCTCATCGGCACCCGAGCGCTTCTCGGGGAGGGATGGGACGCCCCGGCCGTGACCGGACTCATCGACCTCACAAGCGCGACCACCCCGACCGCCGTGACGCAGACCCGCGGCCGGGCGCTTCGCGAGGACCCGAAGTGGGCGGACAAGGTCGCATTGAACTGGACCGTCGTGTGCATCAGCCCGGACCACCCGCGCGGAGGCCAGGACTGGAGCCGCGTCGTACGCAAACACGACGGCTTCTTCGGCACTGACTCAAGCGGTGAGATCGTCGACGGCGTCGCCCATATCGATCCCGCATTCTCGCCGTTCTACCCGCCCGAGGACGATATCGACGCCATCAATGCGCGGATGACCCGACGGTCCCGATCCCGCGCCGAGGTGGCCGAACGGTGGCATGTCGGCGCAGACTACCGCGACGAGGAGCTGCGATCGGTGCGCATCGTCGCCGACACCGCTCGTGCCGTGCCCGAGGCCGCCGGCACCGAGAGGGCCCCCGACATCGCCCGCACCGAAGGCGCCGCCGACGCCGAGGGCATCATCCCGATGCCGAGGCACAGCGACGGCGACCCGGGCACGATCCTTCCTTTCGCTCTCCGCGCGCCGGTCGTCATCGTCTGGGCAGCGGTGGGGTTCCTCATGGTCACAGCGGCAGCGCTGAGCGGCGGAGCCGCTGCTTGGGCCCTCGGCCTCATCGCCGCCGGTCTGCTGCTCAGTCTGCCGGTTCTCCTCACCGTTGCCGGCGGCCGCAGACAACGCGTCTACGGGGCCACCCCGACCGTCGCACAGATCGCCGGTGCCACCGCCGAGGCGCTTCACACCCTCGGACTGAGCAGCGCCGGTGCCGACGCCGTACGGTTGACGATCGACTCACACGGCGACCTGCGGTGCCACCTCGATGCGGATCCCGCCTCGGCGGAGGCTTTCGCCCTCGCTCTCGACGAAGCGGTGTCGCCGATCGGCGATCCGCGGTACCTGCTGCCGTGCTGGCAGCTGCCGCCCCTCGACCATGGGCTGCGCGGGTGGTGGACGCGAATGCGGCGGGGGATCGGTGCCCCCCGGGAAGCTGAGCCGATCTGGGTGGGCGTGCCCACCGTGCTGGGGACGAAGAAGGACCGTGCGGCGGCCTTCGCCGCAGCCTGGGACGCATGGATCGGGGGAGGCCATCCCGTCTACACTCGCAATCCCGATGGGGCCGGTATCCTCGCGGCTGTGCGTGGAGGCGACCCCTGGGGACTGACCTCGGTGCTGCGCATGCGCTGGCGTTGAACGCGGAATTGGCGCGCACCCGCCCGGGCGTTGAGAATAGTCCCTATGTCCGCCTTGTCATCCGCGCTCGCCTATCGAAGACTCATCGAGTCCGACGCGACTCTGCGCATGCTCCGGGCAGACAACCTCGCCGTCATGGCCGGCACGCTCGATGCCCACCTGGGCCGCCCCGGCACCCGGATGAATACGGAAGACCTGCACGAGAGCATCGACGCCGACCTCGAAGAGCTGCGCGACCACTTCGACCTCTCACTGCGCACGGCGAAAGCCTACTGCGACGACTGGCGACGTGCGGAGATCCTCGTCCGCAGGCCCGCCACCGGGGCGAGGGGTGAGACCTACGAACTCTCCGCAGCCGGGTTCGACGCCATCCGGATGCTCGAACAGCTGCGCACCCCACCGCAGACAGCCACCGAATCCCGGCTGGTCAGC
Source organism: Brevibacterium sp. CFH 10365 (assembly GCF_009299785.1). NCBI lineage: Bacteria > Bacillati > Actinomycetota > Actinomycetes > Micrococcales > Brevibacteriaceae > Brevibacterium > Brevibacterium sp. CFH 10365. The sequence goes on along the minus strand of NZ_VIGO01000003.1, from coordinate 309,869 downwards.
CTCGCCCAATCCGTACGCCAGCTGGCCATCGACACCGACCCGGACAGCTCCCGGAGGCTGGCTTCTCTGCGCGCCGAACGCGACCGCATCGACGCCGAGATCGCCCGTGTCCGTCGCGGCGACCCCCGCTCGGTCGTCCTCGACCGTCGGCGGGCGAACGAACGAGTGGGCGACATCCTCCAACAGGCACAGGGTCTGCCTGCCGACTTCGCCCGTGTGCGGGCCCGCTTCGAGGAGCTCAATCAGGAGCTGAGGGTCTCGATCCTCGCCGCCGAGGACTCTCAGTCCCAAGTCCTCGACGAGGTCTTCCGCGGCGTCGACCTCATCGAATCCTCCGATGAAGGCCGTACTTTCTCCGCTTTCGCCGCTCTCGTCCGTGACCCCGAACAGTCCGCGGCCTTCGACGACGACATCGCGGCCATTCTCGACCGTGACTTCTCGGCCACTCTGTCGCTGGCCACGCGTCGGTCCCTGCGCACCCTGATGCGGCAGATGAAGGACGGCTCCCACGAGGTCTCGGACATCCTCACCGAATTCGCCCGCGGCCTGCGCCGCTACGTCCACTCCCACGAATTCCAACGCGACCGCGTCATGCGCACTCTGCTGCAGGAAGGATTGGCCGCGGCCGCTCCCGTGTCGCAGGAGCTCAAGCCCTACGACGAGGTCGGCATCGACCTCGAACTCTCGAGCGTGTCGCTGGGCAGCGTCGGCGAGGTCATCCTCCACGACCCCGAGGAGTTCAACGCCGGGGACGAGCTCGGAGAGGCCACCGACTCCGAGATCGACTTCGCCGAACTCATCGCCGTCGCCCGCGAATCCGAAATCGACTTCGCCGAACTCACCGAGAACATCAACTCCGTCGTCACCTCCTCCCATGAGGCCTCCGTCGCCGAGGTGCTCGAGACCTTCCCCGCAACCCAGGGCCTGGCCAGCGTCGTCGGCCTCCTGTCCCTGGCCAGCACGTACGGCCACGTTGACCACGACAACCGCGAAATCCTCACCTGGGCCGGCGTCGACGGCATCGCCCGCACCGCCGCCATCCGCCGTCACTACTTCACCGAAGGCATCACCCTATGAGCTCCATCGGCCACACCGATCCCGTCCCCGAGGCGACCCCGGACGAAGTCAGCCACAACCCCAGTGGTCTGTGGTCCGGTGACACCGGAACGCTGGGAGAGCGAACCCGCCGAGTGCTGCTCGAACTGCTCAAGGGACCGTACGTGTCGGGGACGCAGAGCCCGCAGCTGTGGGCCGCCCTCGTCGCCGACGAAGGCCTCGTCCGTTCCCGACTGCATGATCTGTTCCTCGACCTCGTCTTCGACCGGGTCGACGAGTTCGCGTTCACCCGCAAGATCGTCACCGACGAGATCGACGCCCCCGCCGCAGTGCGCAGCGAACGCCTCACCTTCCTCGACACCGCCATGCTGCTGGTGCTGCGGCAGCTGCTCTTGGCCGCGCCGGGGGAGAAACGCGTCATCGTCGATCGGGAAGAGGTCTACGAGAGACTCGCGATCTACCGCACCGGCGACGAATCGACGTTCCAGCGCAACCTCAACGGAGCATGGTCGCGGATGAGCAACCGCCTGCGCGTGCTCCACAAAGCAGGGGAAGACCGGTTCGAGGTCTCTCCGATGGTGAAGTTCCTCATCGACGAGGACCGGGTGCGTGAGCTCATCGACGTCTACGAACGCATCGCCTCAGGTGAGAGCGATACTGGTGAGACCAATAACGGCGAGTCTGATGATGGTGAGGACTCCATCGCCGAGGCGGTCGTGGACAACACCGACACCGACGCACCCGATGTCGATACCGACATCGACGCCGACACCGAGGAGGACGAAGCGTGACAGAGGCACTCTTCCCGCTCGACGCGGCGTTCGTCGCGGACCAGGCGCGTGCTCGCGGGGCGAACCGACCCGACGTCGGCAGCCAGTGGCGGCTGAGCGAGATCCAGATCGCGAACTGGGGCACCTTCGACGCCGACATCCACCGAATCCCCGTCTCCCACAAAGGCCACCTCATCACCGGACCTTCCGGTTCGGGCAAGTCCTCCCTGCTCGACGGAATCGCCGCAGTGCTCACCCCGGACAAGTGGCTGCGCTTCAACGTCGCCGCTCAGACCGCGGGCGCTCGCCTCGATCAGCGCAGCCTCGTCAGCTACGTCCGCGGGGCCTGGACTCGCACCGCGGATTCCGAAGAGGACCGGGTCGTCAGCAAGTACCTGCGTCCGCGCGCCACCTGGAGCGGAATCATCCTCCGCTACGACAACGGCAGCGACAAGTCCCTGTCGTTGGCCCGACTCTTCTTCATCAAGGGTTCGGGCACGAAGGCGACGGAGCTCTCCGACGCCTGCGTTCTGGAGCGCGCGGACCTCGACCTCTCCGACCTCCAGCACTATGCGCGCTCCGGACTCGAGACCCGCAAACTCAAGGCCGACCACCCGGATGCGGTGGTCACTTCGAACGGCCACCACGGGAAGTTCTATGCACGGATGCGCAAGACCTTCGGCATGGCCGACGAGTCCGCACTCCAGCTGCTGCACAAGACACAGTCGGCGAAGAGCCTGGACAGCCTCGACCGGCTCTTCCGAGACCATATGCTCGAAAGTCCGGTGACCTTCGACCTCGCCGAGACTGCCGTCGCCCAGTTCGGTGACCTCAAGGACGCTCATGACCATGTCGTCGAACTGCGCAAACAGCGCGATCATCTGCTACAGCTGCGCGAAGCCGCCTCCCGTTTCGAGACCGCCAACGACATCGCCGCGAAGTCGATCGCGCTCAGCGAAGCTCTGCTGCCGTACCAGAAGCGGCGCGAGCTCGATATCCTCCGCGCCGACCTTTCGGCGCTGACCAGACAGATCGTCGAACTCGAAGTCACCTCCGACCGCGCCAAACGCGACTTCGACGCCGCCGTCGACGAATACGACTTGGCCCGACGGGCCACTTTGGAGCTCGGTGGTTCCGAGGCCGAACACCTTCAGCAGCGCATCGACACCGCCGAAACCGAACGCCGCGCCATCGCCGACCGTTGGTCTGGGCTGGCTCGTCAGCTTGAGCAGGCCGGCATCGAGCACGCCCCGACCACTGCCGCCGAATTCGCCGAACTGCAGGCTCAGATCGCCTCCAGCCTCGACGACGACACGCAGGTCGCCGGACCCAGCCACGCCGATCACGACCGGTTCTCCCAGGCGAGGGCGAAGGTCCGCGAACTCGAAAAGGAGATCGAATCGCTGCGGCGGTCCGGTTCGACCGTGCCGAACAACCTCATGGCGATCCGGTCCGAGCTCGCCGCCGGCACCGGGCTGAGCGAGAAGGCTCTGCCGTTCGCGGCCGAACTCATCGAAGTCGACCCCGACGAGGCCCGGTGGACCGGTGCCATCGAGCGGGTGCTGCGCCCCATGGCACTGACCGTCCTCGTCCGTTCGGAGAACCTCTCGGCCATGCGCACCTGGGTGGATTCCCATCGCATCCGCGGACGCCTCGTCTTCGAGGAGATCCCGCACTCAGTGCCGAGCCCCCGCCCCGTGGGCAGTGAGAAGTCGCTGGTCAACAAGGTGCATGTGTCTGACACCGGCTTCGGCGACTGGGTCCGGACCACCTTGTCCGAACGCTTCGACTTCGCCTGTGTCGACCACCCGGACGAACTCGACGACCATCCGCGCGCCGTCACCGTCAAGGGCCAGGTCAAGACCTCACGCACCCGGTACGAGAAGGACGACCGGCGGGCCATCGACGATCGCAGCCAATGGGTCCTCGGCGACCGCGAAGCGAAACTCGAAGCCCTCGTCGAATCCCTCAAGGAGGCTCAGTCGGAACTGGCCGCGGCCGAACAGGTGGTCGCGGCGGCTGATGCCGAAACCGCACAGGCTCACCGCCGTCGCGGCATCCTCGCCGGTATTCGCGAACAGTCCTGGCGCGACGTCGACCGAGACGGAGCGGCCGAGAAGGTCGCGACTCTCGAGCGGCAGCTGGCCGAGCTCGAAGATGCCGACGGTGACCTGCAGCAGGCGATCGGCGCCGAACGTGAGGCGAAAGCAGTCAAGGACGCGGCCGAGAAGGCGAAGAACGAGGCCGACTACGCCCTGCGCCGGGCGAACGAGGAATCGACGGGTCTGCGCTCGAACATCAGCCGGATCGAAGACGACGTCAACTCCGGTCGGGTGGCGGAAGTCGAGGGCCTCCTCGGCGAACAATTGGACGAACGGTTCCGGAAGATCCAGCGCAGCATCAAGCGGGAGAACCTCGCCGAGGTGGGCCAGCAGGTCTCGCAGGTGCTGCAGGAGGAGAAGGACCACGCACAAGCCGATGCAAGTCGGTCGGGGCAGTCCTTGACCCGGCTGGCCGCCGAGTTCAAAGCCGCATGGCCGTCAGTATCGTCCCAGCTCACAGCCGAAGTCGATGATCGTCGCGCCTACCTGTCGATGCTCGATGAGATCCTCGCGCACGGCTTGCCCGATCATGAGAACCGGTTCCGGGATCTGCTGCAGCAGCGGTCCCGGGATCTCATCGGCGAACTCCTCAACGAGATCCATGCGGCTCCCCGGGAGATCGAGGACCGGGTCGCGCCGATCAACTCCTCCTTGCTGCGCTCGCAGTTCGACGAGGACCGGTACCTGCGGCTGAAGGTCAAGACCCGCCGGTCCGAGACCGTCAACGCCTTCATCGCCGATCTCCGCCTCGTGGCGAGCGGCAGCTGGGGTGAGGACGATATGGAGACTGCGGAGAGGAAGTACGACACCCTCGCCGAGGTGATGCGCCGATTCGCGTCCAGCGAGCACGTCGACAAGGTCTGGAAGAACCAATGTCTGGACACACGCCTGCACGTGAGCTTCCTCGCCGAGGAGATCGACGATCATGGTCGTGCACATGCCACCTACGATTCGGGTGCGGCGATGTCCGGTGGTCAGCAGCAGAAGCTCGTGATCTTCTGCCTGGCGGCAGCGTTGCGCTATCAGCTGGCGGACCCGGATGAGGCGATCTCGAAGTACGGCACGATCATCCTCGACGAGGCCTTCGACAAGGCCGACACCCGCTATACCCGGATGGCTCTCGACATCTTCATCGAGTTCGGGTTCCACATGGTGCTGGCGACTCCGCAGAAGCTGCTGCAGACGATCGAACCCTATGTGGGTGCGGCGACCTCGATCGAGAATCCGAGCAGGCAGAAGACCCTGACCTCGACGATGGTGTGGGATGAGTCGGAGCGCGGGGAGGCTTCTGGAGCGGAGTCGGACTCGGAGTCAGTATCGGCCGATGGCGCGGGCGAGGAGCCGGCTGGACCTGATGGGATAGGTGATTCCAAGGGGTCGGACAGTTCCGAGAGTGTCCGTGTGGTCGGTGAAGTCGAGCTTGAGATTGAGGATTCGGACGCCCAATGACGATGCTCTCTGTCGCCGAGGCTCGGACGAAGGCACGTACTCGCCTGAGTTCGTCCATGGCCTTGTGGGCGGCGGAGGCAACTGGTGAGGTGCGTGTTGAGATCGCCCTCAAACCACCGACGGAGAAGCAGGTGCTCTCCGATCAGACTGCTGCCGCCGACTGGGCTGGCAGTTGGCGGGCGGTCGAGGGCAAGGCAGGAGACGCCTCGCGGCTCGAGATCGATTGGGAGGACCGCACCTGGGCCCGAGTCGGTCGCCAACGTGTTCCTATCCGACTGCGTCTGCTCACGCCCGACGAAGTCGCCGGCTTCGTCGGTGGCGACGCCGCCCGCGATTGGCGCAAGCTGCGTGACCGAGCCCAGCTGATCCGAGAACGGTTCAGGGCTGAGTCGAACGACACTGCGTCGATCGGCGACGAAGATGCGGAGGACACCGAGGACGGGAGCTCCCTGGCAGCGGCGATCCGGTCCCAGTCGAAGCGGATCCTCTCTTTGTCCGACGCCGCGTTCGTCACCGCCGTCGACGTCGTCGACTGGCTGCGCACCCACAGGCTCGGGTCGCTGCGGCCCAGGCAGCTGCCCATCCGCGGTGTCGACTCGAAATGGTTCGAAACGCACCGCAGTCTCGTCACTGCTCTGCTCGGCGGAACCGGGCAGGTCGACGCCGTGTCCGTCCTCGACGCCGAACCGAGACTGCGCCTGCGCATCCTCGATTCAACACTCATCGACACGCATCTCGATGACATCACCGCACCGATCTCCCAACTCAGTCGCCTGCCCCTTTCGCCGAGGGTGGTCTTCGTCTTCGAGAACCTCGAATCCGTGCTCGCGATGCCTGAATGGCAGGGAGCCGTCGCCGTCCACGGCTCCGGATACGCCGTCGACGGGACAGCTCGCCTGCAGTGGATCGCCGGAGCGCACATCATCTATTGGGGAGATTTGGATTCCCACGGATTCGCGATCCTCAATCGACTGCGCAGCCACCTGCCCGCCGTCGACTCCGTGCTCATGGACGAAGCGACACTGCTGACCCACCGCGATCTGTGGGTGCCGGAACCGAAGCCGAGCACCGGCGTCTTAGCACATCTCACCGGCACCGAGGCGCGGGCCCTCGACCGACTCCGCGCCGAAGGCGATGTCCGGCTCGAACAGGAACGCATCCCATGGGATATGGCACTGAACCGGCTGCGGACCGCGGCCGGCGAGTCATCTGTGCCACATGACTCGTGAATGTCCAGTTACTGATTGGAGATCAATGGAAGCCGTATTTGAGGAAGAATGATGCTCAACTGAATACGGAGCACTCAGGAGCGCACGGTGAAGTCGACAGTTGCAGCCTCGTTAAAAGAAGCATTGAGAAGCACAGCTTTCACGATGAGACAGTTGCCACCTGTTTACTGGCTGACCGCAATTTTTCACCTCCTTGTCACAGTGATGATGTGGTGGGGTTTGTACCTACGAATCTTTGAAGATGGGTTGATTGGGGGCTTCTGGGAAGGAGTCGCCAATACGTATCTGGCTTTTGGCATACTGCTTTTCCCCCTCGCAGACTACTGGTCAGCTGGTTCTTCTCGCCTCCTTTATCGGAAGGCCGGGTCCGACTTTGCATCAGTTTGGGACGGGAGGCGTCGCCTGAGCGACAATCTGCTGGCTGTATTCATCGTAAAGATCGTTCGGCTAGCACTCTGGTTCGTCAGGGGATCACTTTCACTCATTCTGTGGCCTCTCTTCTGCGGCATCTCGAGGTTCCAGATGGCCCGGCACATGCGACAACTTCGACTTGTATGGACGCTGCCTACACGGATGTTCCGCGGTCATCTTCCGACAGACGAGGAGGTCGAACTTTGGAACTCGCTCTATCAACTCAAGATTCGCAACCTTTGGGCGATTATCAAGAGAATAGATTCGGGAAGGGGCCTTGACCCTGAACAGGCTGGCTGGGCATCTCGTTTCGAACTGTACGCGGCGTACGAAAACGCACGTTGACTCCCGACGACTGCGACGGTCTCAGTGACGACGTCACCGATGACGACCGATAAGCCGCGCGGGGGACTGGCTGCGCTGTGCGTGGCCGAACTTGTCTGCTGGGGACTGCTCTACTACTCCCTGCCGGTGGCGGTCACCCCGATCTCTGACGATATGGGCTGGAGCCACACGACGGTGACGGCGGCGCTGACGGTCGGACTCATCGTCTCAGCCCTCATGGGCCCCAGCGTCGGGCGGATGCTCGACAGGCACGGCCCGCAGCTGATCATGGGCGCGGGCACGGCCATCGGGGTCCTCGCACTCGGGCTCGTCGCGATCGCGCCGAACCTCGCCGTGTTCTTCGCAGCTTGGGTCCTCGCCGGATTCGCCCAGGCAGCGACGCTCTATCCGCCGGCTTTTGCTGTCATCACGCGCTGGTACGGGGCGGAGCGGACGAAGCCGCTGACGACGATCACGCTCGTCGGCGGGCTCGCCTCGACGGTCTTCGCTCCGATTATCGCCTGGCTCATCGACAGCCTCGGCTGGCGGGGAACCTACGGTGTGCTCGCCGGACTGCTCGCCGTCCTCGCACTGCCGATGCACCTGTTCTTCCTCAACCGCACCTGGACCGACGAGGCGGCCGCATCCACGGTGAAGCCGAGCCGGGCCGAACTGCGCCAAGTCACTCGACACCCGCGCTTCATCACCCTGCAGATCGCCGTTGCGATCGCCACGTTCACCCTCTTCGCCGTGACGATCAACATCATCCCGCTCATCATCGAACGCGGTGCCGACTACAGTCTGGCCGCCATCGCCCTCGGGCTCGTCGGCTTCGGACAGGTGGCCGGACGATTCGGCTACCCGAGTCTGGAACGGCACTCGTCGACACGGTCGCGGACAGTCATCCTCTTCGCCTCGGGCGCGGCCGGCCTGTGGCTGCTCGCCCTGGTTCCCGGCCCGATCTGGCTGCTCATCGGCATTGCCATGCTCGGCGGCGGAGTGCGCGGCTGCATGACTCTGCTCCAGGCCACGGCGGTCTCCGACCGGTGGGGGACGACGAACTACGGGGCCATCAACGGGGTCTTCGTCGCCCCGATCACCGCCGGTACGGCCCTGGCCCCGGTCGCCGGTCCCGCGCTGGCCGGGGTGCTCGGCGGGTACCCGATGATGGCTGTGGCCATGGCCGGGCTGCTCACTCTCGCAACGGTGCTGTCGGCGCGGACGTGATCGTTCGCATCGTTGGGATCAGGCAGGTCGAGATAGAACTTTCAGCAGTCGCGAGTTGATGAAGAGACGGTCTCTGCCCGCTTTGACGGTGTCCAACATCGACTGAGACACGAGCTCATTCAGCCATTTGGAAGCCGTGGGTCGAGAGACCTCACTGCGTTCGATGACATCAACGATTCGGCAATAGGGGCGCTCGAACAGAAGGTCGAGCATGTCGGAGTCGGCGCCGATCGCCGTCTTCGCTTTCATTTCCGAGCGGAAGTCTTCCTGAAGTGCTTGGACCTTGTCGATGAGATCAAGTGTCAGGTTTGCTGTCTGTCGGACTCCTTCGAGCATGAAGAGAATCCACTCTGCCCACGCCGAGTCTCTCGTGACCTCGAGCAGAAGTCGGTAGTACTCATTCTTGTTTTCGATGATGTATCGGGAGAGATACAGCACCGGTTCCCGCAGAAGTTCGGATTCGATCAGCATGAGGATGTTGAGAATTCGTCCGGTCCGACCGTTCCCATCCGGGAATGGGTGAATGGCTTCGAAGTGATAGTGAGCTGCCGCCATGACTACCAGGGGGTCGAGCTTGTGTTCTCCGTGCACAAAGCGTTCCCAGTCGTCGAGTTTGTCGGCGATGACGCTGGGACCGTCCGGTGGAGTGTACCGAACGGTGTGTGCGATCGGGTCTCCAATGAATGCTGCGGGAAGATCGCGGATGCGCATATCTCGGCCGCTGACGCTCGAACAGACCTGTGTCGCAGTAATAGTGGATAAGGGGAGAGAGTCCAGTGCGGCGATCCCTGTGTAGAGTGCAGACCTGTAGCGAAGAGTCTCACGTGTTGCAGGGTTGGCATGGGTGCTCTCGACCGAGGCAAGCTGGAACAGCTCGTCTGTAGTTGTCACGATGTTCTCGATTTCCGAGCTCGCCTGTGCTTCAAGCAGCGTGACCGCGTTGAGCAGTATCGACGGATTAGGTAGGCGGTGCACCGCCTGATCGAGCGCGGCTAGCGCGGCCCGTGCCTCTGTTGTCGCTTTGAGGACCTCTCGGGATTCCAGTTTCTCAACCGGTGGTTCTCGCAGTTCATTGTATGGCTCAGCCGGTGTCCACATGTGACAAGTCTATTGCCATGTTTATGAAACGTGTAAAAAATTGACCGAATTGTTTACACGTTTCGGAGACATGGAAAATCGCTTGTCATGTTCTTCGGCACTGATCAAGTGCAGTTGCGGACGTTCCGATGGGCCACCTCGGCGAGGATGCTCCCTGCGCATTCCCGCAGTCAAGGGTGAGGAATCGGACAGCCTCGGCGGCGGAGTCCGGGGCTAGACTGAAAGTGCGGTCAAGGTCCCGAGAGCGGGGCCGCCCCATGCCGGGGCTGTGAATGCACCCCGGTGCCATGGTTCAACGGAAGGAAGTCAATGCCCACCGTCGCCAGAAACATCGTCGATACCCTCGTGGCCAGCGGAGTCAAACGCGTCTACGGCATCCCGGGAGACTCGCTCAACGGATTCACCGATGCCCTCCGCGTCAACCCTCAGCTCGAATGGGTGCATGTCCGCCATGAGGAGGCTGCTTCCTTCGCTGCCAGCGGTGAGGCCGCCCTGACCGGTGAGCTCGCGGTCTGTGCCGGCAGCTGCGGGCCCGGCAACCTCCACCTCATCAACGGGCTCTTCGATGCCCAGCGCTCGCGGGTTCCCGTGCTGGCCATCGCCGCGCAGATCCCCAGCGACGAGATCGGCTCGAACTACTTCCAGGAGACCCACCCGACCGAGCTGTTCCGCGATTGCAGCGTCTACGTCGAGAACGTCTCCTCGGCCGAGCAGATGCCCCGCCTGCTGCGCATCGCCATGCGTGAAGCCATCGAGAAGCGCGGCGTGGCCGTCCTCGTCATCCCCGGTGACGTCGGCCTGACCGATATCGATGCCGCCGCCGAGGTGGTCAAGGCCTATCCGTCGCACATGATCCCGGCGGATTCCCAGGTCGAGGCCGCGGCGAAGGCGCTCAACAAGGGCAAGAAGACGACGATCCTCGCCGGCGCCGGCACGGAGGGTGCCCATGATGAGCTGCTCGCCATCGCCGAGAAGCTCCAGGCCCCGATCGTCCACTCGATCCGAGGCAAGGAGTTCGTCGAATACGACAACCCCTATGACGTGGGCATGACCGGCCTGCTCGGATTCTCCTCCGGCTATGCCGCGCTCAAGGACTGCGACACCCTGCTCATGCTCGGCACCGACCTGCCCTACCAGCAGTTCTACCCCGAGGATGCCACCGTCATCCAGGTCGATGTGCGCGGATCCCAGATCGGCAGGCGCACGAAAGTCGACATTCCGCTCGTCGGAACGGTCGCTGACACCGTCGAAGCGCTGCTGCCGAAGATCAAGGCCAACCGCAGCAGCACGCATCTGCAGTCCCTGACCAAGCACTATCAGAAGACCCGCAAGGACCTCGACGAACTGGCCACACCGTCGAAGCGGACGATCCACCCGCAGTATCTGACCCGACTCATCGACGAGATGGCCGATGACGACGCCGTCTTCGTCCCCGACGTCGGTTCACCGGTCGTATGGGCGGCCCGCTACCTGACGATGAATGGCAAGCGCCGCCTCATCGGCTCCTTCAGCCACGGCTCGATGGCCAATGCCCTGTCCCAGAGCGTCGGCGTGCAGTCGGCGTTCGAGGACCGGCAGACTATTGCGCTCGCCGGAGACGGCGGACTGGCCATGCTGCTCGGTGAGCTCATCACGCTCACGCAGAACAAGCTGCCGGTCAAGACGGTCGTCTACAACAACTCCTCGCTCAACTTCGTCGAGCTCGAGATGAAGGCGGCCGGTTTCGTCACGTTCGGCACGGGCCTCGACAACCCCGACTTCTCCACCATCGCCGAGGCGGTCGGGATCAAGGGCTTCCGCGTCGAGAAGTCCAAGGACCTGCCGAAAGTCGTGCGTGAGTTCCTCGCCTATGACGGGCCTGCGGTCCTCGACGTCGTCACCGAACGCCAGGAGCTGTCGATGCCGCCGTCGATCACCGTCGAGCAGGCCAAGGGCTTCGCGCTCTACGCCATCCGCACGGTGCTCTCGGGCAAGGGCGACGAACTCATCGACCTCGCTCGGACGAACATCCGCCAGCTCTTCTGACGCTGGAGCGCGGGGGCCAGCCGACTCGAGAAACGGCAGAGCCCAAAAGGTGGTCGCAATCGGACAGTTGAGGCCAAACAGAGGTCGCAAACGGATACTTTCGGAGCCGAGAAGTATCCGTTTGCGACCACTGTTTGTGAGGAAGCGCGCTCAGCCGCTCAGCCCGTAAGGCGCGAGGGCCCGGGCGGTGACGAGGGCGGCGGTCATCGCCTCATGCCCCTTGTCCTCCTGAGAGCCTTCGAGCCCGGCACGGTCGATGCCCTGCTGCTCGGTGTCGCAGGTCAGCACGCCGAAGCCCACGGGCTTGCCGGAGTCGATGGCCACCTGATTGAGACCGTCGGTGGCGGCTTGGCAGACATAGTCGAAGTGCGGAGTGCCGCCGCGGATGACCACGCCGAGGGCGACGACCGCGTCGAAATGCGGTGCCAGGCGCGCGGCGGCGACGGGCAGTTCGAAGCTGCCGGGCACGCGCACGAGCGTGGCGTCGGCTCCGGCCTCGGCGGCTGCGCGCTGGGCTCCGTCGACGAGACCGTCCATGATCTGCGTGTGCCAGGAGGCGGCGACGACGGCGACGCGCAGGTCAGCTGCGTCGACGGTGAGTTCTGGTGCTCCGGAGTGAGCCATGAGTGAGTCCTTTGTTCGGGGCTCCGCAGAGCCAGGTTCGTGTCGTAAATGGATTCGTCGGTGAAGCAGGGCGCGCTCGCCGAGGCAGCTGACGCACCCGAGGGGCTGTTCGGTTCCAGCCTGGCCGGGTGCAGCCGGGGTTCAGCGGAGCCGGGTGCGCCCGGGTTTCAGTGGGGCCTGGCGTGTCCGGAATTCAGCTGGCGACGGCTCCGGCGGTGCCCGCGCCAGTGCCGGCGGTGCCCGCGCCGGTGCCGGCCGTACCCGTGACCTCCGGGAGCGAGAGCACATGGTGCATGCGTTCGCGCTTCGTAGCCAGGTAATGCGTGTTCTCCGGCCGCGCTGCGACCTCGAGCGGAACCACCGAATCGACAGTGATGCCCAGCTCCTCGAGAGCGGAGGTCTTCGCCGGATTGTTTGTGAGCAGGCGGACACGGGTCAGCCCGAGCGAACGCAGGATCGTCGCCGCGGCATGGTAGTCGCGGGCATCATCGGTGAAGCCGAGGTCTCGATTCGCATCCACGGTGTCCCGTCCCTGATCCTGCAGAGCGTAGGCGCGCAGCTTGTTGCTCAGCCCGATTCCGCGCCCTTCGTGGCCGGTCAGGTAGAGCACCGCCCCACCGTATTCGGCGATGAGGTCGAGCGCCAGGTCGAGCTGCTCACCGCAGTCACACCGGTGCGAACCGAAGACGTCCCCGGTCAGGCACTCCGAATGCAGCCGCACGAGAGGCGCCGGACCGTCGGCGTCGGAATCCGGGGATCCTGCAAATACGCCGAGGTGGTCATGGCCGTTGATCGTGAACGCGCGGGCTCGCAGGTGGCCGTGCTCCGTCGGCAGAGCCACTTCCGCGGTCGCTTCAACCGATCCGTCCTCACCGGGTGCACCGGCAACCGTCACCGAGGCGGACGCCTCGGCGCCGGAATCATCCGCGGTCGACGACGCGTCCGACGACGCGGCCGAGGGCACGGTCGCGTCGGTTCTGACCGACGCACCCGCCTCCCGTTCTTCGAGGTAGGCGGTGAGCTGCTCGATGGAGACCATGACGAGGTCGTTGGCGTCGGCGAAGTCGCGGACCGCGTCGAAGCGCATCATCGAACCGTCGTCGTGGACCACCTCGGCGATCATCGCCACCGGCTGCGCACCGGCCAGTCGTGCGAACTCGACCCCGGCCTCGGTGTGGCCGGGGCGTTCCCGCACCCCGCCGTCCTTCGCGATGAGCGGGAAGATGTGCCCGGGCCGCGAGATCGTCGCCGGATCCGGGTCTGAGGCGGCCAGCACACGACCGGTTTCGGCGCGTTCGGCGGCGCTGATTCCGGTGGTCACACCCACCGCGTCGCAGCTGATCGTGTAGGCGGTGCCCTTCGGGTCCTCGTTGTCGACGACCATCGGCGGCAGGCGAAGTTCGGCGGCGCGGTCGGCGGTCATGGGTGCGCAGATGACGCCCGAGGTGTGCCGGACGAAGAAGCCCACCGTTACGGCATCGGCGAACTCGGCGGCCATGATGAGGTCGCCCTCGTTCTCCCGGTCCTCGTCATCGACGACGAGGATGGGCCGGCCTGCGGCGACGGCGGAGATGGCCGCATCGATGGGATCGAGGCGGCTGGCGTGAGCGACTGAATCAGTCATGATCGACTCCTTGCTGGGTGCTGTTCGAAAAGGGTGACCCCGCCGGGGTGGGGCTCGAGTCTGCGGGGACCGCGTCGGCGGTGGCAGCGTCGTCACCGACGGCGGTGCGGAAGGACAGGAGGCGGGCGGTGTACTTCGCGAGCACATCGACCTCGATGTTCACGGCCGCGCCGACCGGCATCTCGCCGAAGGTCGTGTGCGTGAGAGTGGCCGGAATGAGGCCGACCTCCACCCACGCCGAGGGTTCGCTCGGTTCGGACACGGCCGTCAGGGTCAGCGACACCCCGTTGAGGGCGATCGAGCCTTTGATCGCGGTCAACGGGGCGAGTTCGTTCGGGATCCCGATGCGCAGGGTCGACCAGTCGGCGCGGTCGATGCGGTCGCGGAGTTCGCCGCGCCCGTCGACATGTCCCTGGACGACGTGGCCGTCGAGGCGCCCCGAGGCGGGAGTGCAGCGCTCCAGGTTGACCCGGTCGCCCGTGGCCAGGGTGCCGAGCCCGGTCAGGCGCAGGGTCTCACCCATGACCTCGGCGGTGAAGAGTCCCGGCCGCTGCGCGGCGGGACGGCGCGTCGAGGTCAGGCAGACTCCGTTGACAGCCAGCGAGCCGCCGAGGTCGAGGTCAGCGACGAGCTGGCCGGCGTCGATGGTGATCGCGGCCGAATCGTTGGCGTATTCGATGGACTCGACGGTGCCGAGTCCTTCGATGATTCCGGTGAACATGTGCCTCCAAGATTTCTGGGCGTGGACGATGCTGCTTGCTGGGGGAGTGCGGCGTGTGTCGCAGTGAGAACTGGATTCAGGTCCCTGGCGGCGCAGACCCACCGGGGCCCTCGGATGCGTCTGGTTCCAGATCCGCTGTCTCGAAGTGCAGTAAGAAGTCCGGGCCGAGCTGCGACATCGCCGGTGTCTCCGTGTCATCGGGGACCAGCCGCAGGGCCTCCCCGAGGGTGCCGATGTCCAAGCCTTCGACACTGCTGCGTCCGGGGCCGATGAGGATCGGGGCCTGGTAGCAGAAGACTTCGTCAACGACTCCGGCGGCGAAGAACGCGCCTGACACCGTCGGCCCACCCTCGACGAGAAGGTGGCGCACCCCTGCCTCGTGCAGCCGATCCAGCGCCTCCCGGACATCGTGGGTGCGCAGATGGAGAGTGTTCGGGTTGAGGGCGAGAAACGACGTGACCGGCAGGTCGGAGGTGCCGAGCACAACGGGCCGCGGCTGATCGTCGAGCGCGATTCCGTCACGCCCCCGGGCATTGAGGCGCGGGTCGTCGGCCACGGCGGTGCCGGTTCCGACGAGGATGGCGTCGACGCGGGACCGGACCTCGTGCGCATGCATCCGCGACTGCTCCGAGGTGATCCATCGGCTGGTGCCGTCGGCGGCGGCGACGGTCCCGTCGAGGCTCTGTGCGATCTTCACCGTGACGAACGGGCGGGTCTCGGCCATGGCCCGGAGCCAGCGGGCATTGAGTGTGCGGGAGTCCTCCCGGTGCAGTCCCGAGCGGACCGTGAGCCCCGCCTCGGCGAGGGTGTTCCCGCCGCCGGCGGCCAGCGGATTCGGGTCGGCAGCGGCGAAGACGACGGAGGTGATTCCGGCGGAGATGATCGCCTCGGTGCAGGGTCCGGTCCGGCCGTGGTGGGCGCAGGGCTCGAGCGTGACGAACAGCGTCGAGGTGGTCAGATCGATGTCGAGGTCGTGGGCGGTGGTGATGGCGTCCACCTCGGCGTGGGGCGTTCCCGCACCTCCGTGGTGACCGGTCACGATCTGGCCGTCGGCGGTCAGGATTGCCGCCCCCACCAGCGGATTCGCGCCACGAAAACCTTCGCGGGCGGCGCCTAGGGCGGCGGTCATCGCCGCGGATTCGAGTTCGGTGAACTCCGCCGCGTCACTGAGCTGCGCGCTCATGAAAAAACCTCCCGAGCCTTCGCCGGGAGGGAGGATATTGCGGGTGCAACCATCAGGGCGTCTCAGATGCGTGCGACGGTGCGGTCGAATGCACCGAAACACAGCGGCCGAGGCCACCATGCTCCTCCCATCCAGACTCTGACTGTCGGTTTCGGAATCTCACCGAATCAACCGCCTGCACGAATGCGAGCGGGTCGCGGACTATGACCGCCGGTACGGAATTTCACCGTCCCCGGAACATGTGAGGCCAGGTTAGCACGACCATCGCCCAGGTGTCTGTGAAGTCTGTCACACAGTGACATCTCCGCGACGTGGGGCGAGGGGCGGCTCTGCGGGTGCGCCGGGGAGGCGTTGGGAAATGCGCTCGATTTGCCGAGATGCATAACCTGGGTATATAAATAAGTTATGGATGATGTGGATTCGGCTGAACTCGTGTCGCGGCTCGTTGTCGTCTCGTCACGCCTGACACGGGCGTTTCGGCGAGTGATCGGCAACGAGAACTCACTGGCGGCGCTGCGCGCGCTCGCCGTCGTCGAACAGTATCAGCCCGTCCGGGTCGGTCATTTTGCGCAAGGGTATCTGAGTTCTCAGCCTGCGGCGACGAAGCTCCTCGCCAAGCTCGAGGAGGCCGGACTCGTCGTGCGCGAACCCAGCCCGACGGATGGCCGTGCGTCGCAGTTCTCGCTCACCGATGCCGGTCGGCAGCGATTGGCGGAGAACCGATCGATCATGATCGAGCAGATGCAGCCGTACTTCGAGTCGCTGAGCATCGAGGAGCGGCAGAGCGTCGACCGCGCGCTCGGACTGGTCTCGGACTTCCTCAAGGACCGCCACCCGGTCGACTCTGCCGAAGAACCCGTCGACGAGCCCGTGGAGGCGTCGGAAACGGACACGGACACGCCGTAGACGCGGAGCCTGCCACGGCTTTCACCAGAGATCTCAGAATAGAACGCACCACAGGAAAGGGGACGCGACCAGCAGATGAGAGCGTCAGCAGACAACGAAACCACAGGGGACGAAGAACCCGGCGATACCGGGGCGGGGGCGTCCATCCTTCGTCAGCCACGTGCCGTCTGGGCCGTCGCGTTCGCCGCGGTCATCGCCTTCATGGGCATCGGCCTGGTCGACCCGATCCTGCCGGCCATCTCGGCTGAACTCGACGCCACTCCCGCCCAGTCGATGCTGCTGTTCACCAGCTATCTGTTCATCACCGGCGGCATGATGTTCTTCACGAGCTTCCTGTCCTCGCGCATCGGTGCGAAGATCACGCTGCTCATCGGGCTCGTCCTCATCGTCGCGTTCGCGGCTCTGGCCGGATTCTCCGGTTCCGTCGACCAGATCATCGGCTTCCGTGCCGGTTGGGGTCTGGGCAACGCGCTGTTCATCTCCACTGCTCTGTCGACGATCGTCGGCGCCGCTTCCGGTGGCGCCGAAAAGGCGATCATCCTCTACGAGGCTGCTCTCGGCGTCGGCATCGCCACCGGCCCACTGCTCGGCGGCCTTCTCGGCGGCATCTCCTGGCGCGGCCCGTTCTTCGGCACTGCCGTCCTCATGGCCATCGGCTTCATCGCGATCATCGTGCTGCTGCCGTCGGGCACGAGTTCGAACGGACCTTCGGCAGAGCCGATCAGGCTCAGCGCCACGTTCCGGGCGCTGGCCCGTCCGGGTGTGGCCGTGCTCGGCGTCTCCGCTCTGCTGTACAACTTCGGCTTCTTCATCCTGCTGGCCTACAGCCCGTTCCCCGTCGAGGCGGCCGCCGCGAAGTTGGGCATGGAGGACTTCGGGGCCATGGGCCTCGGCTACGTCTTCTTCGGGTGGGGCATCTGCGTGGCGATCACCTCGGTGTTCGGGGCGCCGGTGCTGACCAAGCGGATGGGACGTCGCCGCAGCCTCATCGTCACCCTGATCGCACTCGCCGTGCTGCTGGGTGTGATGTCCTTCCTCGTCGAGTCATTCATCGGCATCATCGTCTGCATCATCGTCGCGGGCATGCTTCTGGGCGTGCTCAACACCGTCTTCACCGAATCGGCGATGGAGGTCAGCGACCTGCCCCGTCCCGTCGCCTCGGGCACCTACTCGGGTGTGCGCTTTGTCGGCGGTGCGATCGCTCCGATCGTCGCGGGTTCGGTGTCCGAATCGATCAGTGCAGGCTCGCCCTACCTATTCGGGGCCGGGGCCGTGCTGCTGTCGGTCGTCGTCATCTCTGTGGGGTGGAAGGCGCTGCGCCGCGTCGACGGTCACATCGACGAGTCGTCGGTCGACGAAGCTTATGCACTGACCGGAGGCGACGCCTGAATCCGTCGTTTCCTCGGCGCCCGGGAACTGTTTCTCGGGCGCCGCTGGCGTATCCGGACGGCGAACCCGCGCCGGTGTTGCAGATCTGATACCGGGTCGCCACATGATCGACGGGTGCAGTAGGGCAGAATGGTTATCGCTCTTCCTGACAGTCGGTTGCAGAAGCCCTGACGATCAGCGGAGGAGCGCCGCTGGAAATATCCTCTAACACTGAAGGTCACCATGTCCTACGACGCGAATGCAGCATACAACTCAGGGGCCGGAGCTCCCGGTCAAGGAATGCCAGGCGCCGGTGCCCCCGGGTACGGTGGGCCGGGCTATGGTGGGGCCCCTCGCGGTGCCACCAGCCCCGATGACCTCTCGCTCCCTCTCTACGGTGCGACCTTCGGTCAGGCCGTCAAGCGCTTCTTCAAGAACTACGTGAAGTTCTCGGGCCGGGCCTCGCGCAGCGAGTTCTGGTGGGCAACGCTGTTCTGTGCGCTCATTGGGCTCGTGCCTTATGTTCTCTTCATCATCGGAGCTGTCATGATGGCGGCCGCTGCTTCTGCTGATCCCTATGGGGGCGGAGCGCCTTCCGGCGGCGGCGTCGCGCTGATGGGCATGGGTGGAGTTCTCCTCGGCGTGATCTTCCTTGCCACGATCGTGCCGTCGATCGCTATCTCTTGGCGCCGCCTCCATGACGCGGGCTTCTCCGGGCTCTTCTACTTGCTCACCCTGACCTCGATCGGCGGAATCGTCGTACTTGTCATGGAGATTCTGCCGCCCAAGCCCGAGGGCCAGCGCTTCGACGCCTGACTTCGGCGCAAGCATCACGCCCCGCTGCTGACACCTCCTACAGCTGCGCGGCCATCACGCCCCGCCGGCGGCATCTCGCACCATTGCAATTGTGCGAGATGCCGCCGGCGGGGCGTTGTGCTGCCGACGCGACCCGGTCGGTCAGGGGCGGCGGAGGGTTCTGATAAATGACGAGACCATGGCGACGAAGACGATCGCCCAGATCGCGAGACCGACCCAGAACCAGTGCTGGCCGATCCACTCGATCACCGGCACATGATCCGAGCGGCCCAGGTAGATGCTCGCCACGGAGTACATGCCCAAGGGGAACACCATGCTCCACAGCCCGGCCGCATACGTCATCGGCAGCCGGTGGACGACGTGCTTCCAGATGCCTGCGGCGATGAGTGCGGGGATGAGCCACGTGGCGATCGCCCACACCAGCGCCGAGGATGCGCCGACCAGCATGCGAGTTGCTTCGAGCAGGGGAGTCCCTCCCAGATCGAGAATCCGCGAACCCGCGACGATCGTGATCGCCAGCGCCCCCATCGACACCCAATACGGAGCATCGAGGTCCTCTGGCCCGAATCGATGCTGGAGCACGCGCACACCGATCGCAATCATGCAGACTACATAGAGCGCCAGACCTACGGCCCACATGACGACTGCCGCGAGCGTCAGGTACGCGACCAGACCGGGATCGGCATACGGAGTGCTCGGAAGCTCGATCCCCAGGCTCGAAGCCACCACTGCCACGGACTGAGCGGCGACCACCCACACGAGCCAGGTGCCGTTCACCTCTGAGGACACCGGCCGCGTGCTCGAACCGAGGACCGCAGTGAAGGGGATCCCGTAACCGAGCACCAACCACAGGAGGCCGCCGAAGGCGAAGAGGGCGAGGGCGAGCGGGATCAGGCCCAGGCTGACGAAGCCTGTCGCCAACACATTCGTTCCGGCCACGGCGGTGAAGAAGCCGAATGCCCGGGACGGATCATGCAGGTCGGCGCGAACGGCGTCGCGATACCGGAGGATCCGCACCACGGTGAGCACGGTGAAGAATACGTAGAGGACGACGGCAAGCCAGAACAGAGCGATGGACAGCAGATGCAGCCCTTTGAGCTCCGCACCGATCGACACGATCCCGGTCGCCATCACCGAGGCGAAGCATCCGGGTGCCAGTGTCGACGGGCTCAACCCCCACCGTCTGTGCAGTCCGGTGAGGTTGCGATCGGCCGTGCTCATCCGCTCCTCGTTCTCGTCGTCGGGTGTCGAGGGAGATCGACGCCTTCGATATTACGTCCCCGCCCCCAGAAACCGCGCCGCGACCCCACTCGAGAGGCGGCCCGACCGCCTCGCCGCAGAAAACCGATGTGCGTTTCGTGACATCTGGGTTCTCCCAATTCACTCTTGAGTCGGTTTCATGGGAGAATTCACTAGTGTTACCAATGGGTAACTTCACGTGGAGTCGCCCGCTCCACACTCTCGCGCGCTGTGGTGACGTAGTCTGCAGTCACCTGCGCGGTGCAGAAATCTCCGGCACGGACGGGATCGACGCGGGCACAGACGACTGGGAGCGATGGCTATGGAGAGCACAACGGACACTCTCGCCGAGGACGCCGACATCGACGCGCCAGCGGTCTCGCTGCGCGGTTGGACTCTGTCCGGAAAACAAGGCGGCGTCTTCACCGATATCGACCTCGAGGTGCCGACCGGTGCCGTCGCCGTCGTCCGCGGCCCCGCCGGCAGCGGCAAGACCTCCTTCCTTCTGTCCCTGGCCGGAAGGATGCGGGTCTCGGCAGGGGAGGGCCGCCTCGGCGATGTCGATATCCGCAAGCAGGCCCGCACCGTGCGCGGGCAGGTCGCGGTCGGACATATCGGTGGGCTGACGGATCTCGAGGGCGATTTCACGGTCGCGCAGCACGTCGCCGAACGGCAGATCATGCTGCAGCCCTGGTATAAGCCGTGGGCGTCGAAGTCGACATTGCGCGAGGTCATCGGCCTGTTCCGGGATGCTTTCACCATGGCCACGGAGATCATCGACGAACTCCCGCCGGGGACGTTTTCGAAGCAGGATGCCCAGCGCGCGGATTTCCTCATCGACGATGACGGAGAGGTGTTCGTCTCCGAGCTGAGCGAGCTGCAGAAATTCTTCCTCGAGTTCGGACTTGCGAGCCTCAGCCGCCCACCCGTCGTCGTCATCGACAACATCGACTACCTGCGCGAATCCGCCGACCGGGCCCGTGCCTGGGCCGGGATCCTCATCTACCAGCAGCTGCGCAGAACGCGGGATGCCGAAGAACCGCTCACAGTCGTCGTCTCCTGCGAAGACTCGAGCGAACTCGACATCGCCACCAGCTCGCTCGGCTCCCGCGCGGAGCCGTCGGTGGTCGAACTCGAGCTGCCGCCCCATCCTCCCGCTCATCGCGGGTCCAAGCACTGAACTTCCAGCCCCACGAAGTCGAATCCGAGGAGATTCCCGAATGTTCTCCCTCCCTTGGTTAGAACTCTCACGATTCAAACGCCACACGATCACGCGACTGGCGATGATCGTCATCGTCGTCATCCCGTCGATCTACGGCGGCCTTTACCTGGCCTCGAACTGGAACCCGACCGACCACCTCGACAAGCTGCAGGCGGCCGTCGTCAACGAGGATGCGGGGGCGGAGAAGCCCGATTCGGACGGGGAGAGGCTCGACGCAGGTAAGGAACTCGTCGACGAGATCACGCCGAAGGGCGAAGGCGGATTCGACTGGCAGGAGACCAGCCAGGAAGAAGCCGATGAGGGGCTGGCCGAGGGGAAGTATTTCGCGGTCCTCGAGATCCCCTCGGACTTCTCGGAGATGCTCGTATCCACGGGCGGTGACGATCCGGAGCAGGCAGGGCTGCGGCTGCGCACCGACGACGCCCACAACTTCATCGTCGGGCAGGTGGCCGGGACCATCCTCTCCGAGATCAAGGGAGGGCTGAGCGAGACGACGACTGCCGAGTACGTCAGCCAGGTGTACCTCGGTTTCAACGATATCCATTCGGAGACGGAGAAGGCTGCGGACGGTGCGTCCGAACTGCACGACGGAGCAGGCGAGCTCCACGACGGCACCGGAGAGCTCGTCGACGGGACGACGAAGCTCGACAAGGGCATCGGAACGCTGCAGACCGGGCTCATCGACCTCGACGACGGTGCGGGTGAGCTGAAGAAAGGCAGCGGCGACCTCTCCGAGGGCGCCGATGCCCTGGCGAAGTCCACCACCGAAGCGAAGAACGGGTCGAAGAAACTCGCCGACGGTGCCGGGCAGGTCGCCGACGGCACCTCCGAACTGCGCGACACCGCCGACGAGGCCACGCAGAAGGCCGAAGACGTCAAACGCAAGGCCGATGACGTCGTCGATGGGGCGCGTCCCAAGCTCGAACGCGCCGAAGGGGACTTCGACGATGCCCGGATCACCGTGCGCGGGGACATGGATGACAGGATCAAGCAGCTGCAGAAGGACTATCCGGACGACCCGAACGTCAAGAAGCTCGCCGAGGATGCCAACGGCCTCGGCGAGGACCTCGATTCCGCGCACAAGCGCGCCTCCGACGCAAAGGATGAGGCCAAGAGCCTCGAGGACAAGCTGACCGACGCTGTCGATGGAGTGATGGACAAGATCCGCACTGCCGATAGGAAGATCGGTCAGCTCGACGACGGAGCACAGAAGGTCGCGACCGGTGCCGATGACCTCCACTCGGGGCTGATCAAGCTCGACGCCGGTGCGGGAGAGCTCGCCAAGGGCGCCGGCGACCTGCATGACGGTGCGGTCCAGCTCAAGGACGGCACCGCCAAGGCCAAGGACGGTGCCGACGACCTCAAGGACGGTTCCTCGCAGCTCGTCGACGGGTCGACCGAGCTCGACAAGGGCGCGGGCAAACTCGATGACGGGTCCGAGGAACTCGCCGACGGGCTGAAGAAGGGGCTCGAGCAGATCCCGACGTACGACAAGAACGACCGGGAGAACCGTTCGGATGTCGTGGCTGTTCCCGTTGACGCGGACAAGGCCAAGGACAATGCGGTCGGTGCATATGGCGAAGGACTGTCCGCGTTCTTCGTCTCCTTGGCGCTGTGGATCGGCGGCATGATCACCTATATGGTGCTCAACGCCATTCCATATCGGGCGTTGTTCTCATCGGCCACCTCGTCGCGGATCGCCTGGGCAGGCTATGTTCCCGGGCTGCTCTTCGGCATCGCCCAGGTCGTGGTCCTCTATGCGATCCTCACTTTCGCCTTGGACTTCTCCGCCGGGGCGTGGGTGTGGACGCTGCTGTTCTCAATGCTCGTGGCGGCGTGTTTCCACTCCGTGCATCAGCTGTGTGTTGCGGCCCTGGGAGGGGTCGGCAGACTCATCGCGCTGGTCCTGCTCATGCTGCAGATCGCCTCGGCGGGCGGAACCTATCCGGTGGAGACGGCGCCGAAGATCTTCCAGATCATCTCGCCGTTCCTGCCGATGACCCACGCGGTCAGCGGTCTGCGTACCCTGGTCGCCGGCGGTGACATGTTCATCGCGGCGCAGGCCGCCGTGGTCCTGCTGCTGATGACCGCACTCTGTCTGGTTGCGACGATCGTGGTCTGCAGTCGCAAGCGCATGGTCACACTCACTCAGCTCCACCCGAGCCTGCAGCTGTAGGCCCGGGTCAGGGTGCGGGGCCGGCCAGGATTCGATCGTTTCCGCGATCGGCGACTCGGCTGTCGACTCGGCCTGACGCTCGATCGGCGACTCAGTCGTCGAGGTAGCGCAGGTACCTCTGCGGGTCGTGGAGGAAACGGCGCCAGTGATCGACCATGTCGAGGTCCTCCCACGCGGATTCGCGCAAGCCCCAGTCGCCGACCTCGACGATCTTCGCGTTGTCGGCCCGGGCCAGGATGGGGGAGTGGGTGGCCATGACGGTCTGCAGGCCCTTCCGCTGGCGTTCGCGGATGAGCTGAAGAAGAGTCAGCGAGGCCGTGAAAGACAGCGCGCTCTCGGGCTCGTCGAGGATCCACAGTCCCAGGTCCATGAAACGGCCCGTGAGCATGTCGAGGAACATCTCTCCGTGCGATCGATGCGCATAGTGATGGCCGCGCATCGAACCGACGCCCATGAGATAGGCCATGTTCTCGTGCATCGTTTCAGCGCGGAGGAAGAATCCGCTGCGGTTCGTCGTCGCTCCGCGCACGATCTGCAGATGTTCACTCAGCTCGGGAGGAGCCTCGACGTGGTCGCGCACCTCCCAATCGGAGCCGCCGCCGTGAGGGAGGTCGAGGGCAGTGGCGATGGCCTCGATGATGGTCGACTTGCCGGAGCCGTTCTCGCCGACGAAGACGGTTGTGCGATCGAACTCGAAGCCGGCCAGGACGTCGCGGACGGCCGGCAGCTCACGCAGCCAGGGACTCAGCTCGGGCGGGGACAGGCCGTGCTTGGCCACCGAGCGCAGCGGCAGATCGACTCGAGGATCCATGTCTGCGACGGTATGTGTCGGCACTGACACCGCCCCGGATCGACCAGCAAATCGGGGGCAACGCTGCGAGTCGCACCCAGCCGCTCCCTATCCGAGCGCGAGCCGCACCGCGAGGATGATGAGCACGATCGCGATGAGCACGTCGAGGACCTGCCACACCCGCGGCCGGCCCAGGTATCGGGAGAGCCCGCGGGCGCCGTAGCCGATGACGAGGAACCAGCTGATCGAGCCGAGCATCGCCCCGAGGGTGAACGGCCAGACTCCGTCCGCGCCCTGTTGGTTCGCGAGGTTGCCGAGCATGACGACGGTGTCGAGGTAGACGCCCGGGTTGAGGAACGTCAGAGCCAGAGTGGTGACGATGACGGACTTGAGGGTCCGCTGATGAGTGTCAGCCTTCAGCCCGGTGGCTTCGCGCGCCGATTTCAGGCTCGTCCACGCGAACCACAGCAGGTAGGCCACGCCCAGCCAACGCAGGACCTCGAGTGCCCACGGCGCGAGCAGCACGATCGCTCCGATCCCCACCGTGCCCGCTCCGATGAGCAGGACGTCGGCGACGATGCAGATGGTGACGACGACGCCAAGGTGCTCACGCCGGATCCCCTGTCGCAACAGGAGGGCGTTCTGCGGGCCGACGGCGATGATGAGCGACCAGCCGGTGAGGAGTCCGGTGACGAGATGAGTGAGCACGGACTCAAGATTAGAGACTGACTCGGCGTAAGAAAAACAACAGAATATGCATCTGATGCACAATTGCTTCATGAACATCGATCACGTCAAAGCGCTCGCTGCCGCCGTCGACGAAGGCACCGTCGAGGGGGCGGCCTTCGTCCTCGGCATCACCGCCTCGGCGGCGAGCCAGCGCATTCGCACGCTCGAGTCCCGCCTCGGGCAGGTGCTCATCCGACGGACGAACCCGGTAACCGTCACCGAGGCGGGGCAGGCCATCCTCCGCTACGCTCGGCAGGTCGAGCTGCTCGAGTCCGAGGCGCTCGACCGGCTGCACGGCATCGACGCCGATTCCCTCGGGCCGGGCGGATCCGGTGACAGGCGACGGGAGCCCACCGTGCTGAGGGTGGGTGTGAACGCCGATTCGATGGCGACGTGGTTCCGCCCGATCTTCGCCGAGGCGGCCGACTGGGACGATGTCGTCCTCCGCGTCGAAATGGTCGACCAGGACAAAGCCCTGCCGCTGTTGGCGTCCGGCGAGGTGCTCGGCACGATCACCTCGACGGCGACCGGCGGGTACGGGACGACGGTCGTCGAGCTCGGGACGATGCGCTATGTCGCTGTCGCCGAGCGCTCTCAGTTGGACCGGCATTCCACTGGCGCCGAGGCGGATCTGACGCGGCTGCCGATGGTGAACTTCGGGCAGGACGACGACCTGCAGTTCGAGTTCCTCCGCCGCCGTGGAGTCGAGGCAAGACCGCCGATGTCGGTCGTGCCGGGGTCAGCAGAGTTCGCAGCCGCGGTGGAGGCAGGTCTCGGCTGGGGAATGGTCCCGGTCCTGCAGCTCGACCGCCTCGATGCCGACCTCGTCGAGATCGGTGAGAACCCGCATATCGATGTCCCGCTGTACTGGCATCACTGGAAATTGGCCTCGGACAAGCTCGCCCGACTCACCGAGGCGCTGCGCCGTGCGGCCGCCGCCATGCGGTGACCACTTGAACATCATCAGGCTCAGCCGTTGTCATGCCCCGACTCGGCGTAGCGTTTCATTGATGCGAGCAACTGGGCGGGTGCCAACATGAAACGCGGCTCGAGCTCTTCCCAGCCCGGTTCCTTTGCCTGCTTGCTGTAGGCGACGTGCGCTGCATCGATGGGTATCGATTCGTCGTTCCCTCGGCCGTCTTCGCCCATGAGTGAGAGGTGATAGATCCACGTGGAGCCATCTGCTTCTGTGTGGCGAAACGTCGCTTCGAACAGTTGCCGCTCCGCTGGGAGACTCTCCTGCAATTCGTCCGGCCGGCTATTGAGCATGTTCATCCACTCGTCAAATGTCTCTTCTTGACCAGGTCGAATTCGGGATCGACTCAGTTCAAGCCGCATGCCCTTCGGGACGGAAGCCGGCATCGGAAACCCGCTGAAGTCGCGCGGGGTAGGGGTGAAAGGCATCTGGAACGATTGTTCAACATTGGACATGGTTCCAACTTAACGCTTTGATCCGGTGGCACGCTTGCGGTCATCCGAAATACTTGAGACACGGAGTGCGTCTTGTGCGATGTGGATTCGACGGAGGAGCAAGCCGCGATTCTCTTTTGGGACCGTGAGTTCCTTGGTGTCGTCCTACTTCGGCCGATGGCCAATTCATCTCCTCTTGTTTCCTGGATTGCACTACGACGATGTACCTGGCTACCTGACCTCAGAACCGGAATCAGCTGGTCAACTTATGCAAACCGCGTCCTTTGGCGGCCGACTATGGACCGCGAAGTAGAGGATTTCGGATAACTTGGAACTTTTGACCAGACGCCAACCAACCGATATTTCATCCCCATCTTCACTTATTGGGCAGAGCGCAACTGCAAGATTGGCTAGCGTGAAGCTGACGCTCTCAGCAGGGTCCCCAGCCATCTAAGTTGACTGCTTCGGCCGCAGCCATGCGGCCAGTCTCGGCCGAGGGCCAGCCGCTCATCGTTGAGCCGGTTCCCGGCCCACTGGGTGGACGAAATGGTCACGGAAAACCGTGCAGAGCGGGACCAGAATGACCACCCAAGAGTCTCTTTGGGCATCCCTGGATGCTTGCTGCTCGGGCACGAAGCGGCGGATCGGCCGCTCAGGGGCTGAGGAGCTTGTCGATCGTCCATCTCACCTGCTCGTGGGCGGCGTCGACAGTCATGGTCTCCGGGGTGATGATCGAATGCAGGGCGATGCCGTCGATGGAGGTGAAGAGGGCTTTCGCGATGGGGGCCACCTCGGTGGGGTCGACGTGCCCCTCCTCAGCGAGCAGATTCAGCCACCGATGCAGGCTGTCATAGGTGACCCGGTGACCGTGCTCGAGGAGCCGGCGGGACACGGCCCGCTTCTCGGCCCCGAGAGCATGCAGGTGCATGGAGAACCAGGTTTCGAGCTGCACGTCCCGATGCTCATGGGTCGGCAGGAACTGCGCACAGCATTCATAGAGCCGGTCGGCCGGGTCGAGGGCCGCATCGGCGATGGAGAAGTCATTGATGACAGTGTCGATGGACTTCAGCGCGACCGCCTCGTGGAGGTCGGACTGGGAGGGGAAATAGTGGCGCAGGGTCGACGGGCCGACACCGGCTTCCTTGGCCACGGCGCGCACACTGAGGTTCGCCTGCCCGGGTTGCGACCCCTCGGCCAGTCGGATGGCCGCGGCGATGATCTCATCTCGCTTCGACAACCGAACTCCTCGCTTCATTGACAATGATGCTTTCGCTCAGTGTATAGTACGTTGTACTAGTACGGTGTGCCAAGGCGTCGACGCGGCGCGGCAGGAACAGTGTGCTGACCCGACCAGAGGACCCGAACGGAAGAAGAGAGAGCCCTCATGATCGACAGTCTGCAGGAATTCGCCGGAAACTTTCCCGACTGGCTGCAGTGGGCGGGCGTTCTGCTCGTCTCCGCTATCCCGTTCGTCGAGTCGTACTTCGGCTCTGTCATCGGTGTTGCCATCGGCTTGCATCCCGTGGTTGCCATCCTCGTGGCCGTCATCGGCAATGTCGTCTCGATGCTCGCCTTCGTCTATGGGGCCGGTGCCATTCGTGACAGGGCGACGAAGAACAAGGAATCTGATGAGTCTCCGAAGCGGCAACGGCTCAAGCGCATGTTCGATAAGTTCGGCGTGCCGGGGGTCTCGCTGCTCGGCCAGACTCTCCTGCCTTCGCAGATCACCTCGTCGGCGATGGTCGGTTTCGGTGCCAACCGCAATGTCGTGGCTTTCTGGCAGGTCATCTCGATCATCCTCTGGGGCGTCCTCTTCGGTGTGCTCGCCACCCTGGGCGTCGAGTACGCACTGCGCTGAAGCTCGGGCGGCCGGCCCGGTCGTGTCAGGGCCTCCGCCTAGACTGGGCCCATGACGGAATCCACCCCGACTTCCTGGCCCGAGAGCACCCACGTGAACGGTTCTGCCCCCGAGCCGCCCATCTCCACGGACCGTGCTGGGGACGACTTCGCCGCCTCCGCGCAGTCGATGCTGACCGAGCTGACCGCAGACCCGAGCGCGCAGTTCCGCGACGGTCAGCTCGAAGCGATCCGTGACCTCGTCCAAGGCAGGAAACGCGTCCTCGTCGTCCAGCGCACCGGGTGGGGCAAGTCCGCCGTGTACTTCGTCGCCACCCGTATGCTCCGGGCCGCCGGCACCGGCCCCAGCCTCATCATCTCCCCGCTGTTGGCGCTCATGCGCGACCAGATCGCCGCAGCCGAACGCGCCGGAGTCCGCGCCGCCAGCCTCAACTCCTCGAACGTCACCGAATGGGACTCCGTTCTCGACGACCTCAAAGCTGGCAGCCTCGACGTCCTCCTCGTCTCCCCGGAACGGCTGAACAATCCGCAGTTCCGCGACGAAGTCCTGCCGCAGCTGCTGAGATTCCTCGGCCTCATCGTCGTCGACGAGGCCCACTGCATCTCCGATTGGGGCCATGACTTCCGCCCCGACTACCGCCGCATCGGCCGGATCCTGTCCGAACTGCCGCATGACACCCCGGTGCTCGCGACGACCGCAACCGCGAACTCCCGGGTCGTCACCGACGTCGCCGAACAGCTCGGCGACGACACCACCGTCGTCCGCGGTGAGCTCGCCCGCGACTCGCTGCGTCTCGGCGTCCTGCCCGGGCTCGATGCGAGTGCTCGCATTGCCTGGCTGTCCTCACACCTGAACGACTTCACCGGGTCCGGCATCGTCTACACGCTCACCGTCTCCGCCGCCGAGGACATCACCCGGATGCTGCGCGAACAGGGCCACGAGGTCCGCGCCTATACGGGCCGGACCGATGCCGAAGAACGTGCCGAACTCGAACAGCAGCTCAAGGACAACCGCCTCAAGGCGCTCGTGGCCACATCGGCGTTGGGAATGGGCTTCGACAAACCCGACCTCGGTTTCGTCATCCACATCGGTGCCCCGTCGTCGGCCGTGGCCTATTACCAGCAGGTCGGTCGCGCCGGCCGTGCCACGGACTCCGCCGACGTGCTCCTGCTGCCTGGGGCGGAAGACGAACAGATCTGGGAGTACTTCGCGACCGCGTCGATGCCGAACCAGGACGACGCGAATACTGTGCTCGCGGCCGTCGCCGAGGCGGACGCCCCACTGTCCGTGGCTCGCTTGGAGACGTTGGTCGGAACCAAGCGTTCCCGGCTGACCCTGCTGCTCAAGACCCTCGAGGTCGAAGACGCGGTGATGAAGGTCAAGGGAGGGTATGTTTCGACCGGTCAGGGCTGGACCTATGATCGACAGCGGTATGAGAAGGTCGCGGCCGTGCGTGCCGCGGAGGCCCGGGCCATGCTCGACTACGAAGCGACTGGTCAGTGCCGGATGGAATTCCTCATCCGACAGCTCGACGACCCCGACCCGCAGCCCTGCGGCCGCTGCGACAACTGCGCCGGCGTGTGGTTCTCCGCCGAGATCTCCGACGAACAGCGTCAGGCCGCGGCCGGAACCCTGCACAAGATCGGTCTGCCCATCGAACCGCGCAGCACCTGGCCCAGCGGCCTGGCCAACATCGGTGTGCCCCTCAAGGGGCGGATCCCCGCCGAAGAGCTGGCCGAGGAAGGGCGCGCGATCGCTCGCCTGTCCGACCTCGGGCAGGGGCAGAGCCTGCGATCGTTCCTCGCCCCGGATGCTCCCGATGCCGAGGTGCCCGGCCAGATCGGCAAATGGTGCCTCGAGGTTCTCGGGCAGTGGGACTGGACCACCCGCCCCGAAGTGGTCGTGTCGATCCCGAGCAACCGTCGTCCAGTGACCGTGCGGTCCCTGGCTGCGAATCTGGCTGCGGCCGGGCGGCTCCTCGACGGCGGTGAGCTGCTGCAGGTCGGTGACCACGGCACTCCGGACGTCAACAGCGCCTTCCGCGTCAAAGACTTGTTTGAGGCCTTCGTCGTTCCGCCCGAGGTCGAGGAAGCGGTGGCTGGGAAGTCGGTGCTGCTCGTCGATGACGAGGTCGTCTCCCGATGGACGATGACGATCTGCGCGCGCCTTTTGCGGCGGGCGGGCGCCGCCTCGGTGCTGCCGTTCGCGCTCGCGTTGCGGGCCTGAGGTCGCGGGGCACGACAGCGAAGACCGCTGCGGCGACGATCTCCCCGAGCCCGAGGCTGAGGAATCGTCGCCGCAGCGGTTCAAATCGGTCGGTGGTGGTCATGGTCGGATCAGTGACTGCCGCGCTGCAGCCGACTGGAACGGTGCCGGGCCGCCTTCGGGACGGTCACGGGTTCTGCTGCAGCTGGAACGTCGCACCTTCGGGATCGGTGACCGTGACGATGCGACCGTACGGGGAATCTTCGGGACCGGCGATCACCTTGCCGTCGAGCTCGGTCACCTTCGCGGCCGCGGCATCGGCGTCTTCGACGTTGAAGTAGGTGCGCCAAAAGGAATTCTGCACCCACTCGCTGGCATCGCAGATTCCGGCCACGGCATCGTCACCGTCGCCGTGCGTGGAGTACGGGAAGCCTTCCATCGGGGTGATGTCGAAGGAGAAGACCTTGCCGTAGAACTCATTCGCGGCCTGGTAGTTCGTCGTCATCAGCTCGAACCACACGGGAGTTCCCGGGGTGAGCGGAGTGTCGAAGCCGGAGAACTCTCCGGGCTGCCACATGCCGATGGGCGAACCCGTCGGATCGACGACGACGGCCATCTGGCCGAGCGGGCCGACGGGCATGGGGCCGACGACATCCGCGGCACCGGCGGACAGCGCGGCCTGGTGGGTTCCGGCGATGTCCCCAGTGTGCAGGTAGGTCGACCAGGCCGTGGGCATCTCCGGGCTCGGGGAACCGTCCATGTTCATGGCTCGCATGGCACCGCCGACGTCGCTTCCGTCCTTCCTGATCATGTGGTAGTGGCCGAATTCCTCACCCATGTCGGTGAATTCCCAGCCGAAGAGCTGGTTGTAGAAGTTTTGGGCGGCTTCGAAGTCCTGGCAGACATAGTCGATCCAGATCGGCTGGCCTTCGCGGGGGCTGGCGGGCATTGCGTCTCCTCTTGAGGTGGGGTGGAGGTGAGGTGCAGTTGTTCGTGCCGACAGCAGAGGGATGACCCTACTGCCAGGCGCGCGTGAAGTCGGCGAAGCAGTCGGTCACCGCCGCCTGCAGAAGCGGACCGAAGGTCACGCGCCCGACCCCGAGCTCGGTGAGCTGGGCGAGGTCGAGTTCTTCGGGCACCGCACCCTTGATCGGGTGAGCGGTGACGTTGAGCGGCAGAGTGATCTGGGCGAGGATCGACTTGAGCGTGCCCACATCGGGCAGCCGCACGGGGTAGACGGAGTCCGCGCCGGCCTCGGTGCACAGACGGAGACGACGGACCACCTCGGCGGTGGGATCGTCGAAGTCGCCGGGATATTTGAATACGTCGGTGCGGGCGTTGATGACGACGTGGACTCGTTGGGCTTCGGCGGCTTGGCGCAGGCTCCAGATGTATTCGGCGTGCTCCTCGGGGCTGCGCATGCTGCCCCGACTGTGGATCGTATCCTCGATGTTCACGCCGACCGCTCCGGCGTCGAGGAGGCCGGCGATGAGTTCGGGTGCGGGGGTGTCGTAGCCGGATTCGAGGTCCGCGGTGACGGGCACATTCACCGCCGAGGTGATCCGGGAGATTCCCTCGAGCGCTTGCTCGAGCGTCATGTTCTCTCCATCGGCATGGCCGAGAGAATCGGCCAGCGGGTGCGATCCGATGCTCAGGGCATTGAACCCGACGTCGACCATGGCGCGAGCCGACCAGGCGTCCCAGACGGTCGGCAGCACGAGCGGTTCGTCCTGGTGGTGTCCTTGCAGGAGGGTGAAGGCGCGTTCGGCGAGAACTGTGTAATCGACCATGGTCAATACTGTTCCATCCTGTGCGACCGACACGCCAGGGTTCTGGCAGGTTCACCAGAAGGTTTCAGGGAGGCGCGGTGATACCGTGAACAACATCCGAGGTAGTCGCACGGAGGGACCGAGATGGTCGGTTCGGGCACCATCCGCGTTTCGCCCAAACCCGAGCGGGTGTGGGCACTCCTCGCTGTGCTCGCCGGACTGGCCACCCTCCTCATCGAGATCCCCGCGGCGCTGCTCTCCGAAGGCGGCTACTCGTTCACCCAGCAGCCCATCAGCCATCTGGGGATGACCGGCTGCGGGGAATGGGGAGACGCCGAAATCCCGGTCGAGGGCTGTTCGCCGGCCCATCCCTTCGTCAACGGCGTCTCCATCATCGCCGGATCGATCCTCGCGATCATCGCCTTCATCTGGCACGACTGGATCGCCCCGAGTCGCTGGGGCAGGTGCGGTTCATTCCTGCTCGCCGCCGGTGGAATGCTGCTGGCAGGAACCGGAATGGTCCCGGCAGATATCTCCCCGACCCTGCACGCCGTCTTCGGATTCGGCGGATCAGCGATCCAGAACCTCGGCCTGCTCGCGGCTGGCATCGCTTTGATCCGGTGGCCGGAGAGTCGATGGATCGGCCCCGTCGGATTCGGCGGACTCACGCTCGGACTGGGCGTCCTGGGTCTCGCCGGAACACTGCTCATGACGAGCCCTGAGAGTTGGAACCTGCCCGATGGCATCATCGAGAGGGCCGCGTCCTACCCGTTCCTCGTCTGGTTCATCCTCGCCGGATGGATGCAGCTGCGCGACGCCTCCAGGCGAAAATGCGAACTCGCCTCCGGGCGCTGAGTCTCAGTGTTGAATTCTCGGGTCGGCGCGACAGGAACGATGCGACAGAGTCAGTGAACCCGTGCAGCCGAGATGGCCCTACAGCCGCGGAGCCCGCGGCGGCACCTCCCGGCGGTCACCGGTGGCTTCGAATGCCGCGGCGATCTCGATGAGCGCGGAATCGTCCCAGCCGCGCCCGGCGATCGTCAGACCCACCGGGATTCCGGTGTCGGCCATCGTGCCCATCGGCACCGTCACCGACGGGATGCCGAGGTGGCGGGGCACGAGGTTGCCATTGGCCACCCAGGTGCCGTTGCGCCACCCGAGATCGGCCGAGGCTTCGTTGACGTCCATGTCCGCCGGACCCACATCGGCTATCGCCGGGAAGACCACCGCATCGAGACCGTTGGCGTCCATCCACTCTTCGAGGTCGACCCGGCGGGTCTCCTCGAGTCCGCGCACACCGGATTCGAGCTCCGGAATCTCCGTCACCGAGGTGTACCGATTCGCCCGCACCTGCTCCGGATAGGTGGCGATGTCATCGTCGAAGCCGTCGTATCGGTCCGGCAGGGCGCCGGGCGGATGAGGGAAGATCAACGTTCCGTCCACGTCGGCGAGGGTGGAGAGATTCGGGTCGCCATTCGCTGAGAGGAAATCGTCCCACGCCCACGAGGACAGGTCGTTGATCTCCCGGTCGAGGTACTCGGCGGTGACGAAGCCGCGGGTCGCGATCGTCGGGGCACCGGGCCGGTCGCCTTCGTAGTTGCTCACGACCGGGAAGTCCGTCTCGATGACCTCGGCGCCCGCGGACTCGAGGTCGGCCCGGGCGGCCTCCCACGCCTCCATCACCGAGGCGCGGGTCACGATCCGTTGTCCCGTGGGCCCGCCGATTCCGCCGTCCGGGTTCGTTCCGGCCTCGTCATCGGCGTTGATGTACATCCGCGGCACCCCGAGGCGCTTTCCGGCGAGCACCGTGCGGGCCGCTTCGACGGATTCCGGGAGCAGGGCGGCGTATGAGTCGGGACGGATGGCGCTCGCCTGCGGGATCTCCACCCACGGCTGGACGCGCCAGAAATCCCCGCGGGTCTCAGCGTCGTCGCCGACGATGACGTCGAGGACTTCGATGAGGTCGGCCATCGTGCGGGTGTGGGGGACGACGACGTCCATCGTCGGCACAAGTGGCCAATTGCCGCGGACACTGATGACCCCGTGGGAGGGAGTGTAGGCGATGAGTGCATTGTGCGAGGCCGGAGCGCGACCCGAGGACCAGGTCTCCTCGCCGAGGCCGAAGGCCGCGAAGCTCGCCGTCGTTGCCGTGCCCGAACCGTTCGACGACCCGGACGCGAACGCGCTGGTCAGCCAGTCGGGATTGTAGGGGCTCTCGGCACGGCCGTAGAGTCCGCGCTGCATGCCGCCGTTGGCCATCGGGGGCATGTTCGTCAGCCCCAGGCAGATGGCACCGCCGTCGCGCAGCCGTTCGATCGTGAAGGCATCCTTCTGCGCGACGAGGTCGGCGAAGGCCGGCGACCCGGAGGCGACGGTGAGGCCCGCGACCATATAGGAGTCTTTCGCGGTGTACGGGATCCCGTCGAGGGGGCCGCGCGCGTCACCGCGCGCTCGCCGCTCGTCGGAGGCGGCCGCCTCGGCGAGGGCTTGCGGATTCTCAACGATCACGGAGTTGAGTGCGGTATTTGTGTCGGGGCCGTCGAACGCGGCGATCCGGTCCTGATAGGCCTCGACGAGCTCCACCGAGGTGGTGCGGCCGTCTTCGAGGGCGGCTCGCAGATCGGCGATGGACGTTTCGACGACATCGAACTTCGACATGTTCATCCTCCGGGCACTCGACGGTGCGTGGCGCACTCGACGGTGCGTGCGCGATGTGGGTGTGTTCCTGCCCAGAGTAGCGCCGATTCGGCTGGCCCGCGTTGCGGAATCCGTTGCCTCCGGCAGGTGAAAACAAATTCTACGCATTGTAGAATACAGGTGGAGATGGTCTCCGAACTGTTCCCCACTGAGGCAGTCGCAAGGACGTGATGGCATGCCGCGAAGAGTGAACGACTATCGAGGACTGGCCGAGGTCAGTCGGGTCCTGCTGCTGGGCGCGGTACAGAATCACCCGGGCAGCCGACTCAGGGAGCTCGCCGACGAGGTCGGATTGCACATCAACACGGCCCGTGACCATCTGCGGGTGCTCATCGACGAAGGATTCATCTACCTGCATCCCAAATCGACGGGAGTGAGAGGCAGACCGCCGATGGTCTACCACCCGGTCGACGATCCGGAGTCGAACTCGGTCGCGGCCGAACGCATCGCCCGAGCCCGCGAACATCACGAGGTGCTGACCCGCCTGATGGCTGGCGCGGAGCTGCGGCCGACCGGTCTCGACGCTCTCGGCGACCAGGCAGGCACTCAATTCGATCTGCTCTACGAACATCTCGACGATTCGGGAATGGAGCCCGAGCCCGATGCCGAAGAGCTGCGAATCTCGTTGGCTCCATGTCCGCACTATCGGATGGTGGGCGAGGACCGAGCGATCGCCTGCGGAATCCACGCGAAGATCGTCAGGGATCTCCTCAGCCAGCTGCCGGGTCCGCTGGAACTCGACCGGCTGCAGCCGTTCACTTCGGCGGACACCTGCCAGATCCTGCTGCGCGACGCCCACTGCCCGGGCACCTCGGCGGAGTCGGAAGCCGGACCGGGGGCCGGACCGGAAGTCGGACCGGGGGCCGGTGCCGCGCGGGGCTCCCAGCCCGAGCCGGGCAATGAGGCCGACTCGGATTCGGAGGACGGTCCTCAGTAGTCGATGGTCTCCCATCCGCGGCGCTGCGGCTGACGCTGCCTGTCCTTCGAGCGGTAGATGATGTACGGCCTGGTCAGGTAGCCCAGCGGGGCGGCGAAGACGTGGACGAGCCGGGTGAACGGCCACAGCGCGAAGATGAGGATCGCGGACATGACATGGACCTGGAAGCCCAGAGGCGCCTGTGCCATGAGGCTGACATCGGGCTGGAACATCCAGAACTGGCGGAACCACACGGACACTCCCTCACGGTAGTCGTAGCCGCTGAGTGCGGAGTCGAAGATCGTCGAGTACACCCCGGCGAGGATGACGATCGCGAGCATGAGGTACATGAGCTTGTCGAGGCGGGTCGTCGCCCCGAAGACGCGGTTGTTCGTCCGTCTGCGGTAGATCAGCAGGGCGAGTCCGCCGACCGTCGCAGCCGCAGCTCCCAGGCCGACCGTGATCGCCATGAAGTGGTACATGTGGTCGGTGATGCCCACGGCGGAGGTCCAGGTCTTCGGGATGCCGAGGCCGATGACATGGCCCAGGAAGACGAAGATGATGCCGTAGTGGAACAGCGGTGAGCCGATCCGCAGCAGCTTCGATTCGTAGATCTGGCTCGACCTCGTCGTCCACCCGAACCGGTCGCGACGGAAGCGCCAGACATGGCCGAGGACGAACACGGCCAGCGCCATATAGGGGATGATCACCCACAGGAACGTCTCGAGCACTGTCGGTGAGTTCATG
This sequence comes from Brevibacterium sp. CFH 10365, assembly GCF_009299785.1. Classification (NCBI taxonomy): domain Bacteria; kingdom Bacillati; phylum Actinomycetota; class Actinomycetes; order Micrococcales; family Brevibacteriaceae; genus Brevibacterium; species Brevibacterium sp. CFH 10365. The sequence goes on along the minus strand of NZ_VIGO01000003.1, from coordinate 273,178 downwards.
ATCGCTCTCCTGTCACTTCCGTCAGCGGAATGAATGTCTGCCCTCCGCCTGACGAGCAGCCGCCCGGTGCCGCCCGGGCCGAGCCGGGCGGCATCGAAGCGCCAGGTGCTGCTGCCATCGCCGCTGCGGTCTCGGCCGCACTCGGCGGGGCGTCGCCGTACCCGCCGAGCCCGTCGATCCCGACGGTCTCCGTGGCCGGGCCCTCGGCGGCCAATCGTTCGACGGCATGGATGTCGTCACCGTCGAGGGCGGGCAGGGTGGCGCAGACCGCACGGATGGTCCCCGCCCAGGGCGAACCGATCTCGGCCAGGTGCAGGCGCAGCAGCTCGATCCCGGCTCGGTTGGCCAGCAGGATCCGCACCCCTGCAGTGAGATCATGCCCGGCGGCGAACTCGAGGACATAGGTGAGATGGTCCGGCAGCTGCGATTCGTCCATATCCAGTCCCGCCGCCCGATAGATCTCCTTGATCTCGAGCAGCGCCTGCCCGCGCTTGCGCGTGTCCCCGTTCGAGAAATACGTGAGGAACAGACAGCCGCGCCGCCTGGTATCGAAGGTCTCGACATAGTCGGCGCGCAGACCGATGGGATCACCGGCACCGAGGTGGCCGATCGTCGCCCCGAGATCCTCCCTCAGGTGATCAGGCACTCCCGCATGGTCGAGCAGTACTGAGAACTGCGGAAGCCGTTCAAGCAGATCCTCATCGGGGTAGTCGATGAGCCACGATGCGACTGCGAAGACGGCTCGCAGCGCCTCATCGTCGAGCCCCGGGGCCGTCTGCCCACCGGACTCGGCATGCGCGGCGGCGCGTTTCGTCCACTTGGACAGGAATTTCAGCGGTCTGTACATCTCAGGCCCCTGCCGGTCCGTCTGCGCTGGGGAACAGGCCGGTTGGTCGGCCCTTCCCGTTCCAATTCAGCAGGTTGAGCCGACCGCGCAGATGCGAACGCTCTTCCCCGTCCTCGGCGCTGCGTTCGGCCAGCGGATCCGAGACCCCCGTGGTGCCCGCGAATCCGCTGGAGGCGATATCGGGCATCTCGCTCATCCCGGGTCCGCCCTCGGCATTGAGGGGGCAGTCGGAGCCGATGCCCTCGAGGCTGTGCGCCTGTTCCGAGTGGCCGGCGGGGATGACATAGCGTTCGTCGTACTTCGCGATCGCCAGCAGCCGGTACATGTCCTCCATCTCCTCGGGCCCCATCCCCACCGAGTGCGGGATGCGCTCATCGGGTTCGACGCCCATATTGATGTCGCGCATGAACGCCCGCATGGCCGCCATGCGCCGGAGCACATCGGCGACGACATCGGTGTCGCCGGCGGTGAAGAGGTTCGCGAGGTACTCGATGGGGATGCGCAGCTCGTCGATCGCGGCGAAGAGATTCACCGCGTTCTCCGCGTCGTAGCCGGTGTCCTTGACGACGTCGACGACCGGCGACAGCGGCGGGATGTACCAGACCATCGGCATCGTCCGGTACTCCGGATGCAGCGGCAGTGCGAGGTCGTAGTCCTTGATGAGCTTGTACACCGGGGAGCGCTGGGCCGCCATGATCCAATCGTGCGGGACGCCGGCCTGTTCGGCTGCGTTCATGACATCGGGGTCGTGCGGGTCGAGGATGAGGTCCTTCTGCGCTGCGAAGAGGTCCTGCTCATCGGGGACCGAAGCCGCCTCGGTGACACGATCGGCATCGTAGAAGACCAGCCCGATGTAGCGCAGACGGCCGACACAGGTCTCCGCGCACACGGTGGGTTCGCCGTTCTCGATCCGCGGGTAGCAGAACGTGCATTTCTCGGCCTTGCCGGTGCGGTGGTTGAAGTAGATCTTCTTGTACGGGCAGCCGGAGATGCACATCCGCCAGCCGCGGCAGGAGTCCTGGTCGACGAGGACGATGCCGTCCTCCTCACGCTTGTAGATTGCGCCTGAGGGGCACGAGGCGACGCAGGAGGGGTTGAGGCAGTGCTCGCAGATGCGGGGCAGGTAGAACATGAAGGTCTCTTCGAACTCAAGCTTGACCTTGTCTCCGATCGATTTGAGCATCGGGTCGAGATCGGCCTTCGCGTAGGTTCCGCCGAGGTCGTCGTCCCAGTTGCCCGACCATTTGATGTCCATGCGCTCGCCGGTGAGCAGGGACTTCGGCGGGGCCGTGGGAATGTGCTTCTGCTCCGGAGCCGAGAGCAGGTTGTCGTATTCGTAGCTCCACGGCTCGTAGTAGTCCTCGATGCCCGGCAGCTTCGGGTTCGAGAAGATGGACGCGAGCTTCTTCAGCTTGCCGCCGGCCTTGAGCTTGAGCCGACCGTTCCTGCTCAGCGCCCAGCCGCCCTGCCACTTCTCCTGATCCTCGTAGCCGCGCGGGTAGCCCTGCCCGGGCCGGGTCTCGACATTGTTGAACCACACGTATTCGGTGCCCTTGCGGTTCGTCCACGCCTGTTTGCACGTGACCGAGCATGTGTGGCAGCCGATGCATTTGTCGAGGTTCATCACCATCGCCATCTGCGCCATGATTCTCATCAGTGTGCCTCCTGTTCCCGAGTCGGTGTCCGGTGCTGGTCGTCTGTGTCGGCCACGGCTGCTCAGTACTCCACGTTCTGATTTCTGCGACGTCGGATCACGGTCACCTCGTCGCGCTGATTGCCTGTGGGCCCGTAGTAGTTGAACGCGAACGACAGCTGGCCGTACCCGCCCACGAGGTGGGTCGGCTTGATCATGATCCGCGTCAGCGAGTTGTGGATGCCTCCGCGCCGTCCGGTCGTCTCCGTGAGCGGAACGTTGACCGTGCGCTCCTGCGCGTGGTGCATGAACGCCGTCCCCTTCGGCATCCGGTGGGACACGACGGCGCGGGCGGCGACGACGCCGTTGCGGTTGATCGCCTCGATCCAGTCGTTGTCGGAGATGCCGACGGCCTCGGCGTCCTCGACGCTCATCCAGATCGTCTGTCCGCCGCGGCCGAGGCTCATCATGAAGAAATTCTCCTGATACATCGAGTGGATCGCCCATTTGTTGTGCGGGGTCAGGTAGCGCACCGCGATCGAGGTGCCGTCCGAGTCGCCGATCTGCGGTTCGCCGAACAGCGCGTTCATATCCAGGGGCGGGCGGAACGTCGGCAGTGCGTCGCCCATCTCGAGGAACCAGTCATGGTCGACGTAGAACTGATAGCGCCCGGTCAGCGTGTGCCAGGGTTTGAGCCGCTCCACATTGATTGTGAAGGGGGAGTAGCGGCGGCCGCCGGATTCGGAGCCTGACCACTCCGGGGATGTGATCACAGGCACGGGTGCGGCCTTCGCATCCTCGAAGGAGACCTGCTTGCCCTCGTGCTCGGCGGACAGATCGGCCAGCTTCTGCCCGGTGCGCCGCTCGAGGGTGGTGAAGCCCTCGGTGGCCATCAGTCCGTTCGTCGTGCCGGACAGGCCGAGGATGTAGTCGGCGGCGCGCCGGTCGGTGTCCAGCCGCGGCTGGCCCTTGCCCGCACCCTTGCTCGCGACTCCGTTGAGCCGACGCAGCCGTTCGACGTGATGGTCGACGTCATAGCGGATGCCGCGGGCGTTCATCCCCTGGGACTCGAGCAGCGGACCGATCGAGGTGTATTTGTCGTGGATGGCAGTGTAGTCGCGTTCGACCTCGACGAGTTTGGGCATGGTCCTGCCCGGCACCGGTTCGCATTCGCCGAATTTCCAGTCCTTGACCCGCCCATGCGGGGTGTTCAGCGCGTCCGGGCTGTCGTGCTGGAGCGGTTGGGCCACGACATCTGTGCGTGTGCCCAGGTGGGTGCGGGCGAGCTCGGAGAACCTCTCGGCGATCGTCGCCCAGGTCTCCCAATCGTTGCGCGACTGCCACGGGGTGGAGATCGCCGGATTGAACGTGTTGACGAAGGGATGCATGTCCGTCGTCGACAGGTCATGCTTTTCGTACCAGGTTGCCGCCGGCAGCACGACGTCCGAATGCAGCGTGGTCGTGGTCATCCTGAAGTCGAGGGTCAGCAGCAGGTCGATCTTGCCCTGGGGCGCGTCTTCGCGCCAGTCGACGTCGCGCGGTCGCAGATTCTCGGGCGTCTCCTCGGCGGAGACCGAGTTGTCCACACCGAGCAGGTGCTTGAGGAAGTACTGGTCGCCCTTGGCCGAGGAACCCAATGTGTTCGCCCGCCACATCGACCAGATGCGCGGATAGTTGTTCTGCGCATCCGGATCCTCGACGGCGAAGCGAAGCCTGCCGGCCTTGAGCTCGTCGACGATGTGCTCCGCGCTTGTCTTGCCGGCCGCGCTCGCCGCCTCGGCGATGTCGAGCGGATTGTCATCGAAGGTCGGATAGTACGGCTGCCAGCCCAGACGCGCGGATTGGGCGACGGCATCGGCGGTCGACATCCCCGTGAACTTTCCGTGCCCGGCCCGCGCCGAGAGCATATCGGCCCCGAACTGGTCGTAGCGCCATTGATCGGTGTGCATGTACCAGTACGTCGTCTGCGTCATCTGCCGCGGCGGACGCACCCAGTCCAGGGCATTGGCCAGGTGCAGCCACCCGGTGAAGGGACGGATCTTCTCCTGCCCGACGTAGTGGGCCCAGCCGCCGCCGTTGACTCCCTGCGTGCCGCACAGCGTGGTCAGGGTGAGGAAGGTGCGGTAGGTCTGGTCCGAGTGGAACCAGTGGTTCGTGCCCGCGCCCATGATGATCATCGACCGGCCCTTCGAATCACGCGCATTGGCGGCGAATTCGCGGCCGATGCGGGCCGCTGCCTGCCACGGCACACCCGTGATCGCCTCCTGCCAGGCCGGGGTGTTCGGACTCGACGCGTCCTCATAGTTCTCTGCCCACGTCCCGGGCAGGCCCGGCCGTCCGACACCGTATTCGGCGAGCATGAGGTCGAAGACCGTGGTCATGATCCTCTCGCCGAGGCGGACGACCGGAACCCCGCGCGTGATCTCATCGATCTCGCCCTGGGCGGCGATGTCGAAGCGCGGCAGCCGGACCTCGACGGCATCGGCGTCGGTTCCGGCGGCCTCGGCGATGGACAGGGCCGGGTCGATGTCCTCGAGGTCGAGGTTCCACCTGCCCTCACCATCGGCGGCGAAGCGGTGGCCCAGGGTTCCGTTGGGCACGGCCGGTGAGTTCGTGGTCCTGTCCCACATCGCAGGTTTGAAGTCCGCGTCCTCGGTGTCGGCCTCGGGCGTGACCGCGGAGCCGAGATCGGTGGCGGTGACGAAGCGACCGGGCCGATAGCTGTCGCCGTCGCGTTCGAGTTCGACGAGGAACGGCAGATCCGTGTACCTGCGCACATAGGAATCGAAGTAGTCCGTCGTCGTGTCGACGAAGAACTCCTTGAGGATGACGTGGCCCATCGCCATGGCCAGGGCTCCGTCGGTTCCGGTGGCCGGTGCCAGCCACTCATCTGCGAACTTCACGTTCTCCGCATAGTCCGGGGCGATGGAGATGACCTTCTGCCCGTGGTAACGGGCCTCGGCCATCCAATGGGCGTCCGGGGTGCGGGTCAGCGGCACATTCGAGCCCCACATCATCAGATACGAGGAGTTCCACCAGTCACCGGACTCGGGCACATCGGTCTGATCGCCGAAGACCTGCGGGGAGGCCGGCGGCAGGTCCGCGTACCAGTCATAGAAGGACAGCATCGACCCGCCGATGAGCTGATGGAAGCGGGCGCCGGAGGAGAAGGAGACCGGGCTCATGGCGGGGATCGGAGAGAAGCCGGTCGTGCGGTCGGGGCCGAGATATTTCACGGTGTAGACGTAGGCGGCGGCGACGATCTCGACGGCCTCGGCCCAGGTCGCACGCACGAGCCCGCCCTTTCCGCGCACGGATTTGTAGCGGCGGGCCCTGACCGGGTCCTCGACGATGGACTTCCATGCCAGCACCGGGTCGTGGCCGTTGGCGGCCTTGGCCTCCCGGAACAGGCGCAAGAGGGCACCGCGGACATAGGGGTAGCGGACTCGGGTGGGGGAGTAGGTGTACCAGGAGAACGAGGCACCGCGGGGACAGCCGCGCGGCTCGTATTCGGGCATGTCCGGGCCGGGGCTCGGATAGTCCGTGGCCTGGGACTCCCAGGTGATGAGCCCGTCCTTGACGTAGACGTGCCAGGAGCATGAGCCTGTGCAGTTGACGCCGTGGGTGGAGCGGACGACCTTGTCGTGTGACCAGCGGTTGCGGTAGAACGAGTCGCCCTGCCGGCCGCCGGAATAGTGGATCTCGCGCTTGTCCTCGCTCATCGTCGCCCGGGGCGTGAAGAACTTCCGACTGCCGATGAGCGCGTCCATGAGCGAGTTGTCGGTGCCCGGACGGTCGGTCCCAGGCGTCGAGGACTCCGCCGGCGTGTGCTGATCTCTGCCGTGGGCCATGTTCTCGGTGCTCATGACCGTGTCTCCTTGTCGTCGTCGCTGATTCGTGACTTCGTGGGGCCGCTGTCGGTTCCAGCGCGATCGGCGCGGGGGTCGGTGGCAGGACCTGAGGCTGTGTCGTCAGTGGTCACGGCCTCGGTCGTCGTCGGCGGGTTGGCGCCGATCCAGAGTGTGATGAGCAGGGCGATGACCGTGAAGCCGGCGAGCAGCAGCAGACCCAGGGAGTAGTCGTGGGTCGCCGACCACATCGCTCCCAGCAGCAGCGGCGGGACGAATCCGCCCAGTCCGCCGGCGGCGCCGACGAAGCCCGTGATCGAACCGACCCGGGAGGGATCCGAGCGCTGCGCGATGAGCGCGAAGGTCGCGCCGGAGGCCAGTCCGAAGCCTGCCGACATCGCAATGAACTCTGAGGTGTAGACGATGAACTCCACGGGATGGAAGGACAGGGCGATGGCGCAGATGGCGACGAGTGAGTAGGCTACGCCGAGGGTCTTCACCGCCCCGAGGCGATCGGCGAGGATTCCGCCCAGCGGGCGGGTGATGACTGCGACGATGACGAAGCCGGCCATGCGCAGGGACGCATCGGCTGGTTCGAGGTCGTAGTCGTTGTTGAGGAAGGTCGGCAGGTAGACGGAGAAGGCGACGTAGCCGCCGAAGGCGAGAGCGTAGAGATAGGCGGCCTGCCAGGTCAGCTTGACCGACAGCGTCTGTCCCAGGGTGGCGATGAGGCTCTGGCGCACCGGTTGCCAGTCGGGTGGATTGCGCATCATCGTGAAAGCCAGCAGCGCGTAGACGACGAGGACGACGGCTGCGATCACGAAGGGCAGCTGCGGCCAGATGTTGTGCAGGGGCACCGTGGTGAAGGCCGCGATAGCGGTGCCGCCCATGCCCATGCCGTAGACGCCGATGGCCGAACCGCGGGACTCCTTGGGGAACCAGCGGTTGACGTAGGGGACGCCGACGGCGAAGCTCGTCCCGGCGACGCCGAGGAAGAATCCGCCGACGATGAGTGTGGCGTAGTTGTACTGGCCGATGAAGCCGACGAAGAGCACCGGAATGACCGTGATGAGGGCGATGAACGACATCATGAGGCGGCCGCCGAGGCGGTCGGTCAGCGCTCCGACGACGATGCGTCCCAGCGAGCCGACGAGGACGGGCACGGCCACGAGCAGAGCCGAGTCATCGGTGAGCTCCTCCTCGACGAAGTGCGGACCCAGCGGGCTGATGAGCGACCACGCCCAGAACGTGACGGTGAAGCCGAGGGTGGCGAAGACCAGTGCCCGGGTCCGCTGCGATTTCGTGGGCGAAGCGGGTGGTCCCCCGGTCGATGATTGATATTTCTCAGGCCGTGACATCTTCCGCCCTCCTCGACGAACGTGCCGACTGCTTTGATCACAGCAGAGTTGAGGGGAAAGCGGAACAGTTTCCGCCGTGTTTAATCAGAAGGCCGCTCGGGCCGCGTCTCTGTGGAGGATCGAACCCCGCCCACGAGGTCACGAAGTGATATACGTCATAATTGTGTGACTGATTCTACTGTCGGTAGAAAAGCGTATGATCGAGCCATGTCGATCACGGTGATGATTCTCAGCGGCGGCCGCTCCCGACGGTTCGGGGGCGTGCACAAGCCCGGGGTCCGCCTCGGCGGGCAGACAGTGATCTCGCGCATCCTCGGCACCGTCCGGCAGGCCGTGCCGGAAGCGGAGGTGTGGGTGGCCGGAACCACTGTCGGACTCACGGACGCCGAGGCGGACTCGGTCGGCAGTGTACGGGAGGAACCCGAGTTCTCGGGCCCCCTGGCCGGGATCGAAGCCGCTGCCCGGACGATGGGTGACTCCGAGGTCACCGTGATCCTGGCCGGGGACATGCCGCTGGTGCGGCCGGACCATCTGCGGGCGCTCATTGCCGCGAGCCGGGAGTCCGGGCTGCCTGCCGCCGGCGTCGACGATCGCGGCAAGCTCCAGTTCCTCTGCGCCGCGTGGCCCACTGCGCTGCTGCGTCGACGTCTGGCCGATATCGGCCAGACGCAGGACAGGGCGGTCAAACTCCTCTTCAGCGGGCTCGAGGTCGCACCTGTCGACGTCGACCCCGCGGAGATCGTCGACTTCGACACTCCCGAGGAATACGAGCGCGTCGCCGTCAGGGTCGAGGCGGCGGACACGATCGGCAGTCTGCCGGGTGCGTCGGATGTTGAGGCGACAAAGGCTTCACCTGGCGCCAGAGCCGTACCGGAGCAGGTGCTGCGGATGCGGGACCTCGCGGCGACCGAGCTTCCGGAGGGGGTGTGGATGACCGATGCCGAAGTCGCGGCCGTGCTCGATTTCGCCTCGCACATCAAGCATTCGGACTCATCGCTCAGTCCGGTCCTCGCCGCGTTCCTCGCCGGCAGGCTCCATTCCGCGGTGCCGAGGGAGGGGCGGGCGTCGGTCGCCGAGGCGCTGGCTCGGGTGGAACAGATCCTCACTCGTCCTCGGGGCTGAGCCTGTTCACCAGACTGTCGACGAAGTCCAGGCCCTGGCGGTCACGGTCCGCGCCGGCCACCTGGTCGTCGCGGTCTGCCCCGTCGACGCAGCCGGCGAGGAAAGTGCCGAAGGGCCCGGAAGCCCGGGTCCCCGTCTCGTCGGACCAGCGTGCACTGGCATCGAGCAGCTCTGTGACGAGTTCGACGGCGGATTCGGTCTCCGTGAGAGGGACTCCCAGTGTGTGCGCGGCGGCCGAGAGTTCGTCCGCCATCGCCGCGATCCGGTCCGGTGAGTAGTCCCTGGGCATGTCGTCCTCCTTGGCCACCGACCCTAGCGCAGGGGTGATGGCGGGCGCGCTGTTTCGACCGTGAATAAATCCGGCCCGCCTCGGCGTTGGTGCCGAAGCGGGCCGGAACCGGCGGTCATCGGTATTCCTCACGGCCGCCTCGGCGAGGGTATCCCTCAGTCGTCGATCTGGGTCTGTTCGACGGCTTCGACGGCCTCTTCGGGGGTCAGGCGGCAGGCGATGCCGACGTAGAAGACGATGATCGAGAAGATCACGGTCACGACCTCGCCGACGATGAAGCCCATGAGATCGAGTCCGCCGCCGTAGTGGCCGATGAGGCTGAGGACGACGAGACCCGCCATCCACAGGATCATCCACCAGCCCGAACGCATCTTCAGGTCGGGCAGGCGCGACTTGTCCGTGGCGAAGATGTGGTGGGCGATCATCACGACGTAGCCGATGGCCACAGCGAGGAACAGCTTCCAGTTCGTCTCCCATCCCGTCCAGTAGACGATGAGGTTCGCGCAGACGAAGCCGATGATCGGCAGGACGTCACCGCCGGGCAGTCTGAACGGGCGCTCCTGCTCGGGCAGCTGTCGGCGAAGCGCCGCAACGACGACCGGTCCGGTGGCGAAGGAGAGCACCGTGCCCGAGGTGATGAACCCGACGAGCTTCGCCCATGAGGGGAACGGCAGGAACATGATGCACGAGACGATGAAGACCACGAGCAGCGAGATCCACGGCACGCCGTGCTTGTTGAGTTTGGCCAGGGCGCGCGGGGCATTGCCGACCTTCGCTTGCGAGTACGACAGCCTGGGGGCCAGGGCCGTGTAGATCAGGCCGGTGTCGGCGGGGGAGATGATCGCATCGCCGTAGAGGATGATCGCCAGCCACACGGCGCCCAGCAGCAGGGAGATCTCGGCCAGCGGTCCTGCATCATTGGTGAACGCGAGGCTCGCCCAGCCGTCCTTGAGCAGGTCGGTCGGCAGCGCACCGATGAAGGCGGCCTGCAGGAGGATGTAGATGAGACCGGTGACGAGGATCGACCCGACGACGGCGAAGGGCACGTTCTTCTGCGGGTTCGTCGTCTCGCCGGCGAACTCCACGCCTTGCCGGAAGCCGAGATAGGAGAAGACGATTCCGGCGGCCGGCAGGGCGGCGAGGATCGGGGCGACCCCGTTGGGGGCGAAGCCGCCGAACTGCTGCGAGGCGAAGTGGCCGGGATTGAAGGCCAGGGCGAAGAACACGACGATGACGAGCAGGATGACGGCGAGCTTCCACCACACGAGCACGTTGTGGAAGCGAGCGAACAGCGAGACTCCGTAGAGGTTGATGATGCTGAAGACGAGCATGAGCCCGATGCTCACCGCAATGCCGGGGCCGGTGAGGACGGCGACGCCGTCGACGGTGTGCATGAGCCACGGCAGATAGCTCGAGGCGTACTGCACGGCGGCCATGACCTCGATCGGCACGGTCGCCGCGACCGACAGCCACGTGATCCAGCCCGAGGTGAAGCTCGCGAAGGAGCCGAAGGAGAAGTGCGGGAAGCGGATGACGCCGCCGGCGACGGGGAACATCACGCCGAGTTCGGCATAGTTGAGCGCCACGAAGATCATCATCACCGCGCCCAGAGCCCATGAGATCAGCGAGGCGGGGCCGACCATCACCGAGGCGTTGAAGGCACCGAAGAGCCATCCGGATCCGATGATCGACCCGACTCCCGTGAACAGGAGGCCGACCTTGCCTATATCTCGTTTCAGTCCCTTGTCGCTGCGGACGTTGACCTTCATCGGTCTGCCGGCGTCGGAGGCCGCAGCTCCGGACGTCGGGGGATTCAAAATGGACATCATTGCCCTTTCGATTGTGAAACCACTTTTAGACTGTTGTAGTGTGCGCCGCTCGAATTCTGATGTCAACGACCATCTGAGGAATTAGGCACCGAATCGATCCGGCCTTAGCTGCACCGGATGACCAGCACAAATGATCAGACTTCACAGCTTTTGAATGAGCGGGAATGGATTGGATCCAATCGTGCGGATCGGTCGATTTCGAAACGGGAAAAATGGGAATGCGAAACAAGGATGGAAGACTGATCGGATCCGATCTGCGGGTGCCTTCACGGATTTTTTTCAGAATCGATCGGCGCTGAAATGCGGAGAATTCGCCGGATTGCAATTGGATTGCGATTTTTCTCCTGCCCCGCGCGTCGCCTCACAGGTCTATGCTTCACAGCGAAGGGCGTTGTGCGCCGCGGCGTGCGTGACCGAGGTATGCGGAACCGTGGCAGGGCGTATTCGCGGCGTACGGAATCACGGTGCGCGTAGCCGCGCAATGCACGACCGGGGAGGGGATCCGCCTCGGCGGGATGAGGGAGCCAGACGATGACGCATGATCCAGCTCGCAGCGGTGCCATCGCGGCCGAACTGCGCTCGCGCATCATCGCCGGTCAGCTGCCGCCCGGTGCTCGCATCCGGCAGGAGGAGATCGCCTCCGAGTTCGGCGTCAGCCGGATCCCGATCCGTGAGGCCCTGCGCGCCCTGGCCGATGCGGGGCTCGTGACCCTGATTCCGTCGACGGGCGCATGGGTGACCGAGCTCAGCCTCGAGGAATGCCGCGAGGTCTACCTCATGCGCGAACGCCTCGAACCACTGCTGCTGTCCCTGGCGATGCCCATGCACACAGCCGAATCGCTCGCGGAGTTCGTCCGTCTCGCCGAGGCGGTCGAGGCCGCAAGCTCGCCCGGTGAGTTCCTCGAACGCGACCGAGACTTCCACCGCGCCATCATGGCCGCGCCCGGTGCGGACCGGCTGAGCAGGACCGTCGATCGCCTGTGGAATCTCAGCCACTACTATCGCAGGCGGCTGCTCGTTCTGCAGGTGAGCAGCCGGAAGGACGACATCTTCGCCGAGCATCGGACGATCCTGCGGGCGCTCGAGATCGGTGATGTCGAATCCGCCGAGGCGGTCATGGCCGCCCATATCCGCCACACCCGCAGGCTCGTCGAGTCCGCCCCGCAGCTGTTCGAGCGCGACTGAGCCTCACCGGCCCGGTGGCGCGACGAATCATGCCATCAGTGTGGTGACGCTGCAGCGGCTTGGTGCATGCACCGAGCTGCTGCAGCGTCACCACGCTGAAGCGCAAGCGGCTCAGCCCTGGCGGGCCTTGAACCGAGGATTCTTCTTGTTGATGACGTAGACGCGTCCGCGGCGGCGGACCACCTGCGAGCCGGGCTGGGACTTCAGCGAACGCAGAGAACGGCGAACCTTCATGGGCGTGACTCCTTAATGGGAATGAGTATCATTAGTTGCAATACTATGTTCTCGATCGAAGGGAAGCCAATGCGGGAATCAGGCAAGCGAGGGCAGGGTGCCGTCGCCGACGGAATCGAAGCGATCGCCGTCGTCGGACTCTGTGCGACCGAGCGCCGGCAGTATGCGATGGGGCTGGCCAGGGACCGCGGCTATGTCTTCGTGCCTGCGGAGCAGACTGAGCAGGGCATCGAGGCGATCGACCGCCTCGTCGACCTGGTCGGAATGACCTCCGGGGTGCACGGCTTCGTCCTCGAATACGGGCAGGGTGCGGACTGTGCGGAGATCATCGGAGCCTTGAGTGCCTCGGACACACGGGCCGTGCTCACCGACCTCGTCTGCGTGCTCGATCTTGCGTGCCTGCACAGCGATCTCGATTCGGAAGCACGCGTCGGAGCCCTCGTCTCGCAGATCGAATTCGCTTCGACTCTGGCCCTGTTGGCACCGGATTCCTCCGACCCGGACGGGATCGAGGCGGCCATCGGACTGATCGCGCACCTGGCACCCGAGGCCAGGCGCTTCCTGCTGTGCGACGGCGCGGTGCATGAGCCGGTGTGCTGGCAGTTCGGGCAGCGGCCTCCTGCAGCGGGATGGACGGCGATACTCAACTCGGAGTTTCGGCACCCGGACCGATCGGGAGGTGTTCGCGCCTGCCGCTTCGAACAGGTGCGCCCCTTTCACCCGCAGCGACTGCAGGCAGTGCTGGGCGCGGCACTCGGCGAAGCGTACTGGGGCCGCATTGTTCGTTCCGCCGGCTTCGCGAAGCTGGCCTCCCGGCCCTATGTGACCGCGCATTGGGATCAGACGGGCACCCTGCTCACGCTCTCGCCCCTGACCGCCGATCCCCTTCCCGGCGGGGGCGCGGAACTGTTGGCGCTCGGCCAGGATCTGGCATTCATCGGCTTCGACCTCGACGAGGCGGGGCTGTGCGAAGCGCTCGACCGTGCCGTTCTCACCGATGCTGAGCTGCTGGCGGGCCCGATGGCCTGGCTGAAGTACTGCGACGAGTTCCCTGCCTGGGACTCCGCACGCCGAGGCTGAGGCTCATCGGCTCGGCGACTCAGCCGGCGGCCCTGCATTCGGCGCACAGGCCGAAGATCTCGAACACATGATGCGTGATCTCGAAGCCGTTCGAGGCCGCGACCTGACGCATCCAGTCCTCGCTGGGCGGGTCGATCTCGACGGCGGTGCCGCAGCGCTCGCAGACGAGATGGTGGTGGTGTTCGGTCTGTGCACAGGCGCGGAAGAGCTGGGTCTCGGCGATGGTGATCGTATCGGCGTCGCCGCCGTGCGCGAGCGCATTGAGCTGCCGGTAGACCGTGGCCAGGCCGACGCTCGCGCCTTCGTCTTCGAGGCGGCGGTGGAGCTGCTTGGCGGAGACGAAGCGGGTCTCGGTCTCCAAGGCGGAACGGATGAGAGCCTTCTGCGCGGTGCTGCGCGTCTTCTTCTGCGGAGCTGCCATGGGGAATCCTCCCTGATCGTCCCTGTCGGAGGCGCATATGCGTGAACGTGCATATGCGAGAGAAATAATGAAACACGTTACCATTAATGGGCGGTTCGACCCACCCCGACGATGAACCCAGTACCGGAGCCCGTGCTTTCGAGCCGCCCGGCACGAAAGGAGGCGCAATGAGCGGACCCAGGCACAGACCGGCGATACCGGTCATCCTGCTCACCGGCTACCTCGGCGCCGGAAAGACGAGCCTGCTCAATCACCTCCTGCGCCACCCCGACGCCCGCATCGGCGTCATCGTCAACGACTTCGGTGATCTCAACATCGACGCCGGACTCGTCGTCGGCCAGGTCGACGAGCCGCTGTCGATCTCGGGCGGATGCGTGTGCTGCCTGACCGATGACTCCGAACTCGAGGACGCGCTCGTGGCGATGACGAACCCTGGGCTGCGACTCGACGCGATCATCGTCGAAGCCAGCGGATTCGCCGAACCGCTGACCTTGGCCCGGATGATCACCCGCATGGGCCACCACCGGTTCCACCTCGGCGGGGTCATCGACGTCGTCGACGCCACCATGTACTTCGACACCGTCGACACATCACATCTGCCGCCCGTCCGCTATGCCGCGACGACATTGGTGCTGGTCAACAAGCTCGACCAGCTGCCTGCCGCCGACCGGAACGCCGCAGTCGAAGCCGTCCGCGCCCGCGTCCATGAACGCAATCCGCGCGTGATCGTCATCGGCACCCACCATGCCCGGCTCGACCCCACCCTGATCTTCGATCCGGGCGAAAGCGAGCGAGACCCTCGCCGAGGCGGCTCCGACGGCGGCGAGGACCCGATCCAGCCCGAGTTGCCGATCCGGGAACTCCTGCGGCAGGCCTATGCCGAAGCCGCCGCCGACCAGCTCGGTGACGACGGGATCGACGAGGAATCCGTGCCACACCGCCACGCCCAGTCGGTGACCGTCACCGGCACCGGGCCCGCCGACCCGGACGCGGTGATGGACTTCGTCGAGGACCTTCCGGCCGGGGTGTACCGGGTGAAAGGCACCGTGCTCGTGGCCGTGGGAACAGGTCAGCGACACTTCGGCGTGCAGGCGGTCGGCCCGAACGTCTACGTCGCCGAGGCGGTCCGCACCGCCCCGACGGCTCTGGATTCGAATGCGGTCGACAGTGATCCGGACAGCGTCCTCGTCGTCATCGGTGAGGATTTCGACACCGAGGCTGCCGAATCCACTCTGACTGCCGCGCTCAACGCCGACGCCGCAGGACCGGCCGCCACGGCGTCCGGCGGCAGCCGAGATGCCGATCGCTCCGAACGCCTCCTCCACCACGTCCGCCTCCACACCTGAACCCCTATTGCTACCTGACGGCGGCTGAGCAACCTCGCGCGACGTTGCTCAGCTGTGTTGTCTCAATAGGTTGCTGACAACCTGACTCAATACGTTGCTGACAGTATGTCTCAATACGTTGTTGACACACTTCGGGCCATGCCTGAAGCACTTTCAATAGCCCAACGCCGCGCAATCATCGACTTCGACCCCAACGCACCAGACTCACCATCGATCACCGAGTTCTGCCGTCAACACAGCGTTACTCGAACGTCGTTCTATGCGATCCGCAAACGGTACAAAACCGAGGGGCTGCAGGCACTCCATGCCCGTTCATCGGCACCGAAGAACACCGTGCGAATCTACGACCAAGAAACCACCGATCTCGTCTTGAAGATCCGTGCCGAACTCGAGTCCACCGGGTGGGATGCCGGACCGAAATCGATCTGGTACGAAGGCGTCGATACCGGCCGATTCACCGAACCCATCCCATCGGTGGCCACGATCGGACGGATCCTTTCCGACGCTGGACGGGTGAAGGCGAACCCGAAGAAGCGTCCCCGATCATCATTGATCCGATTCGTCCGTGCCAACGCCATGGAACTGTGGCAACTCGACGCTTTCGAATTCGAACTCCCCGGCAGCACCACCAAGATCACGGTGTATCAGCTCCTCGACGATTCCACCCGCTTCGACGTCGGCACACAAGCCTTCCACGGAGTGGAAAACGGCAATCATGCGATCACGACGATCTCTGATGCCTTCGCCAACTATGGGGTGCCCCAAGAGATGCTGACCGATAACGGCAACGCCTTCAACGGCAACAGGCAGGGTTGGGTCGTGGCCACTCAGCTCTTCCTCGCCGACCATGGGTGCCGAGGAATCTCCGGCATGCCCGGACACCCACAAACCCAGGGAAAGAACGAACGTGGCCACCAAACACTGCTGAATGTCCTCAGGGCCCACCGACCCCGCAGCCTCGCTGAAGCACGGAAAGTGATCGCGATGTTCCGCGACCGCTACAACTATCGACGCCGGCATCAGTCACTGCCACGAGACATGAATCCTCACCAAGCCTGGCAAGCAGCAATCCACACTCCTTCAGACGGCACACCGATCCCGCATGCTGAAGTCGAAGCGATCGCACGTGAGTACGCTCAACGGCGACGCGTCCTAGCCGCAATGAACCAACCACACGTCGATGACGAGAACTCAGCTGGTGAACCCATCCCGACCGCAGCTGACTCAGTACCAGACCGTGTCGTCATCGCTGCGGGCAATCCACAGATCTATTTCCATGCCGTCGGACTCGGAGTACCGAGAACATTGGCCGGAACTTATCAATCAGTCGTCACTGACGACTTCTACGCACTCTTCGACACGACCACTGGCGAGGAAGCGGTGTACTTCCCACTCCCCATCCGCACCGCGGAAACGCAGAGACGATATCCGCTGTGGAGAGTCGTCGGTGCCAGAATGCATGGAGCTTCGAGCCTGTGGTTGAAGAAGCAGCGCGACTACATGCTCAAGCATTTCCCCAGCGAGGCTCCGGCTAATCGAATCGTCACGAAATGCCACTGACAACCCCACTCATTTGGTGTGAGCAACCTATGGAGTCAGGTCGTTCGCAACCTAGTGAGCGAGGTTGTCAGCAACGTGTTGAGTGAGGTTGTCAGCAAGGTCGCGAGTTTCCACACGACGTTGCTCAGCCGCCGTCAGGTAGTTCGGGGGAGGGGATCCTCCGCTTTCCCTCCGAGTTTCCTGATGGCGGTCTGGGGGTCAACACCCGTGTCGGGTGCTGGTGAGCGCTTCTAGGATCAATCGTGATCCACCGAACGGTCATGATCGACCCGCCGAGAACGGCAGTGAGAAATCATCCTTTTGGGGGACACCGTTGACTACTTTCGGGCGATCCGCTGAGGCGCTTCGCTTGGAAGACTGACTGGAGCGCCCTGCTCACACCCCCGAACCCGGAGGAACCCGTGCACCTGATCACCCGGATGAGTCTGAAGAACCGCCTCATCGTCGGATTGCTCACCCTCGTGATCGCCGTCTTCGGCATCGTCGCGACCACCTCACTCAACCAGGAGACGATGCCCTCGGTCGACCTGCCCGGCACCTCGGTGCAGGCCACCGTCCCCGGGGCCTCCCCGGAGGTGATCGAGGAGACCGTGACCAAGCCTCTCGAGACCGCGCTCGACGGGGCCGGAGAACTCGAATCGGTGACCACCTCCACCTCCTCGGGGATGATGACCGCCGAGGTGACCTGGCCCTTCGGAAAAGATTCCGAAGAGATGACCGACGCCGTCCGCTCCGCCGTCGACGAAGTGAAATCGGATCTGCCCGCCGATGCCGAGGCCGAGGTGCTGTCCTATCAGATGGACGAGGTCCCGGTGACGATGTTCGCCGTCTCCGGCGGGGACCCGAAGACTCTGGGCGATCGCCTCGAGACCGACCTCGTCCCCGAACTCCGCTCCCTCGACGGGGTCTCGAACATCGAGGTCACAGGCCAGGACGAGCAGCGGGTCTCCATCACCTTCCGCCCCGAGGACGTGGCGGAGAAGAACGTCGTCGAGTCCTCCGTTCCCGATGAGCTCGAAGCCGCCGGCACGGTCGTCCCTGCCGGCCAGAGCTCCCAGGGCGACACCTCGATGGCGGTCGAAGTCGGCACAGAGGTCGACGCCGTCGAACAGATCGAGAAGACGCCGTTGCGCACGTCGGACGGCACCGTGCTCCTCGGGGAGGTCGCCGACGTCGACCTCGACTCGATCGAGAAGACCTCACTGTCCCGCGCCGACGGCAAGGACTCCGTGACGGTGTCGGTGACCAAGGACCAGGACGCCAATGTCGTCGACGTCTCCCACAAGGTCGCCGACACCCTCGACCGGGTGGGCCCGAAGCTCGGCGAGGACACGCAGTTCTCGACGATCTTCGACCAGGCGCCGGAGATCGAGAAGTCGATCCACGACCTCTCCGTCGAAGGCGGGCTCGGCCTGATCTTCGCGATCTTCGTCATCCTCGCCTTCCTCGGCTCGTTCCGTTCGACCATCGTCGCCGCGATCTCGATCCCGATGTCCCTGCTCATCGCGATGATCGGGCTCATGGTCGGCGACTACACCCTCAATATCCTCACCTTGGGTGCCCTGACGATCGCCGTCGGCCGCGTCGTCGACGACTCCATCGTCGTCATCGAGAACATCCGCAGGCGGCAGGGCACGAGCGACCTGACGGTCGAGGACATCGTGGCCAGCGTCAGACAGGTCGCCGGAGCCATCACCGCTTCCACGCTGACCACCGTCGCGGTGTTCCTGCCCATCGCTTTCGTCGACGGCATCGCCGGACAGCTCTTCCGGCCCTTCTCCGTCACTGTCAGCCTGGCGCTGCTGGCCTCGCTCCTCGTGGCACTGACGATCGTCCCGGTCTTCAGCTACTGGGTCCTGCGCCGCAGCCCCAAACCGCTCTCACCCAAACGACAAGCCGCCACGGACCACAGCTATGAGCTGTGGGCGGCCAAGCAGCACCGGCGCTCAGTGGCGCGCGCCGAACGCCGCCAGAAGACGATCGAGAAGAAGAACGCCAAGCGCGCGGCCAAGGGCAAGGATCCGCTGCCGGATGCGACCGTCGAACCCGTCGTCGCTCCGGCACCCGGCAACGGTGAGGCCTCCGGCAGAGTCGATCGCCTCCAGCAGCGCAGCCTGCCGGCGATCATCTCCGCCCTGCACCACCCCTGGCGGACCATCGTCTTCTCCGTCGTCATCTTCATCGTCACGATGATGTGTGCGACCTTCCTCAAGACGGATCTGCTGGGCTCGGCCGGGCAGAACTCCGTAAACATCACGCAGACTCTGGCCGCGGGCGCTTCGCTCGAAGCCGGTGACAAGGCTGCCAAGCGCGTCGAGGCCGTGCTCGGTGACGACCCGGACGTCGACACCTATTCGACGACGGTCAACGGGCCGGAATCGGGAGCGGAGAACCAGTTCAACGTCACCCTGGCCGAGGACTCCGAGGCCGAGGTCGCGACGAACCGCCTCCGTACCCAACTGGACGACCTCGGGAAGGACGCCGGTGAGATCGACGTCCAGGACGCCGGCGGTTCCGTCAGCGAGGATGTCGAGGTCACGCTCTCGGGCACCGACCTGGGTGCACTGCGGAAGGCCGCCGACGAGGTCACCGACAAGATGGCGGACACCGATGGTGTCCAGTCTGCCCGCAACGACCTCGCCGCCGACCAGCCGGTCATCGAAGTCGACGTCGATCGGGAGAAGGCCGCCGACTTCGGGTTCAGTCAGGCTGAGGTGGGGCAGGCCATCGCCGCGGCCCTGCACGGCACCGAGGCGGGAACGCTGACGATGGAAGGCAAGGAGCGCGATATCTTCCTTGCCCCGACCCACCCGGACGCGACCCCGGATGAGATCCGCGCCCTCAAACTGCCCGTCACCGAGGTGCAGACGCAGAACGCCCAGGAAGACGCGACGGATCGGGTCGAGGAGAAGACCGATGCCCGCGCCGAGGAAGCCAAGCGCAAGGCCGCAGACGAATCGGCCGAGCAGCTCGAATCCGCCCGCGAGGCCCGTGACGATGCCGCCGACCAACTCGAAGAGGCCCGCAAGGCCCTGCGCGATGCCGAGAATCCGCCGCCGGCACCGAGCCCGGGCGACATGGCTGCCGACCAGGTGGAGCAGGCCCGCGAAGGAGTCGAACAGGCAGAGAGGGGACTGCAGGAAGCCAATGATGCCATCGACGATCTCATCGACGGCCAGCGTGAACAGGAGCAGAGCCAGGAGGAGGAACAGGCCCTCGCCGATGAGCAGGCCGCCATCCCCGACATCACGGGCGAACCGATCACCGTCGACGAGATCGCGGAGGTGAAGAAGACCGAGACCCCGGCGACGATCGACCGCGCCGACGGAGATCGGAAGGTCACCGTGTTCGCGACGCCGACCAGCGGTCAGTTGGAGACGGTCACCGCAGCGGCCACCGATCTGACTGAGTCCATGGACCTGCCCGACGGAGTCAGCTTCGACGTCGGCGGCGCCAGCCAGGAGCAGGCGGAATCCTTCGGCCAGCTCGGTATGGCGATGGCCGTGGCGATCGTCCTCGTGTTCCTCGTGATGATCGCGACCTTCCGCAGCTTCGTCCAGCCGCTCATTCTGCTGGTGTCGATCCCCTTCGCCGCGACCGGTGCCGTGCTGCTCCTGCTGATCACGGGCACACCCTTGGGCATTCCCTCACTCATCGGTCTGCTCATGCTCATCGGCATCGTCGTGACGAACGCGATCGTGCTCATCGATCTCATCAACAAGCTGCGTGAGGACAGGCTGGACCTCATGGACGCGATCGTCCACGGCACCCGGCTGCGTCTGCGCCCGATCCTCATGACCGCTGCCGCGACGATCTTCGCCCTCGTGCCGATGTCGCTGGGGCTGACCGGCGGGGGCGTGTTCATCTCGCAGCCGCTGGCGATCGTCGTCATCGGTGGGCTCACCTCGTCGACGGTGCTCACGCTCATTCTCGTCCCCGCCCTCTACCTCCTCGTCGAACGACGCAAAGAGGTCAGGGCCGCCCACCGAGAGGAGAAGCGCGCGCAGAAGCGGGCCGACGATGAGGCGAGGATCGAAGCGGAAACCGCCGAGGTGGCCCTGCGTACCGACGAGCAGTGAACCCATCTAACTACTACCTGACGGCGGCCCAGCAACCTCGCGCGAGGTTGCTGGGCCGCCGTCAGGTAGCAAGGGACGGGACTGCTCAGGTCTCGGTGAGCCCGGGGAGCGCCGAGGCGGCGAAGCGGATGTGCTCCTCGGTCACCCGCGCCGCCTCCTCCGTGTCGCCGGCGATGATGGCTTCGAGGATCTGATGGTGCTGAGCCTGCAGCCGGGACATGAGCTCCTGCGGATCGTCGACCCTGTTGAAGGAGGCGAAGATCGACGTGCGCAGGGAGGTGCGGATCGCCCCTGTCAGATCGGAGAACAGCTGATTGCCGGCCGCTTGGGCGATGGCGACGTGGAACGCCGTGTCCGCGTCGTTGAAGACGTCGATGCTGATGCCGGGCGTGTCCATCATCGCGAGCTGAGCATTGATGGCGGCCAGCGAATCCTTGTCGGCGCGAGCGGCCGCGAGGATCGAGCTCGAGCGTTCGAGTTGGATGCGCGTCTCCGTCACATCGTCGATGCTGAAGTTCGCCAGAGCGACATGGAGGCGGAGGAAGCGGGTGAGGGCGGCCGAGGGCATCGCAGCGATGAAGGTTCCCGCACCGCGGCCCGACCCGCCTGAGGAGCGGACGACACCTAGGCTTTCGAGGACTCGCAGGGCCTCGCGGACGCTGGCCCGGCTGACGCCGAGCTTCGTCGCCAGATCGCGTTCGGCGGGCAGGGGGTCGCCGACGGTGAGCGAGCCGGCCATGATCTGCTCTTCGACGGCGTCGATGACGAGTTCATAGGTGCTCGGCCGGGTCACGGGCTTCCACATTGCGCCCTTGTCCTCGCTCATGGTCTCCTCCATCGGATCATCATGTCATGTCCCTTCTCGCATCAGTACTCTGCCTACACCGGCGTCACCGCTGCTCTGCCCGCACCGCCACGGTCACTGCTCTGCCCGCACCGGAGTTACCGTTGCTCTGCCCGCGTTGCCGGCCGGCCGCCTCGGCGGGGACTCCCGACCGATTGCTTGACGCAGATCACATCACCGTCCTATGCTCAGGTTAATGGTCTGACCTCATAAAGGCCATACTGAACAATTCGATCATTCGAGTTCGGAGCGCGTTCACAGGGGAACGGACCCGCAGTGGGCATGCCCGGCCATGTTGGAGAAACCATGTACACACCCGAAATCGCCCCGGTGGCCGACAGCCTGCTGTGGTCGTCGCTGCTGGCGATCCTGCCGCTGCTGACGATCTTCGTCACCCTCGGCGCACTGAAGTGGAAGGCCCATTGGGCCGGACTGACGGCAGTCGGCGTCGCCCTTATCGTCGCCATCGCCGCCTACGGAATGCCCGTCGGGCTCGCCGCGCTGTCGGCGACGCAGGGATTCGCCTTCGGCCTGTTCCCGATCATGTGGATCGTCATCACCGCGATCTGGCTCTACGAACTCACCGTGCGCTCGGGCCGCTTCGAAGACCTGCGACTGGTCATCAACGTCATCTCCGATGACCCGCGCATCCAGGCCATCATCATCGCCTTCTGCTTCGGCGGACTCCTCGAGGCGCTCGCCGGATTCGGTGCACCGGTGGCGATCACCGGTGTCATGCTCGTGGCAGTGGGCTTCACCGCCATGCGTGCCGCGGTCGTCGTCCTCGTCGCGAACACCGCTCCTGTGGCCTTCGGTGCCATCGCCATTCCGATCATCACCGCCGGCACGCTCACCGGCATCGACTATCAGGACATCGGTGCGATGGTCGGTCACCAGACCCCGTTCCTGGCCGCGATCGTCCCGCTCTTCCTCGTCATGCTCGTCGACGGTCGTCGCGGACTCCGCCAGATCTGGCCGCTGGCCCTGGTCGTCGGCCTCGTCTTCGGTGCCGCTCAGTACGTGTCCTCGAACTTCCTCTCCGTCGAACTCACCGACATCATCGCCTCCCTCGTCGGCCTCGCCGCCGTCGTCATCATGCTCCGGTTCTGGAAGCCGAAGGGCGGACGGGATGCACTCGACCGCATGGCCGAGGAGCGCGAGCACGAGGGCGCCGACGCCCCCGATGCGGGCACTGCCTCCGCGGCCGTGGCCACCGATGTCAAGAAGGAGACGACGCCGCTGACCGGGTCGCGGGTGTTCCTCGCGCTCTTCCCCTATCTGCTCGTCATCGTCATCTTCTCCGTGGCGAAGCTCGTCCCCGCGCTGAACAACTGGCTGGCCTCCACCGATGTGAAGATCCCCTGGCCGGGCCTGGACGGGAACATCCTCAACTCGGCAGGCGAGGTGTCGACGAGCACGATCTACAACTTCCAATGGCTGTCCTCGCCGGGAACGCTGCTGCTCATCTCCGGCATCATCGTCGCCATCGTCTACAAGATGACGGCCAAGGATGCCCTCGACGTCCTCGTCGTCAATGTCGTGAAGATGCGGTTCTCGATCCTCACCGTCGGTTCGGTGCTCGCCCTGGCGTATGTCATGAACCTGTCGGGGCAGACCATCACCATCGGCACCTGGATTGCCGGCACGGGCGCCTTCTTCGCGTTCCTCTCACCGATCCTCGGCTGGTTGGGCACCGCTGTCACCGGATCGGACACCTCGGCCAATGCCCTGTTCGCCACGCTGCAGCAGACGGCCGCACATGAGGCCGGACTCGACCCGCTGCTGCTCGTCGGGGCCAACAGCTCCGGCGGCGTCCTCGGCAAGATGGTCAGCCCGCAGAACCTCACGATCGCAGCCACGGCCGTCGGGCTCCTCGGCAGGGAGGCGTCGATCTTCCGCCGCGTCATCGGCTGGTCGCTGGGGCTGCTGGTCATCATGTGCCTGCTCGTCGGACTCCAATCCACGGTGCTGTCGTGGATGGTCCCCTCGTCCTGACGCAGGAGTCGCGCCCGCCTGCCCACACCCTGAGAATCCCAGCTTTTTCGCCACAGAAAGGACCGACAGACATGGTCAAGAGACAGATCCCGCAGCCGGCAGAGATCTTCGAACTCATGAAGTTCAAGAAGTTCGAACTCGACTCGAAGAAGCGCCGTCTGGAGAACGCGCTGACGATCGAGGACCTGCGCACTATCGCGAAGCGCCGGACACCGGCCGCAGCTTTCGATTACACCGATGGAGCCGCCGAGGGTGAGATCTCGATGGAGCGGTCGATGCAGGCCTTCCGTGACATCGAATTCCATCCCTCGATCCTCAGAGACGTCACGAATGTCGACACCTCCACCCAGATCATGGGCGGCAGCTCGGCCATGCCCTTCGGCATCGCCCCGACCGGGTTCACCCGACTCATGCAGACCGAGGGTGAGACCGCCGGGGCCGGGGCCGCCGGAGCGGCGGGAATCCCGTTCACCCTCTCGACCCTGGGCACGACCTCGATCGAGGACGTGAAGAAGGTCAACCCGCACGGTCGCAACTGGTTCCAGCTCTACGTGATGAAGCAGCGCGATATCTCCTACGGGCTCGTCGAACGCGCGAAGAACGCCGGCTTCGACACCCTGTTCTTCACCGTCGACGCCCCCGTGGCCGGGGCTCGCCTGCGCGATACGCGCAACGGCTTCTCGATCCCGCCGCAGCTGACTCCGCAGACGATCCTCAATGCGATTCCGCGTCCCTGGTGGTGGTGGGACTTCCTGACCACGCCGAAACTCGAGTTCGCGTCCCTGTCGGAGACCGGCGGAACCGTCGGCGAGCTCCTCGATTCCGCGATGGACCCGTCGATCGACTTCGATGACCTCGCCGAGATCCGCGCCATGTGGCCCGGGAAGTTCTCCGTCAAGGGGGTGCAGACCGTCGAAGACGCGAAGAAGCTCGCCGACCTCGGCGTCGACTCGATCGTCCTGTCCAACCACGGCGGACGACAGCTCGACCGAGCGCCCGTTCCTTTCGAACTCCTCCCCGAGGTGGCTCGCGAGATCGGCAAGGACGTGGAGATCATCATCGACACCGGCATCCGCAACGGAGCCGACATCGTCGCCTCGCTGGCCCTCGGCGCCGACTTCACGCTCATCGGCCGCGCCTACCTCTACGGCCTCATGGCCGGAGGTCGGGAAGGTGTGGATCGGACGATCGGGATCCTCGGCGAGCAGGTCGAACGCACCATGCGTCTGCTGCAGGTGGCCGATGTCTCCGAACTCAATCCTGCTCACGTGACCCAGCTGCGCCAGCTCAGCCGCGACGACCGGGCCGAGATCATCGGCTCCCGTCCGGCCAGGGACTGATCACCGAGGCGGCACCGCGGATTCAGAACGGACGGTCGGCAGCGAAGGCGATTCTTCGCTGCCGACTGTCCGTTTCGTCGTCACTTGCCGAATTCGTCCTCGATCCGGTCGAGGACGTTCGTGGCGGGATAGTAATCGAGGCGGAACGAGTCGAGGCCGAGGGCGAAGACCGCATCGTTCTTCACCGCAGGGGTGCTCTCGACGAGAGAGTTCTTCTCATACGACTCGGCGGTCTTCTCATTCGCATTGAAGAGGAAGACGGATTCACCGGTGACGGCCTTGGAGAGGTTCTCACCGGTGACCTCGACGATATCGGCGCGCTTGCCCATCTCGCCTTGGCCGGCCGTCCCCTCAGGGACGTCGGCGAGTTCGAATCCGACCTCTTCGAGGAGTTTTCCCTGCGCCGATTCCGGCGTCCAGATGTTCGCACTGGACCCAGATCCGCCTCCCTTGGCCTTCTCGTTGAAGACCATCCCGGTGACGGGCTGCGCGGGGGCGTCGATCGACTCCTTGACTTCCTCGGCGCGAGCGTCGAACTCGTCATTGACCTTCTTTGCGTCGTCCTCGTGGCCGGTGATCTCGCCGAGGCGGCTCGTGACCTCCTGCCAGTCCTTGTCGCCGTAGTCGATGACCACGGTCGGAGCGATATCGCTGAGCTGATCGTAGATCGCATTCGCCGAGTCCTGGCCGGTCTTCGAGACCACGATGAGGTCGGGTTCCTCGGCCAGTACTGCCTCGACGTCGGGATCGCCCTGGTAGAGGGCCTCGATATCCTTCTCCTTCGCGACATCGCTCCACTGAGTGAAGAAGCCCTGGTCGTCGGCGACGGGGGAGTTCGGCATGGTGGCACCGGAGGCGGTGACCGGTGCGTCGATCGCAAGCAGGCTGCCGGTGAGGGTGACGGCGGTGGAGACGATCGTCGTCGGCTGCTCCTCGATGGTGACCTCGTGTCCGGCATCGTCCGTGACAGTCAGGGGCCATTCGCCGGAGGCGTCGGCAGTCTTCCCGGAGTCGGCGGAGTCCGTTCCGCCGCACGCTGACAGGCCGAGGGCGGTGATGAGAGCAAGCGAGGCGAGCACGCGGGTGCGGACACCAGGCAGGACGAGGCGGGACATGGGGACCTTCCGGTTGACTGAGAAGTGATATAGCTGAGCCTAACCTAAGTCCACCGAAAACTGCACGTGTAATGGACCGCGAGGTGGCCAGGTGCGGTCTGGAAGCAGTGGTGGTTAGGGTAGGCTCAGCTCTGTGACAATGAGAATTCGCAACCGGGCTGCAGTGTGTGCGGCCGCCGCCGTGGCAATCGCCCTGCTCGCCACCGGCTGCGCCGCTGAGGAGGACAAAGCGTCCGGAGGCGAATCCGGAAACAAGGACGTCGCGCCCGGCGGAGAAGCCTTCGGCACTGCCGATGAGGAGACCGCGAAGCTCGGCAGCGATGCCGAGGCCGGCGTCTTCCCTCGCACGGTCAAGCACGCCAATGGCACGACCGAGATCGAGAAGAAGCCCGAACGAGTCGTCGTCCTTGACACGGGTGAGCTCGATGATGTCCTCTCGCTGGGCATCAAGCCCGTCGGCATGGTCACGACCGAGGGCGCCAATCCTGTGCCCAGCTACCTCGAGGACCAGGTGGAGGGAGTCGAGACGGTCGGCACGATTCAGGAGCTTGACCTCGAGAAGATCGCTTCGCTCGAACCCGACCTCATACTCGGCAGCCAGCTGCGCGCCGACAAGCTCTACGACGAGCTCGATTCGATCGCTCCGACCGTGTTCTCGATCAGGCCGGGGTTCCCGTGGAAGGAGAACTTCCGCCTCGTCGGTGAGGCTATGGGGATGGAAGACGAAACCGCGGCGAACCTCAGGGAGTATGCAGAAGAAGCAGAAGGTCTGAGGGCAGATGTCGACGGAGACCCGACGATCTCGCTCGTGCGCTTCATGCCCGAACGCCTGCGCCTGTACGCAAACCAATCGCTCATCGGAGTCATCCTCAGTGATGCCGGGTTCAAGCGTCCGAAGAACCAGGCCGTCGACGAGCTCGCCGTCGAGATCTCTCCGGAGAACCTCGACCAGGCCGAAGGCGACTACGTCTTCTACACCAGCTATGGCGATCCGGAGGCGACCGGAGAGGAGACGGCACTCGACTCCAGCCAGTGGAAGGGGCTCGATGCGGTCAAGGACGGCAAGGCCGTCCGCGTCAACGACGACGTGTGGTTCCTCGGCCTCGGCCCCACCGGTGCCGGGCAGATCCTCGATGACCTGGAGGACCACCTCGGCGAGTGAGCCGAATCCTCAGCTGCCGGAAGTCGCTCGTCTACGCAGTGATCCGTGAGTTGAGCTGATCGATGAACTCATCGGCGGCGGCGAGCTGCCGTGCGAGTCTGTCACGGCGTTCGTGAGCATCATCGAGAAACTGCGTCAGCTCATTGGCTCCATCGGCCCGGGATGGTTCGCTTCCGCGAGCACTCTCCAGTGCCCGGAGCAGGTCACCCATCTGCTCCAGCGAATACCCCAGCGGCTTCATCCTGCGAATCAGCATCAGCTGGTCGTGATCGTCTTCCGTGTAGAGGCGGAAACCTCCCTCCGACCGGCCCGAAGGAGTCAGCAGGCCGATCTGGTCGTAGTGGCGAATCGTTCGCAGCGACAGCCCCGTACGTTCAGCCAACTCTCCGATGTGCATCATCCCGGTCTCGGCCATCGACACTCTCCTCAATTCGCAGCAACCCTTACGTTACGTTAGGGTTGGCTTCAGCGCCCGAACGGCACCGCGGTGCGTTCCCGGATTTCGCCTTTCGCGTGAAGCGGGAGCATGCCGACCGCGCGCAAGCGCATCCCTCTTTCAGATGGTGCCACACCTGACGTGCTCCCGGCCTTGGAGGCTCGAACATGACGACGAACACGACCACCGCCGACGATCGGAGTCGCTACCTTCCCGACCCCTCAGTGGCGACCGCACTGAAGACTCCGCGTATCCTCACGCGAGAAGTCCTCGCGGGACTGGTCGTTGCGCTGGCGCTGATCCCTGAGGCGATCTCGTTCTCCATCATCGCTGGTGTCGACCCGAAGGTCGGCCTGTTCTCCTCATTCATCATGGCCGTGACCATTGCCTTCGTCGGCGGGCGCCCGGCGATGATCACCGCCGCGACCGGTGCAGTCGCGCTCGTCATCGCACCGGTGGCCCGTGAATACGGAATGGACTACTTCATCGCCACCGTCCTGCTTGCCGGAGTGCTGCAGATCGTGCTGGCCGTGTTCGGTGCCGCGAAACTGATGCGTTTCATCCCGCGCAGCGTCATGATCGGATTCGTCAACGCTCTGGCGATTCTCATCTTCACTGCTCAGCTCCCGCAGCTGATCGATGTGCCCTGGATGGTCTACCCGCTCGTTGCGGTCGGCCTGGTCATCATGATCTTCATGCCGAAGATCACCAAAGTCATCCCCGCTCCGCTGATATCGATCATCATCGTCACTGTCGCAGTCGTGGCCTTCGCGATCAGCGTCCCCACCGTCGGCGATCAGGGGGAGCTGCCCCGCAGTCTGCCGGAACTGTTCATCCCCGGCGTACCCCTGACCTGGGAGACGTTGACGATCATCGCCCCCTACTCTCTGGCGATGGCCCTCGTCGGACTCATGGAATCACTGATGACGGCGAAGCTCGTCGACGATGTCACAGACACGCATTCGAACAAGACCCGCGAAGGCTGGGGACAGGGAGTAGCGAACATTCTTTCGGGGTTCTTCGGCGGCATGGGCGGATGCGCCATGATCGGGCAGACCATGATCAACGTCAAAGCCTCCGGCGCCCGCACCCGCATTTCGACATTCCTCGCCGGGTTGTTCCTGTTGATTCTCGTCGTCGCTCTCGGAGACATCGTGTCCGTCATTCCGATGGCGGCCCTCGTCGCCGTGATGATCATGGTCTCGGTCGGCACTTTCGACTGGCACTCGATCAGACTCGCCACGCTCAAGCGAATGCCCAAGAGCGAAACTGCCGTTATGGTCATCACTGTCGCCGTGGTCGTCGCTACTCACAACCTCGCCATCGGCGTCGTCGTCGGGGTGTTCGTGGCCTCTGTGATGTTCGTCCGTCGCGTTGCCCATCTCATCGACGTCCGCCGAGAGGTCCAGGTGCAGAGTGGTCAGGAGGTCGCGCACTATGCAGTCGAAGGCCAGCTGCTGTTTGCCTCCAGCAACGACCTGACGACACTGTTCGAACACGCTGACGATCCGGATCGGGTGGTCATCGATTTCACGAAGTCGCATATCTGGGACGCGTCGACCGTCGCCGCTCTCGATACGATCGAGACGAAATACGAGCAGCACGGGAAATCTGTGGAGTTCGTCGGCATGAACGACTTTACGACTGCGTTCCATGCTCGACTCACAGGCGGCCTCGGCGGCGGCCACTAGAAGCTGTTTCGCCCTTTGCCCGACTCTGACGGGCGGCATAGCCAGCGGTTCTTGGCCTCCGGCCTCTGCGTGTCGAAGTCGAGTTCGCAAGCCTCTAGCCGCCTGCGCAAAGATTCTCTCGCCGGTCGGAATAAACACGCCCTCATCAAAGTTGAGTCTAGTGTACGCAACTTTGATGAGGCCGACTTGACGGTCGGATCCTCGAAGAGAATACTTGAGTCCGGTTGGCTCAATGTGTGCGGTCGAGTGGTTCTGCTCGTCAGCGGTGCCGCCCGATCGCACACATTCGAGTCGCAGAAACTCACGATCTGTAAGGAGAGAAAACTATGGCACGTGCAGTCGGAATCGACCTCGGAACCACGAACTCCGTCGTCACCGTCCTCGAAGGCGGCGACCCGAAGGTCATCGCAAACGCGGAAGGCGGTCGCACGACCCCGTCCGTCGTCGCAGTCAACAAGAACGGCGACTCCCTCGTCGGTGAGATCGCCAAGCGCCAGGCCGTCACGAACATCAAGAACACCGTCGCTTCGGTCAAGCGCCACATGGGCACCGACTGGTCCACCGAGATCGGCGGCAAGAAGATGACGGCCCCCGAGGTCTCGGCCCGCATCCTCCAGAAGCTCAAGCACGACGCTGAGGAATACCTGCAGGAGAAGGTCACCGACGCGGTGATCACCGTTCCCGCATACTTCAACGACGCTGAGCGCCAGGCTACGAAGGACGCCGGTGAGATCGCCGGTCTCAACGTCTCGCGCATCATCAACGAGCCCACCGCTGCTGCTCTGGCCTACGGCCTCGAGCGCGGCAAGGAAGACGAGCTCATCCTCGTCTTCGACCTCGGCGGCGGTACCTTCGACGTCTCCCTGCTCGAAGTCGGCAAGGACGAAGATGACTTCTCCACCATTCAGGTCCGCGCGACCTCCGGCGACAACCGCCTCGGCGGTGACGACTGGGATCAGCGGATCGTCGACTACCTCGTCGAGCAGGTCAAGAACAACTACGGTGTCGACCTGACCAAGGATGCCACTGCTCTGCAGCGTCTCAAGGAAGCCTCTGAGCAGGCCAAGAAGGAACTGTCCTCGGCCACCAGCACGAACATCTCGCTGCAGTACCTGTCGATGAGCGAGAACGGACCCATCCACCTGGATGAGACCCTCACCCGTGCGAAGTTCGAGGACCTGACCAAGGACCTACTCGAGCGCACCAAGGCTCCGTTCCACGCAGTCATGAAGGATGCCGGCGTCTCCGTCAACGACATCGACCACGTCGTCCTCGTCGGCGGCTCGACCCGTATGCCCGGCGTCTCCGCCGTCGTCACCGAACTCACCGGAGGCAAGGAGCCCAACAAGGGCGTCAACCCCGATGAGGTCGTCGCCATCGGCGCCGCCGTGCAGGCCGGTGTCCTCGTGGGTGAGCGCAAGGACGTCCTGCTCATCGACGTCACCCCGCTCTCGCTCGGACTCGAGACCAAGGGCGGTGTGATGACCAAGCTCATCGAGCGCAACACCCCGATCCCGACCAAGCGTTCGGAGACCTTCACCACGGCTGAGGACAACCAGCCCTCCGTCTCGATCCAGGTCTTCCAGGGCGAGCGTGAGTTCACTCGCGACAACAAGAACCTCGGCACCTTCGAGCTGACCGGTATCGCTCCGGCTCCGCGCGGTGTGCCGCAGATCGAGGTCGCCTTCGACATCGACGCCAACGGCATCGTCCACGTGTCGGCCACCGACAAGGGCACCGGCACCGAGCAGTCGATGACGATCACCGGCGGTTCCGCACTGCCGGAGGAAGATATCGAGCGCATGGTCCGTGAGGCCGAGGAGCACGCAGAAGAGGACAAGAAGCGCCGTGAGGCAGCCGATGTCCGCAACAATGCGGAGAACCTCGCCTACCAGACCGAGAAGCTGCTGACCGACAACGCGGACAAGCTGCCCGAAGAGATCAAGACCGAGATGCAGGGCGATGTCGACGCCGTCAAGGAAGCCCTCAAGGGTGAAGACGACGACGCCGTGAAGAGCGCCTACGACAAGCTCATGGAGAACCAGCAGAAGATCGGCGAAGCCATCTACAATCAGCAGGGCGGTGCCGAAGGCGCCGAGGCCGCTGGTGAGGGAGCAGCCGATGCAGGCGCAGACGACGATGTCGTCGACGCCGAAGTTGTCGACGAAGAGGATGAGGAGAAGAAGTAATGACTGCCGAGGGCAACGACAAGTCGTCCGAGGAGCCAGGCTTCACCTTCAGTGACAAGCGCCGGGTCGATCCGAACACCGGCGAGGTCCGTCCCGAGGCCGACGCCCAGTCGGCCCCGGACGGGGCCGGCGAGGAGCCGACCGCGGACCCGAACGCCGAGCAGGCAGAAGCGGCCGATGCCAGCGACCTCGGTGTGGACATCCCCGCTGATGTCTCGGGTCTTGAGGACTCGGAGCCGGCGGCCGAACCCGAACCGGGTTCGGAGGCCGCGGGCTACCTGGCTGACCTCAAGCGCATCAACGCCGAATATGCGGCATACCGGATGCGCGCCGACCGTGAACGTGAGCGTGCGGCGCTCGGCGGCACGATCAAGGTCGTCGAGGCCCTGATCCCCGTGCTCGACGAGGTCAAGCTCGCCCGCGAGAACGGCGATGTCACCGGGCCTTTCGAGACCCACGTGAACAAGCTCGTCGAATCGCTGAACAAGATCGGCGTCGAACAGTACGGAGAGGTCGGCGACGAGTTCGATCCGAACATCCACGAAGCGCTCATGCAGCAGCCTTCGGACGAGGTCGAGAATCCGACGCTCTTCCTGGTCATGCAGCCGGGCTACCGAATCGGGGAGCGCATCATCCGCGCCGCCCGCGTCGGTGTCCAGCAACCGCAGGACTGAGACACGACCACGATCGCCGAGGCGACCGCCCGCCCCGTGCGTCAGTGAACTGACGTACGGGCCGGGGGAGCCACCTCGGCGGCGGTCCGGATCTTCGGGGCATTGCCCCGGGGTGCGGATTGTGAGAGGACAAGTGAATACCGTGATGACAGGATTGATTGGAAGGAAAGGAGGTGCCAGGTGAATACCGGACCTCAGAATGATTGGTTCGACAAGGACTTCTACAAGACCCTCGGCGTCTCCAAGGATGCTTCCGATGCCGAGATCAAGAAAGCCTATCGCAAGCTCGCGCGCAAATATCACCCGGACGCCAACCCCGGTGATGAGAACGCCGAGGAGAAATTCAAGGAGATCGGCCAGGCCCACCAGGTGCTCTCCGACAAGGAATCTCGGGCACAGTACGATCAGGTCCGCGCGATGGGCGGCGGCGCCAGATTCAGTGCCGGCTCCGGCGGACCCGGCGGTGCTGCCGGCGGCGGATTCGAGGACGTATTCTCCGACCTCTTCGGAGGCGGCGGACGGACGCGGACCCGCACGACCTACGGCGGCGGGGGAGACGTCCCCCCGGACCTGGCAGATCTGCTCGGCGGATTCGGCGGAGGCTTCGGTGGCGGCGGATACGGCGGCTACCAGCCTCCGGTCAAGGGCGGCGACATCAAGTCGAGCACGACGCTGTCGTTCACCGAGGCCATCGACGGCGCCTCGGTGAAGCTGAACATGCCCGGCGGAAAGCCGCTGACCGTGCGCACCCCGATGGGGGTCAAGGACGGACAGAAGATCCGCCTTGCGGGCAAGGGCAAGTCCAGTCCCAACGGCGGTGAGGCCGGAGACGTGATTCTCACCGTGCATGTGAGTCCGCACCCTGTGTTCACCCGTGACGGTGAGAACCTGCGGATGGATCTGCCGATCAGCTTCGACGAGGCGGCCCTCGGCGCCGAGGTCAAGGTGCCGACCCTGGGCGGAATGCCCGTCAAGGTCAAGGTCGCACCGGGCACGCCTTCGGGGCGGACCCTGCGCGTGCGAGGCAAGGGTGTGAAATCGAAGAAGGGCACCGGCGATCTGCTGGCGACGGTCGAGATCGTGGCGCCGAAGAATCTGTCCAAAGAAGCCAAGCAGGCGGTCGAGTCGTTCAAGGCCGCCACCGAAGGTGAGGATCCACGCGCCGGCTTGCTGGACAAAGCCAAGGCCAGTTGAGGTGGTGAATCACAATGCACATTTCATCGAGTGCGGCGGTGTATGTCATCTCGGTGGCTGCGGATCTGGCGGGTATGCACCCGCAGACGCTGCGGCAGTATGACCGCCTGGGCCTCGTCATTCCGGAACGCACTGCGGGTCGGGGGCGGCGCTACTCCGGCAAGGACATCGCCAAGCTGCGACTGATCCAGCAGCTGTCGCAGGACGAGGGAGTCAACCTCGTCGGGATCAAGAAGATCATCGACCTGCAGAATCAGGTCGATGCGCTCAGGTCGCGCAATGAGGAGCTCGAGGACGAGGTTCGGGCACGCAGGTCGGCGCAGGAGCGCGATGCGCGTGTCTTTGCGGCCGGCACCATGGGCGGCGACGTCGTCTCGATCTCCAGGGGGCGTCGTCCGCAGGGCCGTCCCGAGCCCGGGGCACTCGTGCTGTACAACCGGTACCGACGCGGCTGACTGGAGCAGCAGCTGTGCAACACTGAACTTCATGAGCGACTCCGAGAAGTTCAAGCAGGTAGCCGATTCAGCCGATGCGGTGGCCCAGGAAGCCGCCGACAGTCGGTGGTTCGAACGGATAGCCCGCGCGGGCTTCATCGCGAATGGGCTGGTTCACGCCGTGCTCGGTGTCACGACCATGGCGATCGGGCTCGGCCGAGGTGGCGGTGAAGCCGACCAGGCCGGAGCCGTCGGACAGATCGCGGCGGAGCCCTTCGGCATGGTGCTCATCGTCATCTGCCTCGTCGGATGTGCGTTGATGGCGCTGTGGTGTCTGATCAACGCGTTCTTCGGTTCGGGCTCTCTGCGCGGAGCCGGGACCCGAGACCCGCAGCAGAAGCAGGGCCGACGTCGCTGGATCGACTTCCTCAAGATGCTCGGATTTGCCATCGCCTACGCAGCGATCGCCGCGACCTTCTCGCAGTTCGTCCTCGGCGGCGGAGCAGACTCGGGGAAAGCCAGTTCACAGGCATCAGCGACAGTGGCGAAAGCCCCGGGAGGCCTTTATCTCCTCATGGCGGTAGGTGCCGTCGTCGCGATTGCAGGTGTCGCCTTCTGCGTCAATGGATTGCGCCGCAAATGGGGCGCTGAGCTGCGCAGGCCCAACAGCAGCGTCACTCGTTTCGTGCTGGGGCTCACCGGCGTCGTCGGATACCTGGGCAAGGGGGTGACGCTGTTGTCGATGGGCATCCTCGTGGCGGTCTCGGCGGCGAACGGAGATCCGGGAAATTTCACGGGCATCGACGGGGCGTTGAAGGGGATGCGTGATCAGCCGTTCGGCCCGTATCTGCTGTTGTCCGTGGGAATCGGCCTCGTACTCTATGGAATCTTCCTTGTCCTGCGTTCCCGCTACGACCGGATGGAGTGAGCCGAGGCAGCTGGTGTCGGTGATCCAGCCCGCGGACAGGCAGCGCCTGAGCGGTCGACGGCAGGAACGAGAAGAGCGCGTACCCGATCGGGTCCGCGCTCTTCTCAGTCGGTCTTGAGCTCGTGTCAGCTCAGACGATCACTCTCAGATCTCAGCGGGATCCTGGGCGGCCTTCTTGCGGCGCATGGTCAGTGCGACTGCGACCCCACCGATGAGGAGGAGGCCTGCGCCGCCGACGAGGCCGGTCAGCTCGGTACCAGTGCGGGGCAGGTCGCCGCCGTTGCCGGCATCTCCGTTGTCGCCGTCGTCGTTTCCGCCGTTGCCATCTTCATTGCCGTCGCCGCCACCGGCGTTCGGGTCCTTCTCGACCGAGAAGTCGCCGGTCAGTTCGTCATCGCCGCAGGTGACGGTCACATCGTAGTCTCCGATGTAGGCCGAGGCGTTGGAGGCGCTGGTGCCGTAGACGTTGACGTTGGCCTTGCCCTCGTCGTCTGGCTGGACGGTCTTGTCGAAAGCGGTGACGTTCGACTCGCCCTCGGGGTTGACGAGGAAGCGGACGTCTTCACCGGGCTCGCAGTTCTCGACGGCGAGTGTGACGCCCTTGTCTTCCTTGACGAAGTCAGCAGGCGTGATGGTCTCGGGGGAGACGGTCAGCTTGGCTTCTTCAGCAGGAGTGGTAGGCTCTTCGGCCTCGTCTTCGGTGATGGTGAAGTCCTGAGCCGGGGAGTTGGTCTCGGACTGCTGGTCGACACCCCAGACGGCATAGTCGCCGGCCGGGAGCTCGCCTTCACCGTCGAACTTCAGAGTTGCGGAGACCTTTCCGTCTTCGTCGGCCTCGACTTCGAGGGTGGCGAAAGCGGACTGCGCGCCTCCGCCGACGACGGTGACCTTGCCGCCGGGGGTGAAGCCCTCACCGGTGACCTTGATGCCGTTCTCCGCGAAGTTGGTTTCGGAGATCTCATCGGTGTTGAGCGAGACCTTCGGGTCGGCGGTGGGGGCCTCGGGCTCGTCGGCTTCGCCCTCAGTGACGCTGAAGGTCGTGTTGTACGTTTCGCTCTCGTCAGCAACGTTCGTGACGGTGACCTTGTAGTCTCCGACGAATGCCGGGTTTGCCTCGCCGACGGCTTCGACTCCGTCTTCAAAGGCACCGTCTGCATCGGTTGTGACAGTTGTTTCGAAGACGTTGACGTTCTGCCCACTGGCAGGTTCAACGGTCATCGAGTATTCGGTGTCTGCTTCGAGACCAGCCCCAGCGATGCCAACGCCGTTCTCGGCGAATTCGTCGACGGTGACGCTCGTAGCCGACACTGCAATTTCGCCAGCCTGCGCGGTGACTCCTTGTGCAGCGGCCTTCTGGAGCTGAACAGGGGACTTGGCGGCAGGCGATGCACCGGGCTGCTGAGTTGCCGAGGAGGGAGCCTCGGGAGCAGCGATGACTGGGGATGCGGCCAGGCCGGTGATGGCGATGGCCACCGCGGGGGCGAGGGCGAGCTTCTTCATTTATTTCCTTAGAAAATTACAGCTGGGTGTGAAGTATTACGAATGTAACAGTAATGCAACATTCACCACACGCATAGTTGTGGTCGTTTTGTTCAGCATTGAGTTCGGACTGGTCGCAGAGTTCATTCTCCGTTCACGATGAACGGTCGTTTCGGCGCGAACATCAGAACAGAAGGAGGGGCGGCTCAGCGTGTGCTGAGCCGCCCCTCCTCTGCTGATCAGGCTGTCCGCCTGTCTCAGATCAGAAGCTCGTCGGAGTCTGTCCGAACTTTTTCTTGCGGCCGGTCAATGCGATCGCGGCACCACCGACGAGGAGGAGCAGCGCTCCCGTCGTCAGTCCACCGAGGTCGGCACCGGTGCGAGGCAGCTGACTGCCGTCGTCTCCGCCGTTTCCGTTGTCACCGCCGTTGCCGTCGTCGCCACCAGCCTTGGCGCCTGCGGTGACCTTGAAGGAGTCCTTCATCGTGTCATCGCCGCAGGTAGCCGTCGCGGTGTAGGCACCGACATAGGCCGAGACGTCGGACGAAGTACCGAAGACATTGACGGAAGCATTTCCTTCGTCATCAGCCTTGACGGTGTTTTCGTACGCCGTGACGTTGATGCCCTTCGGGTTGACCTCGAAGTGGACATCTGCTCCGGACTCGCAGTTCTCTACGGCGAGGGTGACGCCCTTCTTCTCATTGGCGAAGTCCGCGGCCTCGATCGTCTTCGGGGAGACCTTGAAGGTCGCCTCGGCGGGAGCCTCGGTCCCATCTTCGTCGACGACGTTGATGTTGCCGTTGAGAGTCTCCGACTCGGTGCCTTCACGGTCGATGGTGACGGTGAACGGAACCTTGCCGACCTCGAGGCTTGCGGGGTTGCCCTCGTACCAGAGGTGGAGCTTGTAGTCGCCGTCGGCATCCGCGGTCTCGGACTTCCCGGTGAGGGAATCGGTGATCTTGTCACCCTTCTTCACGCCGGAGACGGTGACGGTCACGCCCTTGTCCTTGTTGGCGAGGTCCTTGGCGGTGATCTCCTTGGGGTCGACGTTGAGCGAGGCGTTGATCGGATCGACGGCCTCGTCTTCGGTGACGGTGAAGTCCTGAGCCGGAGAGGTGACATCTTCCTCCTGGTCAACGCCCCAGACAGCGTAGTCGCCGGCCGGGAGCTCGCCATCACCGTCGAACTTCAGAGTTGCGGAGACCTTTCCTTCTTCGTCGGCCTCGGCTTCGACGGTCGCGAAGGCCGACTGTGCACCTCCGCCGACAACGGTGACCTTGCCGCCCGGGGTGAAGCCCTCACCGGTAACCTTGATACCGTTCTTAGCGAAGTCGCTCTGTGAGATCTTGTCGGTGTTGAGGGAGACCTTCGGGTCGACTTCTGCTACTTCGTCGACGACGTTGATATCGCCCTCGAGGGTCTCTGACTCTTCGCCCTCACGATCGATGGTGATGGTGAAGGGGACTTTGCCGACTTCGAGATCGGCGGGGTCGTCTTCGTACCAAAGGTGGAGTTTGAGGCTGCCATCGGTGTCTGCAGTCTCGGTCTTGTTGGTGAGAGAATCGGTGATCTTGTCACCTTCTTCAAGACCGGTGACAGTGACGTCGACGCCCTTGTTCGCATCTGCGAGATCCTCTGCGGTGATCTCTTCTGGGGAGACCGAGAGCGAAGCGTCGATGGCTGCCTGGATGTCGACCTTGGCGGTGCCCGCGACTTTCTTAGCATCGGTGCCTGCACGCTGCACCTGGACTGCGAAGGAAACCGACTCCTGCGTGACCTCCGTGGCGGAGTGCAGCTTGAGAGTGGCGGTCGAACCCTGAGCGGTTGCCGACGGACCCGTCAGGCCGGACTTCGCCGAGACCTTGTCGCCCTTCTCGAGGCCGGTGACCTTGACCGTCACGCCGTCTTCGGCGAGCTCTTCGGCAGTGACCTCACCGGAGGTCACCTGCACCGAAGCGTTGATCGGATTGGCCTTGTCCTCGGACTTGTCATCGTCTTTGGCGTCTTTGTCCTCGTCCTTGGGGGCAGGGGCGGGCTTCGGATCGACCTTCTTCGGCGGCTTCTCGGCGTCGTCCTTCTTGTCCGCCTTGCCCTCGGCGTCCTTCTTCGCGTCCGCCTTCTTCTTGTCTGCGGCGGCCTTCTTCGCGGCCTCAGCCTTTTCCTTGGCCTTCTTCTCAGCCTCTGCCTTCTCTGCAGCCGCGTTCTTCTCGGCTTCAGCCTTCTCAGCCGCGGCCTCTTCGGCCGCCTTCTTCGCGGCCTCTTCCTTCTTGGCCTTCTCAGCTTCGGCCTTCTTCTGCTCGGCCTTCGTGGGGGCCGACTGGGAGGAGGGGGATTCCGCGGCGGCGACCGGGCTCGCGACAAGCCCGGTGAACGCGAGCGCGACTGCCGGCGCGAGGATGATCTTCTTCATTGGAGTGCCTTCAATCTCTGTGACGAGGGGTGTGATACGGCACTCATCCTAGGTTCTAAGGGTTTTCCAAACTATTTCTGTACGTTTTGTTCAGGTTTAGATGCTGTAACGCTTAGGTGAATTCCTTTAACCGTTTCGTGACCTACTCGACGGTAGAAGGATGACTGTCAGGGCCGCCTCGGCGAGGGGAGCGGCGGCTGCGGGAACCCAGCGGTCTCGCCCTACACCGGCCAGGCCTCGGCGCGGATCTGCTTGCGCTGTTCGACGGTGGGCACACGGACGGTCAGAGCCGAAGGATCGACCTCCATCTCGAGGTAGGACGACTGTCCCAGGGGATCCCCGTCGATCTGGATATCAACCTCGTCACCGGCTTCGATGACGACCTTTCGGCACTTCCGGATGTTCGTGTGCAGTCCGCGTGAAGCCCGGCGACCGGCGATCGATGCGAGCACGCCGACCCACTGTCCGAGGTTCTTCGGGCTGACGATGAGCACGTCGAGCATGCCATCGTCGATGACCGCCTGCGGCAGCAGCTGGATGCCGCCCTGCAGTCGGCCGCAGTTGCCGCCGAGGACAGAGCGCACCCTCGCCGAGATCCGGTATTCGTCGTCGAACGTGACCTTGACATGACTGGGTTTGCCGGTGAGCTTGCGTGATCCCGCTTCGACATAGGCGAGCCATCCGAGGCGGGCCTTGAGGTCGTCGCTGGTGTCGGCCATGACAGCGGCATCGAATCCGAGCCCGGTCATCACGGTGAAGATATGGGTGTCGCCGTCCGGGGCGGTCTTCGCCTTCCCCACGTCGATCTCCCGGTTTCGCCCCCACAGGGCGATCCGCAGAGCCCACTCTGTCTTGTCGAGGACGAGGTCGATGTTGCGGGCGAGCAGATTCCCGGTCCCCAGCGGGACGATCCCCAGCGGAGTGGAGGTGCCCGCCAGCGCCGAGGCGACCGCGCGGATGGTGCCGTCCCCACCGGCGGCGATGACGACGTCGACCCCCTCGTCGAGGGCGCGGACCGCAGCCCCTTCGCCGGAGTCCTCACGGGTGGTTTCGATCACGAGCGGAGGATTCCACCCTTCGAACCGACAGATCGCCTCGGCGGTGGAGGCCAGGTTGTGCACATCGGTCTTCGTGGGATTGACGATGAGGGCGGCGCGATACCTGGCCGCGTCATTGACCACCTCGTCGGAGAGGTTCGCCGGGTGGTTGTAGTGCCGCACCCGGGCAAGGACGCGTCGTGCTCCGGTCCGGCGGCCGAGGAGGAACACGGCCGCGAGCACCACGAGGGCGCCGAAGATGATGATCCAGGTCATCACGGGATCCAGCTCGATGGTCATGGCCCAAATCTACAGTGCCCAAGTCGTGTGCAGGCTGAGCGCCGAATGTCGAAAACAAGCCCGGCCCGTTAAGCTGAGAGGGTGATCGATCTAGCGCTTCTCAGAGACAACCCGGCCCTGTTCAAGGCATCGCAGGAGGCTCGCGGGGCATCCGTCGAGCTCATCGACGAGGTCATCGCCGCCGATTCCGCTCGTCGTGCGGCCATCACCGCCTTCGAAGACGCACGTGCGGATCAGAAGTCCTTCTCCTCCCAGATCGCGAAGGCGGCGAAGGAAGACAAGCCGGCACTCATCGCCGAGGGCAAGGCGAAGTCCGAGGCCGTGAAGTCGCTGTCGGCGGAGTCCGAAGAAGCCACTTTCGCCTTCGATCAGCTCGTGTCGAAGGTCCCGAACCTCATCATCGACGGCATCCCGTCCGGCGGCGAAGAGAACTTCGTGACGCTCAAAACCGTCGGCGAACCCCGGGACTTCACTCCGGACGGCTTCGCACCGCTCGACCATCTCGAGATCGGTGAGAAGCTGAAGGCCATCGACACCACCCGCGGCACGAAGGTCTCCGGTTCGCGCTTCCACTACCTCACCGGGTTCGGTGCCAAGCTCGAAATGGCTCTGCTGAACCTCGCCCGCGACGTCGCCGAGGAGGCCGGGTTCAGCCCGACCATCACCCCGACCCTCGTGCGCCCCGAGGTCATGCGCGGCACCGGGTTCCTCGGTGAGCACGCCGATGAGGTCTACCGTCTCGAAGCCGACGACCTGTTCCTCGTCGGAACCTCCGAGGTGCCCCTGGCCGGCTACCACATGGACGAGATCATCGACCTGTCCGACGGTCCTCTGCGCTACGCCGGAATCTCGTCCTGCTACCGCCGCGAGGCCGGCTCCTACGGCAAGGACACCCGCGGCATCATCCGCGTCCACCAGTTCCAGAAGGTCGAGATGTTCGCCTACGTCCCGGTCGAGGACGCCGAGGCCGAACACGAGCGGATGCTGTCTCTGCAGGAGAAGATGCTCGGACTGTGCGAGCTGCCCTACCGGGTCATCGATACCGCCGCCGGCGACCTCGGTGATTCGGCTGCCCGGAAGTTCGACTGCGAAGCCTGGGTGCCGACTCAGGGCACGTACCGCGAACTGACCTCGACGTCGAACTGCACGACCTTCCAGGCCCGTCGCCTGCAGATCCGCGAACGCCGTGACGGATCGACCCGCCCGGTGGCCACCCTCAACGGAACCATGGCCAACACTCGCTGGCTGGTGCCGATCCTGGAGAACCATCAGCAGGCGGACGGCTCGGTCACGGTGCCGGAGGCACTGCGGCCCTACCTCGGCGGGATGACCGCACAGGGACCGGAGGGGCCGCGCTACTGAGACCGTGCCGGGTCGCGGGGCACTGACCGTTCGGTGGAACTCCGCAGAACTCGGTTCGGTTCGGTCGCCTCGGCGCCGGCGAGAACGACCACAGGAAAACTTACGCATACGTTGGGAGACACATTGACCCCGCACCTCATCGCACTCGATGTCGACGGCACGATCGTCGGTTACGACGGCTCCCTGTCGGAGTCGGTGAGGCAGGTGCTCGATCGGCTCGCCGGGGCAGGCCACCACCTCGTGATCTCCACCGGCCGTGCCCTGCCGGGTGCGCTCGAGGTCGTCCACGCGCTCGATCTCAAGCACGGGTACGTCGTGTGCTCGAACGGATCCGTCGTCGTGCGCCTCGACCCGGAGCTGCCGTTGGGCTGGGAGCTGCACCATGTGGTGTCCTTCGACCCGAAGGATGCGCTTGAGCAGATGCATGCGGCGCTGCCGACGGCCCTGTTCCTCGTCGAGGATCCGGACCTGCACAGGTGGGCGTCCGGGCCGTTCCCGGCGGGGGAGCTCGCCGAATCCGATACTCTCGATATCGTCGACTTCGAGGAGCTGCTGACCAAGCGAGCCACCCGCATCGTGATGCGCGAGGTCAACGGCACAGCGGAAGAATTCGCGGCCGCCGTGGACTCGCTCGGACTGCACGAGGTCAGCTATTCGGTGGGCTGGAGCAACTGGCTCGACATCGCCCCGGACGGGATCTCGAAGGCCAGCGGTCTGGAGAACGTGGCGAAGGAGCTCGGCGTCGACCATGCGCACACCGTAGGCGCCGGGGACGGACTCAACGATCTCGAGATGATCGAATGGGTCGAACACGGAATCGTCATGGGCCAGTCGAAGGACGAACTCAAGGTGCTCGCGAGCGTGGTCACCGATTCGGTCGCCGACGACGGACTGGCCACCGCCCTCGTCGATTACTTCAACCTCGACGCTAGCCTGCTCAACGCAGAGGGCTCCACGAGCACCAGCCCCTGATTACTACCTGACGGCGGCCCAGCAACCTCGCGCGAAGTATCTGGGCCGCCGTCAGGTAGCAGTTAGGGGAGGTGGGCCTCTAACACTGCGTCGAGGTAGCGGGCGAGGCCATCGTCGTCGACGGCCTCGGTCACGGCTGCGGCGATCGCCTTGACCGAACCCAGAGCATTGCCCATCGCCACGCCGTGTCCGGCCCACGAGAGCATCTCGATGTCATTGGGCATATCCCCGAACGCCATCACCTGCGACCTCTCCACACCGAGGTGGCCGCACAGGTCCTCCAGCGTCTTCGCCTTCGTGATCCCGAACGGCGCAAGTTCGACGAGCCCGTTGTCCGGCTCGGAGAACGAGGCATGGCAGGTGCCGTCGACGAGGGGATCGATGAGGTCGTGCATCGCCTGAGAATCGCTCGTGTCCAGACGTACGAGCACCTTGACGACGTCCTCGCCGGCGAGTTCGGAGACATCGTCGATGATCCGGGCCTCGCGCGGTCGGCCGGTGACGAACTCCCGGTCGATGAAACCGCCGTTGAGAGTCTCGTAGGCGAACCGGGCCTCGGGATGGTCGGCTCGCACCGCTGCGGTGATCTCCGCCATCGTCTGCGCATCGATGCTGTGAGCATCGACGAC
Source organism: Brevibacterium sp. CFH 10365 (assembly GCF_009299785.1). Lineage (NCBI taxonomy): Bacteria > Bacillati > Actinomycetota > Actinomycetes > Micrococcales > Brevibacteriaceae > Brevibacterium > Brevibacterium sp. CFH 10365. The sequence continues at coordinate 230,156 of NZ_VIGO01000003.1, read as the reverse complement.
GGATTGGGAGGCGATGTCATAGACGACGGCGCCATTGAGACACACGACCCGACGAAGGTCCGGGATCTGCTCGGCAATCGGCGTCAGCCAGCGCATGGGTCGCCCGGTGACGAGGACGAAGGGGATTCCCGCGTCCTGGCAGCGGTGGATCGCATCGATCGTGGCCGTCGAGATCGGCTTCCAGTTCAGCAGCAGAGTGCCGTCGATGTCGCTGGCGACAAGACCGAGATCGAAGTCATCGGGCGGCAGAATATCGGGGCTGATCGGAGGTCTCATGATGCCTCTACCCTAGCGAGAATCTCCTGCGCCCGCCCCAGCAGCTCCCCGGCGTCGGAGATGAACCGCACCGTGGCCTCGGCGCTCGAGTCGATCGGCCGCCCGGACGGGCCCTCCGATCGTGCCATCGATGCCGTGAGCACCGCCTCGCCGACTTTCGATGAGGCCTTCGTCAGCAGCTCCGGCACGTCGCCGACGGCCCGCCGCGCGGGCCCGGGGACCACCTGGCCGGTGACGGGATGACGGGTGTGGAGGGCCGCGGTCAGATCATCGACGACCTCGACGAGTGCGTTGAGCCGGTGGGTGCCGTCGACGATGACGTCGATCGGATCCTTCGCCGAGGCGGCCATGGCCTCGTCGTCGATGTCGGGTGACCCCGCCGAGGCGGCCCCCGACGCGGTGCCACCGGAGTCCCGTGCCTCGTGGAGGGCCACCGCAGTGGAGTAGTAGCGGTCGACTGCGCGGATGAAGCGGTCACGGTTGTGCCGCCACAGCCCGGTGCCGAACCGGTCATCGTCCTTGACAGCGGTCTTGCCCGCCTTCTTGCGCAGGCCGGAGAAGAATCGCTTCACAGATAGTTGCCGGTGCCGCGGTCCGATTCCTGTGTCTCTTTCTCGCCGGGCTGTCCCTCAGCTGGTGTCATCCCGGGCGGGACCATGCCCGGTGGCAGCTGACCGCGACCGGCCATCTGCTGGGCCATGGCCTGCTGAGCCATGATCGCAGTCTGGATGCCGTGGAAGAGACCTTCGAGCCAGCCGACGAGTTGGGCCTGTGCGATCCGCAGCTCCGAGGTCGTCGGGGGACCGTCGGCCGAATCGAAGGGCAGATCGAGGCGTTCGAGCTCGTCGATGAGATCCTTCGACAGGCCCTCTTCGAGTTCGTCGATGGAGCGGCGGTGGATCTCGGCGAGGCGTTCGCGTCCCTTCTCATCGAGCTCGGTGCCGCGGACCTCCTCGAGCAGCTGCTTGACCATGGTGCCGATGCGCATCACCTTCGCCGGCGATGAGACATCCGCCTGATCCTGCTGTGCCCGCGCCAGCCCCTCGGCCCGTGCATTGTCGCCTGACTGAGCTGCGGCATCGGCCGACTCACCGCTGCCGTCCGGCGTACCCGCCCCAGTGGGAGCAGTCTCGCCGTTCTGAAACCCGTCTCCCGTGTCGTGGCTCTCGGTCATTGTCATGCCCCTTCCTCATCGACGATGAGCAGAACCTTGCCGATGTTCGCCCCGTCCTCCAGCGTCTGATGGGCCCGGACGACGTCGGTCAGCGGCATGGTTTCGTGGATGATGGGGCGAATATTGCCCGAGATCACGGCCGGCCACAGCTGCTCGGCCACCTCGGCGACGATGGCGATCTTCTGTTCCTTCGGTCGCGCCCGCAGGGTCGTGGCGGACACGGATTTGCGGGGCTGCATGAGCCAGCCGAGGTTGATCTCGGTCTTCGTTCCGCCCTGCATGCCGATGATGACGAGGCGGCCGTCGGTGTTCAGGGCCTTGATATTGCGTTCGAGGTACTTCGCGCCGATGATGTCGAGGATGACATCGGCGCCGGTCGATCCGTCGTCGTGGACGCAGATCTCGCGCACACGTTCGACGAAGTCCTCTTCGCGGTAGTTGATGACCGCGTCGGCGCCGAGCTCGCGGCAGAATTCGGCTTTCCGTTCGGACCCGACGGTCACGGCGATCTTCACGCCGAGGTGGTTCGCGATCTGGATCGCGGCCGTGCCGATTCCGGATCCGCCGCCGTGGACGAGCAGCCATTCGCCTGCCTTCACCTGCCCGCGTCCGACGATGTTCGACCATACGGTGGACAGAACCTCGGGCAGGGCGGCCGCCTCGGTGAGGTCGAAGTCAGCGGGGACGGGAAGCAGCTGACCTGCGGGGACAGGGACGGATTCGGCGTAGCCCCCGCCGGAGAGCAGGGCCGCTGCTCGGTCGCCGACGGACCAGCCGGTCACGTCTGCGCCGAGCTTCTCGATCGTGCCGGAGATCTCGAGGCCGGGGATCTGGGTGGCCCCGGCCGGAGGATCGTAGAATCCGCGGCGCTGCAGCAGGTCGGCCCGGTTGACGCCGGCAGCATGGACGCGGATGAGGACCTCGTCGGCGGCGATGTCGGGCGTGGGTTCGTCGGAGACCTGCAGGACCTCGGGGTCACCGGGGGAGGAGATCGTGATAGCGCGCATGCTTCCACTCTAGTGGCTGGGCGCGGAGGAGGGCAGGGGAGTCCGGGCGGTGGTGCTGGGGCGTCTGAGTGACTGGGCGCGGTTGTGCAGAGAGTTTCTGCTCAAATGTAGGTCGCAATCGGACATCGGAGCTCAAACAAAGGTCACTATCGGATAGTTCTGGGGCGGCTCAGAAGTATCCGATAGTGACCTCTATTTGGCGGCGAAGGCGGGCTTCCCGCACTGTTTCGCGGGGCAAGGGGGCGCTCATGGCACTCAGCCGAAGCGCACCGCGGTGCCTGTCCAGACCGCTACCGAGCCGAATTACGCGGTGGCAAATGCACCCAGCCCGCCAGCCCGCCGCCCAGCCCCTCAGGCGAAGAGACGGAACATCGGTGAGTTCTGGTGCACGCGCTCGACCTCGATCGATGAGGCTTCCATCCGCTCGAGCAGATTCGGCAGGTCTTCGGCATAGCCGAGCTGAATGCCGACGAACGCCGGTCCGGTCTCCCGGTCGGAGCGTTTGACGTACTCGAACATCGCGATATCGTCCTCGGGCCCGAGCACCTCGTTGAGGAAGCGGCGCAGCGCCCCGGGCTCCTGCGGGAAGTCGACGATGAAGTAGTGCTTGAGGCCCTCGTGGACGAGTGAGCGCTCGAGGATCTCCGGGTAGCGGGAGATGTCGTTGTTGCCGCCGGAGACCAGGCACACCACGGTCGACCCCGGTTCGATCGTGATCGGCTTGTCCGAATCCGGTCCGCCGATTCCCGCCGAGGCCAGGGCTCCGGAGGGTTCGGCGATGATTCCGTCGACCTGGTACATATCGAGCATCTCGGTGGCCACCGCGCCCTCGGCGACGGGACGCAGGTCGAGGCCGAGTTCGGCGATGACGTCGTAGGTGATGTTGCCGGCCCGGCGCACAGCGGTGCCGTCGGCGAAGCGGTCGATGTTCTCCAAGGTCACGGGGTGGCCGGCCTTGAGAGCTGCGATCATCGAGGCGGCACCGGCGGGTTCGGCGCCGATGACCTTCGTGTTCGGCATCCGTTCGGCCGCATAGGCGGCGACTCCGGCGAGCACGCCGCCGCCGCCGACGGGCACGATGATGTAGTCGGGGTCGGTCTCGAGCTGAGCGTGGATCTCCGCGGCCACGGTGCCCTGACCTGCGATGGTGCGCATATCGTCGAAGGCCGATACCAGGAGAGCTTCGTTGCGTTCGGCGAATCGGTGGGCCAGCGCCGAGGCGTCATCGTAGGTGGAGCCGGCGATCTCGATCGTCACCTGCTCCCCGCCGAAGTGGCGGACGCGCTCGATCTTCTGCTTCGGCGTCGTCTTGGGCACGAAGATCGTGCCCTGGATGCCCAGCTCCCTGCAGGCGCGGGCGAAGCCCTGGGCATGGTTGCCTGCCGAGGCGCACACGACTCCGCGAGCGCGCTCGCCGGCATCGAGCTGGAGCATGAAGTTGAAGGCCCCGCGGATCTTGTAGGACCGCACCATCTGCAGGTCCTCGCGCTTGAGGTAGACCGTCGAGCCGGTTGCGGTCGTCAGCCGCTCGCAGATCTGAAGTGGCGACAGGATGACGGAATCGGAAATTCGCAGCGCAGCCGCCTCGACCTCGTCGGCGAGTGTGAGCTTCTGGGGAGTCATGTCTGTTTCAACCACCAGACTATTGTGCGCCCTTTGTCTTGCCATTTGGCAACTCGTATCGACATGAGGACGCCTCGTGCCCGCCCATCCTGCGTGATTCGGCTCCCGACTTCGGGGTTTCGGGTGCGCCCTGGACCGCCTATACCCCATATCATGATTGGATGGAGGATGCCCGTAATCCCTTCTAGGAGACGTCATGGCCATCAGCAGTGAGCTCGAACAACTGTTAGCCAGCTGGATACCCCGACAGCCGTGGTTCCCCAAGCTCGCAGCAGATTTCGGGACCGACCCCGACATCACGCCCATGTCGGTGGCCCGCGCGTTCACTTATACCGCCGAGGAGCTCGGAGGCTTCGCCGGTCTCGTGACCGTCATCTCCGTCGGCGACGGCCCCACCCTGCGTCGCCTCAACATCCCCCTGACCCTGCGCGGTGCCGAGGACATGCACCTGCGCCACGCCCTTATCGGACGCGTCGACGACCTCGCGCTCGGCACGGTCTACGTCTATGACGGCGCCGCTGATCCAGTCTTCGTCAACCTCATGGCCGACGCGATCACGAAGCGCAAGGTCTTCGACGGCGGGCAGCTGTCCACCGAATCCCTGCGCCACAGTCAGGAGAAGACCGAGGCCCGGGACCGAGCGCCGATGCCGTTCCCGGTGACCGCGAACGGGGCGGCCGCCTCGGCGAATTCGACTGACCACACCGCCGCCGAGGCGGTCCCTCCGAAGCCATCGATCGGTGACCTCACAGTGGGGGCGGAGGACGTCATGCCCGTCGAGATCCGACCGATCGAGGTCTCGGACTCCGGGCCGCACAAGTCGACCGTCATCATCCACGACGAATACGAGCCGATGGAGCTCTCTTTCTTCCGTGTCCTCGAGAATGGGATGCCGTCATCGCTGACGATCCCCGTCCTGCTCACCGAGGCGGGTTCGCGCAGCGTGCCCGAGGTCATCGGCTGGGGCTCGGGTCGCTGGTACGACATGTTCGAGGTCCAGGAGATGGAGGCGCCGATGGCGCTGCTCTCCCACGTCGATGTCGACGCCGAACCCGCGTGGCGAGAGGCCGTGAACACGGTGTGCGCCGTCGATTCCGGTTCGATCGGGGCGTATAACGCCCATGCCGCGGAGATGGGTCGGCGCATCGGCGAACTCCACACTGACATGGCCGCCGAGTTCGGAGTCGTCGAAGGTGCCGGCGAACCGACGAAGCAGCTGGTGCAGAAGTGGGTCGAGCGCATCGACTGGGCGCTGGGCCGGGCACCTCTGGCACTGGATTCGCTGGTCCCGGAGCTGCGCGGGCACCGTGCGAGGCTACAGGGACTCGAGACCATCGGCACCCTGCAGAAGATCCACGGCGAGCTCACGCTGGACCATGTGGTCAGCTCCTCGACCGACGGCTATTCAGTCGTGAAGTTCACGGATTCGACGAATTCGGATCCCAAACCGGCCGCCTTCGACCTCGTGGCGCTGCTGCGCAGCATCGACTACGCCGCCGGTTTCGCTCGTCTGCAGCGCACCGACGCCTTGGACTCCGAGGACGGCTCACTGGTCGTCAGCGGCTTCGGCAACGATCCGGGGGCACTTCGCGCGATCTTCGACTCGCCCGAATACCTGTGGGCCTCGCAGGTGCAGAACTCGCTGCTGTCCGGGTATTCGCGAGCTCGCGGCGACAGCATCGGGCTGAGCGATCCGGTGCTGCGGGCGGCACTGATCGACCGACTCCTCGTCGAGGTCGTCACCGAGCTGCGCAACCGCCCGAACTGGCTGTCCGTCCCGCTGGCCACACTCTCCCTTGTGCTCAAGGGCAAGCCGTCCCGCGCCGAGGAGGCCGCCGCCGAGCCCGCCCCGGGCTGGGCCGGTTCCGGTGAGTCGGGTTCCGGCCAGGCCGATTCTGATCAAGGCGAAGAGTCGCGCGCCTCCGGCCCCGCAGTCGGTGCCGCGGCTGCTGGGGACTCGGCCGCTGAAGGTGAGTCGGGTGATTCGTTCGCTGTGGCGCCGCCTGCCGACGAAGCGACGGCCGCCGATTCGGAGTCGGTCGGTGCTGCTCCCCGAGGTACGTCCGGTGCCGTCGCGGCAGCGATCGCGAACTCGGACGTCGAAGACTCGGACTCCGAGGATTCTGGCGCCGAAGTGCCGACGGCGAAGAGCGACGAGGCTTCCGACGCGGAGCCCGAAGCTGCTGAGGCACCCGGAGCAGAGACCGTGGTCGGCGAGGATCCCGCGGCAGAGCACGTCGCCGGTGAACCCGAGACCGGCGAGTCCGACGTTGGTGAACTCGAAGCTGACGAGTCTGAAGCCGGTGATCCCGAAGCCGAAGAGGTCGCCGATACCGCCGAGAACACCGTCGACGCGGTCGCTGATCCCGACATCGACGATGTCGAGGACTCCACTGTGGTTCCGCCCCAGGACGACGTGCCCGAAGCAGCTCCGGCCGCCGGGTCCGAGAAGCCTGTGGAGGCGTCAAAGCACACGGACGCCTCGAAGCAAGCGGATGCATCTCGGTCTGCGGAAGCCGCGAACGCACCTGAGTCTGCGGAAGCTGCGAAGCCCGCGAACGCTTCGAAGCCCGCTGGCGACGAAGAGTTCGTCGACGAGGAAGAGGCTGAGGTCCCCGTCCAGCGGGTGCCTGCGACGTTCGCGGCGCGCGGTGCCACCTCGGAGGACGCCGACAGCACCGGACATCAGGCGCAGCCGTCCAAGCCGAAGGACGCGCCGAAGCTCGGCAAGACCTGGAGCGATCGCCTCGAGGAAACGGCCAGCGCTTCCGGCAAGCCCAGTGGCCGCGCCGCCGACAAATCGGGCGCCGGCTCCGAGCCGGAGAGCCGTTCGGTCTTCGACGACCTTCTGGGCACGGAGCGCAAGCGCAATCGAGCGAAGAAGCGCAAGAAGGACTGACCCGGTCGCGCGCCGGACCGCACTGATGTCGGTCGGGCGCTGAACGACCAATTGGCAGATGCTGATCCAGTTGTGAGAAACTATGGTGGCTCAGCCTTGTGCTGGGCAGGCCGGGTTCTCATCGTTGCTCTCACATGCATCGATGAACCGAGGGAAGCGTGTCCGAGCGGCCGAAGGAGACGGTCTTGAAAACCGTTGTGCGGCAACCCCGCACCGTGGGTTCGAATCCCACCGCTTCCGCCCAGTGAAGAGCCCCCGAATTCAACGTCATCAGCGAAGAGTTCGGGGGCTTTCGCTCGTTCAAGGCCAAGTGCGCTTTTCGCTAGGCAGACCTACCGATAACCGCGCTTGGCCTTGAACGACGGGATTTCTGCGATGCAGCGCTTGAACGACGGTCCGAGTGGTGCCGCTGCCGCAGGCCCAGTCGCGCAGCCTCAGTCCCGCACGGGCGCTCCCTGCTCAGGACCGCCGGAACCGTCGTGTGTCCCAGCGCCTTCGCCAGCCTCGGTCACTTCGGGTTCGGACATCTTCGCGTCGGCCTCGGGGTCGTCGAAGCTGCGCACTGAGCGGCGGAATCCGCGGGTCATGATCGCCAGGTAGATGACGCCGATGGTCAGCCACACGAGGCCGCCGATGAGTGCCGTCTCGTGCAGGCTCACCCACAGCACGCCGGTGAGGATCGCACCGATCGCCGGCATGACGACGAAATCGAACGCCGTCTTGAAGTCCTTCACCTGCCTGGTCCGGAACGCATAGTGGGCGATGACCGTGAGGTTGACGAAGGTGAACGCGATGAGTGCACCGAAGTTGATGAGCGCAGAGATGAACTCGAGACTGAACGACATCGCGAGCAGGCACACGGCGCCGACGAGCACGATGTTGAACACCGGCGTGTGCGTCTTCGGGTTGATGTAGCCGAAGGCCCTGCGCGGCAGCACGCCGTTGCGCCCCATCACCAGCAGCATTCGCGAGACGGATGCGTGTGAGGCCAGCCCCGAGGCGATCGTGGCCGCGAACGCTGCGGCCAGGAAGAAGCCCTGGAAGACGTGACCGCCGGTGAGGAAGCCGATCTCCGGCAGCGGGTCGTCGACGATGGTGAACTGCGAGTTGTCCGGGAAGAGCAGCTGCGCGAAGTAGCTGGCGATGAGGAAGATGGCACCGCCGGCGACGACGGTGAGCATGATCGCCTTGGGCATGAGGTTCACGTGCTTGGCCTCGTTCGTGTACATCGTCACGGCGTCGAAGCCGATGAACGAGAAGCACACGACGGTGGCGCCGGTGAGCAGCGTCGAGAGCTTGACTCCCTCGTGGACGAACGGTTCGGGGCTGAATACGACTCCGGCGCCGTCGCCGTTGGTGAGGTTGACGACCGCGAAGATGCAGAAGAGGGCGACCATCGTGACCGCGAAGATGAGCAGCACGGCGTTGAAGTTCGCCGTCCCCCGCATAGACGAGGTGACGATGCCGGTCATGACGACCGTATAGACGACGACCCACACCCACGGCGGCGCATCGGGCACGAGCGACTCCATATAGAGGCGAGCGATGAGGCAGTTGACCATCGGCAGCAGCAGATAGTCCATCAGAGATGTCCATCCGACGAGGAAGCCGAGCCCCGGCGACATCGTCTCCCGCGTATAGGTGTAGGCCGAGCCCGCGGTCGGGAAGATCTTGACCATCTTGCCGTAGCTGAACGCCGTGAAGATCATGACGACGAGAGCGATCAGATACGCCGAGGGCACGGCTCCCGCGGTCTCGTCGGACACGATTCCGAACGTGTCGAAGACGACCGTCGGCGTCATGTAGCCGAGCCCGAGTCCGACGATGGACCACAGCCCGAGGTTGCGCTTCAGTGAGCCAGAAGCAGCCATATCAATCCTCCCCAATGAGTCTTGCTGCCTGCCGGTCCGCGATCATCGGCGTCGACGAGGGCCCGGCAGTGATGTGCGTCATGATCTTAACGCTGAAAGTACTGAAAACGAAAGCTGTCGAGGAGAATCTGCAGACAATCAGTACTGATTAGATGTCATAGCGACGAAATCGATCATGGCGATCGACGATATCGGTAGTGCTCAATCGCGGATCCGAATCCTTCCCTCGCTGAGGCGGCTAGCCACTCACCGTTGCCCAGTTCGCAGCCGCGCAGACCGTCGTCCCCTGCGCTTCGCCGACCGACTGCACCTCAGGTGCGGCCCACCCGCCTCGGCCATTGATCGAATGCTTTTTCAGCAACGATCGGAAACGGAGTAGATTGCAGTCAACGGACAATGTGGCCCCAGCGAGAGGTGTGAGAGAAGTATGGCGATCGAATCGCTCAGTTCCCAGCAGTCGGCGGCATGGAAAGACCGAGTCCTGCCTCCTGTCGAACAGGTCGCCGAGGGTGTCTGGGCCCTTCCGGTCCCGATCCCGAACAACCCTCTCGTCTTCACCTACTGCTATGCCATCGCCGACGGCTCCGGCGTCGTCCTCATCGACCCGGGCTGGGACGGCAAGGACCAGTACCTGGCGCTCACCTCGGCGCTGGCCGACCTCGGCTTCACCGTCGCCGATATCCGCGGGATCGCGATCACCCACTACCACCGCGACCACATCGGACTCGTGCCCGCACTGCTCGCGAAGAACCCCGACGCCTGGGTCGCCATGCACGGCGAGGACCTGCGCGCGATCAGACGCTTCTACACCGACGCCGTCGACCTCGGCACCGGCATCGACCCCAACCTCAACATCGCCCGCGCCTACGGAGTCCCCGAGGACCGCTGGGCCGAAGTCGAAAGCCTCCAGGTCGGATCGAGCAAGGGCGGGGCCAAACACGACTCGATGAGCCTGTACAAGCAGGCGATGAGCCGGCTGCCCGAGAACATCCACGTCCTCGACGACGGCACCGACCTCCCTCTCGACGAGGGCCGAGTGACGGCAATGTGGACGCCAGGGCACACCTACGGGCACTCGGCGTTCGTCCGCGACGAGGACAAGCTGTTCTTCTCCGGCGACCACGTGCTGCCGACGATCACCCCGAACATCGGCCTCGATTCCGGCGCGATCACGCACAGCCTCGGCGACTATCTGCGCTCGCTGGAGAAGATCGGCGGGCTCGACGAGGATGTGGCGGTGCTGCCGGCCCACGGATTCCGCTTCAGCGGACTGCACGACCGCAAGGTCGAACTCGTCGAACACCACCACGAACGACTCGGCGAGATCCGCGCCCGCATGGAGTCCACCGACGACCACAGCGTCTTTTCGATCGCGGCGGGCCTGCACTGGTCACGCGGCTTCGAGAGCCTGCACAACTTCAACCTCTTCGCCGCCCTTGCCGAAACTGCCGCGCACATGCATTATCTCGGTATCGACATCGGCGTCGGCTCGCTCGTCGGCACGGACTGAGCCGATTTCGACTGAAGGAGGAGTCGTCATGAGCACCGAATTCGTTCCCGCCGCCGAGGTGCGGCCCACGACCTTCGCCGTCCGCGCGAGCGACCATATCGAGCGCGGTCACCGCCGCGGCCAGGAGCTGCGCACGGGAATCGAATCCACCCGCAGAGCCTATCGCCGTTACTTCTCGCATCTGTCCATCCCCGAGGCGGCCGTGGAATCCGCGACCGTGGCGAGTCTTGAGCGACTCAGGCAGTGGTGGCCGACCGGCGCCGAGGAGGTCGAAGCCGTGGCCGCGGGTGCGGACATCGATGTCATAGAGCTCATGGAGATCATCGCCCGCACCGAGATCATGACCCAGGCGAAGGCCGCACCGACCGAATGCTCGACCGTCAGCCACACGAGCCCGGGCGCCTCCGTGGCCGCGCAGAACTGGGACTGGGCCGCGGACTTCTCCTCGCTGTGGCATTTCAACGACGTCGGTTCCGTGCCTGGTCAGCACCGACATGTGGGCATCGCCGAGTTCGGAATGCTCGGCAAGATCGGTCTCAACGAGGCCGGTGTCGGGGTGCTGCTCAACATCCTCAAACACGCCGGCGACGAGGCTGGGGGAGTGCCCATCCATATGATCCTCGCCCGGGTCCTGGCCGAAGCCGGCACTCTCGACGAGGCGCTCGAGATCATCCGAAGCGCCGCGACCTCGTCCTCGTCGGTGATCACCGTCATCACCGCCGAGGCGGCCGTCCAGGTCGAGATCGCCGGTGCACTCAAGCGCGAGCGGCGGGCCCGCGCGGGCAGTGCGGCCGACGGAGAGACGGGGGAGTCCGGGTTCCTCCTCCACACGAACCATTTTCTGCACCCGGATCTGCTCGACGGTGCGCTTGAGCTGCGCCCCGATTCGACCTCGCAGGACCGCTATCGGCACCTCGAGGGCGCCGTCGCCGACTTCGAAGCCGAACGTGCCCGGGCGCGTACCGGCGAGGCCGCACCCGACGAAGCCGCTGCACCCGACGACGCCACTGCACCCGACGACGCCGCCTCACCCGGCGTCGGCGAAGGGCACGCGGCCGTCACGGTCGGCGACCTCACGAAGTTGCTGACGACGGGACCGGGACAGGCACCCGTGTGCTGCATTCCGGCACCCGGCGCCGCCTACGGGGATCGGTCGGCGACGCTGGTGAGCGTGCGCATCGATCCGGCGCGCAGGCAGATCGACCTTGCTCCCGGGTCGCCGGCCGAGGGTCTGCGCGGAAACCGCCGCTTCCAACTCTGAGCCGGCGGCGGTCCCACACGCGGTCGGTTCAGTCGGACTTCTCGGTCGCCTCTGCGGCTTCCTGCTCGCGCATCTCGATGACCGCGTCGAGGGCGGAGGCGATCGCATCATCGTTCTCCAGCGCTGCCTGGATGAGGCGCCATGGCACGAGGTCGAGGTTCTGATCGCCGATGACGAAGCGGATGAACGGCTGCTTGCTGCGCGGATCATCGGCTTCGAGTCCGGCACCGTAGCGCCACTGACCGAAGGCGGTTCGGCGCACCGTCTCACCGATGAAGCGCATGGCACCGGCGGTGAAGGGAGTCTCGTCCTCGGCGATCATGTCATCGGGGCCGTCGTAGCGGACCGCGACCTGTCTGCCCAGGCGGGCCAGGCTCTCCCGGTCGAAGCCCCACGAACTCGGGTCGGCCTGCTCCTGGGTCCAGGCGGCGATGCCCGGTTCGACGGTGCCGATGAAGCGAGAGAGGAATTCGACTTCCTCCTCGCTGGAATTCTCAGCATTGAGCACGCCGAGTGAGAGCCCCGTGCCTCTGCGCCGCGGCCGGCCGTCGCCGCCGAGGAGCTCCCGGGCCTTTTCGAGCACTGCGGTGAATACCTCGGCGCTGCGCTGATCGACGGCGGTCAGCACAATGCCGACCAATGGGATCGGCTCACCGGCGGCCGGGCCGTCGGCGTTGTCTGGCCGGATGAACGGCATCCCGCTGCCCGTCGACTCGTCGTGGTCCCAGACGCCGCCGATCGCGCGCAGGTAGGTTTCGCCGAGGTAGCGGATGAGTCCCTCGAAGAAGCGGCGGTGCTCCGGTTTGAGGATCTCTTCGGTGTTCGGGAACTTCGAGAGCACGAAGAGTTCGAGCATCGGCAGCGATTTCGGCCCGAAGTCCTTCGGGAACGCCACGGTCTCCCCGTCCTCCTTCTCGAAGGTCTCGGGCAGGTCGGCGAGGACGAACGCGCCGAGGCGGACGTCCATGTTGTTGATGAAAGCAGAGAATTCGCGCTGGAGTTCGTTCACGGGCACCACCTTAGTGCCTCGAACCACGTCGGTGAGCCTGCTCAGTCCCCGTCGCCGGGACAGAAGTCGATGAGATGCATGAGCACCTCGACGATGAGACCCGGGTCGATGTCGACGTGTTCATCCATCGCCTTGCCGGCCGCCGCGGAGAGCGCGATCCGGTTGAACACGGAGATGATGACCGTGAGGAAGTCGCCGATCGGCTGCTTCGGTGTGGCGCCGGCGACGTCGAGGGCCGTGGTCACCAGGGCCGCCAGCCGCTCGAACTGAGAGGCGTTGAGCTCGACGTAGCGGGCGTGGAGGTGGGGCACCCGCAGGCAGTAGAGCTCGATCTCCTGCTCGGTGATGGTCTCGGCCACGGTCTGCTTCTTCTCGTTGAAGACATCGTCGATGAACGTCGTCATCAGCGCCTTGATCTCCGGCGCCTCGGTCGTCGCGGTCAGCTGCTCTGTCCAGCGCTGAATCGTGGCGTCGAGACGATCGAGATTCTCCGAGGTGCGCATCTCGATGATCGCGAGCACCAGATCGTCCCGGCTGGAGAAGTTCGAATAGAACGCCCCGCGGGTCAGCCCGCCGGCCTCGCAGATCTCCTCGATCGAGGCGCCGTCGATGCCGCGCACGGCGAAGACCGAGGTGCCGGCTTGAACGAGGGTGGACCGGGTCTGGCGTCTGCGGGGACTGAGTTCGTCTGTGTTCATCGTCATTTCGTTGCAGTGGTCTCGGCGAGGGCCATGGCGGTGCAGGTTGCGGCGCCGGCGGCAGGGCCGGCCGTGATGGAGGGTCGGCGGGCAGGGCGGCTGAGCATCTCATGAGAATCCCCGCTCAATCTGGGATCCATTTGCATGGAGGGTGGGTATTGCACAACAATACAATACTGTATCCAATACACTTTTGTATCGAGGTCATCGTGTCAACTTTCCTCTATGCCCTGGGGCGCCGTGCGTATCAGGCACCCTGGCGGATCATCGCTGCCTGGCTTGTGATCTTCGCGCTCGTCGGCGCCGGAGTCGCCGCGTTCGCCAAGGACTTCGACGACGACTTCACGCTGCCCGGGTCCGAAGCTCAGACCGCGCTCGACTCGATGAAGTCGACGTTCCCCGAGGCGGCCGGTGTCGCGGCCTCCGTCATCGTCGTCGCCGATGACGGGGAGAAGGTCACGGACGAGAAGTACAGGGACGCGATCGCCGAGGAGGTCGAACGGCTCGAAGACCTCCCGCACGTCGACACGGTGACCTCCCCGTACTCCGACCTCGTCGAGGGCGCCATCAGCCAGGACGACTCGGCGGCCATGATCTCCGTCCAGTACGACGGCACTCAGCAGGACGTCGGCGAGGATGCCGGCGACAATCTCCTCGACGCCCTCGACCCGCTGCGGGCCGACCTGCCCGGGGCGCAGGTCGAAGGCGGCGGCGAACTCTTCCAGATCACCGGTGTCGAGATCTCCTGGGTCGAAGGCATCGGCGTCGTCATCGCCTTCATCGTCCTCCTGCTCACCCTCGGCTCCTTCCGCGCGGCCGGCATGCCGCTGATCACCGCGCTCATCGGCGTCGGCATCTCCGTGCTGCTCATCGTCGGGGGCACCGCATTCGCGACGATCAACTCCTCATCGATCATGCTCGCGCTCATGCTCGGACTGGCCGTGGGCATCGACTACGCCCTCTTCATCGTCTCCCGAGCCAGAGACCTCCTGGCCGAGGGCCACGACCCCGTCGAGGCGGCCGGACGAGCCGTCGCCACCGCCGGATCCGCCGTCGTCTTCGCCGGTATGACCGTGATGATCGCTCTGTTCGGACTCGCCCTGGCCGGTATCCCCTTCCTCACGATCATGGGCATCGGTGCCTCCGGCTCCGTCGCCGTGGCCGTGATGATCTCGCTGACGATGGTCCCCGCCCTGCTCGGCCTCGTGAAGTCGAAGATCACCCCGAAGCCGACGAAACGCTATCGGAAGGCCCACGCCGCGGCCGCTCGGCGGGCGAAGAACGGCACAGCCGCCTCGGCGGAGGACTCATCGACCGGCACCGAGGCGACCGCCGGTTCCGCGTCCCCCCTCGCCGAGGTCAGCGACCCGGCAACGCGGGAGCAGATCGCCGCGGAAGCTCGCGCCGAGGCCGGCGACCCGTACCCGCCGACGATCATGAACAAGTTCTTCGCCGGGTGGCTCAGGGCGGTGACGAAGATTCCGCTGCTGACGATCATCGTCATCGTCGGCGGGCTCGCGCTCTTCGCGATCCCCGCCACCCAGCTCCAGCTGTCCCTGCCCACGGCCGGCGACCAGGAGGAGGGCACGCCGGCTCGCGCGACCTACGAGCTCATCGACGAACACTTCGGACCCGGCTACAACGGGCCCCTGGTGATGACGAGTCAGATCGTGACCAGCGACGACCCGCTCGGCGACGTCGAGGACATCGAGAAGCGCATCGAGGACGTCGACGGCGTCGAAGAGGTCATCATGGCCACCCCGAACCGCGACGCCACGACCGCGCTGTTCCAGATCATCCCGACCACCGCCTCCGATGACCCGGCCACCCTCGACACCGTCGACCGGCTGCGCTCCCTCAGCGACGAGATCGAGGACGACTTCGACTTCGACACCGCCGTCACGGGTGCCACCGCGATCCAGATCGACGTCTCCGACCAGCTCGGCAAGGCGCTGCTGCCCTTCGGCATCTTCGTCGTCGGACTCTCCATCATCCTGCTGATGATGGTCTTCCGCTCGATCGCGGTGCCGCTCAAGGCCACCGGCGGCTTCCTCCTGTCCGTCTTCGCCTCCTTCGGCACGGTCGTCCTCGTCTTCCACGACGGACTCTTCGCAGCACCGCTGGGCATCGACTCGACGGGGCCGGTCATCAGCTTCCTGCCGATCATCGTCATGGGCATCCTCTTCGGACTGGCCATGGACTACGAGGTCTTCCTCGTCTCCGGAATGCGCGAAGCCTATGTCCACGGCTCGTCGGCCAAGGACGCCATCAGGGCCGGATTCGCCTCCTCCGCCCGCGTTGTCTCAGCCGCGGCGATCATCATGTTCTCGGTCTTCGCGGCCTTCGTCCCCGCGGGCGAACCGATCATCAAATCGATCGCGCTCGCTCTGGCCTCGGGCATCTTCGTCGACGCCTTCCTCGTGCGCATGTCGCTCGTGCCGGCGATCATGCAGCTCCTCGGCGACAAGGCCTGGTGGCTGCCGAAGTGGCTCGACCGGCTCCTGCCCAGGCTCGACGTCGAGGGTGAGGGCCTCGCCCACGAGGTGGCCCTGCGCGATTGGCCGGAACCGGACTCGGACTACCGGGTCTACGGACGCGGAATCGGCGTGTACTCCGGTGACCGCGGCTTCGCCCGCGTCGACATCTCCCTGCTGCCCGGGCAGATCCTCGTGGCCAGCGGCGCCGCCCGCCGGGCCCTCCTGCTGGCCGTCTCCGGCCGCGTCGGACTCACGGCCGGAGAGATGAAGATCGGAGCGCACGTCCTGCCCGAGCACGCCGGACGGGTCCGCCGTCAGGTTCCCTACCTCGACCTCAATGCCGGTGACGGCAACCGGGGGATGCGTTCACGGGACCTGTCCCGGTGGGCCGCCTCGGCGCCGGATCTCATCGTCATCGACGGTGCGCAGCACCTCACCGAGGAGGCCGGACGCGGGCTGCGCGACCTCCTGCCCGATCTCGCAGCCGACGGCACCACCGTCGTCCTCGGCCTGCCCGACGGGGATGTGACCGGGATCCTCAGCTCCGAAACGAACTACTTCCACCTCGACCTCGACGAGGCTCGACCCGATGAGCGAGGCGGAACCGACAGCGAATCAGGCGGCGAACACACTCACGCCGTCGACAGCACCAACATGGAAGGCGTGCAGTCGTGAGACTCGAACGTGCGAACTCGAAGCGGCCGGTGAACTGGCTGTCCCTCCTCGGCCTGGTCCTCATTCCGATCATCGTGGCGGCCGGATTCATCCTCGCCACCTGGAAGAGCGGCGATCGTCTCGAGACCATCGAAGCCGCCATCGTCAACAACGACGACGGGGCGAAGGTCGACGGCGAGACCGTTCCGATCGGACGGCAGCTGACCAGCGGACTCGTGGGTGAGGACGCGAACAACATCCACTGGGTCATCACCGACGAAGAGGATGCGCAGAAGGGGCTCTCCGACGGCTCCTACGCCGCGCAGCTGACGATCCCCGAAGGTTTCTCCCGCGCTGTGACCTCGGTCGACGATGCACAGTCGGCGACGCAGACGCAGCTCGACGTCGACGTGTCCGGCACCGCTCCGGCGCTGGATACGCAGATCTCCCGCTCCGTCGCCGAGGTGGCCCGGACGACGTTCAACACGGAGATGACAGAGACCTACCTCGACAACATCTACCTCGGCTTCAACAAGATGGGCGAGCAGATGAAGGACCTCGGCGACGCCGCCGGGGAACTCGACAAGGGTGCCGAAGGACTCAAGGAAGGCACCGGAGAGTCCGCCGAAGGTGCCGGTGAACTGTCCAAGGGCATGGACGAGCTGGGCCGGTCCGGCGGCGAACTCAAGACCGGTGCGACCGACCTGTCGAAGGGCGCCGGAGACCTGTCGAAGGGCGCCTCGGAGATGTCCGGGGGGCTGAACAAGCTCGACGAGCAGACGTCGAAGCTGCCCGACAGCACGCAGAAGCTGGCCGACGGGTCCGGTGAGCTCTCCGACGGTGTCGACGAATACACGAAGTCCATCGACCAGATCATCAAGGGCTTCACCGGTTCCGGTGACTCGGGTGAAGGCGGCCTCGGCGAGATCACGAAAGGCGGCAAGGAGCTCGAGAAGGGCGCCGAGGGCGTGTCCGAGGGAGCCACCGGCCTCTCCGACGGACTGCACCAGTACCGTGACGGTCTGCAGGAGGGCGCCGACCAGGCCGACCAGCTGGCCGGTACGAAGCCTGATCTCGACGGGCTCGTCAAAGCGGGCATCATGACCGAGGCCGAGGCGAACCAGGCGCGGGCCGAGATGTGCCCGACCGGCACGCCCGACCAGGTCTGCAAGGGCATCGAACAGGCCTATGCTCAGGGTCTCCTCAACGGCACCTCGGGCGGTCTGAACCAGGCCGTCGACGGTCTCGAACAGGAGAAGGACGGTTCCTCCCTCCTCGGCGGGTCCGATGACCTCGCCAAGGGTGCTTCGGAGCTCTCCGACGGTGTCACCAAGTTCGTCAAGGGACTCGAGGACGGCCTCGGCGACCTGATGAAGGGCATGGAGGACATCTCGAAGAACGCCCCGAAGCTGCTCGAAGCCTCGAAGGGTCTGCGGCAGGGTGCCGCCGGAGTCGCCGACGGCAACGAGCAGCTCGCCGACGGCATGCCTGCCCTGTCCAAGGGCATCGGGAAGGTCGCCGACGGTTCCTCCGAACTCTCCGACGGCGCCGGTCAGCTCAGCGATGGGCTGAACGAATACAGCACCGGGGTCGGCAAGTACACCGACGGCGTCTCCGAAGCCGCGACCGGCACCTCCGAGCTGGCGGCGGGACTGGACAAGCTCGATGAGGGCACGGACAAGTACGCGAAGGGCGTGAGCAAGTTCGCCGACGGCGTCGAGGACGGCGCGGACGAGGTGCCGTCCTACACGGCTCCGGAACGTGACCGCTTGGCCAAGGTCGCCTCGGCGAACATCGAAGCTCCCGACACGGACAGCGTGACGGATGTGCTGGCCGGATCGACGATCGCCCTGCTGATCATGCTCGCTTTGTGGATCGGCGGGCTCGTCACCTACACGGTGCTCAAACCGATCCCGGCCTGGGCGCTGCTGTCGACGAAGTCCTCGTTCGCCGTGTGGGCGCGCGGACTGCTGCCCGGACTGGTCGTCGGCGTGCTGCAGGCACTCGTGCTCTCGATCCTCGCGGTCACCGTGATGGACATCGACGCAGTCCAAGGTTTCGACATCGCGGTGCTCACCTTCGTCTCAGCGATCGTGTTCATGATCCTGAACTTCGCTCTCGTGGCGTGGTTCGGAGGAGTGGGTCGGTTCCTCTCGGTCATCGCCGTGGTGTTGGCCGTGGCGGGTCGGACGATTGGAGCGGTGCCGCAGTTCTTCGATCTTCTCGCGCCGATCCTGCCGCTGACCCCGGCGATGAACGGCTTCGCTGCGATCGCCGCGGGCACGACCGGACAGGCTGCCGCCTACGGCGGACTGTTGGCCTGGGCGGTCATCGGCATCGTGATGTCGCTGCTGGCCATCGTCCGAGCCCGGACCACGAAGCCCGAAGCCGCCCTCGAAATGGCGTAGCCGCGCGGGGTGCGGGTCGGCGCGGCCCGGCCCGGCGCGTCTGCGAACAGCCCAGTGTGAGTTGAATAGCCCACGTTTGAAGCTGGGCAGTTCACCTAAGACTGGGCTGTTCGCGTTTGGTGCTCGGCTGCTGAAGGCTGTTGTGGTCCGGGTTCCTCTGGACGCATCACGTTCTTCGGTGAGCAGTTCAGAGGAAGATGTACCTTTTCCACTCCCGAGCCTTTCGCCCCCGAGCCATCGGGCAACACCGGCACGGAGGCCGCGGGTGGAGCTTCCCGAATCGGTGCCCTGCCTCGCATCGTCTCAGCCCCTGGTACCCGGTGAGAGCCTGCGGGACTTCAGAGGAGGTCGAGGATCGCCTGGGCGGCGGCGTGCGAGTCGTGGAGCGTGGCCGCATCGGTGCCGGGGTTCGCGGCGATCGCCAGACCCCACTGCTTCGACGACAGTTGGATCGACAGTGCGAATCGGCGCGGGTGGACGTTGCCTTCGACGTCGATCGTGCGATAGGGCCGAGGCGTGAGCGCGAGCCCGTTGAGGAACTTCTCCCGACCGTCGTCCAAGGTCAGACGGGCTGCGGTGAGCTGACCGCGCTCAAGCATCCCGTACAGCAGGACATCCGCTGCGCGCGAGACGGAGTTCGTCGGGGACGCGGCATCGATGACGACGCTGCCCGTGATCTCGCCGGCGGCCTGCGCCGAGGTGACTGTGAAGATCTCCGGTCGCGGCCCTTGCGCCTTCGCACCGGGCACCGCATCGGCGTCCGGTTCAGGCGCGACGAGCGCATCCGGGTTCTCCTCAATGCGCATATCGGGGCCGATGAACGACACGATTCCCGCCTCGGCGAGGGCGAGCAGTTCGGCGATCCGCTGCGGGGGAGGCCCATCGCAGATGCCGGAGACGAAGCCCTCGAACCAGCCGAGGATCTCCATATCGATGCTCACGCGGTCGATGTGACCTGCGACGATGAGCTCCTTGAGCAGCAGCCGCGACTGCCACAGAACAGTGAAGAGCGCCTTCTCCGGGCTGCCGGTCGGACCCGCCAGGGAGCTGCGCAGGTCGGTGCGCAGGAAGTCGAGCATCCACTCGTGCAGAGACCCGGGCTCGCCGGGTTCGCGGCTGGTGAACAGCTCACCTTCGAGCGGGTTGAGCAGAGTGTGCAGGGACATGCGGTCGGCGGGATCGGGCACGAGTGCCTCTTCGATCTCCGACCAGGCGAAGGCTTCGCGGGTGACGCGACCGTGGCGGGCGGCCTCCTCGGTGGTCGTGGCGCTCGCCGCTGCACGAACGGCTGCAGCGGCCCGAGCCTCGGAGGCACCGCCTTCACCCGCTGCTTGCGGGTGCGTCTCCTGCCAGGTGCGGCGGGTCAGGTGGCGCGAGACCGCTTCACCGATGGCTTCGCGCAGCTGGCCGGGATCATCGGTGAACGCTTCGGGGCGGACCTGTGAGAGCGTGTGATAGTACGCCAGGCGCAGGTCGGCGAGGATGAGCGGCCACAGCTGATCGTTGAACCGGGCACCGGCCCTGCGTTCCCCGTCGAGGTCCTCGAGCCCGGCGAGCAGCGCGATGTTGTCCTTCGTGAAGTACCGCAGCGGCCAGTCTCGGCGCGGGTGTTCGTGACAGATCGGTTTGCTGCGATACGGGATTCCGCGTCGCGAACCCAGCGCCAGCCGCGGTTCTTCACCGCTGGGCACATAGCGCAGCTGACTGCCGGGTTCCGGTTCGAAGCGACCGCCGCGCTCATGAGTGAACAGGGTCTGCAGGTCGAAGTAGTTGAGCCCCATGCCACGGACGATGACCCGCTCCCCTGGGGCCACCTCGGCGACGGGGGTCTCCGCGGGCAGACCCTGCGGCAGGTAGAGCCCGCCATGCAGTTCGGCGAATGCGGCGAGGCGGGCACGCTCCTCCGGCTGGGCGCTGGGAATGTGGCCGACGGCGAGCACGACGGCGCCGGCCACGATCGTCGTGCCGTTCTGGCAGCGCACGAGCTGTTCGGGAACCGTGGCCCGCGATCCCTGAGACGCCGGCTCGGGGAGGTCCATCGTGGGCAGATCGATGACGGATTCGGCCCTCGTCGGGTGTTCGATGATCTCGATGAAGTCCGGTGCACCGGCGCGGATGCGCCGGTAGGCGTCGCGGAGGTAGCGACCGTAGAGGCTGCGGCTGGGGAAGGTCGAATGGAGGGGTTCGGTGCCGCCGTCGGCGAGGTACCACTCGCCCATGGACGGCCCAGTCGGTGCTTCGCCGGGGTCGAGGAAGGTGCAGCTGGAGTCGGGGAAGACGGTCTGCTCGGCGATGGTGGTGTTCATCAGCAGGGACTCGGGCTGGTCGGTGCGCCACACGATGCCCGCACCTGGTGGGTACGGATCGATGAGGTGGATGGTCAGCGCGGGCTCGGCGGTGCCGTCAGCTGAGCGGCGGGACACGCCGGATCCGCTGCCTGCGGGCTCGGCGCGGTCAGCGAAGCGTCTCGTCGCCAGCGCCACGAGCCGCTCCAGAACGGTGAGACCCCGCGGTCCGACCCCGATGATCGCGACCGCGGGGACGGGAGATTCGTTCACCCCTGCTCGCCGGTTCCGCCGTTGGGCCCGGGGTAGCCGGGGAAGTCGTCACCGGGCTTGAACCCCTTCGGGTAGCACTTGCCTTCGGCGTTGGGCTCACCCGGCGTCGCCGCTTCGGTGGCGTCCGCCTCGGCGCCGGACTCATCGGTGGAACCATCCGCGGAATCGGCCGTGTCCTCCGTGGTGCTGTCCTCAGCGGCGCTGTCCTCGGTCGAATCCGCGCTGTCCTCGGACTCCTGGGACTTGCTGCCGTCGTTCGTCGGCTTCGGGGTCTCTTCGCCGTCGGATGCGCCCTTGACCTCGCCGCGGATCCAGTCGTGGAGGACGTCGTAGTCGGGGTCGTAGGTGGGGGTGACGTCGTTGTTGATCTGCACCGTGGTGACGTCTCCCTTCTGCATCATCATGGCGAGTTCGATGAACGCCGGGATCTCGTTCTGCGGAATCGAGGTGGCGATGTTCCGCGTCGCGGAGTTCGCGAGCTTCGGATAGGCCGTGGCGATCTCCTGCGGGTCGACCTGCTCGAGCGTGGTCTTGAGCATGCGCTGCTGGCGGCACATGCGGTCGTAGTTGTCGCTGCCTTCGCGGGAGCGGACGTACCAGAGTGCGTCCTTGCCCTTGAGTGTCTGCGGGCCCGGATCGACCCAGCCGTAGACCTCGTTCTTCACACCGGACATCGACTTTCCGCCGCCCATGGGGATCGGGCGTTCGACGTCGATCTTGACTCCGCCGATGGCGTCGACGACGTCTTCGAACCCGGCCATGTCGACCGAGGACCAATAGTCGAGTTTGAGGCCCAGAGAGCCTTCAACGGCCTGCATCGTCGCCCACATTCCCGGTTCGAGCCCGTGCGGGTTGCCGATCTGGTCGGGGTTCTGTTCGCCCCACTGCCATACGGCGTTGATGAGGTCTTGGGACGAGTCACCGGAGGGTCGGAATCCGTCGGGCCAGGCTTCTTCGAGTTCGCTGCCTTCGGGGAAGACCGGGAACGCGAGGTTTCGGGGGACGGAGATGAGCGCGGCATTGCCGGTCTTCGTGTCGATGGAGGCCACGAGCATCGTGTCCGGGCGGGTGCCCTCACGGTCGTCGCCGTTGTCGCGGCCCATGAGGAAGACGTTGATGTAGGGCTTGTCCGCCCACAGGTCCTCGGCACTCTCGGACTTCCCGGTGCTGTCGCCGAAGAGGCTGGCCACCGTGTCGGACTGCACGCGGGCGAAGACGGACCCGACGCCCAGCGGGATGCCGATGATGAGGGCCAGGGAGACGACGAGGACGCCGGCCAGCTTATTCTGCCAGGGCCGGTATCGGTGCCCGCGGCGCAGCCCGAGGTGGGACACGATCATCACGAGGATCCAGATCACGGCCACGAGCACGGCGGCAATGGCGAGGAAGTTCAGCAGCGAGGGGCTCGCGACGACCGTGGCGACCGCGCGAACCGGTCCCTTGACCAGCAGATAGACGAGACCGACGAGCAGAGTGAGAACGAAGAGCCCGAACACGACGAGACCCGCGGGCCGGAAGCGTGTGCGCAGCAGTCCGACTCCGGGCAGGAGGGTGCTCAGCGAAGTCCAGCCGACGAGGCTGGGGAACGTCTCGCCGAGGCGGGAGGAATGACGGCGTGCCCGTCCCGGTGCGCGACCGGTCGGCTTCCCGTCGGAAGTCGAGTTCGCGCCCTCGGAAGCGGTTCCGGCAGATGATCTCCCGGCAGAGGCAGCTGTGGTTCCCGCGCCGGCCGCTGCTGCGCCGGCCGCTTTCCGGCCTGCCCGTGCCCCGGACGCCGATCTCCGGCCTCGGCCCCGGGACTCGGCTGAGCGCTGCTGACGGGCATCGCGGCGCGTCGTCGGAGCGGAGGCTCTGTCGGCACCGTCGTCCGAACGGTCGGAGTCGTGGGAATCCCTCGCCGAGGCGGCCGATTCGTCCCCCGCGAATGTGCGCGGGGCGTCGTGCGCAGAATCAGGGTCCGAACCGGTGCCCGATTCGTCTTGTGTGTTCGAGCTTGCCGCGGCGGCCACTCCGGCTGCCGAAGCGCCGCTGGCGGCGGCAGCACGCAGCATGCGGGCTTCGCGGCGAGTGCGCGGAGCGATAGGGCGCGGCGGCGGAGCGTGCGGCGACCGGACCGGTGATCCCTCCCCGCGGCTGCTCTCGCCGAGCCTGTAGCCCGACGAGTCGCCGGATGGGCGAGAGTCCGTCCGGGAGGAGCGGTCGGCACGTGTCTCGGAGGTCGTCTCGGGGGTCCGGTCGGAAGACTGGCCGGAATTCGTGCGGGACCGGCGAGGATTCACTGCCGAGGTGGGCCGCTGCTGCGAGTCACCGTGCCGGGAATCCGGCCCCTGAGGGTTCGACTGCGGTGTCGAGTCACTGTCACTGGCGGCGGTGTCGCCGCGGAAGCGAGGGCGAGAGGAGGCGCGGAGCCGACGACCTGTCGTCCGGGAATCGGGGTCGCTCCCATGCGGTCCGCGCTTGTCAGGGGGAAACTCTGGCAAGTTGTCTACTCCTCAAAAACTGTCTACTCGTGCAGTACGGCCCGCTCGCCGTTCTCGTTTCCGGCGCAGGGCACACCGCGGCAATCGGATTTCCGACCGGTGTTCCTGCGGGAAAATGAGTTCAGACCGCAAAGCACTTCACGCCGATTTTACGCCCGGACATTGATGAATGCTGGAATTCCGGTGTGGGGGAGCGGTACAAAGGGGACGTTCGGCCCGAATTCGCGCGCGTCACAGGTCGACTCGACTATGACGAAGCCCACTCTCGGCGTTCGCGCTTTGCCCTGGATGGCTCCTTTCCCTTAGGCTGTATTCCGTAGTGCTGGAGGGTCTGTTACCGCGCATTTCGCCGGAACGGATCACTGCATTGCAGATGGAGTCGTGGCTGAGCGGCCGAAAGCGTCACCCTGCTAAGGTGAAGTCCTCCAATAGGGGGACCGTGGGTTCAAATCCCACCGACTCCGCGTTGTGCAGAACCCCTGCGATCCGAATCAGATCGCAGGGGTTTTTGCGTGCCCGACTGTCTTCGCCGGGCCGTGGCCTCCTCGCCCGGTTCCCTTTGAATCCAGTTTGTCATACAATGCTTGGAAGAGCGTGCCATAGTGTTCGCTGATTCCACCGAAACGATATCTCGCGGTCGGCCGTGCTCGCGACTGCCGCATCAAACCGCTGTATACGACCACCGCGCGACCGATCTGAACCACCGGACAGCGATCGCGATGACTTCCGAGGAGCCGAATTCAATGTCGAACTATCGCGTCCAGAATCCCGCGACCGGGCAGGTCCTCGAGACCTTCCCCGAGGCCACGGACGCTGAGATCGAGTCCACCGTCACCGCCGCTCACACCGCGTACCTGACGTGGAAGGACACTGATATCCAGGAACGGGCGGGGATCGTGCGCCGGGCCGCGGAGATCTTCCGCGAACGCAAGGACGAGCTCGCGAAGACGATCTCTGCCGAGATGGGCAAGTCCTATGCCGAATCCGTCGACGAGGTCGAGTTCGCCGCCGACATCATCGACTACTACGGAGTCCACGGTCCCAGCCTGGCCACGGACTACCAGATCCCGTCGACGATTCCGGGCACTGCTCGGATCGAGGCTCTGCCGATCGGCGCACTGCTGGGTGTGATGCCGTGGAACTTCCCCTACTACCAGGTGGCCCGGTTCGCGGCCCCGAATCTCGTGCTGGGCAACACGATCATGCTCAAGCACGCCGACATCTGCGGGCGTTCGGCGCTGCTCATCGAAGACATCTTCGGCGCCGCCGGTGTGCCTGAGGGCGGATACTCGCACCTGTTCGCCAACCACGACCAGATTGCTGCGATCATCGCGGACCCGCGGGTGCAGGGCGTGTCTCTGACCGGATCGGAACGTGCCGGTGCGATCATCGGTGCCCAGGCCGGCCAGAACCTCAAGAAGGCCGTGCTCGAGCTCGGCGGGATCGATCCGATGGTCGTTCTCGACGCCGACGATGTCGCCGCGGTCGCCCGCGGGGCCTGGGAGTTCCGGACGTACAACGCCGGGCAGGTGTGCAATTCGAACAAGCGGCTGATCGTCATGGATGACATCTATGACGACTTCGTCGCCGAACTCGTCAGGCTCGGCTCCGGGCTCACCCCGGGCGACCCGGCGAACCTCGGTGAGGGCGAGTATGTGCCGCTGTCGTCCCGTGCTGCCGCGGAGACGGTTGATGCGCAGGTGCGTAAGGCAGTGTCCGAGGGTGCCCGGGTGCTCATCGGCGGGGAGCTGGGTGAGGGTCCGGCTGCGTATTATGCGCCGACGGTGCTCGTCGACGTGCCCAGGGATTCCGAGTCGTATGGGGAGGAGATCTTCGGCCCCGTGGCTACCGTGTATCGGGTGGCCAGCGACGAGGAGGCTCTCGAACTGGCCAACGATTGTGCCCTCGGCCTGGGTGGTTCGGTGTTCTCGACCGATGAGGGTCGTGCCGATCGGGTGGCCGCTCGGTTGGAGGTCGGGATGACGCACGTGAACACGATTGCCGCGGAGGCTGCAGAGATCCCGTTCGGTGGGGTGAAACGGTCCGGGTTCGGTCGCGAGATGGGCCCGATCGGAATGGGCGAGTTCGTCAACAAGCGCCTCCACTTCATCGCGAAGTAGACCCCGGCGATCGACGTTCGGCCGCCGGCACGGGAGGCGACCGGGGAGAGGGCTGGTCGAACCGAGAAGCATCCCCTAAACTCAGGATTGTCAGTCAAAATGCCGATGACTGACAATGCAGCACATTGACCGAACGGTTGATGAGACGTCTGAACCAAGCAAGGAGGTCAGGATGAAGATTCTGTTGGTAGGATCCGGCGGGCATGTCGGAGGCGTGGCACGCGACGAATTCGAACAGCGCGGTCACGACGTCATCAGCGCCACCCGTTCGACCGACCCGGGAGTCGACACCTCGGACGCCGAATCGATCTCGAACCTTCTGCGGTCGGTCGGCGCCGTGGATGCGATCGTCATCGCCGTTGGTGCGGCTGCATTCAAGCCGGTCACCGAACTCACCCGCGAGGACTACGTCGCAGCGTTCACCTCGAAGACACTCGGGCAGATCGAATTCGTCACCCAGGGTCTTGATCACCTGACCGATGGCGGTTCGATCACTTTCGTCACCGGAGTGCTCAGCCGCGAGCCCATTCCGACCGCCTCCGCTGCGGCCATGGCCAACGGCGCAGTCGAATCATTCGTCATATCTGCAGCGCCCGAGCTTCCGCGCGGGATCCGCATCAACGCGGTCAGCCCGAATGTGCTCGCGAACTCTCCGCACTATCACGACGCCTTCGCCGGAATGACCCCGGTGACGGACGAGGCGGTGGCGAACGCCTTCGTGCGCTCTGTCGAAGGCAACGTCACCGGTCGCATCCTGACTGTCTGAGCCGGTCAGGCTCTTGTCGACAGGTCGTTCTGCGCTCAACAGACGAACTGTTCCTTCTGGGGCCGGTGAATTGCTCCGACGCTCTCGAGGTCCTCAGCCTCAGCGTCGGGGCGATCTGCCGAAATCCGTCCGATCGGCAGCAGTTCAGTACAATTGCTTTCGGGCGGTCAGACAATGTGCAGGAAGACGCGCGCCGGTTGAGTCGGCGTCGCATTCCTGAAGCGACACCAGCCCGATATCGGATCAGCCGCAGCGAGAAAGCAGTCGAAGAGTGGAGCCGCTGGACACAGAGAGAGGCGCGACAGACCGTGTATCCTCGCGTCGTCCCGCGTCGAACACCGAGCGCCGACAGCGCGTGATCGACGAGATCAAGCGCCGCATCGTGCTCGGCGAGCTCACTCCCGGTGAGAGGATCATCGAGGCCGACCTGACGTCATCGCTCGACGTCAGCCGCCCCACCGCTCGGGAAGCGCTCAACCAGATGGCTCGCGACGGTTTCCTCATCCAAGAGGCCTACCGAGGCCTGCGGGTGGCGAACATCGAGGTCGATTCGATGCTCGAGATCGCTCGCGTTCGCGTCGCCCTCGACACCGAAGCCATCGACGAGATCCTCGATGACCCCACGGGGGAGCGGATGGCTCGCCTCGAGGAGATCTGGGAGCGCTTCGAAGGCGAAAGCAGCGAAGCCGATCCGCTCGCCGTCCATGAGGCGCACATCCGATTCCACCGCGGCATCTGGGAAGCCGCGGACAACTATCTGCTCATGCGCATCTGGCCGGTCGTCGAAGCTCAGATGACGATCATCCTCGCCTACGACCAGTTCACCAGACGAGATTCCGGACGTGCCCACGCCATCCACGCAGCGCTGATGCGCGCGATCCGCAGCGGCGACCGCAGCCGCATCCGCACCGCGCTCGATGTCCACACGATGGACAGCGCGCAGGAGCTCGCCCTCTTGGTCTCCGGCGCCGCCGACAAGGACTGATTCCTGACCGCGCGATCGCCGCATTCCTGACATTGCCGTCCACACCGGTGCTCCTCTTCCCTCTTCGCAGACTGGCGAAGGAGGAGCGCATGTCGCCGGCGAGAGCTTCGGAATCAGCGGACCCCACCTCGCCGAGGCGGGTCCTCCGGCACGTCGCTTCATCGTCTGTGCCGACTCTTCGCGCCCGACCGGGTCCGCTGTCCGCCGACCCGCCTCCGCACTGCACGGGACTCGCCCGGACAATGCCCATCATTCACAGAGGCGAGAGGGATTGACGCTTCTGTGAACTGTGCGTAGCGTATTCCTCAAGAGATTGTCATACAATAATGGCATAGACAGCGTGGCTGAATGACAGCCAGGACACCAATGGAGGGAACCGAATGAGGACTGTCATCGTCGGAGGAGGCGTGGTCGGGCTGACCACGGCCTATGAGCTGGCCAGGCGCGGCCATGACGTCACCGTCATCGAAGCCGGACGCTGCGGAGCCGGCGCCTCCCACGGAAACGCCGCGAAGATCGCCATCGCCGAGAGCACCCCGGTTCCGGCCCCAGGGGTTCTGCTCCAGGGAATTCGGTGGATGCTGAAACCCGACAGCCCGCTGTCGATCCGACCGTCGCTTGCTCCCGGCTACCTCAAGTTCCTGCTGCAGATGGCCACACACTGCAACGCGCGTGACTTCGAAGCCGGGCTGGACCTCCACCTCCGCCTCGGCGAAGACGCGAACGATCTCTTCGACGAGTACCAGACTCAGGGCATCGACTTCGAGATGCACGACCGCGGTGTGCTGCTGGCCTTCGAGACTCGGGAGCGCTTCGACGAACACTGCGCGAGCCTGCCCGCGTTCGAGGCCGCTGGTCACCGACCGCAGCGACTGCACGATGACGAGGTCCGCGAGGCCGAACCGGCACTGAGCGACCGGATCCGCCACGGTCTCTTCTTCCCCGCCGACCGGCAGATCGAACCCGACTCCCTGACGGCGGGCCTGCTCGCGAAACTCGCTGATCTCGGCGTCGTCGTGCGGGAGAACACCCGTGTCGGACGCTTCATCCGCTCCGGCGACGCCGTGACCGCCGTTGTCACCGCAGACGCCGAGGTCATCAGCACCGACGCGCTCGTCATCGCCGCAGGTGTCCCCTCGGGTGCCATGGCGGCCGAACTCGGGCAGAAGCTCCCGATCTACTCGGGCAAGGGCTACAGCATCGACTACTCACCGGCCCCGATCCAGCTGCGCACATCACTGACACTCGAAGACGCTCGCGTCGCCGTCACACCGCTCGACGGCATGCTCAGGCTGGCCGGCACGATGGAGTTCGGCAGCAAAGACGACGGGGTCAACGACGTCCGTGTCGGCGCGATCCGCCGGTCTGCTCAAGAAGCTTTCCGCGACTGGGGCGAGGGCGCCGGCGAACAGGCCCCGTGGGCCGGGTCGCGGCCCATGACCCCGGACGGCCTCCCCGTCATCGGCCGGATCGATTCCGTGAACAATGCGTATATCAACTCCGGACACTCGATGCTCGGCCTGACGCTGGCACCCGGCTCTGCCCGGCTGCTCGCCGGACTCATCACCGACGGCGGCTCGACTCTGCCCGACGACCTTCTCGATCGCGTGTCCCCGAACCGCTTCTGAACGCAGACTGCTTCGCCTCCTCGACGACCCAGCCGCCACCATCACCCGGTCCCATCGCCACTTGACCCCAACACCGCACATTTCCGAACAGAGCAGGAGAGATCCATGACCACACAGCAGTTCACCGGCGTCCTCGCCGCCGTCGTCACCCCGTTCACCGCCGACGGATCGGCCATCGACGTCGACGGCATCCGCCGCCAGGTCGATCACATCGTCGCAGGCGGAGTCCACGGCCTCGTGCCCGGCGGATCCACCGGGGAATTCACAGCCCTGACCGTCGAAGAGCGGAAAGCCTCCAACCGCGCCTACATCGACGCCGCGGCGGGACGCGTGCCTGTCGTCGCCGGCACCGGAGCCCTGAACACGGCTGAGACGATCGAGCTCACGCGCGACGCGAAAGACGCCGGTGCCGACGCCGTGATGATCGTCCCGCCCTTCTACGACGCTCCCGACTTCGACGCTCTCATCGCCCACTACGCGTCCGTCACCGAGGCGGTCGACATCTCGATCATGTACTACAACATCCCGGCCGCGACCGGGGTGGAACTCAGCGCCGAACAGCTGGGTGAACTCGGCCGTCGCACAGGTGTGACCAGCTATAAGGACACCGGCGGAGACTTCCCGAAGTTCACCGAGGTCCGATTCGACCAGGCCGAGGACATCCAGGCGCTCAACGGCTGGGACACACTGACCTTCGCCGCCTTCGCCCTCGGTGCAGAAGCGGGAGTCTGGGGCGCCGCCAGCATCATCCCCGGTCTCTGTGCCGAGCTCTATCAGGCCGTCGTCGTCGATAAGGACCTCGATCGCGGTCGTGAGCTGTGGGCGAAGATCAATCCGATCTGTGTCTTCCTCGAGTCGCACAACTATGCTGGCGCCATCAAGACGGGAACGGCTCTAGTCGGCGTCGACGCCGGCCCGACCCGGTTGCCGATCCTGCCGCTGGCCGACGAATACGTCGACGAGCTGCGCGGTCTGCTCCGTGACGCAGGCGTCACAGTCGTCGCCTGAGACGAACAGAGACCGGCAGGAGCTCCTGAATCGAGGAAGCGTGAAGAACAGACAGATCATCCAAGCCGTCGATGTCCATGCCGCGGGAGAACCGGGCCGAGTGCTCCTCGGCTCGAACCTCAGGGTCAAGGGTTCGACCATGGCCGAGAAGCTGCGCTACTGCGAACAGAATCTCGAGGAGTTCCGAACCCTCATCCTGCAGGAGCCGCGCGGCTATCCGGGTCTGTGTTCGCCGATCGTCGTCGCTGCGACAGATCCCAGCTGTGACTTCGGGATGATCGTCATGGAGCAGGGCGGGTTCAAACCTATGTCCGGGTCGAATCTCATCTGCACTGTCACGGCCCTGGTCGAAACCGGCTCCGTCGACGTCACCGAGCCTGTCACCGAGCTGCGTGTCGACACGGCGGCAGGCGTCGTGACCGCTCGCGCAGAGGTGGTCGACGGCCGTGCGAAGAAGGTCACTTTCGACAATGTGCCGGCCTTCGTCCACGGACTGGATCTGCCTCTCGACGTGCCCGGCTACGGAACGGTCCCCGTCGATGTCGTCTTCGGGGGTCAGTTCTACGTGCAGACCGCGGCGGAGAACCTCGGAGTGGATCTGGAAGCGGAGAATGCGAAAGAGATCATCCGGGCGGGCAGCGTGCTGCTGCAGGCGGCGAACGAGGCGTTCGACGTCCGGCATCCGCTCATCCCGGAGATCGACAGGATCGGGCTGCCGATGCTCCACGGTCCCGCCCGGACCGCCGGCACCGATGGTCGCAATGCCGTCGTGCTGCCCAGCGGCGTCGTCGCTCTCGACGACCCGAGCACGTGGACGGGCACCCTCGACCGTTCTCCGTGCGGAACCGGCACGAGCGGTCGCGTGGCCGCCAAACATGCTCGCGGTGAGCTCGCTGTGGGACAGGAGTTCGTCCACGAATCGATGATGGGAACGACGTTCACCGCCGAGGTGAAGGAGACGACGACACTCGAAGGACTGCCCGCCGTGATCCCGTCGATCAGCGGTCGCGGATGGATCACCGGCTTCCAACAGCTTGTCGTCGAGGCCGATGATCCGTTCCCCGCCGGTTACACCGTCGGCGACATCTGGGGCCGTGGGGTCGGTCGGACGACGGCCGGCACCGACGGCTGAGGACACTGAACGGCAGGAGAAGAGCCACTCATGGAACTGCAGAATCGCACGATCATCGTCACCGGGGCGGCCGGCGGCATCGGCTCGGCCATCACCGCCGCCTGCGCCAGGCAGGGAGCTCGGGTGGCCGCAGTCGACCGTGTCGAACCCGCGATTCCGGACGATATCCCGGCCGACACGGTCGTACCGTTCCTCGCGGACCTGTCCGAGTCCGCCGGCTGCGCGGATCTGATCGCCGAGGTGGCCGACCGCCTCGGCGCCGTCGATGGGCTCGTCAACTGCGCCGGGGTGATGCGCAGAGGTGACCTGCTCGAGATCGACGAGGATGACTGGGCGGCGACCTATGCCGTCAACGTCGACGCCGTCATGCGGCTGTGCCGGGCGGCGCTGCCCTCGCTCAAGACTGCCGAGTCTGCGTCGATCGTCAACATCGCCTCGCAGTGGGGACTGCAGCCGGCCGGCGGGCACATCGCCTACAACAGCTCGAAGGCCGCTGTTGTGTCGCTGACTCGCAGCCTGGCCCGGGATTTCGGCGCACACGGGGTGCGGGCCAATTCGATCTGCCCCGGTGAGATCCTCACCCCCATGCTGCAGCAGAAGCTCGATGACCACGGCATCGCAGAATCGGAACTCGCCTCGTCGATTCCGCTCGGGCGCCTCGGTCGACCCTCCGAAGTCGCCGAACTCACGACGTTTCTGCTCAGCGACCGTGCCTCGTTCGTCTCCGGTGCGGCAGTCGAAATCGCCGGAGCTGCGCAGGTGGGCTGAACCGCGGCCTCACACGGTGGGGCAGTCATTCCCCGGGAACAGGAGAGACCATGTCTGAACACACGACCGGGCCCTTGCAGGGCAGACGGATCCTCGTCACCGGAGCGTCGAAGGGAATCGGCGCCGCGATCGCCCGCGCCGTCCATCGTGACGGCGCCGAGGTGGCCGTCCATTTCAATTCGGACCGAACCGGCGCCGAGGCGCTCGCCTCCGAACTCGGCGATCGAGTCCACCTCGTCCACGGCGACCTGTCCGACCGCGAAGCTGCGACCCAGGTCTGGTCCGCAGCATCCTCGGCGATGGGCGGAGTCGACACCCTGGTCAACAATGCCGGTGCCTGGATCGCCTCACCGCTCGAAGCGGAGGACGCCCGAGCCGATGGGAAGGATGCGTGGGCAGAGGGGTGGGATGCGAACATGCAGCTCAACCTGCTCTCCGCCGCCGATCTCTGCCGGGAGGCCCTGCTGACGTTCCGTGAGCAGGGCGGGGGAGCGGTCATCAACATGACGAGCCGCTCGGCCCATCGCGGCGACGACGCCGAGCACCTGGCCTATGGTGCGGCCAAGGCCGGTCTGCTCAGCCTGACGAAGGGGATCGCGCGAGGCTACGGCCGCCTCGGTGTGTGTGCCTATGCGATCGCACCGGGCTGGGTCGATACCGGACTGGCGGCCGGAGCGGTATCGGACGAAGTGCTGGCGGGGCTGCCCCTGCGCGAAGTCACCCCGCCGGAAGATGTGGCCGAACTCGTCGCGTTCCTCGCCTCGGGCCGGGCTCGCCACCTGACCGGCCCGACCATCGACGTCACAGGCGCGGACTACGTGCGCTGACTTCGGCTCGTGAGCGACCTGCCCGCCTGAAGCGCTTGGGCCCCGAGACCGTCCGGTCCCGGGGCCCAAGCTGCGGTTCAGAACCGCACCGCTTCGACGAACTTCTTCAGTTCGGGGTCTTCGGTATGGTTGAAAGCCTCGTCCGGCGTCGCGTTCACCGCGATCTCTCCCTCGTGGAAGAACACCACACGGTCTGCGGCCTTCGAGGCGAAGGCCATGTCGTGGGTGACGAGTGCGACGGCGATGCCCTCCTCTTCCTTGAGCCGGCGGAGGACATCGAGGACCTCGGCGGCGACCGGAGGATCGAGCGCCGAGGTGATCTCGTCACAGAGCAGCAGCTTCGGCTGCATCATCAGCGCCCTGGCGATAGCCACCCGCTGGCGCTCACCGCCGGAGAGCTGGACGGGCTTCGACCGGATGTGATCGGACATCCCCACCTCGGCAAGGGCCTTCTCGGCGCGTTCGAGAGATTCGCTCTCGGACATGCCGAGGCGCTTCCTCGGCGCCAGTGTGAGGTTCTTGAGCACGTCCATATGGGGCCACAATGTGTAGCTCTGGAAGATCATGCCCACATGGGAGTCGACCTGTTTCCAGGCCGGTGTCCGCTTCTGCTCCGAGAAGACCACTTCACCGTCGAAGGTCATCTCCCCATCGTCCGGGTCGGTCAGACCGGCGATCGCGCGCAGCAGAGTCGACTTCCCCGATCCCGAACGGCCGATGATGACGGTGATATCGCCCGCGCGCATATCGAAGTCGATGCTCTTCATCACCTCCCGATCGCCGAAGCTCTTGCGCAGACCACGGCAGGAGACGAGCACATCGCCGATGTTCGCCGAGATCGCTCGGCCGGCATGTGCGCGAGACGTGCTCGTCTGACTGTCGTCGCTCGGACGCGAACCCGCAGCGGCAGTCGAGGTCTCGTTCATGGCTTCACCTTCACTTTCCCGCCGGGCATCATCTGCACTGCAAGTCCCTTCTTCTTCCTGACGCTGCTTCCGACCATGAGATTCCGTTCGATCTTGCTGAGGATGAGCGATGCCGGGAACGCGATGACGAAGTACATCAGCGCGGCCACGGTGAGGATCTCGAGCGCCCGGTACGACTCGGTCGAGATCTTGTTCGCAGTGAACATGAGATCGGCGACGGCGATGGTCGAGACCAGAGCCGTGTCCTTGAACAGCGAGATGTTGAGCGAGAGGATCACGGGCAGCTGCTGTTTGAGTGCCTGCGGCACGATGATGTAGCGAATCTGTTGGAACCGGGAGAGCCGGAGCATCTTGCCCGCCTCGACCTGTTCAGGCGGCACCGCCTGGAACCCGCTTCGATAGGCCTCGGCCATGAAAGCGGTGAGGTTGAGGGTGAGCGCGATGATGGCTGAGATCGTCCCGGGGATGGTGATGCCAGTCAGTGTCGGCAGGGCGTAGTAGACCCAGAACAGCTGAACGAGCAACGGTGTGCAGCGGAATATCTCGATGTAGAGCTGGGCCAGCCAGCGCACCACTTCGATGTTCGACATCCGCAGGAATGCCACCGGGATCGCCAGGATCATACTCAGCGCGATGACGATGACTGCGATCTCAAGAGTGAGCACCAGACCATCGAGCAGCCGGGGGAAGTTGCTCGTGACGACGGTCCAATCGAATTGGTAGTTCATGATGACTCCTCGTCGAACCTGCTGATCACTTCATCTCAAGGTCGCCGAGGTCGTTGGGGTCCACAACTCCGGCCTTGTCGAGAGCAGCCTGGAAGGAACCGTCGTTCTTCGCGTTCTGGATCGCGATATTGATCACCTGCAGCGAACGGTTGTCGATGTCGGGACTGACCCCGTAGTTCGAATCGCTCTTGAAGATGACCGGCTTGGGGCGCACGATCTTCAGGGACTTGTTCTTCTGGGCGGCATCGGCGAGAGTCGGGAGATCGCCGAAGGCGGCCACTGCACGGCCGGCCTCCATCGCCGAGATCGACTGCGGAATCGCTTCGGCATTGACGATGTCGACACCGAGATCTTCGACCCGTCGTTCATAGGAGGTGCCGGTGGCCACGGCGATGCCCTTGCCCGAATCGACGATGTCTTCGGTGGACTTGAGGCCGGAGTCGGCCTTGACGATCCAGACTCCTTCATAGGTGTAGACCGGATCGGTGAATTGTATGGCCAGAGATCTCTCCGAGGTGGCGTCGAGGTAGGCGCCGACATCGAAGCGATCGGCTTGGAGGCCGGAGACCATCTTCGACCACTCGGCGGCCACCGGGGTGAACTTCACACCCATCTCCTTGGCGAGATTCTGCAGCGGCAGGACGTTGGGACCGCCCATCTTGCCGTCTTCCTGCTCACCGGTCATCGGCGGGGCGGAAGCGATGCCGACCCGCAGCTCGCCCTGGTCTTTGATCTTCTGAATCCACGCACCGTTCTCGGTGCCGCCTGCTCCGGAGCCTGAACGGAAGCCGGCGCCGAAGTAGCCACCGGCGAGGGCGAGGACTATGACCCCGACGATGGCAATGATGATCTGACTGGTTTTGGACATCGTTGTCTCTTCGTCATGCCCCGGTACGGTCATCGGACCAGGGTGCCGGATGTGTCGACGGGACTCCGCGTCGGTGCGAAGCGACACTTCAAACCGTCAAGTGTCATACAATTCACTCTATAGCGAGTCTTCGTGATTTGCGACACATGTGAGCCAATTTGACACACAACAGTTACATTGAGGGCGCCGCGCTCAATCTGACGGCGCCTTGTCAGACAATCGACGTCGAATGTGGTGGAGGCCCTCGAGTGAATGCCAGCGGAATGACCGGCTCGACCGGGGAAGCCTCAGGGACGAATCGAATCGCCTTCGACGATCTCGTCGCGGCCATCGAAGCCGAACTCACCGCGGCAGGAGCCTCCTCGGCTGTTGCGAGAGTGCTGGCGACCAACTGCGCCGCCTGTGAACGGGACGGTACTCTCAGCCACGGTGTCTTCCGGGTGGCCGGCTACCTCGATTCTCTGACCCGCGGCTGGGCGGACGGTGCTGCGGAGGCGAGTGTCGACGTCGTAGGTCCCTCCTATATCCGCATCGACGGACGCAACGGCTTCGCCCAGCCGGCATTGGCCGAGGCGCGGCCGACGATCGACCGGGCGCTGACCGACACCGGCGTCGCCGTCATCGCCCTGTGCAACACCCACCACTTCAGTGCCCTGTGGCCCGATCTGGAGTCCTTCGCTCGAGACGGTCGGGTGGCGATGGGCATGATCGCCAGCGGCAAGCTCGCCGTCGTCCCCGAGGGGGCGACGCGGCCGGTCTTCAGCACGAATCCCTTCGGCTTCGCCACCCCTGTGGCAGATGGGGACCCCATCGTCTTCGACTTCTCCACTTCGTCGATGTCCCATGGGGACCTGCAGCTGCTGCGCGCCGAGGGCCGGGAGGTTCCGATCGGGACCGGAGTCGATTCGACCGGCGCGGACACCACGGATCCGAACGCCATCCTCGACGGCGGCGGCATCCGCCCGATCGGCGGGCACAAGGGCGCGCTGCTGTCGTTCATGATCGAAACACTGGCCGCAGGGCTGACCGGCGGGGCCTTCACCTACGAGGTCGACGCGGAGGCCCCCGCGGGCGCCCACACCTTCCGCACCGGCCAGCTCTTCATCGTCATCGACCCCGAACGCGGCGGCAACGACGCCTACCTGGACCGAGTCCGCGATTTCGTCGACATGCTCCGCGACGCGGGCATGGACCGTCAGCCCGGTGACCGTCGCTACGCCAATCGCGCCGAGGCGGCCGACCGCGGAATCCCCGTCACCGACACGATCCGCTCCCTGTTCGATTGACCTGCGCCGACTTCAAGCCGCGCGCTTCTCAAGTGCCCTCGAGCCGCGTGCCCCTCGGCTGACTTGCGCCTTCGAGGGTCTCGATGCCGCTTTCCTGTGGCCTTGGAGCACCTCATTCGGTCGATGTCGGCGCCGTCCCGTCGAGCTGTTCGGCGGCGCCGCCTCGTGCCCGCGCTCCGATGTGGCGCAGAGGACGCTTGTCGGACAATCGAGTGAGGTCCGGCAAAGCCGTGCTCCGGTGCGGGCTCCCGCCTTTTCATGCCGTCTGATCACGCGAATCGGCTGATCGCGACAGTTCTCACCCATAGCAACGGGCCTGTGCGCCGCCTTTGCGGAAGACGGGTGGGCGCTGGGTGGTTCCTCCATTTTGCAGGATCCTCTCGTCTTCACGTCGATTGTATGACAAACTGTCTACCGGTTCCTTGACCTGGACGCCGGCAGAACATGCCGTCGTCAGTGTTCGACGAAGAGACAGGGAGTGAACATGGAATCGATATTGGTCGGAGTCGACCACAGCCAGGATTCGGTCCGAGCGGCGCGGTTCGCCATCGAGCGTGCAGCGCTGACCGGAGGCAGAGTCGCCATCGCACACGTCGTCTATTGGTCGAAGTTCGCCTTCCCGACCACTGTCGAGAACGAGGCGCGTCCCGGGCAGGTGGTCCGCGAACGAGAGCGCGCCAGAGCCGAGACCCTCGACCCGATCACCGAATGGGCCGAGGCCGAGGGGCATCTGGACAAGATCGAACTCGTATCCAAGGTCCTTCACGGGCGCCCGTCCGAGGTGCTGGCGGATCTGGGGCAGAGCGGTGACTACGACATGATCGTCGTCGCCCGCACCGGAGAGTCCCATCTGCGCAATGCGATCTTCGGCTCAACGGTCGATCGTCTCGTCCGCCACGCGCCGGTGCCGGTGGTGGTGGTCCCGTGATACAGGCCTCCAGCACTCCTCCTGCCGGGATCGATGCCTTCCTCGAGCAGCATTTCCGCCCCTTCGCCGAGGCGGTCGAATCCGTCGTGTTCTTCCCGCTGCCGGTCTTCGGCACCGAGGTCCCGATCATCGTGCTGTGGCTCGTGGCGCTCGGTGTCTTCTTCACCCTCTGGTTGAAATTCCTCAACGTCCGCGGGATGAAGCACGCCATCGACCTCGTCCGCGGCCGCTACACCACCGCCGATGCGGTCGGCGAAGTCAGCCATTTCCAGGCCCTGGCCACCGCTCTGTCCTCGACCGTGGGCCTGGGAAACATCGCCGGCGTGGCCGTCGCGATCAGCATCGGCGGGCCCGGGGCGGCCTTCTGGCTCGTCGTCGCCGGCTTCTTCGCCATGTCGACGAAGATGGCCGAGTGCTTCCTTGCCGTCAAATACCGCCGCGTCCACTCCGACGGAACCACCTCGGGCGGGCCGATGTACTACCTGCGGGACGGCCTCGCCGAGCTCGGCAAGGCCAGGCTGGGTAAGATTCTCGCCGCACTCTGGGCGTTCTTCATGATGCTCGCGGCTCTGGGCACCAACGCCTTCCAGACGAACCAGGCCGTCGCCCAGCTCGTCGAGGTCTCCGGTACCGGAGCCTTCGGCACGTGGCTGTCGGACAACCGCTGGCTGCTCGGGGTCATCCTGGCCGTCATCACCGGACTCGTCATCATCGGCGGCATCCAGTCCCTGGCCAAGGTCACCGGAGTTCTCGTTCCGGCCATGGCGGTCCTCTACATCGTCGGCTGCCTTGTCGTCCTCGTTGCGAACTTCACCGCGATACCGCAGGCCATCGGCGAGATCCTCGGCGGTGCCTTCAACCCGCAGGGCGTCGCCGGCGGCGTCATCGGATCCCTCATCGTCGGCTTCCAGCGGGCGGCGTACTCGAATTCGGCCGGCGTCGGCGATGCTCCCATCGCACACTCGACCGTGCGGACGAACCGCCCGCAGACCGAAGGCTTCGTCGCCTCACTCGAACCCTTCGTCGACACCGTGATCGTGTGCACGATGACCTCGCTCGTCGTGGTCATCACCGGAGTCTGGAGGTCGGCCGATCCCGATACCATCAGCGGCGTCACCCTGACTTCGCAGTCCTTCGCGACCGTCGCCGACTGGTTCCCCTACGTGCTCGCCGTCGCCGTCGTCCTCTTCGCGTTCTCCACGGTGCTGAGCAACACCTTCTACGGGATGAAGGGATTCGGCTACCTCTTCGGCGATCGAAAATCCGCGGAGAACGTCTACAAGATCGTCTTCCTCTGCTTCACCGTCATCGGAGCATCGGTGTCGCTGGGCCCGGTCATCGTCTTCACCGACTCGGTGTTCTTCCTGCCGGCGATCTGCAACGGCATCGGCCTCTACCTGCTCGCGAAGGTCATTCGCGGAGACTTCGACGACTACTGGCAGAAGCTGCGGGCGGGAGAATACGCACGAGTCGCCTGAGTTCAGCCGTACATCCGCCACCACAGCAGAGCCAGGTGCAGCGCCGTGCGCGACTCCGCGTCATCGAGCGAGACGCCGAGGCGGTCCTGCAGTCGCGTGATCCGGGCGTAGAGTGCGGGCCGGGACAGGTGCCCGGCCCGCGCCATCGCCGACTTGTTGCCACCATGGGAGAGATAGAGCTCGAGAAGATCGAGCAGCTCCTCGTCTGCGGAATCCGAGGGTGACTGCAGAACACCGCCCCGACGTCCGTCATCACCGGTCGAATCGGCGAGCAGCGGTCCCAGCTCTCCCTCGGCGAAGGCCCGGACCCGCGAGTCCTCGGCCAGCAGAGAGAGCAGTCCGCGAATGCGAACGTCGGAGGAGCGATAGAACGAACGCTCGCGCACATCGAGAGTCGATGCGACCTCGGCGACGTGGGAAGCCGTTTCGAGACCGGCGACCGCACGAAGCAGGGAGGTGCTGCTCCGACCGACGCCGACCACCCAGCTCGCGGCGATTCCCTCGAGCTCGGTGAGGAGGCGGTTGAGACGGTCATCGGCGTTCTCGGCAGCGAACGGACTCGCCTGCGCGGTTCCGTGCCCATCGGAGTCAGTTCCTGCCAGGGGAGCCCGCCGCTGTGGTCGTCGGTTTCTCCCGAGAGCCGGTGCCAGGACGAACCCGAATGCACCCGACTGCAGGCTCGTCATGAGCAGGCACATGTTCAGACGCGAGGCGGCGGAGGCGATCTCCTGCGTCAGACCCCGCTCCTGCAGCTGCACGCGAGTCGGATCGGTGTCGGTCTGCCGAACGATGCGGACGACCACCGGGGTCAGCTCGGCCTTGTCGGCGGGAGTGAATCCCAATGAGCGGGCGCGCTGACGTGCCGAGCGTTCGTCGAAGCCCTCCGAGTCCGTGATCTCGCGGATCAGTCCGCTCTGGGCCTGCAGCAGCAGATCCTGCTCATCACGATCGGCCATTCGAGTCAGCGTCAGGGCTTCACCGGCGCGTTCGATGACCTGATCGAGATCGGCGAGGGACTCAGACGCGGCGGGCACGACGAGCCGACCCCACCTGCGTGAGCGCAGACCGACCGGCGTCTGCCGCCACTGCGCCGAGCCATGCTCACCGGGTGCCGTGCTCGCTCCGGTGACGAGATCCATCCACTTCTGCGTCAGCGTGTGCGAACCACGCCCGGAATGAGCGAGAACACGATGCGAAACATCCTCGAGGACCACCGCTGTGCCCAACAGCTCGGCCGTACGGTCGACGATCGTCTGAACCCCTGCCCGATCGAGGCTCAGCTGTGTATAGGTCTCATGGATCTCCCGGGCATGTTCGAGCCGCGAGATCTGCTGCGCGAGAAGGCTCCGGTGCGCGAGCTCGGTGATTCTGACGAACTTCACCCGGCGAAAGAGCACGACGACAGGCAGGTCGCGCTCGGAGGCGGCCGCCCGGACGACTGTCCCGGCCGCCGCATCGGGCTCGGAGTCGTCATCGACGAGTTCGATGATCGTCCCGGCAGCCCCTGCTCGCTCGAGCTGGTCGAGGAACTCCGACATCGCCGCTTGCGAGTGGCGGAAGGTCGTGGCGGTGGTCAGCACGAGTTCCCCGCCCTCGAGGAAGCGTTCGACGTGTTCGGAGTCGGCGATGTGGACCCACCGGATCGTCCGACCGAGACCCGCGTCGCCGGCGAGCACATCAGGCTCTGCGGCCCTGATCTCCTCGAACTCGAGCAGACCGGCGATGCTCAGCGCTTCTCCACTCGACTCCTGCGCAGTATCCATTGACACAGTGTAAAGCCAGGGCGGAACTTTCTGACATTCTGACACTTTCGGGATCGGCGGTACGGACAGAGGATGGACTCAACCTACACATCGACGACGAAGGACACTCCATGGCAACGCTCTCTCACTGGATCAACGGACAGACCGTCACAGCGGACACCGACACCCGCCTCGGCGATATCACGAACCCCGCCACCGGCGTCGTCAGCGGACAGGTGGCACTCGGATCGAAGGCGACCGTGGAATCGGCGATCGCCGCTGCGGCTGCCGCATTCCCCGGCTGGCGCGACACATCCCTGGCCAAGCGGACCGCTGTCCTCTTCAACTTCCGCGAACTGCTCAACGCCCGGAAGCAGGAGCTGGCCGAGATCATCACAGCCGAACACGGCAAGGTTGTCTCTGACGCCCTCGGGGAGGTCGCGCGCGGCCAGGAGGTCGTCGAATTCGCCTGCGGCATCGCCGGACACCTGCGCGGCGGTCATACGGAGAACGCCTCGACGAACATCGACGTCCACTCCCTGCGTCAGCCGCTCGGCGTCTCCGCGATCATCTCGCCGTTCAACTTCCCGGCCATGGTCCCGATGTGGTTCTTCCCCGTCGCCATCGCCGCCGGCAACACCGTCGTGCTCAAGCCCTCGGAGAAGGATCCGACGGCGGCGAACTGGCTCGCAGAGCTGTGGAAGGAAGCCGGCCTGCCCGACGGCGTGTTCAACGTCGTCCACGGTGACAAGGAAGCCGTCGACACGATCCTCGACAGCCCCGACGTCGCCTCGGTGTCCTTCGTCGGGTCGACCCCGATCGCGAAGTACGTCTACGAGAACGGCACCGCCGCCGGCAAGCGCGTCCAGGCGCTCGGTGGAGCGAAGAACCACATGCTGGTCCTGCCCGATGCCGATCTCGACCTCGCCGCGGACGCCGCCGTCAACGCCGGCTACGGTGCCGCCGGTGAGCGCTGCATGGCGATCTCCGTGGTCGTCGCCGTCGATTCGATCGCCGACGCGCTCGTGGCGAAGATCGCCGAGCGCACCCGCACCCTGCGCATCGGCGATGGAGCGACCGAGCCCGATATGGGGCCGCTGGTCACCGCCGCCCACCGTGACAAGGTCGCAGGCTACATCGATGCCGGCGCCGAGGCGGGTGCGACGGTCGTCCTCGACGGTCGGGAGAACACCCCGGCCGACGGGTTCTTCCTCAACCCGACCCTGTTCGACGACGTGACCACCGACATGTCGATCTACACCGACGAGATCTTCGGACCCGTGCTCTGCGTCGTCCGCGTCCCCGGCTACGACGAGGGCCTCGACCTCATCAACGCCAACCCGTACGGCAACGGCACCGCGATCTTCACCAATGACGGCGGCGCCGCCCGCCGCTACGAAAACGAAGTCGAGGTCGGCATGGTCGGCATCAACGTCCCGATCCCCGTTCCCGTGGGCTACTACTCCTTCGGCGGGTGGAAGAACTCGCTGTTCGGAGATACCCACGCCTACGGCGACGAAGGCGTTCACTTCTTCACACGCGGCAAGGTCGTGACCTCACGCTGGCTCGACCCCAGCCACGGAGGACTCAACCTCGGCTTCCCGACCAACGACTGACACCCACGCCACACAGAACCACCTTGGCGGCCGATGCGCTCAACGGCGGGCGCATCGGCCACTGACGAAAGAAGGACTGACATGACCACTATCGACACCACCCCCGCCGAGGCGGCCGCCTCGGCGCGTTCGACAGCGGAGTCCCAGCCGCGGATCGGTGAGGACGTCCTCGCCGCCGGGCGACGGGCCCATGAGCTCGACCGCGCCCACGTCTTCCATTCCTGGCAGGCGCAGGGACCGTTCCAGCCGATGACGATCGTCGACGCGGAAGGCTCGTACGTCTGGGACGGTGAGGGGCGGAAACTGCTCGACATGTCCTCGCAGCTGGTCAACACCAACATCGGGCACCAGCACCCGACAGTCGTGGCGGCGATCCAGGAGCAGGCAGGCAAGCTGTGCACGATCGCCCCGCAGCACGTCAACGACGCTCGTTCGGAGGCAGCCCGGCTCATTGCCGAGCGCACCCCGGGCGACCTCGACCACGTGTTCTTCACGAACGGCGGCGCCGACGCGAACGAGCACGCGATCCGGATGGCCCGGCTGCACACGGGCCGGACGAAGGTGCTCTCGGCCTACCGCAGCTACCACGGCGGCACGCAGCTGGCCGTCAACGTCACCGGCGACCCGCGCAGGTTCGCCAACGACTACTCCGCTGAGGGC
The DNA here is from genome assembly GCF_009299785.1 of Brevibacterium sp. CFH 10365. Lineage (NCBI taxonomy): Bacteria > Bacillati > Actinomycetota > Actinomycetes > Micrococcales > Brevibacteriaceae > Brevibacterium > Brevibacterium sp. CFH 10365. The sequence continues at coordinate 186,785 of NZ_VIGO01000003.1, read as the reverse complement.
ATCGTCCACTTCATGCCCGCCTACCCCTACCGGTCGTACTTCAACTCGACGTCCGAGGCCGAGGAGACACAGCGGGCGCTGGCCCATCTCGAGGACATGATCACGCTTGAGGGGCCCGGCAATATCGCGGCCCTCATCCTCGAGACCGTTCCTGGCACAGCGGGCATCTATGCCCCGCCGGCCGGTTACCTCGCCGGTGTGCGCGAGCTGACTGCGAAGTACGGGATCGTCTTCATCGCCGATGAGGTGATGGCCGGGTTCGGTCGCACCGGTCGCTGGTTCGCCCTCGACCGCTGGGACGTCACCCCGGACCTCATCACCTTCGCCAAGGGCGTGAACTCCGGATATGTCCCCCTTGGCGGGGTCGCCATCTCCGAGGCGATCTTCGAGACCTTCCGCGATCGGGCCTACCCGGGCGGACTGACCTATTCGGGACATCCGCTCGCCTGTGCGGCAGCGGTCGCGACGATCACCGCGATGGAATCCGAGGGGATGATCGCCAACGCGGACCGCCTCGGCGAGGACATCATCGGTCCGGGTCTGCGGGAGATCGCTGGGCGTCACCCCTCGGTCGGGGACGTGCGGGGAATGGGGTGCTTCTGGGCCGTCGAACTCGTGAAGGACCGAACGACGAAGGAGCCGCTGGCGGCCTACGGCGGCAGCTCGCCGGAGATGAACGAGGTCATCGCGGCACTCAAGGCCGAAGGCGTGCTGCCGTTCGCGAACTTCAACCGGATTCACGTCGTGCCGCCGCTCAACACCCCGGATGAGGATGTCAGGTTCGGGCTCGCCGCCCTGGGCCGGGCACTCGACGTCGCGGATCGGTACGTCACGGAGCAGATTCGGACCGCCTGAGGGAGGCGCCGCCTCGGTGAGGGCGGGCCGCGGATTCCGGAGAGCGGGAGCCGGCGGCCGCCTCGGCGAGGGGACTGCTGGGTTCGGGCCCCCGTTCGGAATGTGAGAGGAATTGCACTCTCAGCCGGGCGGGGCCCGTTTGCGCACGTCAAAAGTGAACAAAAGGTGAATGAGGTGGAGTAGGGTCGAATTGCGGGTGAAGAGCAGTTGAATCTGTGGGTAGACTTCTGCGGGATAGTGATGGCTGGCCGTCAGCTGCATCATCCACGGTCCGAATAGTGTCTACACCCAAGGTCGATTAGTGGAAATCATCTTCGTCGTCGTGCTCGTCATCGCACTGGCACTGTTCTTCGACTTCACCAATGGCTTTCACGATACGGCCAATGCCATGGCCACCCCGATCGCGACCGGGGCCATCAAACCGAAGACCGCGGTCACGCTCGCCGCGATCCTCAACCTCGTCGGCGCCTTCCTCTCCACCGAGGTGGCCAAGACCATCTCGGGCGGCATCATCAAAGAAGGCGGCGGGGGAGTGCAGATCACTCCCGACTTCATCCTCGCCGGCCTCATCGGCGCCATCATCTGGAACATGGCGACATGGCGCTTCGGCCTTCCGTCCTCCTCGTCCCACGCACTCTTCGGCGGCCTCATCGGCGCGGCCATCGTCGGTGCCGGACTCAACTCCGTCGACTACGGAGTCTTCCTGTCCAAGGTCGTCATCCCGGCTCTGGCGGCCCCGCTCATCGCCGGCTTCAGCGCCTACCTGTGCACCCGCATCGCCTACGCGATCACCCGCCGCAACGAAGAGGGCAAGACCGCTCGCCGCGCACCGTTCAAGTACGGACAGATCTTCTCGTCCTCGCTGGTGGCACTCGCCCACGGCACGAACGACGCACAGAAGACGATGGGCGTCATCACCCTCGTGCTCGTCTCCGCGAACCTGCAGGAGCACGGAACCGGCCCGCACATCTGGGTCATCACCGCGTGTGCTCTGGCGATCGCACTGGGCACCTACGTCGGTGGCTGGCGCATCATCGACACCCTCGGCACGAAGCTGACGACGGTCAAGGCTGCTCAGGGGCTGTCGGCCGAGACGTCGACGGCTGCGGCCATCCTCGCCTCCTCCCACCTCGGCTTCGCCCTGTCGACGACGCAGGTGGCCTCCGGCTCGGTGCTCGGTTCGGGACTGGGCCGCAAGGGCGCCGACGTCCAGTGGTCGACGGCCGGCCGGATCGCCTCCGGGTGGCTGCTGACGATTCCCGCCGCCGCCATCGTCGGTGGGATCGCCGCCGGAATCGCTCATCTGGGAACGATCGGCGTCATCGTCGACACGGTCATCGCCGTCATCGTGGTGCTGTGGATCTACCTCAGCTCGCGGCGGGTCGAGGAGACCGATATCTCGAACTTCGACACCGTCGGCGAAGCCGTCAACATCCGCGGTCGCAAGCGCAAGCTGCGCAAGGACCGCAACCGCAAGCGTGCTCAGGTGAAGAGGGAAGCCCGCTACGCAGCCTGGGAAGAGAAGCGGGCAGCCAAGGAGAAGCGCCGCGCCTCGCGGGGTGCGGAGAAGAACGGGGCAGTGCCGGCCGAGGCGACGAAGACCGGATCGGCTTCGACTGGAGCCGATGCGAGCCGGGCCGATGCGAGCGATAAGGGAGACGCGAGATGATCGAGTGGAGTTCGTTCGCCATCGTGGCGGCCGCGACATGGATCTCGGCCATCATCGTCATCACGCTGTTCTCCATCGCCGTGCGGATGCGCGCCACGCACCTCGACCGGATCGACGAGGGCCGCAGCGGTTCAGCCCTGCCGGTCGCCTACTGGACGGTCTTCGGCATCTGCGGAGCCGTCGTGGTCCTCGGCGTCTACCTCATCGTCCCGGCCCTCCACGGCGCCTGACGCTTCGTGCGGATGGGTGCCGGGGTGCATCCCCCACCGCTCGTGTCATAACGCACCGCTGGTAGGCCATCGGTCACCACTAGTGCCAGCTCCTACAGTTGCACCGAGGCGATATGGCACTGCGACGGTGTTTTGCGACTGCCGCGTGGGTGTGAGACTCACGCGAGGGAGTGACGCTGCCGCGTGGGTGTGCCGCCGCCGGTGTGGGATGCCCAAGGGATTGCGCTGGGGTGTTTCGGGCAGAGGAGCTGCGTGACGCTCCTGATGGGCAGCCGGCGGCTTCGGCTTAGACTCGTGCTGTGAGAACTCCGCCGCACAATCCTCGACATGCCGCCGATCTGCAGAAGGAGATCGCCAAAGCCGATCGCCTACGCGTCGAGCAATGGCATGCAGCGATGCGACGCGATGGACGCGTCGTGCTGCGAACGAACCTGTTCAAGACGTTCGCAATGGGACTGATCTGCTGGCTGTTCGTTGGAGCGATCATCCTCATGTTCTCCGTCACCCCCGGCTCGACCTGGAACCCGCTGTCCCCTGACTTCGGCGGATGGCCGGTGTTCTTCTTCATGCTGGTCTTTGCCTTGGCCTTGCTGATGTTCGGCGTGGGCGCGGTGGCGTGGACATTCATCTTTCCTTTCGTACGACCACAGGTAGTCGTGTCGCAGTGGGGTGTGGAATCCTCATGGTGGAAGCCGGGCGGACGCGTCAGGCAGTTCGCAGCCCCATGGTCAGGCATCGTCGATATCGGGGGAGAATTCCAGTGGAGGAAATGGCCGCTTCCGGACGCGCTGATCGTGACGATCACCGCCCACGGGGCGACCGCTCATCAGAACGCGCTGATCGGCAACGTCAGGAAGCCGGAGATGGTCACCTACCGTGTCCTCAGAGAACTCAAAGCGCGGCCGCGTGATGTGCTGGTGTTTCTCATGCAGATCCGAGGAGCGCAGACGGCGCACTGCTGAGTCCCCGCTGCCTCATTGGTATAGTCGCGAACCAACCATGGAACTCAGGCTGGCCCTCAGACGGGACAACCCCGCACCCTTCACGGAACATGACAATCCCCCAACCACCTCGGCGGCGGTTGGGGGATTGTCATCGGTCGGACGGCTCGGGCCGTCGGCGACTCAGGCGAGGGCCTCGGTCAGGAGGCTCAGGCGAGGCCGAGGCGCTGACGGAGGTTGTCGACCTCGGCGCGCAGTTCGGCTGGAACCGAATCGCCGAGCTCGGCGTACCATTCCTCGATCAGGCCGAGTTCGGTCTCCCACTCTTCGGGTTTGATGGCGAGAGCCTTGCGCAGCTGCTCATCGGTGAAGTCGAGGCCCTCGGTGTCCAGACCGCCCTCGACCGGGGTGAGGCCCAGCGGTGATTCGACGGCCTCGGCGGTGCCGGTGACGCGCTCGAAGACCCACTTGAGAACGCGAGAGTTCTCGGAGAATCCGGGCCACAGGAACGAGTTGTCGTCGTCGCGGCGGAACCAGTTGACGTAGAAGATCTTCGGCAGCTGGGCGCCGTCGGTGTTGCCGATGTCGAGCCAGTGCTGCAGGTAGTCACCGACGTTGTAGCCGATGAACGGACGCATCGCCATCGGGTCGCGGCGGACGACACCGACGGCACCGGTCGCGGCGGCGGTGGTCTCCGAGGAGAGCACCGAGCCCATGAAGACGCCATGGGTCCAATCCTTGGTCTCGGTCACGAGCGGCATCGTGGTCTTGCGTCGACCGCCGAAGAGAATGGCCGAGATCGGCACGCCGTTCGGGTTGGTCCACTCGGGTGCCAGGGTCGGCACGTTCGCGATCGGGGTGCAGAAGCGCGAGTTCGGGTGAGCGGCGGGGGTGTCGGACTCGGGAGTCCAGTCGTTGCCCCTCCAGTCGGTGAGGTGTGCCGGCGCCTTGTCGGTCTTGCCTTCCCACCACACGTCACCGTCGTCGGTCAGGGCGACGTTGGTGAAGATGTTTCCGCCTTCTTCGATGGCGCGCATCGCGGTCGGGTTCGTGGTGTATCCGGTGCCCGGAGCAACTCCGAACAGCCCGAACTCGGGGTTGACGGCGTAGAGCTGACCGTCCTCGCCGAAGCGCATCCATGCGATGTCGTCACCGAGGGTCTCGGCCTTCCAGCCGGGGATGGTCGGTTCGATCATGGCGAGGTTCGTCTTGCCGCAGGCCGAGGGGAATGCGGCGGCGACGTACTTGACGACTCCTTCGGGGTTCGTCAGCTTGAGGATGAGCATGTGCTCGGCCAGCCAGCCTTCGTCGCGGGCGATTGCGGAGGCGATGCGCAGCGCGTAGCACTTCTTGCCCAGCAGAGCGTTGCCGCCGTAGCCGGAGCCGAAGGACCAGATGGCGCGATCCTCGGGGAAGTGGGTGATGTACTTGGTGGTGTTGCAGGGCCAGGCGACGTCGTCCTGTCCCTCTTCCAGCGGAGCGCCGACGGAGTGGACGCACTCGACGAACTTCGCGTCCTGGGCATCGATCGCGTCGAGGGCGTACTTGCCCGAGCGAGCCATGACGAGCATGGAGAGCACGACGTAGGCCGAATCGGTGACCTCGATGCCGAACATCGGCTGATCCGCCTCGGCGTGGCCCATGACGAAGGGGATGACGTACATGGTGCGTCCGCGCATCGAGCCGTCGAACAGCGGATTGAGGGTTTCCTTCATCTCCGCGGGGGCGACCCAGTTGTTGAGCGGACCGGCATCCTTCTCGTCCTCGGAGCAGATGTAGGTCCGGCCCTCGACGCGGGCGACGTCCTCGGGGTCGGAGGCCGCGTAGTAGGAGTCCTTGGTGCCGGTCAGGCGCTTGATGGTGCCGGCCTCGACGAGCTTCTCAGCGATCTCGTTCTTCTGTGCTTCGGAACCATCGATCCAGACGATGTCGTCCGGGGTGGTCAGGGCGGCGATCCGGCCGACGAATGAGAGCACCGACTCGTTGTCGGTCGGTGCGTTCTTCAGCTGGTCAGCGACGACATCATGGTCGAGGACAGTCATGAGTGGTCTCCTGGTCAATCGGGTGTGGGGTTTTCGTCTCAGGCGGCTGGCGTCCGTCGAGCGGTTGATACATATCCACCGTAGGATGGGAGCGGAAGCGAAAAACGCCGGTTTCGGTCACTCAAAGATGTGCATTGGATCACAGCCGGAGGGTGATTGACGTGAATGGAACAATGTCGTGACGTGTTGTTTCAAGTGATTGACGGTTTGTTTCACCGGTGATGCACGGCTGAAATCTGCGATTTCATCCCCTCTCGCCGAGGCGGCATCGACCGTTCGTGTGAATGTGGCGAAGCGCACGTGGGTGCGATTTGGGCTTCGGTGAAACGGGTGTGTATAGTTGTTCGAGTTGCAGGGCGTGAGTCCGAGCGACATGCGCCACTAGCTCAACGGATAGAGCATCTGACTACGGATCAGAAGGTTGGGGGTTCGAATCCCTCGTGGCGCACCGAAAGAAAGTCCCTCACCTGGCAGGTTCGCTGGTGAGGGACTTTTTCGTGTGCGGATGAAACGCCGAACTATTGATCCGAAGGTTGGGTTCTGTGATGAGAAAGGCCCGTCGTCATCGTGAGGAGCTCGGCGACGTCATCGAAGTCTTCGCCGATCGCCCAGGGCCGAAGACCGTGACGGCGTTCGTCCTCGGCTGGGCGCTCTTCACCGGTCTGACGTTCATCAAACCGGGGGAGACGCCGCTGCTGACGATTGCTCCGGGCATCATCTTCGCGGTGATGTTCGGTCTGATCCTTCTCTATCTCTCGGGTGAGCGGCTCATCGTCTGCGAACGAGGGATCCTAGTCGGTTCCATTGCTCCGGGTATTCATCCCTACGCCATTCCCTATGGGCAGATCACGCCCGGCAGCGTTGCCGGGGTCGCCGGCGCGAACAGATACCTCAAAGAGGTCGGACTCCAAGGACAGATCGCGCAGTCAACGCTGCGAGCGTCCTGGTGGACGAAGAACGGTGTCCACTTCGTCGCCTGCTCGGCCGAGGACGCCAGGCGCGGGCGCAGGCGTTTCACACTGGCCCTCGACCCGATTCCACGGTCGATCGACGGCCGCTGGATCTGGTTCGCGGGCACGGGGAGGCAGTCCCCGAGGCGCGCGGTCGAGGCCATCGCCCGGGCCGCCTCGGCGGCTGGGTATCCGCAGTTGGCTCAGGCCGCGCTCGACCGCGGAGTCGTCGAGCTGACCGGCAACCCCGCGGATGCGGCACGCCAGCTGCCGGGCCACCCGCCGGTCGGCAGGGGTGGAGTCAGATAGTCGGGACTCGGGTCACCTGCGGCCGAGGCTTGTGTCACCTGGCGTCGAGCACGGCTTCCCGCTGTTCGGCGGACAGGCGCTTGACCGCCTCGCGGATCGTCACACTTGAGGTGCGGTGAGCGCGCGGCAGGATCCATTCGAAGACGAGATCCGGGCGTTTGCGTGAGGTGTCGCGCAGGACCCAGCCGATGGCCTTGCGGATGAAGAACTCCTTCTCCTCGAGCATCGCGTCGGCGAAGCGGGAGAACCGCCCGAAGTCGCCGCGGCCCTGCCGCAGGGGCACGAGATGTGCCAGAAGAGCCGAGCGGCGGATCCAGAAATCTCTGTCGGCTGCCCACCGCTCAAGTACGGGGTCGACGGCGGCGTCACTTTCGCTCAAGGGACCGATGAGGTCTCCGGCCAGTGGATCGACCAGCGCCCAGGTCTTCGCCCCGCGAAGCATGTCCTCGATGAGGTCGGCATCCCCGGCGCCGAGGCGGTCCTTCGACTGGATGAGCACCATCGTGGCCGCGGCGCGACGTTCGTGGACTGGCGCGGATGCTCCTGTCGGCGGGGTGGCGTCAACAGCCTGCTGCGCTTTGCCAGCTGATGTGTCGTCGCCGGAGGAAGAGCCTTCCGGTGTCGGTGCGGCCCAGAGGAGTCGTGTCAGCTCGATGACCTCGTCGTGGCACAGTGCCGTCCCGCGCAGAGCCTCACGAACGACGGCGCGAGTGTCCGGGACACTCACTCCAAAATGGATGAGTTCGCTTTTGAGATAGGCCTTTTCCTTCTGAGCGCGTTCGCTGCGGCCACGGGCACGCAGATCTCGGTCGACCGCCTCGGCGAGGGTCTGGACGTTGTTCCGGGAATCGGAAGTCATGGAACGAATCATTCCATGGCCGCGCCACCTGCGGGTACGCGCATTGCATCGTGCGGTGAATGCGAAACGGCCGACAGGTGGACTCCGTCGATCACGCTGATCGTGGAGCCACCTGCCAGCCGTTCTCTGTTCTCAACCGGAGGCCGCGAGTCTCATGCTGCGCGGTACCTCCGGAAGTTCTGGGGACCTCCGGCGCGGGAGGGCCTCAGCCCGACCGGGACTATCGTCCGGCGCGGTACCTCAGCCCAGGCGCGGACCTCAGTCCGTACCGGCGTCGAAGGCGGCGGACAGTCCGGCGAGGTCGCCTGCTTCGTCCACATCGGCGTTGGAGTTCGCGATCTCTTCGGCGCCACCGGCCTCGAGCGAGCCCACGAGCTCGGATGTCGGGCCGGACACGATGCCCATGGCCGCGTACTGCTCGAGGCGGGCACGCGAGTCGGCGATGTCGAGGTTGCGCATGGTCATCTGACCGATGCGGTCCTCGGGGCCGAAGGCGGCGTCGCCGACGCGCTCCATCGACAGCTTCTCCGGGTGGTAGGACAGGTTCGGACCGGTCGTGTTGACGATCGTGTAGTCGTCGCCGCGGCGCAGGCGCAGGGTGACCTCGCCGGTGATCGCCGAGGCGACCCACCGTTGCATGGATTCCCGCAGCATGAGCGACTGGGGGTCGAGCCAGCGTCCCTCATACATCCGACGGCCGAGGCGGCGGCCCTCTTCGTGGTAGAGAGCGATGGTGTCCTCGTTGTGGATGGCGTTGAGCAGGCGTTCGTAAGTCACGTGCAGCAGGGCCATGCCCGGAGCCTCGTAGATGCCGCGGGACTTCGCCTCGATGATGCGGTTCTCGATCTGGTCGGACACGCCGAGCCCGTGGCGGCCGCCGATCTCATTGGCCTTGAAGACCAGGGCGACAGGGTCGTCGAATTCTTCGCCGTTGATGGCGACGGGACGGCCGGCCTCGAAGCGGACCGAGACCTCTTCGGACTTGACTTCGACGTCATCGCGCCAGGCGGCGACGCCCATGATCGGTTCGACGATGTCGAGTCCGGCGTCGAGGAACTCCAAGGTCTTCGCCTCGTGGGTGGCGCCCCAGATGTTCGCGTCCGTCGAGTAGGCCTTTTCGGCCGAGTCGCGGTAGGGGTAGCCGTGCTCGACGAGCCATTCGCTCATCTCCTGCCGACCGCCGAGCTCATCGACGAACTCCGAGTCGAGCCAGGGCTTGTAGATGCGCAGCTTCGGGTTGGCCATGAGGCCGTAGCGGTAGAAGCGCTCGATGTCGTTGCCCTTGTACGTCGAGCCGTCGCCCCAGATGTCGACGCCGTCTTCCTTCATGGCCCGCACGAGCATGGTGCCCGTGACGGCGCGGCCCAGGGGAGTGGTGTTGAAGTAGGTCTTGCCGCCGGAGCGGACGTTGAACGCACCGCACTGGAGGGCGACGAAGCCCTCTTCGACGAGCAGGCGCTTGGCGTCGACGAAGCGCGCGATCTCGGCGCCGTATTCCTTCGCGCGTTCGGTCACCGAGTCCAGGTCGGGTTCGTCGTACTGGCCGATGTCGGCCGTGTACGTGCAGGGGACGGCACCCTTGTGGCGCATCCACGCAACCGCGCAGGAGGTGTCCAATCCGCCGGAGAAGGCGATTCCAACGTGCTCACCGACTGGGAGCGAAGACAGTACTTTCGACATGGCACCAGCGTAACGTCATTGAGCGACGATTGTCGAATTGTTATACATAGGAATGTATTTTTATGTGAGTGGTGCGGGTGGACGCGGTGCTGAATGGGGACAGTGCCGCGGCCCACGCTCCCTCAAGGCCTCGCCGAGGCGGCCCTGCCGATTGCTATCGTGTGTGGGTGACGAATCCTCCCGCGCCTCAGCTCACCGTCCGCCCCGAGACTTCCGGCGACATCGACGCCATCCGCGTGCTGACGACCGCCGCGTTCGACCGGACCGATGAGGCCGAGATCGTCGACGCCCTCCGCACATCCGGCAATGGCCTCGAGGGCCTCTCGTTCGTCGGTGTCCTCGATAGTGAAGTCATCGCCCACGCCATGCTCTCCAGGTGCTTCGTCGGCGGAGTCCCGGGAGTCTGCCTTGCGCCCTGCTCCGTGTGGCCTAAGCGTCAGCGCACCGGTGCCGGCACCGCCGTCATCGAGGCGCTCCTCGCCGAAGCGGCCCGCCGCGGTGAGGCATTCGCCGTCGTCCTCGGCCACGCCGACTACTACCCGCGCTTCGGCTTCACCCCGGCCTCAGGCTTCGGCATCACCCTGCACGTCGACGTTCCCGAAGAGGCGCTCATGGCGATGCCGCTGGCCGGCAAGGTGCCCGCAGGTGGCCTGGCCTTCGCCCCCGAATTCGGGGTCTGAGGCTCGTCCCCACCTGCCCTGCCCCGTCCTGTCTGCCCCGAACTGCCTGCCCGGGGCGTGTTCGCACGATCCTCGTCCGCGCGGCTGATCACGATTTCATCCTCGCGGCGGAGGTGCCCGACGACGGCGGGTCATAGCGTGGAATCACAGGCACGGACCATCGCCGAACCGGTGATCACAGTGCAGGAACGAGGAGGAACCGTGAACACGCAGACGCACAGTCAATCGGGATTCGCCGAGGTGGCCGGACCGGCCGCCGAGACGCCGGGTTCGAATCCGGCTGAGTCCGGCCCGGCCGCATCCTCGCCCGACCAGTCCACCCTCACCGAGTCCCCGTCCGACGGGTCCGTCCCCACCGAGGATGTCGACGCGAAGGGGCGGCCGCTCGCCGTCGTGCCCGCCCGGGTCCCGTGGCTCGAGATCGGCATCTTCGCCGTCACCGCATTCGGGCTCGCTTGGCTGGCCTGCCTGCCGCTGTGGTTCTCCGCGGAGGGGATCGGAGATCCCGTTCTGCTTCTGGCCTGCGGCAGCGCCATGATGTTCACTCCGCTCATCGCGAGCATCATCGCCTCCATCGTCCAGCGCCGCCGCGCCCGTGCCAGGGGAGAGGTCCTGGCCAGTGCTCCGCGCTACTTCGGCTTCTGGCCGGTGCGCAGCTTCGGCCGAGTCATCGGGATGACCATCGCCGCCTTCTTCGGAATCATGGTGCTCGTCGTCTTCGGCTACCTGGGCAGCGCGGCCATCGGATGGCTCGCCCTCGATCTCGACGGGCTGTCCGGGTTCAAAGCACAGCTGGAGTCGATCCCCGGCACGGACTCACTGCCGACTGCCGCTGCCATCGCCATCTACCTGCTGCTCATGTTCGTCAGCTCGGCGGCCAATGTCGGTGTCACGATCGGCGAGGAATTCGGCTGGCGAGGATGGCTGCTCACCAGTCTGCGTCCCCTGGGCACCTGGCCCGCACTGCTCACCATCGGCGTCGTCTGGGGACTGTGGCACTCACCGCTCATCCTGCTCGGCTACAACTTCGGCCGCCCCGACATCGCCGGTGTGGGTCTCATGGTCGGCGGCTGCATCATGGTCGGCATCCTCTTCGGCTGGCTGCGCCTGCGCACCGGATCCGTGTGGCCGGCCGTATTCGCCCATGCCGCACTCAACGGCTGCGGGGCCATGTTGCTGGGCCTGTTCGTCGATGCAGGTGCGCCGACTCCGGATCCGGCACTTGTCGCGTTCCTCGGAGTCGCAGGCTGGATCATCTCCGCGATCGTCATCGCAGTACTCATTGTCACCGGCCAATTCCGCAAGCAGCCGGAGCTGGGCCTCAAGGCGAAGGCCGGCCGCGAATCTTGAGGCTCGGCCCCGGCGTCGGCTAGGCTCAAAACCCGATCAACCGGAATCCCAAACTCACAGGAGCCTCATATGACCTTCGGACCTTCGCTGCTGCAGACCGCCGGACGCGTGTTCACCGCACCGATCTTCATCAGCGGCGGATACTCGGCCGTCACTGATCCGGCAGGCAAGGCGGCGATGGCCGAGTCGACCCTGGACACCATCCGCGAATACGTGCCCGGGCTGCCCGATGACAACGAGCTGCTCGTGCGCATCAACGGCGGCGTCCAGATCCTCGCCGGCACCACCCTGCTGTTGGGAATCAAGCCGCGCCTCTCGGCACTCGCACTCGCCGGGTCCCTCATTCCGACTACGCTCGCCGGACACTCCTTCTGGGAGATGGAAGGCGGAGAGGCGAAGGCTCACCAGACCCAGTTCTCGAAGAACCTCGCCGCGCTCGGCGGACTGCTGCTCCTCATCGGAGCCGGTGAGAACCAGAAGGCCATCGACAAAGCGGCCGCCAAGGCTGCCAGGAAGGCTGCAAAGAAGGCCGAAAAGCGCGCCCTCAAGCAGGCCTGAGGCATGACACAGCCGTCCGCCGATGGCGCCTCCGCGCAGAATGCCGCGGGCGGTGTGTCCGCCGATCCGATGTCAGTCAGCCGCTATCGCTGACATCATCACCTTCAACGACGTCAAAGATCCCGAGCTCTGGACGCGACCGACCGAGCCGTCGGCCGCGATCGAGATCGTCGACCACGACCCCGCCTGGGCCGACCAATTCGCCGAGGCGGCCCACCAGATCCGCGGCGCGCTGACCCCGAGCGGTGCGTTCGGCGGCATCGACCGCGTCGGGTCCACCTCAATGCCGGGATTGCCCGCGAAGCCGATCATCGACATCGCCCTCGTCGTCGCCGACCCCTCTGCCGAAGACGACTATGTCCCCGCGCTCGCCGAAGCGGGATCCGGTCTCACCCTCCGCGAACCCGTCTGGTACGAGCATCGGATGTTCAAACAACTCGACTCGGATCCCGGGCAGCCGGGATGCAATCTCCACGTCTTCGGACCCCGGTGCGCGGAAGTGGCACGGATGCGGCTCTTCCGAGATCGGCTGCGGGAGCATGCGGGCGAGCGCGGGGCCTACCAGTCGGTGAAGCGGACCTCGGCCGCGGAATCAAACGCGGTCGGGGAGACGGTCATGGGCTACAACGCCCGCAAGCAGGCCGTAGTCCGCGAGATCTACCACTGCATCTTCGAAGCTCGAGGCTGGGTCTGATCCACTCCACTGATGCACCAGTTCCGATGGGTCTGATCCACTCCACGTATACGCCCATCCCGAAGCGTCTGATCCGCTGACTCACACACCCGTCGTCAAATGCTTAGGGTAGGCTAAGCAAAGACTTGCGAACGATGGGTGGAGCGAATGGTCAACTGGCAGCGCGGCGTGATGCGGCTGATGCGCATCACGAATCACGAAGTGGTCGTCACCGGGGTCAAGGACTTCACGCCGACCTACCGGCGGATCCATTTCTCCGGTCCCGAGCTGCTGACCCAGCTCGATGAGGTCTTCCCAACGCTGTGGACCCGTCTGTGGTTCCCGCATCCGGAGAAGGGTGAAGGCCACCTGAGCCAACGCGGCTACACCTTCTCGGCCGTCGACCTCGAAGCCGGGACGTTCAGCCTCGACTTCGTCCTCCACGGTGACCTCGGCGAAGCCGATTCGGCGGACCCGGCAGCCTCGTCAGACCCGGTCCGGGCGGAATCCAACGCCGACATCGGTCCCGCGGCCCGCTGGGCGGCGCATGTCCGCCCAGGTGACACCATCGAAGCCGCTCTTACCCCGGCCCGTCTCGACCTGCCCGACGACACCTCCCACCTACTCCTGGTGGGGGACCTCACCGCGCTCCCGGCCATCAATTCCTGGTGCGAAGCCGTCCCCGCCGACATTGCCATCACCGTGGCGATCACCGCCGACCCGGCCGAGGTGACAGGGCTCCCGCAGTCCGAGCACCCCAACGCGACATGGCACTGGGTGAATCACGCCGCGGCCCCGCAACATCGAACGGTTAGACCTGTGGCCGATCACCTGCGCGGACTCGACCTCGATACCGCCGGACTGTACGTCTGGGCGGCGGGGGAGAGCAGCATGGTCAAAGAGGTCCGTCGCTTCGCCAAGGGCGATCTGGGGCTGGGGCGTTCGCAGCAGTTCTCCCAGTTCTACTGGTTCGCCGACAAACCCACCGGCTGATCCGCGCCGACACGAATCGCTCTACCCTCCCGATCCGCCACACCCCTGGAATTCCGCGCAGAAGCGCCTATGCTCGAGACATGGCCAAGGCACTCCTCATCGTCGATGTCCAGAACGACTTCACCGAAGGCGGCGCGCTCGGCGTGACCGGAGGTGACGCTGTCGCTGAAGGCATCAGCGCCTACCTCTCCGCCCACGCCGGGGACTACGATGCCGTCATCGCCTCCCGCGACTGGCACGATGTCGACAATGACAACGGCGGCCACTTCAGCGACACCCCGGACTTCGTCGATTCCTGGCCCGTCCACTGCGTCGCAGACACCGACGGTGCGGCTTTCGACCCGCTGCTCGACACCGCTCCCATCACCCACGAGGTCCGCAAGGGCCAAGGCAAACCCGACTATTCGGCTTTCCAGGGAATCACGGAGACGGGGAGCCGCCTCGGCGAGCTGCTGGGCGATCTCACCATCACCGAGGCGGACGTCGTCGGCATCGCCACCGACCATTGCGTACGCGCCTCCGTCCTCGACGCAGTAGGCTCGGGGGTGCTGGTTCGTGTCTTCACCGACCTCGTCGCCGGAGTCGGCGAGGACTCATCGCGGGCCGCTTTGGCAGAGATGGAGTCCGCAGGCGCCGAACTGGTCTGAGGCCCGCGAAACTCGATCGCGGCCTCCATCGAGGAAGCGAACGTTATAGCTGGTCAGCGCGTTTTCTCCATCGAAAGTTGCAGATCGAATCCGAACTCACAGGCGATGTGTGTGACTCCTTAGATTGATGGACTGGAGTCATGAACTCACCACTGGCGAAAACCGCACATACGCTGACATCGAAGCGCGGTTCGTGGCTCGTCCTCGGCGGAATCGTCGTCCTCGTCGCTCTGATCTTCGGACTCCTGTCCGGGGCAGGGGAGGACAGGGCCAACGAAACCGCACCGGCCGACTCCGAATCCACTCAGGCACAGAAGATCCTCGACAGATTCCCCGAGGCGGACAAGCAGTCCGTCATGGTAGTGGCCTCGAACCAGGACGGATCCGAACTGTCCGCCGACGACCAGGCCGAACTGAAGACGCTCGGCGGTTCGCTCGGCGACTCCGTCGGTGACGAATCCACCGAAACCGTGACTGGGCCGATCCTCAGCGACGACAAGCAGGCCGCGCTGCTCATGGTGCCGATCACGGTGGGTCTGACGAATTCGGACACCGCCGAGACCGTCGACGAGCTGCGCACCGCCATCGCCGACGACCCGACCGCCTCCGGACTCACAGACGATGGTGTGTCCCTGCTGGTCACCGGCGGTCCCGCGATCGGCGCCGACATCGCCTCGGCGTTCAATGGCGCGGACTTCACCCTGCTCATCGTCACCATCGTCATCGTCGCACTCCTGCTCATAGTCACCTACCGCTCGCCGATCCTGTGGCTGCTGCCGCTCATCGTCATCGGCACCGCCGACGGACTCGCCTCAACCGTGACCGCGGCCGTCGGCGACTGGCTCGAACTGCAGTTCGACGCGGGCATCATCAGCGTCCTCGTCTTCGGCGCCGGCGCGAACTACGCACTGCTGTTCATCTCCCGCTACCGCGAGGAGCTGCGCCGCTTCGCCGACCACCGCGTCGCGCTCGCCGAGGCCTGGACGCATACCGCGACGACGATCCTCGCCTCGAACCTCACCGTCGTCCTGTCCCTGCTCAGCCTCGTCTTCGCGATCATCCCCGGCACCCGCGGCTTGGGCATCACCGCGGCCGTCGGCCTCCTCATCTCCGCAGCCGCCGTGCTGTTCGCCCTGCCGCCCGTGCTCGCGATCTGCGGCAAGAAGATGTTCTGGCCCTTCATCCCGACGCTCGAGCGGAGCTCGGAGGAGGAGCTCACCCTCGCCGAGGCGGCCAAGCCCTCGATCTGGCGCACCATCGCCACTCGCGTGGTCCGCCGACCCGGGCTCCACCTCGGTGCCGGAATCGTCATCCTCGGCGTCATGGCCACCGGCTTCATCGGCGCCTCGATCGGCCTCGACCAGACCGAGAAGTTCCGGGTCCAGTCCGAATCGGCGCAGGGCCTCGACGTGCTGGCCGACCACTTCCCGCCCGGCGAATCCCAGCCGATCTGGATCCTCGCCGACACCGACCACGCGGATGACGTCGTCGATTCGGTCAGTGATATGAATGGCGTCGTCCGCGCCTCGGCGATCGAGGACACCAACATCGACGGCACCTCGGTCACGAAGATCATGGTCACAGGCGTTTACGAACCCGACAGTGCGAAGGGCCTCGACCTCGTCGCGGACATCCGCAGCGACGTCCACGCCATCGACGGAGCGAACGCCCAGGTGGGCGGTGCCGCGGCTACGGAGCTCGACGCGCGCGACGGAAACCAGACGGACTTCTTCACGATCGTCCCGATGATCCTGGCGATCAGCTTCATCATCCTGCTCGGCATCCTCCGCGCCCCCATCGCGGCGTTCACCCTGCTGCTCGTCAACGTGGTGTCCTCGGCTGCGGCGATCGGCCTCGGCGCGTTCCTGTCGAGGACGATCTTCGGACAGTCCGCACTCGATGCGCAGGTGCCGATCCTCGCATTCCTCTTCCTCGTGGCGCTCGGCATCGACTACTCGATCTTCCTCGCCCACCGAGCGAAGAAGGAGGCCGTCCTCCACGGGGGACGTCAGGGCATGATCGAAGCCGTCGCCCACACCGGCGGTGTCATCACCAGCGCCGGCATCGTCCTGGCCGGAGTGTTCGCAGCCCTCGGTATGCTGCCGCTCATGGTGCTCGGCCAGCTCGGCCTCATCGTCGGAGTCGGCGTGCTCGTCGACACGATCATCGTGCGCACCGTCATCGTGCCCTCGATCTTCGGGCTCGTCGGCAATCGGATCTGGTGGCCGAACACGTCGATCACCCACTTCGGTCGGGGTGGCGCCGCGGCCGATGCCGGTTCGGTGAGCGCCGAACAGGCGGGTGATGCCGGCCGCGCAGCCGGTGCCGGTGAGTTCGACGGATCGGCTGTCGACTCGGAGCCGACACACCTGCTCGCCGAGAAGGAACACGCGATCAGCGGCTTCGACTCGCACCACGGCAGGCACTGAAACCGAATGCCGGGGCGGGGAGGCGTCGAGCCGCACCTCGAATGAGGAGCCCGCGCAAGGCCCGCCCGACACCACGGCCACGCCGGTGTTGAGACGCGAGGCTCGGGCGACGAGGAGACTCGTCCCCCGAGCCTCGCGCTTGTCATACCGCAGCAGCCCGGGATGTGGTTGAGTTGGCAGGGAGAGAATCGTGAGTTTGGAACAGCATCGCTTCGGCCACCTGGCCGCCGAGGCGGATCTGCAGGAAGGTGGCGGCGTGGGCGCGCGCAAGTGGACAGAGCGGACGATGGAGATCGGCCAGCACGCCATCGCGCTCGTCCTTACGATCATCTCCTGCCTGCGCGCCGTGACCACTGGGGCCCCGATGCTCGCCGCGATCACCGTGAGCGTGGTCTTCCTCGCCTGGTACGCCCTCGGCGCCGTCCGTGCCGCCCGCACCGGAGCGCTCGTGCTCGCGAAATGGTGGCTGATCGTCCTCGCCGCTGCCTGGCTGTGCACCCTGCTCGTCTCCGCCGAGTTCATCTGGGTCGCCTTCCTCCTCTGGCTGCTCGCCGGTCACCTCTTCTCCCTGCGCATCGCCATCGTCTTCACCGCACTCACCTACATCGCGACCATCGTCGCCCCGCTCGCCCACTACGGGCAGGTGCCGACGCCGAGCATCATCGGCTCCCTCATCGGCGCCGTCTTCGCCCTCGGGCTCTCCCGCGGCTACATCGAACTGCTGCGCGAGGGCCGCCGCAGGGAGGAGCTGCTGCGTTCTCTCGAACTGGCCCATCAGAACCTGCTCGACCTCCAGGACGAACTCGCCCTGACCCAGCGGCACGCCGGCGAGATCCAGGAACGCACCCGCGTCTCCCGCGATATCCACGACACGATCGCGCAGTCGATCTCGTCGATCCGTCTCATCGCCCACGCCGAGGCGGAACGCACCACCGATGATCACGCCGGTCAGGTGCTCGCCCAGGTCGAGGATCTCGCCGCGCAGAGTTCCCGGGACGTCCGGCGCATCATCGCCGCCCTCGCCCCGGCCGAACTCGAGGACGGGGCGCTGACCGCGGCCATCCGTCGGCTACTCGCCCGTCTCGAGGACGACAGTTCGATCCGCGGCAGCCTCGATGTCGACGAGACCCTGCCGACCCTGTCCGCCGAGGTGGAGGTGGCGCTGCTGCGGACCGCACAGTCGGCGCTGGCCAATGTCCGGCAGCACTCGCAGGCCACACGAGTGATGGTCAGCCTCATGGATCTCGACGGGGCGATCAGAATGGACATCGTCGACGACGGGGTCGGGATGGCCGATCCGCACAATCGGCAGCGGAATCCGGAATCGGGCTTCGGTCTCGACTTCATCGGCTCCAGAATGCGCGAACTCGGCGGTGAACTCGTCATCGAATCGAGTCAGGGAGCCGGCTTCGCGATCTCCGCCACCCTGCCCAGCCAATCACAGCTGCACACCCGGGGTGAGGGACTCGGCGGCGCCGTCGAGGGCACGAGGAACGGCAGTGAGAGCCGCCTCGGTGAAGGAGAGGGAACACGCACCGAGGTCACGGACGCGGATTCGGCGGGCAGCCTCGGCGAGGGCGAGGTCACGGGCGAGAACACCGACACCGGAGAAAAGGCATGAGCATTCGAGTCATACTCGTCGACGACCACCCGGTCGTGCGGGCCGGTCTGAAGTCCGTCATCGAGGCGCCGGACAATATCGCCGTCGTCGGTGAGGCCGGCAGCGGCGAGGAAGCGCTGACGATCGTCGACGAGCTCGACCCTGACGTCGTCCTCTGCGACCTGCGACTGGGGGAGGGGATCGACGGCATCGAAGTGACGAAGCGGCTGCGAGCGAAGCCGAATCCACCGGCGGTGCTCATTCTCACCACCTTCGATCTCGACTCGGAGATCATCGCCGCGATCAATTCCGGGGCCTCGGGGTACCTGCTCAAGGACATCGACCCGGGTGACATCTCGACGGCGATCGAGAAGGCGGCGAAGGGGGAGACCTATATGCCGCCGGAGATCTCGTCGAAGGTCTTCGCAGCGATGCGCAATCCCAGTCCGAAGCTGACTCGGCGGGAGCGCGATGTCGTGAAACTGCTGGCCACAGGGGCCTCGAACGTACAGATCGCCCAGGAGCTCTTCGTCACCGAGGCGACCGTGAAGAGCCACCTCGTCAACGTGTTCACGAAGCTCGGTGTGGATTCGCGGGCCCGCGCGATCCGCGTTGCGGAGGATCAAGGGCTGGTTTAGGGGCTGGGCGTTTCTTGCAGTCTCCGCCGAGAATCAGGTGAGTCTCGCACGCTTGCCGAGTTCGTTTATTCTTTTGCGAACCGAGTGAACTGCGCTTCATCGTTGACCGAGGTCCCTGGGTATTCGGCTTGTTGTCCGCTCGGAACCAAGTCTTGGTAGTAGCCGAGCTGATTGCCCCAGGGGTCTGCGAAGTCAACAAAGGCGACGACACCAGGCAGCTGTGTCGGTTCGGACCGCTCTATCCCGGAGGAGTCGAGAAACGACAATGTCTCGCCCAGATCGAGTACACGAAAGCGGACCCTATTGAGCAATGGGGGTGCTTGGTCTTTCCCCGACACCTGAAACCAGCATTCCTGGCCGGCGATTGGCGACCACTCGAAGAAGTCGTCGTGAGGCTCGAACTCCGGCTCGCGACCAAACAGCGAACTGTAGAACGATCGCGCTGCGGCGGTCTCGTCGGTCGGCACGTAGACCTGCAAAGTGATTCCCGTGGTCTTCAAGGTAGAAACTCCCGAATCATTTCTCATGGCTCAGCTCAGGTCGTTCGCTCATCGAGTGCGTCTCCGAACCAGGCTCGCGGAACGGCGTCCTCCAGCCTCGTCAGGTCAAGGTATCGGAGGATGATTCCTTCCCGGCGTGATGCGGCATAATTGCCGACCGGCACCTCTACTGGTGAAATGATCCAAGAGGCGGCGTCATCCTGGCTGATCGTCGCTACATCGTTGACCAGCAGTACCGGACCTGACCCTAGCGCCATTTCGGATGAGTCGTCTTCAACCATTACGCAGGCGCGGTCGTTGACTCCCAAAAGCGCAGTCCGCGGATCAGGCCGCCAATAGACGTTGAGCCCGCCCGCTACGTGGGCGGAAACTGCACCAGCTAGATCATCCGTGGGACCATGGTGAAAGCGTGCGCGAGAATCTTCATATCTCTGTCCTCATCATGCTGAACAGGGAATCGACGTTGACATCCCAGTTCTCAGGGTCATTGTACGTCGAAGCTATCTAGCCGGCTCCGTCTACAGCCGCCTGGCAACACCACGAACCTAGGTCATTAACGGATACTTCTGAGCGCAGAAAGTATCCGATAGCGACCCATTTTTGCTGGAGAAGTCCGCTGTCCGATGAGCGGGTGATGTCTGATCGGACTACCCATGGAGTGAGACGGAGGGATCGCCGCATATGATCGAGCTATGAATCGGGGTATGAGCAGGAGAAACGCATCATGAAGCGGATGTGGGCAGCGGTCGCAGCGGCGGGCTTGGTGGCATTGAGCGGCTGCAGTGACGGAGCCGGCGAGCCGGAGGGGACACCGTCGCCGACGACAACCCCGACCCTGGCCGAGCCGGTCGAGCTCGACTACTATGCCTCGGTGATCACCGACAACGGAGCGGACCTGGCGCTCGTCGGAGACTGGATGAGCCAGAAGCTGCGAGTCGTCGACGCCGAGGGCGACGAGAAGTGGAGCATCGACTCCAACACCAACGAAGACGACGGAGGTGGCACTGAAGCCTACTCGGCAGGCGAGAGCATCATCGTCCACGACTACTCGGGTACGACCACCGCCTACTCGTGGGCCGACGGTCAGGAAGTTTGGTCCTTCGACCTCCCCGGCAGCGCTGGCTCCTGTCGCCCGGCCCAATCCTTCGGATCACAGTCGACGAGCGGGGGCAGCCACCTCGGCGAGGGTGACCTCATCCTCCTCGAGAACATCTGGATGGACTCCGAGGAGAACTGTGAACCCTCAGCCGAAGGGGACATCGTCCTGTATGCGCTCGACCCGGAAACGGGGAAGGAAGCCTGGCCGGCACTGTCGGTCGGTGAGGACGGACGGACCTTCGGCGGTCGCCTCCTCGAACTGGCGCCAGACCGGAAAACCGGGATCATGTCCTGGATGGACGGCGATGAGTCGATGATCACGCGGATCTCCTTCGACAACGGCACGCACGGGTCGATCCCCATCACCGAGGCGCGCGAGATCAACGACGCCGGAGGCGACTACTTCACCGTGTACCCGACGGCCGATCCCAGCAGCCTGACCTACGTCTACGGATCCACGGAACCCGACGACCCGATGAGCTCAGCAGTGACGCGGACGGCGAAACTGAGCGTCCCCGCAGATCTGAAGGCATCCGACTCGGCCACGATGGCAGCCGCCGAACACTCCGCCGACGTGAGCATGGAAGACACCTTCGACGCCGTGTGCAGCACCGAACTGCGCTTCACGGCCGAAGGGAAGCCGGCGTGCCTGCAGACCCAGCTGTTCGCCTCGGCGGTGAAGTACCAAGGATCGGACGGCGCCGTCGACGGGTGGCATGCAGACGCTCCCGAGGCCGCAGTCGCTGTCATCGGCGGTCTCGGCGGTCCGCAGTGGGAGCCGGTCGACCACGGCGATCAGACACTCGTCGTCGTGCCGGCCCCACGGGACGGAATCGCCGCACTCGACGCGGCCACCGGCAAAACAGTGTGGACGACAGACGGGCCGAGGCTGAAAGAAGAAGGCGAAACGGGCCGCTGGGGCGGGCAGGGGATTCTGCCGGACCTCGGGCTGATCGTCGTCACCGACAACAAGAAGACGACGTTCTTCGACGCGAAGACGGGCAAACCGGTCAGCGACCATCCGGCCGGGGACTATTCCGACCAGAGCTCGAGCGGGCGTTTCGTCATCGCGACGAATGAGGACACGAGCACGATGTGGGCCGTCGTCGACACATGAGAGGTGTCAGGGAGGAGCTCGGGGCCCTGCCGCCTCGCCGGCCCGGATCCGCCCAGTTGTTCCGCCCAGATGTCAGGTGAATAACTGATTGGTAATGATCTGTATCATCGCACCTGGTGAGGACTTCAGAGCGCCCGCGCGATTCATACGATGTCGCCCGGATCGACCTGTTTCGACTACGGAGTTTCACCTCCTCCAGGTAGTCTGTTCCCTGCGCATCGGGACAGTCCCGCGCATTCGCAGAGACGTTCGGACCGAGACAGTGGAGGTGACATGGCAGGCGAGGACGAGTCGTTTCCGCCCCGCCCGGTGACCTCGCCGAACCGTCGTATCGGTGCGCTCTCCGGCAACACCAGAGGCATCGGCACCGGCTCGGATGTCGGTGCCGAACGACCTGAGAAGACTGCCCGTGGCAATGCTGAATCAGCCGCGGCAGAGACTGCCCCCGACGCGGCCGGCACAACGGGCTCTCGTGTGCCTGGCCCCTCTGCAGCAGCTGCGCCCGGCGAGCCCGGCATGCCCGACGAGCCCGGTACGCCCGACGGATCCGACAGTCCCGCCTCGGCGCCGGATATCACTCTCCCGCACGTCGGGGAGCTCGCATCGGCGAGCGAAGACGCCATCGTCGACCCCTCCGAAGCGGTGCTCGAGAGCATCGACCTCGACACCTGGAAGTGGTCGGAGTTCTTCGCCTTCGCGCTGACCCGGATGCAGGAGATCTTCCCGACCGGCGGCATCCCGCGGGGCATCGGACCGGTGCGCGAATTCGTCACCGAAGACAACGATTTCCGCCCCTTGGCCGTCGACCGTGAGAAATGGCCGGCGATCGACGAGGACTGGGCCACCGTCGGCGACGTGCTGGCCAATACCCATACAGACGCGTGGCTCGTCACCCGCAATGGGGTCGCCCTGGCCGAGGAATACGCGTGGCCGATGAAGCCGGCCCGCCAGCACATGCTCTTCTCCGTGAGCAAATCCATTGTCGCCACCGTCATCGGTGCCCTCGCCGACGCCGGACTGCTGCGCCCCACAGACCTCGTCACCACGCATGTCCCTGCCCTGGCGAAGAGCGGCTACGCGGGAGCGACCATCCGCGACCTGCTCGACATGCGCTCGGGCATCAAGTTCTCCGAGGAATACCTCGAGGATGGCTCAGAGATCCGAGCCCTGTTCGAAGCGGTCGATTTCGCGCCCCGGACAGCCACCTCGGCGAAGGGGATCAAGGACTTCCTCACCGGGCTGACCAGCGAACGCGACCACGGAACGGCGTTCGTCTACCGCAGCTGCGAAACCGATGTGCTCGCCTGGATCGCCGAGGCGGTCACCGGCCAGCCGTTCTCCATCGTCGCCAGCGAATACGTGTGGTCGCAGATCGGCGCCGCCCATGCCGCCCAGGTCTGCCAAGACCGGTGGGGCGGGTCGATCGCCGACGGTGCCATCAGCGCCACCCTGCGTGACCTCGCCCGCTTCGGCGAGATGATCGCCCGCGGCGGCACGACCTCGGGCGGCGAACGCGTGCTCTCGGCGGAATGGGTCGATGACATCTTCACCGGTGCCGAGGACTCCGCGAAGGTCTTCGCCGCATCCCCGTCGGGACGCTCGTATCCGGGCGGAATGTACCGCAGTCAGTTCTGGCTGCCCTCGGCCGACCGCGACGTAGTCATCGGCATCGGCATCCACGGGCAGATGCTCTACATCGACCGCGCCACGCAGACCGTCGGCATCAAGCTCTCGAGCGACCCCGAACCGGTGAGCCTCGCCGCCCAGCACGGCACTCTGGCCATGTTCGAGGCCATCGCCGAGGCGGTCCCGCCGATCCCGTCGGAACCCGCTTCCCCTGCACCCACCGAGGCGACTTCCCGAGAAGGTGCCCCCGTTGCTCCATCTGCCGTGCCGACTGCGGGACCCAACGAGCAGAGCTTCGGCACACCCGCAACTGAGACCGCCGAGGCGATGGCCGCCGAAGCCGGACCCGCGGCGCACGTCGAAACAGTGACAGTCGAACCTGCGGCGTCGGCCGAAGCACAAGTCGCTCCTGCCCCGGCGGCCCCGATCGTTCCGGAATCGCCGGCGGCGCCGCAACCACAGCCCGTTGCCCCGCCCGCCCCGGCGCCCCTCATCGGTCAGAACGCGCTCTACTGAGCCCGTGCCGCGAGTTTCTCCAGCGGGCAGATAAGATCTGCAGATCCGGCGCGAAACAGCGCGGATGATCGAGGCGGAGCCACCCAAGAGGACAAGCGGTGTCCTCATATGACGAAACCGGTGCGGCCGAGGAACGATATCGGTAGCGTGAGGATCGGAATGACACCGATCACAGGAGGCATCACGATGTCCGACTTCTTCGACCGCGAGAACGACGCGAAGTACGACAAGGCCTACAAAGAGACCACGCCCGACATCCTCAAGGCGTTCGGCGGATTCAACGACGCCGTCTTCGCCGCAGAAGGCCGCGAGATCCCGCTGAAGTACCGCGAGCTCATCGCCTACGCCGTCGGCCTGACCACCCAGTGCGCCTACTGCATCGACGCACACTCGAATGCCGCCGTCAAGGCCGGCGCCTCGGAGACCGAACTGGCCGAGACCGCCTGGACCGCCTCGGCGATCCGCGCCGGCGGAGCCTTCGTCCACGGTCGTCTGGGCTTCAAGTTCACCGGGGTCCACGAGCACTGAGTTCGCCCCGGGGTGAGTCCCGATTGCCTAGACTGAGAGGCGATCATGACTGACGAGCCCCGCACCCTTCCGCGCAGAACACCCCGTTCCCGCCCGCACCGTATCCTCGTGCTGGCGTTGGACGGGGTGTCTGCCATGGACCTCGGTGTCCCCGTCCAGGTCTTCGGCCGTGAGTCGAATGCCGCCACTGCCCGCACCCGAGCCGAGGTGCCGCCGGCGATCCAAGACCGGCCCACGGCAGTCCCCACCGGGATCTGGCCCTACGAGGTCGAGGTCTGCGGCATCACCGCAGGCAGGATCACCGGATCGGACGGGCTCGACTACTCCGTCGACCAGGGACTCGAGGCGCTGGAGACCGCGGACACAGTCATCCTGCCAGGTGCCACCTCGGCGGTGGCGGAAGAACCGCCCGCCTCGGTCGTCGGGGCCCTGCTCTCGGCCTTCGAACGCGGTACGCGGATCGCCGCGATCTCCACCGGCACCTTCGTCCTCGCGCGCACGGGACTGCTCGTGGGACGACGAGCCACCACACACTGGTCGACGGCGAAGGAACTCGCACGACGGTTCCCCTCGATCAAGGTCGACGAGAACGTCCTCTTCATCGACGAAGGACAGCTGCTGACCTCGGCCGGAGCAGCCTCGGCGATCGATCTGTGCCTCCACCTCATCCGCAGCGATCACGGAGTCGGCCTGTCCAACCAGGTCGCCCGGCGCCTCGTCGCCGCCGCCTACCGCAGCGCGGGCCAGGCGCAATACGTTCCGCGCAGCGTGCCCGACCCACTCGGCGAAGACTTCGCCGACACCCGCGAATGGGTGCTGCAGCACATCGGCGAGAAGATCACCCTGCGTGACCTCGCCGCCAACGCCGGAGTCTCCGTGCGCACCTTCTCCCGACGTTTCGTCGAAGACACCGGCTATACGCCCATGCAATGGGTGCTCAGAGCCCGAGTCGACCTCGCCAGGGAGCTCTTGGAGAACTCCGACCTGGGCATCGAACAGATCGCTGACCAGGTGGGACTCGGAACGGGTGCGAATCTGCGCATGCACTTCCAACGCATCCTCTCGACCTCCCCGAACGATTACCGTCACTCCTTCCAGGGCTGAGAAGACGCCCTTCCGCACCACATTTCCGGGCCTCCTTCGTTCCTTTTCGGCGACCCAGATCACAGTGGCGAGAAACTTTCGGCATCTGGCAATACAACTGGCGAGAACCTTGCGTAGATTGTCTGTCTGGCCACTGTTGCCGCGCGTGCAGATCGCCCATGATGGAGATATCAAGACGAATCCCGTGTTCAACGTGTACAAGGAGTGACATTGACTCGCATCGCCATCAATGGTTTCGGTCGCATCGGACGCAGCACCCTGCGGGCCCTGATCGAGCGCGGCAGCGAGCTCGAGGTCGTTGCCATCAACGACCTCGGCCCCGTCGACGATCTCGCTCGGCTGCTGAAGTTCGACACCACCCTCGGACGCTTCGACCACAGCGTCGAGGCCACCGAAGATTCCCTCGTCATCGACGGCAAGACCATCAAGGTCTTCGCGAAGAAGGATCCGGCCGAACTGCCCTGGCGCGAGCTCGACATCGACATCGCGCTCGAATCCACCGGACGCTTCACCAAGGCCGAAAAGGCCCGCGCCCACATCACCGCCGGCGCGAAGAAGGTCCTCGTCTCCGCTCCCTCGAAGGGTGCCGACGTCACCCTTGCCTTTGGCGTGAACAGCGAGGCCTACAAGCCCGAGCACACCGTGATCTCCAACGCCTCCTGCACGACGAACGCCTTGGCCCCGCTGGCCAAGGTCCTCGACGACCTCGCCGGAATCGAGCAGGGATTCATGACCACCGTCCACGCCTACACCGGTGACCAGATGGTCCAGGACGGTCCCCACAAGGATCCCCGCCGGTCCCGTGCCGCCGCCGAGAACATCATCCCGACCTCGACGGGTGCGGCCAAGGCCATCGGCCTCGTCCTCCCGCAGCTCGACGGCAAACTCAGCGGCGATGCCATCCGCGTGCCCGTCCCGGTCGGTTCGATCGTCGAGATCAACACGACCGTGTCCCGTGAGGTCACCCGCGACGAGGTGCTCGACGCCTATAAGAAGGCCGCCGACGGCGAACTCAAGGGCATCCTCGACTATGAGACCGAACCCGTGGTCTCGTCCGACATCGTCGGACAGGCCGCCTCGTCGATCTTCGACGCAGCCCTCACCCGCGTCGACGGCAAGCACGTCAAGGTCGTCGCCTGGTACGACAACGAGTGGGGCTTCTCCAACCGCGTCGTCGACAACCTCGAGTTCATCGGCAAGAACTGATCTTCACCGGCGATATCCGCCGGTGACTTCGAACGTCGCCGAGGTGGTTGCTCGGTGCCGACGGATGCACCTGTGGCCTCGAACCTGCATCGAGCAGGTTCGAGGCCACAGTCGTCTTGCCAGGATTTCGGAACGGGGATTCCCCGCGCCGAGGCGGCTGTCCGGTCGTCGCGAGTGTGTTCAGACGTCATCGGCGCCGGGGGTGCCGCCTTCGTCCTCCCAGCGTTCGATCGCCCGGACCTTGGCGCGGCTGAACTTCAGGCGAATGCCGTAGCCGCCCTCTTTGCCGTCGGGAATGAACCGTGCGCCGTACTGCTCGAGCGCGAGAACGAGTCGACGCTCCTGTTCGGCGGTGAGGTCGGTGATCCCCTTCTCATAGTCCTTGAGTTCGGACTTCTCGATCTCGGCCTTGTCCGCCACATGCTTGGCCGCGACCTGGCAGAGTGCCCGCGTCGCGCGCACCAGGGGTCCGTCGATGATGATCTCTTCTGTGCTCATGGCTCCACAATGCCAGAGGCCATCATGACTGCCAAGGCTGGGGTTGCCTGCAGCTCCCACTTCGGTGTCCGCAGCGAGGCGGGATCGGTGGGTGCGCTGTATTTCGAGATTTTCTGTTGTCGCAGGTGAACTCATAAATTACTGATATTCGATTCTGTGGCGAGCAGGCTATGTCAGTGCCTTCGTCTAATGTTCGTCTCATGCTTCCGCCATCGGAGTCGGAAGCGGCGCGTCGCAGGGTGCGGCGCATGACGGAAGGTCAGAACAATGGAGATCAAGACCAGAAGCATCCGCAGCCTGGCGTATCGCTGCGAAGAGTTCCTCGATGAGAGTGGGCGGCCGCGCTCGATCAGTTACCCGAACAGCCTCGCGCTGTGCATCCTCGACGCGCTCTTCATGACGGGCTCCCATCCGACCGCGATCGACAACGTCGTCGACCGGTACACCGCCAGGCATGGCGGTGCCGACGGTGCGAAGTCGCTGCGCTATTCGATCGCCGCGGCCGGAGGATCTGAGCGGTGGGCGCGGGAGGTGATCTGCAACCTCAAACCCGCCCATACCCAACCCGGGGCGATGCTCAGAGCCGAGGTCGTCGACCGTGCCACACGGGTGATGGCCGATCACGGCATCGACACCGTCGACGACCTCCTCGCGGCGGTCGGTGACGAACCGTCGACCGGGCGGCATGCCAACGAGGTGGCCCGTGCCTGGAAGGAACTGCCGAGCCAGAAGTCGGGGATCTCCTGGCGGGCACTGCTCATGGTCGCGGGGTCCGATCACTTCGAGATCGGCTACCGGGTGAGAGGATTCTTCGACAGGCCGTTTGGCAGCTTCCCTCGGATGACGGACGACGAGGTGCTCGAGCTGATCTCAGCGACGGCCGACTACCTCGAGGTCGACGACAGGGTGGTCAAGCAGATCGTCTGGCAGGTCTCGCATCGTCGTCTCCGGCCGGACCCGAAGCGCAAGGAGTTCTACCTGCCGTATCCCCTGGATGACGAGCTCGACGAGGAGCCGGATTGGTGGCTTGGGGTGTACGCCCCCGAGGTTCGCAATGAAGCTGGTGAGTGGTCGTCGATCTTCGAACCCGAATTCAGAACTGCCTCCTTCGAGTCCGAGGAGGCGCTCGAATCCCAGCGAGCGTTCGAACCCAAGGGAGAGTTCGCGCCAGCAGACGAGGACGAAACTGACTGGGCAGCGCCGTATCCGCTGTCGGGCACGACCGGTGCTGCTCCTTTCTGACTAGGACGAACGGCTGGTCGCCGACCGGGTTCGGTATCGTTCCGACCCGGTCGACTCAGCCGCCCTCGTTGCGCCGGTGCTGTGCAGCCAGCCGCACCGGCGCATTCGGGGCACCGTAGCCCTGGTAGTCACCTCGGCGTTCGACCATTTCGAAGAACACCGACCCGATCGTCGACGTGTAGAAGTGGAGGAATGCGCCGACGTCGTCTCTGTCGTAGAGGATGTTGTTCTCACGCAGCCGCTCGAGAAGGTCGGGGGCGAGATCGAAACGCGCCTCGAGGTCTTCGTAGTAGTTCTCAGGAACAGGGAGGAAGTCCAGCCCCCGCGAGACTGCGGTCGCGGCCGCAGTGAAGATGTCGTCGCAGGCGAGGGCGACATGCTCGGGATAGCTGCCGGTCGCCGGGGATTCGGCCGCGCGCGGAGCCAGGTTGAGAGGCATCCGGATCGCCCCGTCGGAGCTCGCCATCACCTGAGAGCGGATAAGGCCCGAAGGGCTGGGCACATCGTTCGAGGACTGAGCGTGGAGAGCGAGGAGCGAGGTGTAGAAGAGCACCGCTTCGTCGTAATGGTGCGCGGGCTGCGCCAGGTTCACGTGATCGATTGCCGAGAGTCGGTCATCGGGGACGTTGCCGAACTCCTCGGTCCATGTCGGATCGATGCCGGTCCCATCGCCGAAGAAGACCTCGGAGCCGTCGGGAGCGAACACGCCGCGCAGAACTTCCTCGTCGTGGGCCTGATCGCGGGGCACTTCCGCGGCCTGGAGCAGGATCGCCCGCTCCATGGCGGCGTCGGCATCGGCGACGGCGAAGCCGATGCCCCGCAGATGGGTCCCGGATTCCGCGGATTCTGCTGTCGGATCGGTGGGTACGACAGCCGGATCGGTGGATTCGGTGACGACGATTCGAGCTTGGCCGCGTCGCCACAGCTGCACATGCGGCTTCGTGCGATGGAAGCCGACGAAGCGGAAGCCGAGCTGGTGGATCTGCCGAGTGAGCGCGCCCAGATCATCGGTGTTCAGTTCGACGTAGTCGACACCGCGCGGTTCCGCGACCTGCGGCAGCGGCTGCAGGTCGAGCCTCACACGGTCGCCTCCGGAGTGAGCGGCGGACACATTGGCTTCGAGCCACCGCAGCGAGCGCAGGCCGTCGACGGCGGTGCGCTGAGTATCGGCCTGCCGGAACGAGTCATTGAAGACCTCGAGTGAGACCGGCCCGGCATACCCGGTGGCAGCGACACGAGCGAGGAAGTCGGTGAGATCCCACGAGCCTTCGCCGGGGAAGACTCGGTGGTGGCGGGACCAGCTGAGGACATCCATCGACAGGGCCGGGGCGTCGGCGAGCTGGAGGAAGAAGATCTTCTCACCCGGAATCTCGGCGATGCGGGACAGATCCGTGCTGCGGGAGAGGATATGGAAGCTGTCGAGGCAGGTGCCGATGCGCGGATGATCTGCGGCCCTCACCAGGTCCCACGCGCGATCGTACTCGGAGACGAACCGGCCCCAGGCCAACGCCTCATAGGCGACGTCGATGCCGTATCTCTCAGCCAGATCGCCGAGGCGGCGCAGCTGATCGACGATCACCTCGTCATCGCCGATGGTCGCGGTGGCGACGTTCGAGCACAGCAGGATCATGGTCATGCCGAGTCGCTGCATCAGCTGGAACTTCGCTTCGGCCCGGACCAAGTTGGCGGCGAACTGCTCATCATCGACGCCTTCGAAGTCACGGAAGGGCTGATAGAGATCAAGACTCAACCCGAGCTCTGCGGCCAGCGCCGCGATCGCCTCAGGGGAGTGGGGAGAGACGACGAGATCCTGCTCGAAGATCTCGACCCCATCGAATCCTGCCCTCGCGGCAGCCTGCATCTTCTCTTCAAGCGTGCCCGACAGGCACACTGTGGCGATCGAGGTTCTCATCGTGACCTTTCCTCATGGACGACATCGATCTCTTCCAAGCTCAGTCCCTTCGTCTCCTTCGCCGTCATCGCGACTAGACCGACGACGATGCAGACGCCTGCGGTGAACGCAGCGACCGACACCCAATTCTCTCCTCCCGCGCCGGCGACGGCGGAGGCGAGCACCGGAGCCAGGCCGCCGGAGACCGCGAATCCGACCTGAGTGCCCAGGGCCAGGCCGGTCACTCGTGCCGTCGTGGGGAACATCTCGGCGTAGAACGAGGGCCAGATGGAATTGGCCAGAGAGTACGCGCAGCCGGACATCAGGGCGCCGAAGACGAAGATGAGCGGCCAATTCCCGGCCGAGACCGCACCCAGGTACGGGAACATCATCAGTCCTGACCCGACGGCGCCGGTGATGAAGACCGGTTTCCGACCGAACCTGTCCGAGAGCAGCGCAGCCGCCGGAATCGCGAACAGCGCGACACCGTTGGCGATGACCGAGACGAGCAGCATCGTCGAACGCTCGAGTCCGACGATCGAGGTGGCGAACGACAGCGACCAGACGGTGAAGACCATGTTCACGGTATTGACCATGGCGCACACGGCCACACGGACGACCGCGGCCTTGTGCCACCGGAAGACCTGCATCAGCGGCGGGTTCTCGACCCGGGACTCCTTGAACGCCGGCGGCTCCTCGAGTCCGCGGCGGATGAGCCAGGCGGTGAGCACGACCAGCGCCGACAGCCAGAACGGCACCCGCCAGCCCCAGCTGAACAGGGCCTCATCGGGCAGGAGCGCGGTGAAGGGGATGAAGACCGCGGTCGCGAGCAGGGTTCCGGCCTGAGTCCCGTGCAGGGTCCAGCTCGTCGTCCACGACCGCTTCTCCTCTGCCGAGTGCTCGAGGGAGACGGAGATCGCGCTCGCCTGTTCGCCCGAAGCCGACAGGCCCTGGATGACTCGGCAGAGTACGAGCAGGATCGGAGCCAGCATGCCTACCTGCTCATAGGTGGGAAGGCAGCCGACCACGAAGGTCGAGACTCCCATCATGAACAGAGTGAGCATGAGGACGAACTTGCGGCCGAATCGGTCACCGAGCGGTCCCATGATGAGCGCACCCAGCGGACGCACGACATAGGCGACTCCGACGGTGCCCATGGCCAACAGGATGGCGATTCCCGGTGCAGTGGTCTCGGGGAAGAACAGGGTATTGAGCACCAGGGCCGCGGCGGTGCCATAGACCGCGAAGTCGTAGTACTCCAGCGCGGAGCCCGTCCAACTCGACAGGGCTGCGCGCAGCGGTGTCTTCTTCGTGGGGCGAGCTTCCTCGGTCGCGTTGCTCATGCTTCCTCGCATCTCTCACTCTCAGGGACAGTCGACGGCCTCAGCGCTGTCGAGCGCTCATCGGACCGATGCTGTATTGCCATACTGTGGCAATCGTTGTTACATTGTGGTTTACAGTGTGATCGAGATGACATAGCCTGTCAACGTGGAACGCAGAGATCATGCTCCCGGACATCACACCCGTCCCGGACACTCGGCCTTCCGCACGGCCCAGCACCAACGACCTGCCACAGCAGCGCAAGGAGGCGAAGCATGCCGCCCAAGGGTTCGAACTCGGTGACGAAGACCTTCGAGATGCTCGAGCTTCTCGGTCAATCACCCGAGGGGATCAGCGCCGCCCAGGCCGCCGAGACCACCGGATACCCGTTCTCGACGGCCTACCGTCTCCTCGGCGGGCTCGTCGAATCCGGCTATGCCAGCTTCGATGCGCGCACGAAGATCTACACCCTCGGGATGGAGGTCTTCCGCCTGGCGCAGAAGGTCGCGCACCGACAGGGGCTGTCCGGAGCGACGAAGGATCTCCTGCAGGAGCTGACGAGGTCCACCGGCGAATCGAGCATCCTCGCCGTCCGCCGCGGCAACGCCGCTCTCACCGTGCTCACCGTCGACGGCCCCCAGTTCCGCACGACCACCGATCCCGGAGACGAATCTCCGCTGCACACCTCGGCGCTCGGCCAGGCGCTGCTCGCCCACGACCCGCACGCCGATGCCACGGTCGATGCCCTCGAACTCGTCGCCCGCACTCCGAGCTCGATCACCGATCCCGAGCAGATGCGCAAACGCCTCGAGAAGATTCGCACCGACGGGTGGGCAGGGCAGTCCGAGGAGAACGACATCGGCATGAACGCCCTGGCCGTGCCCGTCTTCGACCTCGACGGAACACTGCTGGCCTCGCTCGCTCTCGCCGCTCCGGTCTTCCGCCGCAGCCTCGACGAGCTCATCGAGTTCGTCCCCCAACTGACCGAGACCGCGGCCTCCATCGCCGCCCGATTCCCGAGGTGAGCATGCCCGAATCGCACACCACGCCCGAGCCGGCCGATCGCGAGGCGATCGATCCCGAAGAGGCCAGCCCCGAGATCCTCGTCCTCAACGGACCCAACCTCAACCTCCTCGGTGAGCGCGAACCGGAGATCTACGGCCGCACCACCTTGGCCGATATCGAGGCCATGTGCGCCGACACCGCCGCCGAGGCGGGGCTGAGCGTCCGCTGCCTCCAGACCAACCACGAGGGCGGGCTCATCGACGCCGTCCACGAGGCCCGGCACACCACGGTCGGGGCGATCATCAACGCCGGAGCGTATACGCACACCTCCCTGGCGCTGCACGATGCGCTGAAGTCCTACGACCACCCGATCATCGAGGTGCATCTGAGCAACCCGCATGCGCGGGAAGCCCTGCGGCACCACTCCTACCTCTCACCAGTGGCGGCGGCCGTCATCGCCGGAGCCGGCGCCCAAGGCTACGTCCACGCGGTCGAGATCCTCATCGACCACCTCACGAACGCGAAAGCGAGACAATGACCTCATCCCTCCTCCTCGGCCTCATCGGCGACGGCATCTCCGCCTCCCGCACCCCGCGGATGCACGAGAACGAAGGCGCCGCTCACTCCATCCCCACGATCTACCGCACTATCGACATCAGCAGCCCCCGCCTCGCCGAGGTGGGACTCGACGAGCTGCTCACCGCGGCGATCCGGCTCGGCTTCAACGGACTCAACATCACCCACCCGTTCAAACAGGAGGTCATCGGCCTCCTCGACGACGTCGAACCGGTGGCCGCGCGCATCGGTTCGGTCAACACCGTCGTCATCGACAGCGCCGGCCGGACGACCGGATACAACACCGACGTCACCGGTTTCGCCGCCGGGTTCCGCGCCGGATTGGACGGCGCCGCCACCGAGGCGGTCGTGCAGATCGGTGCGGGCGGAGCCGGCCGTGCGGTCGGGTTCGCCCTCGCCGAACTCGGAGTCGGCGACCTCATCATCGCCGACACCGATGTGCGACGTGCCGAAGGTTTGGCCGCAGATATCGTCGAGATGAGTGCGGTCGGCACTCGGGCGCGGGCGACCGGGCTCGATGAGCTCGAAGGGGCGGCCGCCTCGGCGCAGGGGATCGTCAACGCCACCCCGGTGGGGATGACGGCCTATCCGGGAACCCCGGTCGACACCTCGGTGTTCGGGTCAAAGACCTGGGTGGCCGACGTCGTGTACTTCCCGCTCGAGACTCAGCTTCTCGCGGAGGCCAGGGCGAAGGGGTGCCGCACGCTCGACGGATCGGGGATGGCGGTCAATCAGGCCATCGACGCGTTCGAACACTTCAGCGGACAGAGGGCGGAGCCGCAGCGCATGCGCGAGACGTTCCTGTCCTTCGGCGCCTGACGTTCAGCCCTGCTCCTTCTTCTGTTTGCGGTATTCCTTGAAGTAGCTGAAGGCGAAGATGCCGACGATCAGGGCCAGGGTCAGCCACAGCGCGTACTTGTCGATGATCTTGAGGATGTCGACGGCGGCCTCCCCGAGCTGATACCCCAGGAACGTCCAGATGAGAGTGAAGATGAGGCAGCCGAGGAGGTCGGCTATGAGGAACAGCGACAGACGCATCCGCGTCCACCCCGCGACGATGTAGACGAGCGTGCCGGGGATGCCCGGGCAACGCGAGATCAGTGTCATGAGGAACAGCGCCCAGTTCGGGATCTTCTTCAGCTGGTTGATGCGTTTGAGCTGGCGTTCGTTCTGCGCGAAGAGCCGCAGCACTCCGTCGCCCCACCGGCGACCGGCCAGCCAGAACGCCCAATCGAGTTTGGCCATGCCGACGAAGCCGGCGACGATGACCAGCCACAGCGGGATCTCACCGACCCGGGCATAGGCGGCGGCCGCGACGATCGAGGTCTTCGCGCCGTTGATGAATTCCTGGACGACCGGGGCATTGACGAGCATCCACGGCCGCAATGGCATGAGGCCGAGGTAGATGAGCGGGACGCCGATGATGATGAACAGCAGCAGCTTGTCGAGGCCGGCCGCCTTGCCCTGCCAGGGTTTGAGCGCCGCCCACGGGTTCTCCTTGGGCTCCGCATCAGTGCCGGCGGCGTCTGCCTCGGTCACGTCAGGGGGCGATTCTGCCTCGGCACGGTTCGTCGATGAGGAGTCTGCGGATACGGGTTCGGCCTCGTCGCGGTCCGCGCGATCGTCGCTCATCGGTGGGCTCCTGCGGGTCGTCGGGGCGGTCGGCGCTTACGGTATCACAGGCACCCGAACACCCCACTTAAGAAGACTCTCATCGCCTCCGGCTCGACTTTGCCGCAGGCCTTGGGCAATGTGGTCGGTATGGGTGGACGATCGAAGATCCTCGGCTGGGTCGTGGCTTGTCTCGTCATCATGCTCGCAATCCTCACCGTGCTCATCGTGCGCAACACCACCCAACCGGAACAGCCGGATCTCAGCCCGGTGGAAGTCACCCCCGGGCCGACGGAGACATCCGAGCCGAAGAAGACCGCCCCCGATGCCGACAGTTCTGCAGACGATGACTCCGGCGGCAGCCCGGCCGACGGCAGGGATGACGCGGACTCGAGAGAGCCGCAGGAGATCGAGCATTCCTACGAACCGGTGCCGAACCCGCCGCGTGAAGTCCCCGACAGCGACGACGACGGGGACGACGACGGCGATGACGCTGTCGGCGATGACGGCGACGATGACGATGATGACGACGGCGATGACGGGGACGATGATGACGACTGAACGGCGCGTCGGGCTGACCGTTCAGAATCGCCTGACACTGGCCGTGGCCGCACTGTCGGTGGTCACCCTCTCCGTCGTCGGTCTCATCCTCTATACGGTCGAGTCGAGCAACGTCTCCAGTCGAATCACCGCGTCCATGGCCCAGGAGATCGGGGAGATGCGGACCTTCTCCGAGAACGGGATCGACCCGCAGACAGGCAGACCATTCACCTCCGTCGATGAGATCCTCAGCAATTTCCTCGCCCAGAACAGACCCGATGAGGATGAGGCGCTTTTCGCCTTCCTCACCGACGGGCGAGTGCTCTATCAGGGCGAGCCCGAGGGCCTCCTCGGCGGTTCGAAAGCCTTCGAGGAAGCAGTGGCCCACGTGGCCGAAAAAGGCGGGGAGATCAGCCTGACCGTCGGTGACGTCGAGTACGAAGGGTTCGTCCTGCCCATCACCGGCACCGAGGCGGGTGCGAACACCGACACCCGGGCCGCGCCCACCGATTCGACGACCCGGACCAAGGGCGTCGGCGAAGTCGCCGGCGGGACGGCGGCGACGAACGGGCTCGGAGCCTTCGTCGTCGTCCACAATGTCTCGGCCAGCCAAGGCGACCTGGTCCAGATCATGCAGATCTACGTCGTCGTCGCCCTCGCGGCAGCGCTCCTCATCTCAGGGATCTCCTCACTCCTGGCACGTCGGCTGCTGTCGCCGGTGACCGAGCTGCGGCGGACGGCCCAGTCGATCTCCGGCGGTGATCTCAGCAGCCGGCTGGCCACGAAGGGCCACGACGACATCGCCGAACTCGGACACACGTTCAACGACATGCTCGACCGGCTCGAAGCGGCCTTCGAGGCCCAACGCCGTTTCCTCGACGACGTCGGACATGAGCTGCGCACCCCGCTGACCATCCTCGGCGGTCATCTCGAGACGATGAACGCCGAGGACGTCGACGATGTCGAGGAGACCCGCACGATGCTGCTCGATGAGACGGACCGGATGGGCCGCCTCGTCGAGGAGCTGCTGCTGCTCGCGCGTGCCCGGCGTCCTGATTTCGTGCGCCTCGCCGAGGTGGATCTCAGCGGAGTCGTGTCCGACTCCCTGGCGAAGGCGAAGGGACTGGGGGACCGGGAGTGGGGCCTTGAGGTGCCCGAAACGCTGAGCTTCCGCGGAGACCGACAGCGCCTGACGCAGGCGCTCCTGCAGCTGGCGGCCAATGCTGTCGACCACACCGAGGACGGACAGAGGATCGTCTTCGGAGCCGGGGAAGACTCGGAGTCCGTGCACATCTGGGTGCGCGATGAAGGCAAGGGTGTGCCCGACGAGATCGCCGAGGACATCTTCGACCGTTTCTGCCGCGGGTCGACGGACGGGGCCGGCTTCGGTCTGGGACTGTCGATCATCACCGCCATCGCCGAGGCGCACGAAGGGACGGTCGTCCTCGACCAGACCACCGTCGGCGCACAGTTCCGGATGATCCTGCCGAAAGGACAGAAGTGAAGAGCATTCTCGTGATCGAGGACGAACAGCGGATCTCCGCCTTCATCTCGAAGGGGCTGACCGCCGCCGGATTCAGTCCGCAGACCGCCGCCGACGGCTTCACCGGTCGGGACCTGGCGTTGACGGGAGACTTCGCGCTCGTCATCCTCGACATCGGTCTGCCCGGTCTCGACGGCTTCACCGTGCTGGAGCAGCTGCGTGAGCGGCGACCCGAACTCCCGGTGCTCGTGCTCACCGCCCGGGACAACCCGGACGACACGATCTACGCGCTCGAGTCCGGGGCGGTCGACTATATGATCAAGCCCTTCCGGTTCGCGGAGCTGCTGGCGCGGGTCCGCCTGCGGCTCAAGGAGAGCCCGCAGGGGCAGGAGGTCACGGAGCTCATCCGCGACGAGGTGCGCATCGACCTGCTCAAACGGCAGGTGTGGGTCAAGGACAGCCTCGTCGAACTCTCGGCTCGGGAGTTGTCCCTGGCCGAGATACTGCTGCGCAACCGCGGCAACGTCCTCTCACGCGAACAGCTGCTCTCCCATGTGTGGGGATTCGACTTCGACCCCGGCTCGAACGTCGTCGACGTCTACATCGGATACCTGCGCAAGAAGCTCGGCACCGATTTCGTCACCACCGTGCGCGGCTTCGGGTACCGAGTGGACTGAACCCCGGAGCCTCAGCGGCCCAACCTAAGATCTTTCTCATCCGCGTCTTAATTCCATCTTAATCACAGCCGACAAGCTGAGATGTATGAGAAGACGATTGAGAATCGCACTGTTCTCCCACGACTCGCTGGGACTGGGCCACCTCCGCCGCAACCGGGCTCTGGCCTTTGCGCTGGCCCGGGACCTGCCGGCGTTGACCGGCCGGGAAGTCTCCGGTCTGCTCATCGCCAGCAGCCCCGAGGCCGCGCGATTCGACCTGCCGACAGGATGGGACTGGGTGATCCTGCCCGGAGTCACCCCCGCCGCCGGCGGTTATGCTCCGCGTGCGCTCGCCTCCTCGATGCAGGGGCTCAGGGCACTGCGGGCGGCAGCGATCTCGGCGATCCTCGACCAGCAGCGCCCGGAGCTCTTCATCGTCGACCGGCATCCGTTCGGCATCGGCGGCGAACTCGCCGAGGCCATCGACCAGGTCCGCGGCCACGGCTGCCGGACCGTGCTGGGCCTGCGCGAAGTCCTCGACACCCCGTCCGTCGTCGATGCCGAATGGGAGAAGGTCGGTGGGCCCGCCCACGTGGCCGATTCCTTCGACGAAGTCTGGATCTACGGCGACGCCGACGTCTACGATCCCCGGTCCACCGGTGAAGTCCCGGCATCGCTGGCTGCCAAGGCCGTCACGACCGGCTACCTGTCACAGGACCGTGCCGATGACGGCGGCGACAAACCGGCAGGCGTCGAGGCGGCAGGGATCGGGGCCCAGCTTTTCGTCCTCACCTGCCTCGGCGGCGGCTCCGACGGCGGCAGCCTCGCCACCATCGCCGTCGACGCGAGACCGCCCGACGGGCACCGCCACCTCATCGTCACCGGTCCGCAGATGGATGCCGAAGAGTTCGACCGACTGCGTGCGCGTGCAGGTGCGGACACCACCGTCATCCGCCACTGCGACGACATTCCCGGCCTCGTCGCCTCCGCCGAGGCGGTCG
The DNA here is from genome assembly GCF_009299785.1 of Brevibacterium sp. CFH 10365. Classification (NCBI taxonomy): domain Bacteria; kingdom Bacillati; phylum Actinomycetota; class Actinomycetes; order Micrococcales; family Brevibacteriaceae; genus Brevibacterium; species Brevibacterium sp. CFH 10365. The sequence goes on along the minus strand of NZ_VIGO01000003.1, from coordinate 148,164 downwards.
TGTGCATGGGCGGCTACAACACTCTGGCCGAGCTGATGTCCACGACCACCCCCGCGCTCGTCGTCCCGCGCAAGGGCCACCGAGCCGAGCAGCCCAGACGGGCATTCGCGCTCTCCGCGGCCGGAGCCGTCGACGCCCGCACGATCGACAGCCTCAGCGCAGACGTGCTCAGCGAATGGTTCGCCGGTCGAGCCGGACGGCTCACCGACCGCTCCCACATCGACCTCACGGGACTGGCCACCGTTCCCCGCCTGGCGGCCGAACTCATCGCTGGCGCCAACACCGAACGGCACTCGACGGTCGCTGACCTCACCTCCGAACCGGCCGCCGGAACGACCACTAGTTTCCCTACCAAATCCGAGGAGACCAGCCATGCTGTCTGACACCACCCCGGCACGCCGATCTGCCGGTCGCCGCGCCTATGTGCTCAAGATGTACCCGCGGTTCTCCGAGACCTTCATCGTCTCCGAGATCCTCGCCCGCGAAGCCGCCGGAGAAGACCTCGTGATCTTCTCCCTGCGTCCGAGCACCGACACCCGCTTCCACCCCGAACTCGGCCGCGTGCGTGCCGAGGTCATCCACATCGACCGCCCCTCGAGCGCACGCAGCTTCTGGCAGACCTTCGCCGAGGCCGCAGCGGAACCGCGCGTGGCCGCGGCACTGTCGGGCCGCCTCGGCGAACTCATGGAACTGGGTCACGACGATGCGATCCAAGCGCTCAGCCTTGCCCGGCTGGCCCTCGACCACGAGGTGACGCACCTGCACGCGCACTTCGCCTCAGTGGCGACGACCGTGGCCCGGGCCGCCTCGGCGCTGACGGGAATCCCGTACTCTTTCACCACGCACGCGAAGGACATCTTCCACGAGGATGTCGTGCTCACCGACCTGGCCCGCAAGACCGCCGACGCCGATCATGTGATCGCGATCAGCGCATTCAATCGTCGCTACCTGTCGACGGTGCTCGGGCCGGAGTTGGCCGACCGCATCGTCGTCGTGCGCAACGGCCTCGAACTCGACCGCTTCCCCTACCGGCCCAGGCAGGGCGCACCCGACGGTGCTAAGTCCGATCGCGCACCGAGCACCTCGGGGGAGGTCCCCTCGCTGCTGGCGGTCGGCCGCCTCGTCGAGAAGAAGGGATTCGCCCACCTCCTCGACGCGCTCGCCCGCCTCCGCAGCGAGGGAACGGCCTGCCGTCTCGACCTCGTCGGCACGGGCCCCCTCGACGAGGAGCTGCGGGCACAGTCGCGCAGGCTCGGACTCGCTGACCTCGTCACGTTCCACGGAGCGCTGACCCAGGCCGAGGTGCGCGAGATGCTCACCGACCACGACATGCTCGTCTCCCCGTTCGTCATCGGCTCCGACGGCAACGCCGACGGCCTGCCCACCGTGCTCCTCGAGGGCATGGCCACCGGCATTCCCTGCATCGCCGGGTCCGTCACCGCCGTGCCCGAGATCATCGACCACGGCCGCACCGGATGGCTCGTCGACGGCACCGATGAGCAGAACCTCGCCTCCACCATCGCCGAGGTGGCCGCCGACATCCGTACCAACCCCGCCGACATCCGAACCGTCACCGATGCCGCCCGTGACCGCGTGTGCCGCATGCACGATTCGGCCGCCCAGGCCCGCGAACTCGCGGATCTGGCCGACAGAGCAGCGATCGCAGCGGGTACCGCAGCGCCCGGTGCGCCCGCAGCGCCCGCAGTCCCCGGAGCGCCCGTGGGCGCGTCCGCCGCATCCGGTGCCGCCGGGCGCTGCGCCGAGGCGACGGAGACCGACGCAGCCCCTGCAGTCCCGACGATCCGTGAGATGGAGTCAGTGTCATGAGAATCGCCTATGTCCTCCTCGACCCCGGCATCGGGGTCTTCGGTACGAAAGGTGCCAGCGTCCACGTCCAAGAGGTCGTGCGCACCTTCCGCGCACTCGGCCACGAGGTCAGCGTGTTCTGCACCCGCACCGACGACGACATCCCCGCCGACCTCGCAGACCTCGACGTCACCCGGCTCGAGGTGCCGCGGGGACTCGACCGCTCCCAGCGTGAGATCGCTCTGCTGCGCCTGTCCGATATGCTCGCCGACCTGGTCACGGACACGGTGGCCGCCTCGGAGCAGGGATTCGACCTCGTCTTTGAGCGGTATTCCCTGTTCTCCACCGCCGGTGCGCGCATCAGCCAACGACTCGACGTGCCAATGATCATGGAAGTCAATGCGCCTCTGCTGGACGAACAGCGGACCCACCGGGGACTCGTCCACACAGAACATGCCGCCCGTGCCACCGCGGCGAGCTTCGCCGGAGCCGACCGCATCGTGTGCGTGAGCGAACTCGTCGCCGACTGGGTCCGCACCGACTATCCCGGGCTCGACGACGTCAGCGTCGTCCCGAACGGAGTGAACACGGAACGGATCACACCACGCAGCCGTCACGACCACCTCGGCGATGGTGCCTTTCAGGAACACAGGCCGGTGCGGATCGGGTTCGTCGGCACACTCAAACCCTGGCACGGCACGGATCGGCTCATCGCCGCCTGCGCGGGACTGGTCGGTGACTTCCGCGTCGACATCGTCGGCCACGGCCCCGAAGCCGATGCGCTTGAGGAGCAGGTGCGTGCACTCGGCCTGAGCGGTCGCGTGCGCTTCCACGGGGCGGTGGTGCCGGAAGCCGTGCCGCAGACGCTGCGCGAATTCGACATCGCGGTCGCCCCGTACCCGGCAGGGGAGAACTACTTCTCACCCCTCAAAGTCTACGAATACCTCGCGGCGGGGCTGCCCGTCGTCGCCTCGGCGGTCGGCGCGATCCCCGGCGTGCTGGGAGGCACCGGGGCCGCGATCCTCACCGACCCGGCCGACACCGCGTCTCTCACCGGTGCCCTGCAGCAGCTCATCGACGATTCCGAACTGCGCGCGGACATGGGCGTTCGGGCCCGGGCCGAGGCTGTGGCCCGGCATTCCTGGACGCAGCGATGCCGACAGATCCTCGCTCCGGTGACAGGAGCTGGTCCCGTCGAGGCCGGCACTGCCCCCGTGCATACCGGCGCTGATCCCGCCGGACCCGACGCCGCCTCCGTCGCCACGGAACAGTCCGTGTCGGGACGGCGTCCCACCTCGGCGGTGAGAGCATGAGTACGAAGAAGCTGTCGGCCTCGGCGCTGCGGCGGACCCTGCGGATCATCCGCCCCCACCTGCGCCGACACACGTGGCTGATCATCGGCGGAATGGCCGCACTGCTGGCCGACGTCGTCTTCCGCATCCTCGAGCCCTGGCCGATCAAGATCGCCGTCGATGCCGTCACCGCCGCACTGGGCGCACAGATCGCACCGACCTTCGGCCTCCACGCCGGAGTGGGCACGACGCTCGCGGTCGTGGCCATCGGCCTGGCCGTCATCGTCGGCGGACGAGCTGCGGCGAACTACGCAGCGACGATCTGCTTCGCCCTCGTCGGGGCCCGCGTGGCCACCCGGCTGCGCTCACGCGTGTTCGACCACGTCCAGTCCCTGTCGCTGCGCTACCACTCGAAAGCCTCGATCGGAGACACCTCACAGCGACTCGTCGGGGACATCGGACGGCTGCAGGAAGTCGCCGTGACCGCTGGGCTGCCGCTGGTCGGCAATGTCATCACCCTCGCCGTCCTCCTCGTCGTCATGGTCATCCTCGACCCCGTGCTCAGCGCGATCGTGCTCGCCACCGCCGCCGTCTACGGGCTGCTGTCGAAGGTCACGACGCCGAAGATCACGAAGGCCTCCCGATCCACCCGCAGGGGCGAAGGCCGCCTCGTCGGATCCGCCGCCGAGGCGCTCGGAGCCATCCGCGTCGTCCAAGCCTACGGACTCGAGAAGACCGTGGCCCGCGACTTCGCCGACGGCAACGAACGCGCACTCAAGGCAGGAGTCAGGGCACGCCGACTGGCCGCCGGACTCGAGAGATCCACCGATGTCCTCGTCGGCATCTCGCAGGCCCTCGTGCTCGCGTTCGGCGGGTGGCAGGTGCTGCGCGGGGCGATGTCGCCGGGCGACCTCGTCCTCTTCCTCCTCTACCTCAAGATCGCGATGAAACCGCTGCGGGACATGGCCAAGTACACCGGCCGCATCGCCCGCGCGGCCGCCTCGGGGGAGCGGATCGCCGACCTCCTCGACGAACCCGTCGAGATCGCCGACGCCCCCGACGCCGTGGCCATGGGACCGGTGGCCGGTGACGTCGTCTTCAACCGCATCACCTCGACCGATGCGCATGGTCGACCCCTGTTCGACGAGTTGGATCTGCTCATTCCGGCCGGACAGAAGGTCGGCATCCTCGGTGCCTCCGGGGCGGGAAAATCGACCCTGATGAGCTACCTGCTGCGGCTGTCGCAGCCGGACTCCGGGTCGATCTACCTCGACGGCTACGACACCCACAACGTCACCCGCGCCTCCCTGCGGCAGAACGTGTCGGTCCTCCTCCAGGAGTCCGTGCTGTTCGCCGCGAGCGTGCGCGAGAACATCCGCTACGGTCGGCTCGACGCCACCGATGCCGAGGTGGTCGCCGCCGCCCGCGCGGCCCGCGCCGATGAGTTCATCCGCTCCCTGCCCGACGGCTACGACACCGAACTCGGCAACCGCGGGGACACGCTGTCCGGCGGACAGCGGCAGCGCCTGGCCATCGCCCGGGCCCTGGTCCGCGACGCTCCGGTCGTCGTCTTCGACGAAGCCACGACCGGGCTCGACCCGCAGACCCGCGCCGAGGTGGCCGACTCCGTCTCCGCGCTGACACGGGGACGCACGAGCATCGTCATCAGCCACGACGTGGCGATGATCCGCGGGCTCGACCGCGTGGTGTGGCTCGAGGACGGACGGATCGTCGAGGACGGAGCACCGAGTGACCTGGCCGCTGCTGCCGACTCACGCTTCTCCCGGTGGATCCGCTCGCAGGCCGACGAGACCGGCAGCACACCCACCTATGCAGGAGCCTCAACATGACCGCATCGACGTTCGGGTCCGTGGACGACCCAGTGGACACGAGGTTCGCAATGCTTCCCTACATCGACGAGCTGCGATCGGCGGAAGGACTCTCCCGACGCCTGGGCTTCGCGGTCCGCCCCCGCCGGATCCGCGTGAAACCGGGACGCAGCGCCATCGTCGCCTGGCAGCGGGAGAAACCCGGCCACCTCGGTGAGTTCGCCGACTGGGGGTTCACCGCGGCGATGACGAGCCCGGACAAACTCGCCAACGCACGGCGGCGGGCCGCCCGCCATGGGCAGGAACTGACCGTCCACGAGGCGATCGACCCGCGTGCGGCAGGCGCGACCGGTGCCGTGCTGGTCAGCGGCAGCGTGCTGGCCGACCCCAGGATCGGCAAGCATGTCGCGCGGACGCTCGACCACCTCGGCGGCGACATCGACATCATCGGATACAACCCGGCACGGCGGCTGCTGCTCAAGCACACCCCGGTCCAGGGGGTGCCGGAATTCGTACGGATCGGTGCGGAATCCCAGCGCCACCTCGCCGAGGCGGCCCATCGTTGGCGGCAGGCACAGCTGCCGAGCCTGCCGGTCGAGTTCATCGGACGGCGTCACACCGCCACGCGTTCGCCGTGGTGGGGGACCGGTGACCTGCACGGACACCCGGACCCGAACGTTGCCGAAGAGGTCGGCGTGATCATCGCCGAACTGCACCGGGATATGCCGGACCTGGTGAGCGGACGGGGCAGCGACGCAGACAGGCGGGCGCTCGGCGTCGACGCACTCGCGGTCGGCGAACCGATCGAGCAGGTCGAGACCGTCAGTCGGTCACTGGTTCGTCTGCTGCCGGAGCGAGCGACGGACGTCGCTGAGCTGCTCCTTGAACTGACCGGACGCATCGGATCGAGCCGGGAGCTGCGGGAGATCCACGGAGATCTCAGCCCTGACCAGGTGCTTCTGGCGAACTCCGACTGCCGGATCATCGACCTCGACCGGTCAGGACTCGGACCGATCGGGATGGATCTGGGCCGGTGGATCGCCGCCTGCCGCACCAATCCCGGGCTGGACGAACTCGAGCAGCCCTTCCTCGACGGCTACCGTTCAGCCGGCGGCGAGACATCCGACCTCGGCGCTTGGACGGCCTGGGCGATGCTCACGGCCGCACTCGAACCCTGGCGCAGCTGCTCCGAGACCTGGAGGGACGAGACGATGCAGACCGTCGACGCGGCACTCAGCGCACTTGCCGGCGAATCACACAGTCCGGGAAGCGGAACACAGAGCCCGGGGAGCGGCACCCACGTCGAAGGAGCGACGGTATGAGCGCGCGGAATGAAGACATCGCGCTTGGCATCCCTGCGGCGATCACCATCGACGGTCTCGACTGGCAAGTGCGTCGAGCCTGGCCCGCAGGACCGGGCCGCATTGCCTGGGAAGCAGAGCACTCAAATCGCGGGATCCGGGTCGGCTACCTCGACGAAAGCGGAGTGAAGGTCCTCGATGCCGATCGCGACCCAAAGCTTCCGGGTCTCGCAGGTCTGCTCGAGCAAGGAGGCCGACTCATCTCGCACCGATCGGGCAAGCGCGCCGTCGTCCGTCTGTCCGACGGCAGCTTCGCGAAATGCGTTCGTTCGGGCCGAACTGCGGCAATCCTCGCGGGGCAGCGCCGAGCACAGGCGTTCGCCGTCGGGTTCGCACTGCCGGAGGTCCTCGCCGCCGACGACTCGACTGTCGTCCTCTCCCGACTGCCCGGAGTCGAACTCCACGATCCGGCCCGCCTCGGTGAGGACTGGAAACGGGCGTGGTCCGAATGCCTCGAGGCCTGGGCCCGGGCCGGCTCGGGTGACCAGAGCTGCGATGCAGCGCATGCCGAAACCGCGACGGGCGCCGGGTTCAGAGGAACCGAGACGCCCGTGCACACTGCGGGCTCGGAGATGCGTGTGCTCGCGGAATGGCGAGAGCGGGCCGCGGATCTTCTCGGTTCCCTTCGCCGCCGAGTCGATGGACTCATCGCCGAAGTGAGCACTGAGCTGATCGACCAGGTACCCGAAACAGTGGAAGGGCGCGAATCTGGCTGGGGCCCGATCCATAGGGACCTCCACGACAAGCAGCTGATGTGGGACCCGGTCGCGGGCCCGGGCCTGCTCGACGTCGACACGGTCTGCCTCGGGGAGCGCGAACTCGACCTCGGAAATCTCGCGGCCCACGCCCGCTGGCGATGTGCGCAGGGGATCTGGACCGATTCGGAAGCCGAGGTCGTGCTCGAAGCCATTCGCGCGACTGCCTCGGCGAGCGGATCGGACACAGCACGGGTGCGCACCTATGAGCGGGCTGCCCTGCTGCGGCTGGTCTGCGTCTATGCGTTCAGACCGCGGTGGAGCGATCGCACGGGAATCCTTCTCGACGCTGTCGAGTCGATCCCGTTTGAGGCGGTGGGGCGGCAGGCGTCGACCCGCTAGTCTGGACGCATGTTGGTGCGTGACCGGAACGGGTGGGTGCTTCCGGCGGATCCGCGTGCGGTGGGCAGGATCTCACGGTTTTCCCGGGTCGTGGGCATCGGCTGCGCGATCATCGGTGGGTGGGCGCTGCTCTGCGGCCTCGGTTTCCTGCTGTTCGGAGGTCTCATCCTCGACGCTGTCTCCACAGCCGATCCGGGCAACAGGAACATCGCCCGGTGGGGGATCGGCGCAGGGATTACGGTGTCCGGAGTGGTCTTCACGATCGTCGCCATCGTCATTCTCACGCGGCACCGCAGGGCCCCACAGCAGCCGGTTCTCACCGTCGGCGCGTGCGGCGTCTCAGTGGTCGGAATGGGATCGGCCGACTACGCGGATCTCGTCTCGATCCACGCTCGCATCGGACCCAGGCCGATCCATTGGTCCACGACCATGGCCAAGACCGCAGGCAATGAGCTCGCCGCCACACTGGTCGGTCGGGGCCGAATCGTCCACGAGCTCGTCATCCGCCGACGCAGCAGGTCGGATATCCGAGCCGACCTGTCCATGCACACGAGTCCAGCGAGTTTCACGCAGCTGGTCGATCAGCTGCGGGGGCTCCTCGCTCCGTCCTCGATTCCCGTCGAGTTTCGACGCTGAGTGCGGCCGTCACAGGACTGAGGGCGACGTGTGGGCGTCAGTCTGCCGCTCTCATTCGGCGGTGCTGCGGCGAGCATCTCCCCAGATGTCGACGCCGGAGTCGACGGCGAACTCGTCGATCGCCCGCAGCTCATCGACACTCAGCGGTGCCGCGTCGAGGGCCGCGACATTGTGCTCGAGCTGCTCGACGCGGCTGGCCCCGATGACCAGCGAGGACACCCGGTCGTCGCGCAGAGCCCAGGACAGGGCCATCTGCGCCAGGGACTGACCGCGGGCGGCGGCGATGTCGTTCAGTCTGCGGATGCGGGCGAGGTTGTCCTCGGACAGGAAGCCGTCTTTGAACGACGGTTTGGCCTTGCCGGCGCGCGACTCCGCGGGCACGCCGCGAAGGTACTTGTCGGTGAGGAGGCCCTGGGCGAGCGGGGAGAAGCAGATGACCCCGAGGCCCTCGTCGTTCGTGGTCTCGAGCAGCCCGTCGTCTTCGATCCACCGGTTGATCATCGAATACGACGGCTGGTGGATGAGCAGGGGAGTGCCGAAGTCGCGAGCGAGCTGCGAGGCGCGGGCCGTGTCGGCGGCAGAATATGAGGAGATGCCGGCGTACAGGGCGCGGCCCGACCTGACGGCGGTGTCGAGGGCGCCGATGGTCTCCTCGAGCGGGGTCGAGGCGTCGGGGCGGTGGGAATAGAAGATGTCGACATAGTCGAGGCCGAGTCGGCGCAGGGACGCATCGAGGCTGGCCAGGAGGTACTTGCGACTGCCCCCGGGGCCTCCATAGGGTCCGGGGTGCATGTTCCAGCCGGCCTTCGTCGAGATGATGAGCTCATCGCGGTAGGGGTGGAGGTCCTCGCGCAGCAGCCTGCCGAAGTTGATCTCCGCCGAGCCCGGAGGAGGACCGTAGTTGTTCGCCAGGTCGAAGTGCGTGATGCCCAGATCGAAGGCCCGCCGGACGGTGTCGCGCTGGTTCTGGAAGGCGACGTCATCACCGAAGTTGTGCCACAGCCCCAACGACAGGGCCGGAAGGACGAGTCCGGACCGGCCGACCGGGCGGAAGGTCATCGAGTCGTAGCGGTTTTCGGCTGCGTGAAACACACACTCTCCTGGTCACGAGGCGGCTGAGCCTCCAGCCTAGTACGAACCCGGGTGACCGGCCGCTCAGTCCGCGTTCGAGTCAGCCTTCACCCCCGCCGAGGCAGCCAACTTGCTGATCGTGCCCGCGAGGTCGAGGTCGCGTTCGGTCACGGCACCGGTGTCATGGCTGGTCAGCTGAATGTCGACGTGAGGGAACGTCAGAGTGATGTCGGGGTGGTGGCCGGCGTCCTCTGCCGCGGCACCGATCTTGTTGACTAGGTCGAGACCGGTGGCGAAGTCACCGGTGAGCAGACGGGCGGCGATTGAGTCCTTTCGGGCCTGCCAGTCGGCCAGGCCCTTGTCGTTGAGAGTATCGAGCAGTTCCTGTCCAGTATATGCAGTCATGCTTCCATGCTAGGAACCGCAACGGCATCCGTGAACCCCCTGCTCCTGTTTCTGGTTCTCGCCGCCCAAGACGCCCCTCGAGCCGAAAGCACCTCAGGTAACGCGAAGCTCGAAAAAGTCGTCACCGGTGACGACTCTTTCGAGCTTCGCGTTACCTGAGGGGTGTGCGCACGGATTTCGCGAGAGTGGCGACAGAGAAAACGCCTCGAGCCATCGCGAAATAGACCAGTGGTCTTGATTTCGTGATGTGTCTTATGCCTCAATGGTGTCGTGACGAAATTCCACGCCATCCGCGACCAGCTCCTCGACCGGCTCGAGGGCATGGCTGCCGGCGAGCAGTTCCCGCCGGAACGGCAGCTCGCCGAGACCCTGGGCATTTCGCGGATGACCCTGCGCCGAGCCATCGACGAACTCGTCGCCAAAGGGATGGTGCGCAGGCGTCACGGCACGGGAGTCTTCGCCCTCAGCCCGAAGCTCGACCAGCCGCTGGCTGCGAGCTCCTTCACCGAAGACATGCTCGCGCGCGGAATGCGTCCCGGCTCGCACAACCTCAGCTTCGACACCACCCGGGCCGGCGCGCACATCGCACGGCGCCTCCACCTCGGCGAAGACGACGAGGTCATCGCTGTTCTGCGCCTGCGCCTGGCCGATGACGAGCCGATCGCCCTCGAAGAACTCCACATTCCCTCCGCCCTCGTCCCTGGGCTGAGCGCCGGCGACCTCGAGAACCAGTCCTTCTACGAACTGCTGCGCAGCCGCTTCGGCATCCGCCTCAACCACAGCGTGCAGACGATCGAACCGACCCTCCTCGACGCCGCCGAAGCCCAGCACCTCGGTGTAGAAGAACTCTCCCCGGCGCTGCTGTTCGAACGCATTTCCCGCGGTGCCGATGACCGGCCCTTCGAGTTCGTCCGCTCCGTCTATCGCGGCGACCGGTACAAGGTCCGCACCGAACTCACCGTCCCCGGCCCTGCTGCCGCCACTCAGGCAGATCCTGCCGTTGCCGTCCCCGCCACAGACACCGCGCCCGCCACCCCAGCACCGAACAGCACAGGAGGAGAGCAGCCATGATCATCGCCGGACTCATGACCGGAACCTCCGCCGACGGCCTCGATCTCGTCATCGCCGAGTTCCTGCCCGATCCGACCGTCGGCTCCGACCTCGTCGGCGCCGACCCGACAACTCTGACCGTGCGCATTCTCGCCGAACGCGAAACCCCCTTCGACGAGGAACTCGCCGCCGACATCCTCCGCCTCCTCGAACCCACAGACATTCCGCTGTCCCTGGTCAGCAGCGTCGACGCCCGCCTCGGCCGCTTCTGCGCCGACGCCCTGTCCGAACTCTGCGCCGACCACGACCTCTCACCCGACCTCGTCGTCTCCCACGGACAGACCGTCCGCCACGACATCACCGACGGGCAGGTCACTTCGACCCTCCAACTCGGGCAGCCGGCCTTCATCGCCGAGCGGCTCGGTATTCCCGTGCTCTCCGATGTGCGCTCCAGCGACGTCGCCGCCGGCGGCCAGGGCGCCCCGCTTGTCGGGCTGCTCGACTCCCTCCTGCTCTCCGAGGTCGAGGCTCCGACCGCGGTGCTTAACCTCGGCGGGATCGCGAACATCACCGTCATCACTCCCGGTCAGGACCCCATCGCCTTCGACACGGGCCCGGCCAACGCCCTCATCGACATCCTCGCCCGCCGCATCACCGACGGCCGGCAGGGGTACGACCGCGACGGTGCGCTCGCCGCGGCCGGAACCGTCGACGAGGACCTGCTCACAGATCTCCTCGCCGAACCCTTCTATGCACGAACCGCCCCGAAATCGACGGGCAAGGAACTCTTCCACGCCGCCTACCTCGACTCATTCCTCGAATCCCGCCCCCACCTCGGCGACCATGATCGGATCGCCACGGTCACCGCGCTGACCGCGCACACCATCGCCGAGGCGGTCCGCAGCTACGATGTCACCACCGTCATCGCCTCGGGAGGTGGGACGCGCAATCCCGAACTCATGCGCCGCCTCGGCGGGGAACTGGGCGAGAACATCGAGCTGACCAGCACCGACGCCGCCCTCGGGCTGCCCGAAGGAAGCAAGGAAGCACTGCTCATGGCACTCCTCGGATGGCTGAGCTGGCACGGACTCGACGGCACGCAGCCCAGTCTGACCGGAGCGAGAGGCCCGCGCATCGCCGGGCGCTTCACTCCCGGGGACGGGCCGCTGCATCTGCCCGAGCCCCTCCACCGACGACCCACCCGGCTGCGACTGACGGACAGAGGCTGACCGACTGAACCGCGGTCGGCTCCGACACCGCCCGTACGGCCCCACCGACAAACCGACCACGACTCCACAATCGAACCCGACACACTCCACACCCCCAATAAGGAGAGACCAATGCAGATCATCGACGTCCTGGTGATCATCGCCTATCTCGTCGCAACGGCGTGGCTGGGACTGGCGCTGAGCGGAAAGCAGAGCAACCTCAAGGGCTACTTCCTCGGCGGGCGCGACCTGCCGTGGTGGGCCGTCTGCCTGTCCGTCGTCGCCACCGAGACGAGCGCGCTCACCGTCATCGGCATCCCCGTCATGAGCTACCTCGGCGACCTCAACTACCTGCAGCTGGGCTTCGGCTACATTCTCGGCCGCGTCGTCGTCGCCTACTTCATGCTCCCGCGCTACTACGACGGTGAGATGATCACCGCCTACGCCTACCTGGGCAAACGCTTCGGCCAGTCGACGCAGACCACGGCCGGCGTGACCTTCCTCTTCACCCGTCTGCTCGCCGACGGCATCCGCGTGCTCGCCGCGGCCATCCCGCTCAAGGTCATCCTCGACGGGCTCGGCATCCACACGAACTACTTCGTCATCATCGTCGTCCTCTCGCTCGTCACGATCGTCTACACGTTCATCGGCGGCATCAAGGCCGTCGTCTGGGTCGATGTCGCGCAGATGATCCTCTACGTCCTCGGCGGGATCCTCGCGATCATCATCATCTCGGCATCGATCGGCGGCGGCTGGTTCGCCGAGGCGGTCGAAGCCGGGAAGGCGAACATCTTCGTATTCGAAGGCAACCCGATCTCCGCGGATGCGTCGTTCATCCCGTCGTTCCTCGGCGGCGCGGTCTTCGCGATGGCCTCGCACGGATCCGACCAGCTCATCGTCCAGCGCCTGCTGTCGTGCCGGTCGAAGCTCGAGGCGCAGAAGGCGCTCATCACCTCCGGCGTCGTCGTGGTCGTTCAGTTCGCGATCTTCCTCCTCGTCGGACTCGCGCTGTGGGCCTACTACGACCACGCGCTGCCGGCGGATCTCGGCCTGACCCGCGACGACGAGATCTTCCCGCTGTTCATCATCGAAGGTCTGCCCACCGGAATCTCGGGCCTGCTGCTGGCCGGCATCCTCGCCGCCGCGATGTCGACGCTGTCCTCGTCGCTGTCGGCTCTGTCGTCCTCGACGGTCAACGACGTGTACGCGAAGCTCAAGCGCACCCCGATGACCGACGAACAGGGGTTCAAGGTCGGCCGCTGGGCGACGATCGGCTGGGGCATCGCGTTCATCCTGCCGGCCACCGTCTTCCAAACTGACGAGGGCAACATCGTCATCCTCGCTCTGGGCATCGCCGGCATCACCTACGGCGGTCTGCTCGGTGCGTTCGTCTTCGGCATCGTCAACAAGCGGGCCCGAGCTGTCGACGCGAACATCGCGTTCGCCCTGGCCGTGGCCGTCAACGCGTTCTTCTTCGTCATGGAGAAGTACGTCACCGGCGAGGTGTGGGTGGCATGGCAGTGGTACCCGCTGCTCGGCGTCATCGTCACCTTCATCGTCGGCGGGCTGCTCGGCCTGCGTCACAAGACGAAGGTCGTCGAAGAGCCCACCATCGCCGAGGTGGAAGGAAGCACCCGCCCATGACCTCCTCCCAGCCGGGTTCGGCCCAGCCCGCCCCGATCCCGTCGCCGGAGTCGACGACTTCGACGGCGGAACCGACGTCGACCGGACGCCCCCTGTCGCCGACCGAGCAGCGCAATCCGGCCAGCTCCGGCCTCGATGACCTCGACACCCTCGGCGTCCTCCAGGTCCTCAACGCCGAAGACCACGCCGTGATCGACGCGGTCGCCGCGGCCCTCCCGCAGCTCGCCCGCCTCGTCGACATCGCGGCGGAGCGCATGCGCCGAGGCGGCCGTGTCCACTACTTCGGTGCAGGCACGTCGGGGCGGCTCGGCGTCCTCGACGCAAGCGAACTCCTGCCGACATTCAACCTCGAACCTGGCCGGGTCATCGGGCATATCGCCGGTGGCCAGGCGGCCCTGGTCAACGCCGTCGAGAACGCCGAGGACTCCGGGGCCGACGGATCCGCGGCCGGTGCGGAGCTCGGGCCTGACGATGTGGCCATCGGCATCGCAGCGAGCGGGTCGACCCCGTACGTCGGCGGGGCGCTCGACGCGGCGCGGGCGAACGGCGCGCACACCGTCCTCATCTCGAACAACCCGCACGCACCCGTGGCCGAGAAGGCCGATGACCATATCGTGCTCGACACCGGGCCCGAGGTGATCACCGGGTCGACGAGGCTCAAGGCCGGCACCGCTCAGAAGCTCACCCTCAACGGGTTCTCGACCGCGCTCATGGTCGCCCTCGGCCGGACCTGGGACAACCTCATGGTCTCCGTCGTGGCGACGAACGCGAAGCTGCGCGAACGCACCGTGCGCATCCTCCGCGAGGCCGCTGACCTCGACGATGCCGACGCCCGGGATCTGCTCGAGCGCTGCGATGGTGACCTCAAGACGGCGATCGTCGTCTCCTTCACCGAGGCGGCCCCCGCACTGGCAGCATCGACGCTGGAATCCCATGACGGTTCGGTCCGAGCCGCGATCGCCGAACTCACCGGGACAAGTGCGTCAGGCAATTCCGACCGGTCCGCCGCCCGCGCTCCGGGTGGAACCGGTGGATCGGACGACGGCGGTCCGGGTGGAAGCACCGGGTCCGACGGTCCGGGTACCGTGGGCGCATGAGTCTCATCCTCGGCATCGACATCGGCGGCACCGGCAGCCGGGTCGCGCTCGGCGAAGTCGATGTCGTTGCCGAACCACTTGGCAGCATCGACAGCGAGCCGACCGTGAAACTTGGAACTGCCGTCGGCACCGGCTTCGTCCCGCGCATCATCGACCAACTCACCGGCTCGCGCATCGAGATCGGGCCGAGCGGCAGCAACGTTCTCCGGGTGGTTCGGGAACTCGTGAGGACGGCCGCGGAGACCTGGCCCGACCGCTTCTCCGAGGTCATCGGCATCGGCATCGGAGCCACCGGCATCGCCTCCCTCGCCGAGGACCCGTCGGATGCGCTCGCCGCCGTCTCCTCGGAGTTCGGGGTGTCGACAGTCGCCGCCATCGATGCCGTGACCGCTCACCTCGGCGCCCTCGGCGGAACCGGCGGGGCGATCACCGTGCTCGGGACCGGAGCCATCGCCATCGCCCACCCGGGTCCAGGCGATGAGGGAATCTGGTCATCCGACTGGTCACGTGCCGACGGCTGGGGCCACCTCTTCGGCGACCGCGGGGGAGGGGCGTGGCTGGGCCGCCACGGCCTCGAACTCGCTCTGCGCACCCATGACGGACTCGATGAGCGCGGGCGTGCACTGCTCGAGGCGGCCACGCGTCGTTTCGGACCACCAGCATCCTGGCCGAGCCAGTTCTACACCCGCAATGACCGAGCCGGACTGCTCGCCGAGTTCGCCGTCGACATCGCCGACTGCGCTCGCGCCGGTGACGTTGCTTCGGCCGAGCTGCTCCGCGGTGCCGGCCAGGAAGCCGCCTGCAGCGCCGTCGCCGCCGCACGCGCCGACTCCGGTGGCAGATCATTCCAGGCCGGCCAGGGCGGCTCAACCAGCGCCGACGTCGTCTCGGAGCACGGCCGGACTGCCGATTCGCCGATCCGCATCGCGCTCACCGGGGGAGTCGCGGCCGCGGGCGGCCGCCTCTTCGAGGGATTCCGCACCGAAGCCGCACGTCTGCAACCGAACGTCTCCATCGTCGAGCCCGCCGGCGGGCCGCTCGATGGTGCACTCACGCTCGGCCACCTCGGTGCCGGTGGGAAACTGCGCGGCCAGAGTCGGATCGTCTGGACCTGACACGGGCTCAGGTAACGCGAAACTCGAAAGAGTCGTCTCCGGCGACGACTTTTTCGAGTTTCGCGTGACCTGAGGCGAATTAAGCCCGTGCCGGCCGCACCATCCTCACTTCGCGCACGCCGTCGTACTCGTCGGTCTTGACGGTGCCGTCCGCGACGAAGCCGTTCTTCGAGTAGAAGGCCTGAGCACGCGGATTCGGGTCGGCCACCCACAGCGCAGTCGTCACGGTCGGGTCGATGACGGCGTCGAGGAGGTCCTGGCCGACGCCCGTTCCGTGCATGGAGCGGTAGGCGTAGAGGACGTAGAGGTGGCGGGCTTCGGGGCGCGCAGTTCGGCTGAGCCCGCGCTCGGGGTCGCCGGCGAGGATCTGCGTCCACATCCGCTGTCGGCGATCGAGGAGATCGGGAGCATCGAGGAGGTCGTCGGGCATGATCCCGCGGTAGGTCTCGAGCCAGGTGTCGACGTGGACGCGGGCCATGGCTTCGGCATCGGCGGGTACGGGTGGGCGGACAGTATGTGCCATGACTGGATGCTACCGGCCGATCGATCCTGTGGGTGCGGTCATCGGCACGAAATATTCATCTGACTCCGACGGTCCGACGGTGCATGCGACGTGGGTACCGGTGTTTGCCTGCTCACCGCCTGTTACCGCGAACGCTTCGACGGCACGGAGAAGAGGGCCGGCGGGCAGCCTCGCTGACCAAGTGCCGATCCGCGGCATGTCATCGACAGCACACCAAACTGGCGCATCGACAGCACACCAACTGGCTCAAAGTGTGAGTGCCCAGCTTTAATGTTGCTCCTGCGCTTTGAACCAGCTGTCACCTCCGCCACCGAGGCAGCGGGCAGCGAACCGGTCGGCATTAGCGCGCATCCCATTTCCTCCGTCGGGATCGAGGTCTACGCTGGGAAACGAGCCCCAGCGCTCACTGAGTCAACGGCGCCGCCGGGCCCAGCGCTCACTGAGTCAACGGCGCCGCCGGGCCCAGCGCTCACTGAGTCAACGGCGCCGCCGGGCCCAGCGCTCACTGAGTCAACAGCGTCGAAGCGCCGAGAGCCGAGGAGAGTGTCATGTCCGACACCGACAGCACGCACGCCACCCGACACGACACCGAACACGTCGATTGCGTCATCTCCGGAGGCGGCCCTGCCGGGATCGTCGCCGGTCTGCTGCTCGCTCGCGGCGGGGTGAAGGTCGTGGTGCTCGAGAAGCACGAGGACTTCTTCCGCGACTTCCGCGGTGACACCATCCACCCCTCGACCCTGCGACTGCTCGACGAGCTCGGTCTCTACCACGAGTTCGCCCGCATCGCGCATCGTCGCGTCGAGGGCGTGACCCTGGCCGGGAGGGACGGCGAGGACGTCCTGCTCGCCGACTTCACCCGCCTCGATCTGCCCCATCCGTTCATGACGATCGCACCCCAGTGGGACTTCCTCAACCTGCTTGCGAAGGCAGGGGAGTCCGAGCCGAACTTCGACCTGCGGATGGGTGTCGAGGCCGCCTCGTTGATCTGGGACGGCGGCCGTGTGGTCGGTCTCCGTGCACGGAATTCCACCCTCGCCGAGGCGGCACCTCCGACTGCGGACACCGTCGGTCCCGGCGTGGAACCGACCACCAACGCCACCGCTTCTGCCCAACCAGCCACCCCGCACACCCTCGAATTCCGCGCCTCGCTCGTCATCGCCGCCGATGGGAGGTGGTCGAAGGTCCGCGCCGAGGCGAGGCTGTCCATGAGAGAGCTGCCGTCGACGATCGACGTGTGGTGGTTCCGCATCGACACCGAGGCGGTCCTGCCCGATTCCGTCGCGCCGCGGGGAGGTGACGGAAAGGTCTTCGTCGCGATTCCCCGCGACGGACACGTGCAGATCGCCCGCCTCATCCCGAAGGGTGCGGACGAGCGCCTGCGCGCCGAAGGCATCGAATCGCTGCGTGACGCAGTCGCCGCGACCTATCCGCAGCTGGCCGACGACGTCGACGCCGTCGACTTCGATGATGTGAAGCTCCTCGACGTTCGGCGCAATGAGGCCAGACGATGGTTCGCCGACGGTCTGCTGTGCATCGGCGATTCCGCACACGCGATGAGCCCGCTCGGCGGGGTCGGGGTCAACCTCGCGGTACAGGACGGAGTCGCCGTCGCACGGATGCTCGCCGAACCGCTGCGCTCAGGAACGGTGAACTCGTCGGATCTGCGGCGCCTGCAGCTGAGACGACTCCCGACCACCCGCGCCGTTGAACTCCTGCAGTCAGGCATCCACCGGATGGTCGAACCCGCCGTCCACGGATACCGGCCCATCCGACCGCCGGCACCGCTGGAGTGGCTGCTGACTACCTTTCCCGGGCTCACCCGAATACCGGCGCGCATCCTCGGCGTCGGCATCACCGCCGAACACGCCCCGGAGTTCGCCCGGCGCGAGGAACCGACCTTCGAAAGAGCACGATGAGCGAAATTCTGCGATTGCGTCCATTGGCGCCCACCGATGAGGCGGAGCTGCGCAAGTTTCATGAGCAGCTGCGCGCCGACGACTTCGAATTCCTCCAGGCTGAGGGCACGTGGGACGACATCATCGCCTCGCACGAGCGCGAGGCCGGCGGAATCGACCTCCCACCCGGGCGGGTGCGCGCGGAATTCCTCGTCGCCGAGGTGGCCGACCGTCCCGTCGGCCGTACCTCCATCCGGTACGAACTCAACGATTTCCTTTTCTCACTGGGCGGGCACGTCGGCTATGCGGTGGCTCCGGAATTCCGTGGCCGAGGCTACGCCCAACAGATCCTGTCACGCTCGGTCGAACGTCTGCGAGCGAGCGGAATCACAAGTGTGCTCGTCACCTGCGATGAGACGAATGCCGCCTCGGCGAGGGTGATCGAGCGCTGCGGAGGAGTTCTCGAGGACGTGCGCGAAACCGGTGACGGTCCGGCCAAACGTCGCTACTGGATCGGCGCGGATTCCGGTTTTCCTCAATCGGTCTCGACGGTCACCACTAGTGCGACGGGGACGGCGGATCCGTAGAGTCATAGACATGAACTCACTATTCGACTCCATCCGCAAAATCGGCTTCCGTCGCGGCCCCGACCGCATCCTCGGTGGTATCGCCGGTGGCCTCGCCGAGGTGACCGGCATCAATGTCTGGATCATGCGACTCATCGTCCTCGCCTCGTTCCTGCTCCCCGTGCTCGGAATCGGTGCCTACCTCGTCGCGTGGATCCTCACCCCGTGGCAGGACAATTCGATCCCGCTGCAGCAGGTCTTCGGCGGTCGTTCGCTCGAGTGACAACCGCGGCAGTGATCGCTCGATGCGTCAGAATGAGTGCATGAGCGAACGCGAACCCTCTGCGCCGGTCAATCGCTATCCGGCAGCCGAAGAATGGCAGGCGGTCGCCGGTTACCTCACTGAGATGCTCGTCGGCGAAGACGCAGCCTTGGCCGCAGCACGCAGGTCCGGTACGGCGACGACTATGCCGAATGTCGAAGTCGCGGCCAACCAAGGGGCGTTGCTCGGGCTCCTGGCCAAGATCGCCGGTGCGAAACGCGTCCTCGAGTTCGGCACTCTGGCAGGCTATTCGACCATCTGGCTCGCGCGATCAGTGGGAGCGAGGGGACACGTCGTTACGCTCGAACTCGAACCGCAGCAGTCGCCCAGCAGAACTTCCTCGCCGCGGGCGTCGCAGAGCGCATCGAGACGATCGTCGGCCCGGCGCAGTGATCGTCATCGACAATGTCGTCCGAAATGGGGCAGTCGTCGACGGCGGCAGCACCGATCCGCGGGTCTACGGTGTGCGAAGCGTCTCCGACGCCATCGCGGCGAATCCCGACCTGGACGCCACAGCTCTCCAGACCGTCGGCGAGAAGGGATGGGACGGACTCATCATCGCGCGTCGGCGGTGATCGGCGTCGAGATCCGGATCTACCCGACCTGCGGCGGCCTCCGGTAGTACACATCGATCGGATCCAGGTCCATCGTCGGCGCGTCGAAGAACATCCAGACGGACAGCACGATGGTGATCGGGAAGAACGCCACCGCCACATAACGCGTCATTCCCCTCCAGAACCCGACGCGCCTGCCGCTGTGCTTGAGAGTGACGACTCCGCACAGCGCCTGGCCAGGGGAGAACGTGCAACCGTAGAAGGCGCCGAACACCAGTGCCATCAGCGGGTAGCTGATGAGGGCGACTTTGGTGGCATTGTCGATCGAGATGATGTTCACCGCGGTGAGGGCCAGCGCAATGCCGATGACGACACCGGTGAAGAAGAGGACGAAGACCGCGTCGAGGATCCTCGCCCACCAGCGTCGAACCGATGGCGCCGGCTTCAGCGGGCCGCGGTTGCGCCAAGGGCCAGGGCCGTGGATGGCAAGCCCAGCTGGGGTGCGGTGATTCGAACTCATGGGGCTGGTCTTCCTTGCCGTGGCAGCGGTTGAGCTGGAGGGAGTGTCAGGAGAAGTCTATCCGTCTGGCAGGATTTCCTCCCGAATCAATCCGGCAGGGAATCACCCGGGCCGATTCCGAGCCGAGTTCGTCAGCGGCCGCATTCGGCAGACTCAGAGGTATCAGCTGACTCTGCACATCTCCGACGCCAGATGATGAGTCATCGGGACCCCGACGGCGGCCATCGCGAAACTCGTCGTGAGGACGTCACCAGCCAGTTCGATCGTGCGGCGGGTCTCGTCGACTTGTTTGGCCGACGCTGAGCTCATCACTCGAGAGTGCAACTCGCAGCTGAAGCCATCGGCCGCAGGAATCAATGTCCCCTCCGCTAGCTCGGTCTGTCCGGTCGGCTGAGAGAGGACGAATTCCAGTGCCGAACCGTCAGTGACTCGCAGATACCCGGTCTCCGTGTGCATCGGGGTCCCCTCGGGTGACCACGTCTTCTGCACATAGAGGAGGAACGGCTTCCCTACCTCGGTGAAGGTGACCTCCTCTGTGTACTCGAACGAGTCGATCGTCGGGTACTCCCCACGGCCGTCACCTCGCCAGGTGCCGATCAGTCCCGATGCGGGACTCAAAGCGGGATGCGGGGTCATGACAGTTCCTCCAGAAGTGACCGACCGCCGTCGGCCTCGATGCAGATCATTCGATAATCCTGTCTGCAATGTATCAGTACTGGTCACTGCATCTTCGACGCACTGAGGTTCTGAGTTCCGAAAGCTGTCGCATGAGGCGATAGTCTGACCGCGGTCAGACTCTACGACAAGGAGAGGTGCTTTGAACGCAGATACTCAATCGAATCGGCTGAAGACCGTTCCGTGGCGCGCTGTCGGAATATTCGTTCTCGTGTCGTTCGGCCTGGCATGGCTGATCATTTTGCCGTTGTGGCTCAACGAAACCGATTCGTCTGCGTTCGGCGAGCTGTCCGGGATTCTGCCCTCGGTCATGATGTATTCGCCGCTGGTGGCGGTCGTGGCGGTGTACTGGGTGCGAGCACCGCGCGGTCAGCGTCTGAGATTCCTTGGGATCTGGCCCCTGCGACCCGCAAAGCGGGTCGTATGGTTCATCGTCACTGCGGCGATCGTGCCATTGATCCTCGTCGTTGCCAGCCTCGGAGTATCTGTGTTGTTCGGCTGGATAAAGCTCGACTTGACTGAATTCTCGGGCATGCAGTCGCAACTGGATACCCCTCTTGATGGCGAGGTTGTGCGTGCGGTCGTACTGATGCAACTCGCGATGATTCCGTTGGCAGCGGTCTTGAACTCAGTCGCCACCTTCGGTGAAGAGATCGGCTGGAGAGGATGGCTGCTTCCAACACTTCGTCCGCTGGGCATGTGGCCGGCGCTGCTGCTCAGCGGGGCGATTTGGGGACTGTGGCACGCTCCGGTGACATTGCTCGGGCACAACTTCAATGAACCGAACGTCTCGGGAGTTGTGCTTATGACGGTCGGCAGCATCGGATGGGGAATCGTGTTCGGCTGGTTGAGGCTGCGCAGCGGTTCTCTGTGGCCGGCAGTCGTCGGACATGGCGCGCTCAACGCAGCGGGCGGCCTCGTCCTCATCGTCGGTGATGCGGATACTCCGCTGGAGCTTGCTCTGGTCAACCCGCTAGGTGTGTCCGGATGGTTCGTGCTTGCTGTCATGATCGCGGTCCTCGTCCTCACCGGGCAGTTCAATAAAGAACCGCAGCTTGCGGTGAAACCGGCGGAGTAAGTTGTCAGGGCAGTCAATTTCCGGCCGGCACATATTCTGAGTATTCCCCCCATTGGTCCGTGGTCGAAGGGAAAGCTGAATCGCCTGTGCAGAATCTGTTCAAAATGATGCAACCCCAAAGCGGTGAGCTTCGGGGGTTGCGATGTCTCATGCCTGGTCAAACTGGGTGGGCCCCGTGGGGATCGAACCCACGACCCGCGGATTAAAAGTCCGCTGCTCTACCAACTGAGCTAGAGGCCCCGCCCCACCACACGCGCACGAAAGGCCAGATAATGCATGGTGGAGACGAGTTAATAGTAGAGGCAGGCGCCCAGATTACTCAAACCAGGCCCCGCCGTCGCTATGAGTCCGCCGGCCGCCGAAATCCGGCCACCGAATCCCGACTACCGAAGTCCGTCAGCCGAAACCCGGGCTTGCCGACCGCCACCCCCGGCCAACACCGGCGGCCCTACTCCTCCAGTCCGCGCCGATCCTCACCCGTGTAGGTGCGAGGCAGCCCGTCCGGTGCTTCGAGCTCCTCGGGATCCGTCGGCTCGATGACGGTGGATTCGATGGCCTTGTTCTTCTTGACCTTCCCGAGCAGAGCCGAAACGTACTTCAGGCTCGACAGCAGCTTCCGGTCCTTCTTCGGAGCAACGTATTCGGGATCGGTCTCGATGGGGAAGATCGTCGGCGAGGCACCGAAGGCCTCCTTCGACTCCGCGGCGACCTTGCGCGCCATCTGCCCGTTCACCACGGCACCGATGACCGCACCGACGCCGAAGGGCAGCAAGCGTCCGACCAGAGAACCGCCGGCGCGAGTCGCGAACTTGCGGATGAAG
This sequence comes from Brevibacterium sp. CFH 10365, assembly GCF_009299785.1. Lineage (NCBI taxonomy): Bacteria > Bacillati > Actinomycetota > Actinomycetes > Micrococcales > Brevibacteriaceae > Brevibacterium > Brevibacterium sp. CFH 10365. The sequence goes on along the minus strand of NZ_VIGO01000003.1, from coordinate 125,596 downwards.
GTCTTGCGCAGCTTGCGCACGAGCAGATCGACCAGGGGAGCAGGCAGCTGCTTGGTCACGGTCGCACCCCAGCTGCCTAACATCGACTCCACGCCGCCGTTCTGCTTGCTGAACTTCTGGATGAGGTTCTTCCCGTCCTTGCCCAGCATCAGGCCGAGCACCAACGCGTTCGCCCGCTTGGCATCGGCCACCGGGAGGCCGTGGATCTCTGCGATCGCCTGTGCAAACAATGCAGTGCCTTCAAGGAAGCCTGCGGTCTCGACGCTGGCGACACCCAAGGCGGCCGTCGTGCCCAGACCCGGAACGGCCGCGGTCGCACCGACAGCGGCGCCGCCCGAGGTCGTCAGGGTCAGGTAGTGCCGGCGAATGATCGTGATGAGCTCTTCGGGGGTGGCGTCCGGATGCCTGCGGCGCAGACTGCGCACGTATGCCAGCGCGACGGGCCGCTGCACGGACAGCAGACGCGACAACATCGACTGGGCGCGGGGATTGAGGGTGCCGTCGTCATTGACTGCCAACTTCGCAGCCTTGTCGAGGCCCTTCTTCGCCACTGATGATTTTGCCACGAGAGTTCCTCCTCGTTTCGGTCACTCGCGACTGCGGGTCGCAGACGCGAATCAGACCTAAGTTTAATAGCGGCCGTTGTGAGTCAGGGGAGCGGAACCTGACTGCGCGGCGAAAGCCCGAATGTGCTCCACGTCCTAGTCCTCGCACCCTCGCAAGGACTAAACTGCCCTGACCATGTCACAGCGCGCATTCCACCGTCCCGTCCCCTTGGCCGACCTCGACTCCGTCGGGGCCGTCGATGACCCCGTCGCCCGTTCGGAGACCTCGCACGCCACCGCGGCACTGCTGCTCGGCGATTCCGAAGGCAACCGCGACGAGGCAGCCACCAGGCGCTTCGTCGAACTCGCCGATGACATCGGATTCGAGATCATAGCCGAGATGTGGTCCGCCGCCCCCGCGGTCTCCGCACCTGGCGCACTGTGGCGCCTCTACGCGCTGCGCCAATGGATCAGATCCGCACCCCGCGAACTCTCCGAGATGTTCTCCGCCGGCCAGCGCCGCATCACCGAGGGCATCGGCTACGACGAGATCCTCGCCGGCGTCGAACTGCCCGCCGGGCCCGATGAAGTGGCCCACGCCATCGACGAGATCCTCGTCGGCGCCTTCCGTGGCGACGTCGTCATCGCCCTGCTGCGCGCCGCCGCCTTCGTCGGCATCTGCGCGGCAGGCACCGACGACCACGGCACCGGTGCCCGCCTGCGCCAACTCTCCCAAGATCTGTCCGACGCCGCCGTCGCCCATCGCCGAGGTGGCCTCGACTGATCGTCGGATCACCGACCTTGCCCACACCGAGGCGGCCGCGACCGATCGCGTGGGCCCGATCCCCGTCGGGACCGGATATTCCCACCCGACCCGTCATCGACTGTGAGATTCTCAACGACCGTCAGGCCGCCTCGGCGGTGGATTCATGAGCGTGAACGAGTATCGTAGGAGGTGGCCTTCGGGCCACCGGACGCTGGATCGCTGAAGCCCCGGGCTCCAAATTCAGCCGCTTCGAGCGGCCTTTCGCCGAGAGGCGCTCTCGGTCCAGCGTCCGGCACATACCACCTAGGCAACATGCATATTCGTCCGGCTCGTCCGGGCCCCGGGCAGGAGGAGCGCATGCGGCTCAAGCGGGTACCGCAGGACACTGTCTTCTACGAGCGATTGTCCGATCTCGTCTCTCAGATGCGGCAGTGCAACTTGGTGCTCGCCGAACTCTCCGGAATCGAAATCAGCGAACGACGCGACGTCGCTGACCGCCTCCGCGAGATCGGGGACAAAGCCGATGAGGATATGGGCGCGATGCTGCGTGCACTGCGCGAGAACTACATCACCCCCTTCGACCGCTACGACCTCTACCTGCTCAGCCACCACATGCGCGAGATCTGCCACCGGCTCCACGGAGTCGGATACGTTCTCGCCTCCGGAGCCTTCGACCCGCTGCCCTCCGGCGTCCCCGAAACCCTGGCCGTTCTGTCGAACCAGACCGACCACACCTCGCGGATGATCACCCGGCTGCCGGGCAAACTCGACCAGTGGGACTACGTCGACGCGATCAACCGGCTGACCTATCAGGTCGAAAGTCTGCAGTGGCGCATGTCGGACGCGGTGCCGAACTCCAAACGCGGGCTCACCTACATGGCGGCCGTGTCCCAACTCGGTCAGGCCTTCGTCCGAGCTGCCCACGGGTTCACCGAACTCGGCAAGGTCGTCGCCGCCATCGCGATCAAGGAGTCGTAGTTCGTGGAGCTGCTCTTGGCGGCCGTCATCGTCGCCGCGGTGATCTTCGCCGGCTCGAACGGTTTCCATGACGCCGCCCTGACCGTCGGCAACGCGGTCGTCGGACGGGCGATGCGCCCCGGCTGGGCGCTCAGCCTGGCCGTCATCTTCAACTTCATCGGGGCGCTGCTCGGTGAGGGGATCGCCATCGTCGTTGCCAACCAGATCGTGCTCTTCTCCGGTTCGGCCGACCTCATCCTCACCAGCCTGATCATCGCCTTCGTGGCGGCGACGACCTGGAGCCTGTTCACCTATTACTTGGCGCTGCCGGTGTCCTCGACCCACTGTCTCATCGGCGGTCTGCTCGGCGCGGGAATCGTCTTCGGCTTCTCCGTCAACACCGGTGAGGCGATGGACTCCGTGGTGTGGCCGCTGGTGCTCTCACCCATCCTCGGATTCATACTGGCCTGGGTGCTGACGCTCGTCATGTCGAAGGCACTCGCCTCCACCCCGCCGAAGCCGCTGTTCCGCGGCGCACGCATGGTCGACTCCGTGCTCACGGCGGCCCTGTCGCTCGTCCACGGAGTCCAGGACGCACAGAAGGTCGCGGCGCTGGTCATGGTCGGCATCCTCGCCGTCGAGGCGACCCCGCAGGACGGTCTGTCCATCGTCGAGATCTCCTGGCCGGTGCGCCTCCTCATCGCCGCGGCGCTGGCTCTGGGCACCGGACTGAGCGGATGGCGAGTGGTGCAGACGCTGTCGGTGCGCATGGTCCGACTCGATCCCCTCAAATCCTCCGTCGCCGACGGTGCGGCCACGATCCTCATGTACACCGCAGCTTTGATCATGCGAGTTCCCGTGTCACTGACCTTCGTGCTCGGCTCATCGATCCTCGGCACCCAGTACGCCGGGCGCAGAGGCCACGCCAGAGCCCGGTACTTTCTGCCGATGTTCGGTGTCTGGCTGCTGACGATCCCGGCCGCAGCACTGCTTGCGGTGGTGCTCGGATGGGTCGTCAAGGCCGCCGTCGGGCTCTGACCTCCCGTGCGCTGCTGCGAAACGGGGCCCGGTCCCGGAGCTCGGAGGAGTCCGGGCCGAGCCTGACGAGATCGCTGACGAATCAGCTGCGCGCTTTCCGTCCGAAGACGAAGCCGGTGGTGATCATGGCCGCGGCGAGGACGAAGTGCAGCCAATTGTCCGCGGTGTTGAGCCCGACGAAGTTGCCCATCGACTCCATCGGAATCACCATGCCGTAGATCCACAGCACCGCATAGATGATGCCGCCGACGATGAGATAGTTCTTCGCCAGTGCGCGCGAGCGGAGTCCGAGCATTCCGACGATTCCGAAGAGCAGGTGGACGATGTTGTGGAGCACCGTGACCTGGAAGAGACCGAGCAGCGCCGCATCCGTGTGATGCCCGGCGAAGCTGATCGAGCCGAGATTCGCGGTGATCCCCGGGACGAATCCGAGGATGCCCACGAGCAGGAAAACAGCGCCGAAGAGCCCGGCGACCATCTGCAACTGCGAACGCGCACTGCGTGAGGCGGCGGGCGACTGCGACGACATCGAGATATTCATGACGATCCTTTCCCAAAGGTGACTGGTATCGATGATTCGGAGCAGAAGTCGATCCGGATGGCTGCTGCGCGCAGATTCTCGGCAGCGTCCTCATGCCAGTCGATGGCTCGGTCCTCTGGGCGGGAAACGGGTGCCGATCACTCTGGAGACGGTTCCTGCCACGGTCGTGTCACTGACGATCGTCACCCGCGGAGTTCGACTGGTGCGCAGAGTCTTCGCAGTCACACCCGAGGTCTTCGCCGACAGCTGGTGGGTGACGATCGGGCCGACCCTGCTCTTCCCTGTCTGGGCCGTGGGCCTCGGCTGGGCGACCTTTGCCTACCGGGAGCGCGGGCTGCCTGATGAGGCGGAGAAGTGACACACGAACAGGGAGCTCTCACGGTCAGTCGGCGAAAGGTCCGTACGTGGCCAGCAGATTGCCTCTGCTGGTGCGCTGCACGTCCTTGAGTGCCAACCGAGTCGTCGTTCCTCCTTCGAAGAGAGATCGTCCGCTGCCGGCGAGGGCCGGATGGATGGCCAGAGTCAGCTCGTCGACGAGGCTGGCTTCGACGAGCTGGCGGACCACCGACATCGACCCTTCGACGGCGATCTTGCCGCCGTCGGTGCCTTTGAGATCACGGACGAAATCGACGAGGTCTCCTTGGATGAGCGTGGAGTTCTCCCATCGGAGATCCCCCTGCGACAGAGTCGTCGAGGCCACGTGCTTGGGCGTCGAGTTGATGAAGTCGGCGAACGGGGCGTCCTCGCCTTCGGTGTGGTTCGGCCAGTAGTTCTCCCACTCCTGGTAGGTGACACGGCCGAGAAGGCAGTCGTCGACTCCTCCGATGGCCGTGGTCATCCATTCGCCCACCTCGTGATCGAATGAGTTGAACTGGAACTTGAACGGGTCGGATGCGATGCCGTCGAGCGACTGGAACAGTGCGGCGATGACGGTGCGGCTCATGATGATCTCCTCGTTGAGTGTCGTGCTTGAGTCTCGTGCGTGCCGAGCTTGGAGCAGCCCATATCAGTATAAAAAATGAACTGCAGTTTCAATAGTGAACTATCGCTGTTAGGCTGTCAATCATGAAGTCGTACGGACAGTACTGCGGTTTGGCCAGGGCGGCCGAGGTTCTGGGCGAGCGATGGTCCCTGATCATCCTCCGCGATCTTCTCGTGGGCGCGAAGCGCTTCAATGAACTGCGTCAGGGCATCCCCGGCATTCCATCGAATCTGCTGACCACTCGATTGCGCGAACTCGAAGCTGCCGAGATCGTCGAGCGCAGCATCGATGGGCGCAGCGTCGTCTATCGACTCAGCGAGTACGGTGCGGATCTCGGCCCGGTCCTCATCGAACTCGGCCGCTGGGGGGCACGCCGCCTGGCCGCTCCTCGCGAGGATGAAGCGCCCACCGACAGCTCGCTGGCAGCGGCTCTGCTGACGTCCCGCACCGAGGCGAGAGTGCGGCCATTCACCGTGGAGGTGACCGCGGGGCCGGCAGTGGCCCATGCAGTCGTGCACAAGTCGGGCGTGGACGTGGCCGAAGGCGCTGATCCGAGCGCACGGCTCTTCATCGGTGGCCCGGGCCTGCGGGGTCTGCTTGCCGATGGCGAAGCGGAGTCGGCCGTGGCAGCTGGAACGGTGACGGTCGCCGGTGACGAAGCCCTGCTGCCCGAGTTCGTCCGTGCCTTCCGAGCACCACTCGACGACCCGGCCAGGTCGACGCAAAGTGGTCGTTCTGGTCACGCCCCACTGAGCAGAGCGTGACCAGAACGACCACTTAGCGACGCGAAGCGCCACAGCGACGCAGCCTCAGATCATCCGAAGCGGCCGGAGATGTAGTTTTCGGTCTCTTCCTTGTCCGGGTTCGAGAAGATCGTCGAGGTCTCGTTGAACTCGATGAGCTTGCCGGGCTTGCCGGTGCCGGCGATGTTGAAGAACGCGGTCTTGTCGGACACACGAGCGGCCTGCTGCATATTGTGTGTGACGATGACGACCGTGTACTTGTCCTTGAGGTCGTTGATGAGGTCCTCGATCGCCAGGGTCGAGATCGGATCGAGAGCCGAGCACGGTTCGTCCATGAGCAGGACCTGCGGCTCGACGGCGATGGCACGAGCGATGCACAGGCGCTGCTGCTGACCGCCGGAGAGCCCCGAACCGGGCAGGTTGAGACGGTCCTTGACCTCGTTCCAGAGGTTCGCGCCGCGCAGGGCACGCTCGGTGAGATCGTCGGCTTCGGACTTCGACAGGCGTCTGTTGTTCAGGCGCACACCGGCGAGCACGTTCTCCTTGATGCTCATCGTCGGGAACGGATTCGCGCGCTGGAAGACCATGCCGACCTCGCGGCGGACGTTGACCGGGTCGACGCCGGTGCCGTAGATGTCGTTGCCGTCCATGAGCACCTCACCGGAGACGCTGGCACCGGGGATGACCTCGTGCATGCGGTTGAGGGTGCGCAGCACGGTGGACTTGCCGCAGCCGGAGGGGCCGATGAAGGCGGTGACGGAGCGGGGCTTGATCTGCATCTGCACTCCGTCGACGGCGCGGAAGTCGCCGTAGAAGATGTCGAGATCCTTGATGTCGATCTGCTTGGACATTGTGTTTCCTATCCGTGGAAATGGGTGAGTCTGAGAGTCTGTGGGCAGTCGCCGGTCAGCGTCCGGCCTTCGGTGCGAGCACCTTCGCGATGATGCGGGCGAGCAGGTTGAGCACCATGACCAGGGCGACGAGCACGAGGGCCGCGGCCCAGGCGCGTTCCGAGCTGGCCAGGGCGGCGGCTCCCGGCGAGACCGGGCGCAGCTGCGAGTCGTAGATGAACGTCGGCAGCGTCGACATCCAGCCGGAGAAGAGGTTCCAGTTGAGTGTCTTGGCGAATCCGGCGGTGACCATGATGGGTGCGGTCTCACCGATGACGCGGGCGATGGCGATGGTGACGCCGGAGAGGATTCCCGACACCGAGGTGGGCAGAACGATCTTCACGATCGTCTTCCACTTCGGCACGCCCAGAGCATAGGAGGCCTCACGCAGATCCATCGGCACCAGGCGGAGGATCTCCTCCGTGTTGCGCACGACGATCGGAATCATCAGCACCGACAGCGCCACGGCCGCGGTGAAGCCGGTCTTCGCAATTCCCGCAGACGAGGGCATGAGCACATTCGCGATGGTGGAGAACAGAGCGAAGGCGAAGAGGCCGGCGACGATCGAGGGGATTCCGGTCATCACGTCGACGAGGAAGGTGATCGCCTTGCCCAGGCGGTTCTTGTTCGAGTACTCGACGAGGTAGATGGCGGTGAGGACGCCGACCGGGATCGAGATGATGCAGGCGGCCGCGGTGATGAGCACGGTGCCGACGATGGCGTGGTAGAAGCCGCCGGCCAGCGTCGCCTCACCGGCGACGTACTGCTGGTCGAGGACGCCCTTCATCCCGAGCATGGTGCGGGTGAGCAGGTCGCCGCTGATGGCGGCCCCGCCCTTGGACGCGGTCAGCCACAACAGCGATATGAGGGGAACGCATGCGAGGACGAACGTCGAGGTCACGACGGTCGTCGCGATCCGGTCGACGGCCTTGCGGCGGCCTTCGTAGGCCGCAGAGACCGCGAAGATCGCGAACGCGTTGATGAGTCCGGCGAGGACGGCCACGACGGGGATGTTGAATCCGCCGAACGCGATGAAGCTGATGAGGATCGCAACGAGGACCGAGGCGACGGCGACGATCCACGGGGTGGCTTTCGGCAGCTGCTTCGAGGTCAGCTTCCGCGGTTTCGATGCAGCTGCCTCGGTGGTGGTGTTCATGGTGGTCATCGTTCTCAACTTCCCTTCACCGAGGTGCGGGCGACAATGGCGCGGGCTCCCATGTTCACCAGCAGGGTGATGACGAAGAGCACGAGGCCGACCGTGATGAGCTCGGACAGGCGCAGACCCGCGGCCTCGGGGAAGTTCTGCGCGATCTCGGATGCGATGGTCTGATTGCCGCTGACGACGAGCGAGGCGGTGAGGACGCCGGGCGAGAGGATCATGGCCACAGCCATGGTCTCACCGAGGGCGCGGCCGAGTCCGAGCATGGTGGCCGAGACGATTCCGGACTTGCCGAAGGGCAGCACAGCCATGCGGATCATCTCCCAGCGGGTGGCGCCGAGGGCCAGGGCAGCCTCTTCCTGCAGGCGCGGGGTCTGGAGGAAGATCTCCCGGGTCAGAGAGGTGATGATCGGCAGAATCATGATCGAGAGCACGAGTGAGGCGGTGAGCAGCGTGCGTCCCGTCTGCGACACGGATCCGTCTTCGGCCGGAGCGAAGATCGGAATCCAACCGAACCACTTCGACAGCCAGAGGTAGAAGCCGGTGAGGTTGCCGGCCAGCGCGATGCCCCACAGGCCGTAGACGACCGAGGGGATGGCCGCGAGGAGATCGATGACGTAGCCGAGCACCGGGGCGAGCCTGCGCGGGGCCATATGCGTGGTGAACAGTGCGATGCCCAGTGAGAAGGGGGTGGCGACGATCAGCGCGAGGGCCGCAGAGATGAGCGTGCCGATGACCAGCGGCCAGACATAGGAGAGGAAGCCCTTGCCGCCGGTGATCTGGGAGGGGTCGCTGATCTGCGCGGCGATGGTGTCCTTCGACTGTGCGAGAAGGAACAGGGCGACCCCGGCGAGGATCACCAGGATCAAGATGCCGGCGATGAGCGTGGCCGCGGAGAAGACGCGGTCGCCGGGCCGGACGACGGCCTTCTGCTGCCGAGGCGCGGGACTGCTGCTCTGCGGCTTCTGCCCGGACTCGGGCGTGGAGCCCGGCCCTGTGGGGCCCGGCTCAGTTGTCTGTGTGCTGGTCGGCACAAGTGCTCCTCATGTGACTTGTGGTGGAACTGGGGTGGTGCCACAGGCGCGGAAAAGCGGCGCAGGGCTTCTGCGCCGCTCCCGACTGGCTATGTCTCCAGGTCAGAGGCCGAAATCAGCCTGCGACCTTGATCGAGTCGATGACTTCTTCGATCTGCGTGCGCAGGTCGTCCGACAGCGGGGCGGACCCGGCGGAATCGGCGGCGGACTGCTGTCCCTCCTCCGAGACCACGAACTTCTCCCACGCCTTGACCATGTCCACGGTCTCCTGGTCCTTGTAGGACGAGCAGACGAGGTGGTACGACACGAGCACGATCGGGTAGGCACCCGACTCGGAGGTGTCGCGAGCCAGGTCGAAGGCGAGGTCGCCTTCGCTGCGGCCTTCGACCTTCTCCGAGGCGTCGACGACCTTCGAGGCCGCCTCGGGGGAGAGCTCGACGAACTCCTCGCCGACCTTGACCTTCGCGGTGGACAGCTCGCCGACCGCCGAAGCATCCGCGTAGCCGATGGCTCCGTCGGTGTCCGAGACGGTCTGGATGACACCGTCGGTGCCCTGCGCAGCCTCGCCGCCGTACTCCTTCGGGAAGTTGCCGTCGACCTCGGCGTCCCAGTCCTTCTCGGCGGTGGCCTTGAGGTACTCGGCGAAGTTCTCCGTCGTGCCCGAATCGTCGGCACGGTGAACGGCGGTGATCTTGAGGTCCGGCAGGTCGGCGTCCGGGTTGTCGGCCTTGATGGCCTCGTCGTTCCAGTTCGTGATGTCGCCCTTGAAGATCTTCGCGATCGTGGCGGGGGAGAGGTTGAGCTCGTCAACGCCCTCGACGTTGAAGGTCACGGCGATGGGGGAGATGTAGACGGGGAACTCGTAGGCTCCGTCGGCGCCGCAGGCTTCCTCTCCGGCCTTGACCTCGTCGTCGTCGAGGTGGGCATCGGATCCGGCGAACTGCGCGTTGCCGGCGAGGAACTGTTCACGGCCGGCGCCCGATCCGTCAGGGGAGTAGTTGACGGTCACGCCGGAGTTCTGCGAGGTGAAGTCCGCTGTCCAGGCATCCATGGCGGCCTTCTGCGAAGAGGCGCCGATGCCGGTCAGGGTGCCCTGCAGGTCGCTGTTGCCGCCGGAGGCCTCTTCGCCGGTGGCGGAGGTTCCGCCGCAGGCCGAGAGGGTGATGGCGCCGACCGCGAGGATCGCGGCGGAGGGGGCGAGATGCTTCATCTTCACGAAGATGCCTTTCATGTTGTGGACACAGCTCGAGAGTTCTCGATTGCTCGTCATCAACGCTAAGGATCACGCGTGAAGTGCAAGGAGTTGGAACGTGAATGGGAAGTGAACGAGCGGCGAAGGGTTGGAACCGCTTTGAGTGCTTGATCACAGACGGCCCCGGTTTCGTGAAAGGATCGTTGTCGGGACCGGCATTCCCTCGCCGAGGCGGCCCGCCCGGTACGCGTGCACGCTCGCTGAGGTTCGTCGATTCCTTGCCCCCGACCGACCCCGATCTCTACGGTCGCTTCCATGACCGAACAGAACCGCTATGTCCTCGGAGAATCCGCGGGCGAACATTCACGGCTGCGCGACCAATCGGTCGTGTTCGACCCACTGACCAGACAGCTGCACAGCGAAGCGGGAATCGCTGCGGGCATGAGCGTCCTCGACATCGGCACCGGCGCCGGAGACGTCGCTGTCATCGCCGCCGATCTCGTCGGCCCGGACGGACACGTGCTCGCCGTCGACCGTGACCGCACCGCCCTCGACGGGGCCCGGAGCCGACTGGGGCATCGGCCGGAGATCGAGTTCGCCGAGGCGGATCTCGGCTCCCTCGACCTCGACCGACAGTTCGACGCGATCGTCGGCAGGGCAGTGCTCATGCACCTGCGCAGCCCCGTCGAGGTGCTCGAGCGTCTCGCACGGCATCTGCACCCCGGAGGTCTGCTGGTCATGCACGAACTCGACCTCTCTCACGACTGGGCGAGTGCGGACACGCCGCTGCTGGAGCGCGTGAGGGAACTGGTGCTGCAGGCCTTCGACTCTCTCGGGATCCACAGCAGGATGGGACGCGACCTCTTCGCGGGCTTCCGCGCAGCCGGGCTGCCCGACCCGCACCTGACCGTGAGCGCCCCGGTGGGAGGCGGGGCGGAGGCACCGAGCTTCGGCTGGGTCAACGCCCTGGCCGCACTGCTGCCCTACCTCGAAGGGCAGGGGATCGTGAACGGCGACGAGCTCGGAATCGACTCACTCACGCAGCGGCTCACCGACGAGTTGGACGCCGAAGACGCCACGCTCCTCGGACCGGTCATGTACGGCGCCTACTGCACCGTCGCCTGAACCCGGCCCTCGCCAAGGCGGACCACCGTCGGCTGAACCCGGCCCTCGCCGAGGCGGACCACCATCACGGGCCGATCGGTTCGTTCGCGATGTGAGCCTCCCGGCTAGCTGTCGATGGGGCGGACGCGTTCGATCTCGACGATGCGCGGCACCGGTCCGGGCCGCACATAGGCGATGAGGACCTCACCGGGCTTGAGGTACGGGTCGTCCTTCGGCAGCTGCGCCACCACCCGTTTCGGGGCATGAGCGGCGTAGACGGCGAAGATGGTCGGCAGCACCGGCCGGTGCGTGCAGTAGATGACGGGTCTGCCTTTCGCCAGCAGCTTCTCGATGTAGCGGGCGGTCTTGTCCGGGTTCGCCGCGGTCGCCTTCTCGCTGAGCGTCGACACCTTCTTGATCGGCTTGCCCGTCGCCGCAGACAGCGGCGTCAGCGTCGCCATGCACCGCTTCCACGGACTCGAGACGAGCTTCGGCACACCCCAGGCTCCCAGCAGCCCGGTCAGTGCCATGGCCTGCCGGGTGCCGAGCTTGAGCAGCGGCCGCACATGCTCGGTCTCGTACCACTTCGAGCGCGGGAACGCCTTCCCGTGGCGGACGAGGATGAGCGGCCACGCCCGCAGCGCATCCGTCTCCGCGAACTTCTCCAGCGCATCGAGCTGCTCCCGATCGGCGAACGAGGTCAGCTTCGACCGGGCTCTGTCGACCGGGAACCATTCGGCAGTGTCGACCTCCCGTCTGTTCATCGGGGCGAAGGCGGACTCATCCTTGACCTCGGCCGACCAGTAGAAGACCTTCTTCAGCGTGTTCTTGCCGACCGTGTATTCGGCAGACGGCAGGGGGATGCCGAGGTGGATGTCGAACCCCGTCTCCTCCTTGACCTCGCGGACCGCGGTCTCCGGAAGAGTCTCGCCCGGGTCGACCTTGCCTTTGGGCCACGACCAGTCGTTGTACTTCGGGCGGTGGATGAGCACCACCTCGAGTCCCTCCGGCCCGCGCCTCCAGCACACGGCCCCGGCGGCGAGGACGTCGGCCGTCACGCGCGATGACGCCTGGGCCGAGGAGACCTCGGAGCGACTCACGCCTCATCCCCGATCCGCCGACGCTTCCGGTGCCGACGGATGAGCTCCGTCTGATAGTCGGCGAGGAGGCCGCCCTCGTCATCGTGGGTCCGTCGGGTCCACTTGCCGTCACCGGCGAGATCGAACGCCGAGGTGGTGGGGGCGAAGGCGAGATCGAAGAGTTCGATGATCTCTGCCCGGTGGCCGTCGTCGACGATCTGCACGAGTGTCTCGACCCGACGGTCGAGGTTGCGGTGCATCATATCGGCCGAACCGATGTAGACGATCGGGTCGCCGTTGTTGCCGAAGACGAATGCGCGGGAGTGTTCGAGGAAGCGTCCGAGCACGGAGCGGACGGTGATGTTCTCGCTCAGCCCTTCGATTCCGGGGCGCAGGGCACAGATCCCGCGGACGAACACCTCGACGGCGACTCCGGCCTGAGACGCCCGGTAGAGGGCATCGATGATGGCCTCGTCGACGATCGAGTTGACCTTGATCCGCACCTGGCCCTGACCGCCGGCCTTCGCGATCGCGATCTCGGAGTCGATGAGGTCGGTGAGCCCGGAGCGGACAGTGCTCGGAGCGACGAGGAATCGTGAGTATTCGGACCGGGGCGCGTAGCCGGAGAGCTGGTTGAACAGCTTCGTCAGATCATCGGCGACGGCCCGGTCGCGTGTCAGCAGCCCGAAGTCCTCATAGCCGCGGGCTGTCTTCGGATGGTAGTTGCCGGTGCCGACGTGGCAGTACCGGACCAGCCCCTCGGCCTCCTGACGGACGACGAGGGAGAGCTTCGCATGCGTCTTGAGTCCGACGATTCCGTAGACGACGTGGACGCCGGCGCGCTCCAGCTTGCGGGCCCACGTGATGTTGGCCTCCTCGTCGAACCGGGCCTTGATCTCGACGACGGCGAGCACCTGGATGCCGGCCTGTGCGGCATCGACGAGGGCGTCGATGATCGGCGAGTCGCCGGAGGTGCGGTAGAGCGTCTGCTTGATCGCCAGCACGTTCTTGTCCGACGCGGCCTGCTCGAGGAAGGCCTGCACACTCGTGGAGAACGAATCATAGGGGTGATGCAGCAGGATGTCCCGGCCGGCCACCGCGTCGAAGACATCGACCTGGTCGCTGGACTCCCGCAGCGACAGGTCCTTGTTCATGTGCGGGACCATCTTCGGGTAGTGCAGATCATCGCGCGGCACATCGGCGATATCGGACATGCCCGACAGGTCCAGCGGGCTGGGCAGATGGTAGATCTCGGAGTCGTGGATGCCCAGTTCGTCCTTGAGCATCTCGAGCACGCGGGGGTGGATGTTCTCCGTGATCTCCATGCGCACGGCCGGACCGAACCGGCGTCGCAGGAGCTCCTTCTCCAGAGCCTTGAGCAGGTTCTCCGCATCGTCCTCTTCGACCTCGAGGTCCTCGTTGCGGGTGACGCGGAAAGTCGAATGGTGGACGATCTCCATGCCTTCGAACAGCGTGCCCAGGTGTTCGGCGATGATGTCCTCGAGGGCGACGAAGCGGGCCGGGACGTCGCGTCCGGCGGGTCGGTCGGTCGCCTCGGCGACGTTGAAGAACCGGGGCAGACGCGGGGGAACCTTGACGCGGGCGAAGAACTCCTTGCCCGAATCCGGCGACCGCAGGAGCACGCCGAGGTTGAGCGAGAGGCCCGAGATGTAGGGGAACGGGTGCGCCGGATCGACGGCCAGCGGGGTGAGGACGGGATAGACGTGGCCGAAGAAGAATTCGTCGACGCGATGCTGCTCATCCTCGGTGAGATCCTCGACCTGGACCTTCGTGATCGATTCCGAGTCGAGGCGGGGGCCGATATCTTCCTTGAGCAGCGCGGCGTGCCGGCTCATCAGCTCGAATGCGCGCACCCCGATATCGTGCATGACCTGCGCGGGCATGCGGCCGGTGACGCTGGGCACGGCCAGGCCGGTGTTGATGCGGCGTTTGAGGCCGGCGACGCGAACCATGAAGAACTCATCGAGGTTGGTCGCGAAGATCGAGAGGAACCGGACGCGTTCGAGCAGCGGGATCTCCGGATCCGAGGCGAGGTCGAGGACGCGTTCGTTGAAGGCGAGCCAGCTGAGTTCGCGATCGAGGAAGCGATCGGCCGGGTCGGGCAGACCCAGTTCTTTCCCGGACGCTGCGATGTCGTACAACGCTCTACTCCTTACTCGTTCGACGCCGTGCTCGCAGAATCAGTGCCGGGGGCCTCGGCGGAGGCCGGTGCATAGGCCACGTGCGCGACCGCGACGTGGAATCCCAGTCGCTCGTACAAGCCTAGCGCCGGGGCGTTGTCCGATTCGACGTAGAGTTCGATCGTCTCGGCTCCGGCGGCCACCATCCGCCGCATCCCCTCGATCGTCAGCGCCTTGCCCACGCCCTTGGCGTGGATGCGCGGATCGACGCCGACGACATAGACCTCGCCGAGGCGGCCCTCGGCATCCGTGTCCGTGATCTTCGTCTGGTGGAACCCGATGATCTCACCATCCCGGACGGCGATGATGAAGGTGTCCGGGTCGAAGTCCGCGGCGGTGACGACGGCGTCGATGTCGGCGCGGGTCTGGCCGCCCTGTTCGGGATGCCAGTCGAAAGCGGCGTTGTTCACGGCCAGCCAGCCGTCCTCGTCGCCGGGCGCGAAGGAGCGGATCTCGACTCCCTCGGGGCTCTGGGCCGCGGGGAGACCGTCGAGGCTCAGTCCGGTGTCGGTGCGCATCTGGTAGAGCACGCGGTCACGGCCGAGCCCGTGCTTCTGTGCGAGGTGCGCAGCGGCCGGATGGTCCCCGTGGGACCAGCACCAGGCCTCGGGCTCTTCGTCCAGGATCGTCGTCAGCAGCTGCTCGCCGAGCCCTCGGCCGCGTTGGTCGGGGGCGATGAGGAATTCGGCGGCGTGACGATCACCCTGCAGAGCACGGATCCCGAACCCGATGAGTTCGCCGGACGAGGCTCCGACATTCGAGGGGGCTCCGGCGTCGGAGGTGCCGTCTGCGGCGGCGTCGGCGGAGGAGCCCTCTGCGGCGACGTCCGAGCAGATGCGCCACACGCTCGCGGCGGTCTGCGCCTCGTGGGCGGTGTCCTCACCGGTGGCGATGGCCATGAGCCCACCGGAGATCTCGGGGGCGCCGTCGGCTGCCGCCACGTCATCGAGGAACGTCAGCTCATCCTCGGTGAGGGTGTCGATCGGGGTGGAGGTGATTGCTCCGCTGGCCTGGATTCTCATGCCGTCACGTCCTCTGAGTCTGTGTCTGTGACGCTGTCGGCGCTGAAACGGTAGCCGACGTTGCGTACGGTGTGGATGGCGTTCTCAAGGTCTTTGCCGAGTTTCGCACGGAGGCGGCGAACATGCACGTCAACCGTGCGGGTGCCGCCGAAGTAGTCGTCGCCCCACACGGTGAGCAGGATCTCGTCGCGGGTGAAGACCCGTTCGGGGTGCATGGCGAAGAACTTCAGCAGGGCGAATTCTCGGTAGGTCAGGTCGAGGCTGCGTCCGCCGAGCTCGGCGGTGAACGCGGTCTCGTCGATGCGCAGGGCTCCGGTGACGACGATCATCGGCTCGCCGTCGGCATTCCACGGGCCGCCCTCGCCGAGGTGGCTCGACGGTCCGAGCCCGCTTCCGCGGGCCGTGCCGATAGGCCCGCGCCCGGTGCGGACCGGCCCCCATCCGCCGGCACCGCTCGCCGCGCCGAGGCGGCCGGTGCCTGCGTGCGCCGCGCCGGGGAATCCGCCGCCGGAGGAGGCGGACGAGGATGCGGCGTGACGGTCACGGGCCACGCGCAGCCGTGCTTCCACCTCGGCGGGGCCGGCCGTGGTGAGGATGAGATCGGCCACGTTCCATCTCGCCGAGGCCGTCGCCAGTCCGCCCTCGCCGAGGACGACGATGACGGGTGCGGTGATCCGCGCCTCGGTGAGGAGTTCGGCGATGCGCGGGGCCAGGGACAGGTCGAGGCAGGCATCGGCGATGACGACATCGATCTCGGCGGACTCGGACGCGTGGTCGGGCAGCTCGTCGGGATCGCAGCGGTCGATCCGGTGGCCGAGGTACTGCAGGGATTCGGGAGCGATGGGAGCCTCGAGTCTGGCTGCGGGGCAGATGTGCAGAATCCGCATGTGCTGCATCCACCTCCTCGGCGCCCGTCGTCTGAGCCAGATTATAGCGAGAGTCGGCCGGAGACAGGGACGTCACCGACGCGGGGTTACCGCGGGTGTCGCCGGATGAGGCACGATAGTGCTGTGATCAGATGGATTCGAGTAGCCGTCGCCCTGGTGCTGGTGTTGGCCCTCAGCGCCTCCGTGTACTGGGGCTATACGCTGTTCCTGTTCGCGACCGGGCTCATCGTCCTAGGCGTCGCCTATGGGTGGCCGCGCCTGACGGACTCCCCGCAGCCGCGGGCGACCTCGATCATGCTCGCCCTCTTCGGAGTCGGCGGACTCTACGCCGCCTGGCAGGACTCAACGGCTCCCTACCTCGACTGGCTGCCCGTCCTGGCGGGCCTGGGTCTGCTGTGGACGTTCGTGCAGAACCTCACCCGCGGAATCGGTGCCTCCTATGCGGTGGCGAACGTGTCCGCGCAGGTCTCGGGTCTCGTCATCGTTCTGTCCGCGAGCACCTGGGTCGCGGCGATCACGGTTCCCGGGGACAAGGAGGCCATCGTCATCGGTCTGGCCTCGCTCATCGTGGCGCAGTGCATGACCGCGCTGCCGTGGCCGGCGATCTACACCTCGCCGTTGGCCATCGCCATGTCCACAGCCGTGGCGGGGATCCTGTCGGTGCTCGTGTTCTCCGCGGCGATCTCACTGACCGCCGCGCTCGTCCTCGGTGTCGTCATGGGTCTGCTCGTGGCCGCGGTCGACCGGATGCTCGGGCTCGTCGCCTATGCGAAGTTCCAGGCGGCCAACCTCGAGGCCTCACAGAACATCGAGGTGAAGAAGAACGTCGAGAAGGCCCGCAGCTTCGCCGTTCAGCTCGCCCTCGGTGCCGCTCCGATCGCCCTCGGCGGGGTCGTCGTCTACGCTCTTGAGCGCGTCGCCTCCTGAGCTGCATCGCGAGGGCCGCTTCCGAGGGCCGTTCCCTGAGTTCGCGGCCAGGGTCGCGTCCGTGGGCTGAATGCACATCGCTGTGCCGGGAACTGTAGACTGGGAGCATGGAAAATCTCGTTGCTCTCGAAATCGTCTTCTCCAGCCTCGTCGGCCTCGCCGCTCTCGGTGCCCTGGGCGTCGGGATCAAGGTCGTCACAGCGCTGTTCAAAGACAACCGCTGATCTCCCATGATCGAACTTGATGCCTCGGTTCATCCGGAGCTCGTCCCCCTGTCCTGGCTGATCGGGTCATGGGAGGGCGTCGGCGTCGTCGGCTATGCGGACACTCCTGAGAAGCAGTTCGGACAGCGCATCGACTTCGTCGCCCATGAGGGCACACCGTTCCTCCAGTACAACGCGCATGCGTGGCTGCTCGACGAATCCGGTGAACTCGAATCGACCCTGACTCTGGAGACCGGCATCTGGCAGCTCGTGCGCCAGCACGACGCCGGAGACGTCGGCCCGGGCATGATGGTGCCCACCGAACCGCAGAGCTTCACCTCGGCCGCCGCGGTCGAGACCCTGCGCACGAACGACGACGCCTTCGAGATCGAAGCCGAGATCGTTCACCCCCACGGAGTCATGGAACTCTACGCCGGCACCGTCAGGGGCCCGCGCATCGATTTGGCCACCGACGTGGTGGCTCGGACGAAGACAGCGAAGGAGTACACCGCCTCGACGCGGATGTACGGCCTGGTCGGCGGCGAACTCATGTGGGCCTGGGATATGGCAGCCATGGGCCACGAACTCGCCTCCCACTCCTCTGCCAGATTGAAGAAGCTGTCCTGAGATGACTGATCCCGTGTCGCCGAATTCTGATGTCTCCGATTCGCCGTCGCCGGAGAACACCGACGCCCCCACCGCGGCGGCTCGGCGCTCGTCCCTTGCTCGCGGATTGAGCTCCACCGCGGTGCTCGGGGCCGGCGAACTCGCCGAGACTCCCATCCACTACGGGGCCTCCCTGCGTGAGCAGCGCGTGCTCGAGGAGAAGGACGGTCTCGTCGACCTCGCCCATCTCCGCGTGCTGCGTCTGAGCGGACCTGACCGCCTCACCTGGCTGAACTCGATCACCACGCAGAAGATCGACACTCTGGCCCCCGGTGTGTCCACCGAAACCCTCGTGCTCGACCCGAACGGTCGCATCGAGGGCTGGCTCAGGCTCGTCGACGACGGTGAGGCGCTGTGGGCGATCAGCGATCTCAGCACGGATGGGACCCTGGACTTCCTGCGCAAGATGGTCTTCATGATGCGCGTCGAGATCGAGGATCTCAGCGACGACTATCAGTGCTTCGGCGCCGTCACCTCTCTGCCGGAGGCGCTGCCTGTCGCCCGGACCTGGTCCGATCCGTGGCCGCACATCGGAAGCGGTTCGGCCTCCTATGCGCAGATCGACATCGGCCGGGAAGTCGCCGGCACCGACCATCCCGGCCTCGAGACTCCGTTCGTCATCGGCATCGTCAAACGCTCGGACCTGCAGGGGCTGTCTGCGAAGAACTTCGACATGGCCGGCTTCGACGCCTGGGAGGCCCTGCGGATCGCCGCCTGGCGACCGGGTCGGAACGAGATCGACCACAAGGCACTCGTCGGGGAACTCGACCTGCTGCGCACGGCCGTGCACCTGGCCAAGGGCTGCTACCGCGGTCAGGAAGCGGTGGCACGCGTTCACAATCTCGGTCAGCCGCCTCGTCGATTGACCTTCGTCCATCTCGACGGGTCGGGGCATATCGCCCCGGATCCCGGCACCGAGGTGCTCGCCGAAGTCCGCGGGTCCGAACGCCCAGTGGGCACCCTGACCTCGGTGACCGTGCACTGGGAGCTCGGACCGATCGGTCTGGCCGTGGTCAAACGGAACCTGTCCCCCGAGGCGCAGCTGAGCTTCGAAATCGGCGACGGGGAACGCGTCGTCGGCGCTCAGGAGACGATCGTCGTGCCCATGCGCGAACACGAGCGCGTGCTTCCGGAACGGAACAGGGACGTCGACGCCCGCAGCCAGAACCGCTGATCCGGGCGGTCGTCGAGCCGGGCCGGGCGCTGATTCCGCTGCCGGTCCCCGCAGTCCGAAGAGAGGATTCGGCTGCCGGTGCACGGCAACGGATTCCGTACTCTCTCTGCGCCGAATCCGTGGGTTTGTCTCTCCGCGGAAGGCGATTCTGCTCAGCCCTCGGACGGTAAGTGACAAAAAGCGTCGAATACCCCTATTCTTCCCCTTATGACAGCTTTGGAAATTGGCGGCGAAGCTCTGCCGCAGGAACGTAAGATCGTCACCGAGATTCCGGGACCGAAGTCGCGTGAGATCGAGGAACGTCGCAAGTCAGCCGTGGCGACCGGTGTCGGTTCGAGCCTGCCCGCCTATGTGGTGGCGGCCGGCGGCGGCATCCTCAAGGACGCCGACGGCAACCAGCTCATCGACCTCGGATCGGGCATCGCCGTGACCACCGCCGGCAACTCGAACCCCCGCGTGGTCGAGGCCGCGAAGGCCCAGCTCGAGGCCTTCACCCACACCTGCTTCATGGTCAACCCCTACGAGAGCTACGTCGAGGTCGCCGAAGCCCTCAACCGCCTCACCCCCGGTGACCACGAGAAGCGCACCGTGCTGCTCAACTCCGGTGCCGAGGCCGTCGAGAACGCCGTGAAGATCGCACGCGCCCACACCGGCCGCGACGCTGTCGTCGTCTTCGACCACGCCTACCACGGTCGGACGAACCTGACCATGGCGATGACCGCGAAGGCCGCCCCCTACAAGGCCGGTTTCGGTCCCTTCGCCGGTGAGGTCTACCGCGCACCCATGTCCTACCCGTACCGCGACAACGATGCGGCCGCCACGAAGATCAGCGGTGAGGACGCAGCCAAGCGCGTCATCACGATGATCGAGAAGCAGATCGGCTCCGAATACGTCGCCGCGATCGTCATCGAGCCCATCCAGGGTGAGGGCGGCTTCATCGTCCCGGCCGAGGGCTTCCTGCCCACGCTCGTCGACTACGCCCGGGAAAAGGGCATCGTCTTCGTCGCCGACGAAGTGCAGGCCGGATTTGCCCGCACCGGCAAGATGTTCGCCTCCGAGTGGGAGGGCATCGTGCCCGACCTCATCACCACGGCCAAAGGCATCGCCGGCGGTCTGCCGCTGTCGGCCGTGACCGGTCGCGCGGACATCATGGATTCGGTCGGACCGGGCCGCCTCGGCGGAACCTACGGAGGCAACCCCGCCGCCTGTGCCGCATCACTCGGCGCCATCGCCGCCTATGAGGAGGACGGACTGCCCGAGCGTGCACTTGCCATCGGTGAGATCATCGTCGACCGTCTCACGAAGCTGCAGTCGAAGTACCCCGAGGTCGGCGACATCCGCGGCCGCGGCGCCATGATCGCCGCCGAGTTCGTCGAGCACGATTCGATCGAGCCGAACGCGGACCTGGTGAAGAAGATCGCGGACCACTGCGCGAAGAACGGTGTCCTCGTGCTCACCACGGGAACCTTCAGCAACATCCTGCGCTTCCTGCCGCCGCTGACGATCTCCGACGAGCTCCTGAACGACGCCTTCGACGTCATCGAGGCCGCCCTCGCCGAACTCCTGGCCTAACCCCACCCCAATTACTACCTGACGGCGGCCCAGCAACCTCGCGCGAGGTTGCTGGGCCGCCGTCAGGTAGTTCGGGGGATGCAGTTGTAGCACAATAGGGGCCATGACTTCAGAAATCGACGGATCGACCGGCTCGTCCGCGAGCGTCCCGGCCCGAGTGTGGAACTGCCTCAGGGGACCGCGCTTCATCGATCTGCCGATCCGCCTGCTGGCTCTCATCATGGGTCTGACGATCCTGGTGCCCGGGTCCTTCGAGATCACCGAACCCCGCTACTCGGCACTGCTCATCCTCGCCTACGGGCTCATCGTCTTAGCCAGCTTCCTGCCGCTGAGCATCGTCGTCGCGACGACCGGACTGGGCATCGTGTTCTCCATGCTCTACCCGGATCTGGAGAACATGTTCCCCGAGGCGCTCATCCTCGCCACCGCCGTCCTGATCAGCCGCCGCCGCTGGATCGGCTTTGCGCTGGGCACCATCGGACTGGCCGTCTACCTCGGCGCATCGACAAGGCTCGGATCCTATGACGCCGGTTTCGAAGGGCTGACCGACCTCGGCTACGGCTGGCTGACCTACTCGATCCTCGGTCTGTGCGCGTCCTTCGTCGAAGCTCGGATCCGCAGTGAGATCGACCGTCGCGAACGTGCCGCCGTCGACCACCAGAAGTCACTCGACGCGATGCGTGCCCGGTTCACCAGCGATATGCACGACACCATCTCGCACTCCCTGACCACCGAATCCGCGATCATCCGCACTCTGGCGAAGCAAGGCGATGCCGAGACCGCCGACCGCCTCCTGGCCGAGCTGGCGCTGGTCAACGCCGAAGCCACCAAGCGGCTCCGGCAGCTGGTGACGAGCCTGAGCAAGTGGGAGACCGAGAGCTGCACCGGCAACTCCGCCGCCTCCCGGATCCGATTCCGCGCCGAGGCGGAGCAGCTGACGACCGCGATCGAAGACGGGTGCTCGGCCGGTTCCGTTCCGCTGAACACCGAACTCTCCGTCCTGCCGACCTATGCGACCGGCACGCTGTCGCACCATTTCCGGGCCGTCATGCTCGAACTCGCCACGAACGTCATCCGCCACTCCGCCCCGGGCACTCCGGCCACCCTCGCGGTCGAAATGCGAGGTGAGAGCGGCGACCGGGCCGAACTGATCTGCCGCAGCACGAACGAATCCCCGACCGAACTGACCGAGGCCCCGCGGTCGCTGTCCCGCCGTGCCACGGCCGTGGGCGGCGTCTGCCGGGTCAGCGCGGAGGACCGGAAGACCACCGTCGTCGAGGTGGCCCTGCCGATCCGATTCATCTCATCTTCCGCAACGGCTCCCTCCACCGGAACATCGGCTCCCTCCACAGGAACCGCAGACTCGCTGGGCTCCGCACCGTCCATGGGCACTGCCGCTGCGGGTGACATGATCGACGTCGTCGATGACGACTTCGACACCAGCACCGAGACAGCTTCTTCTTCGACAGTCGGCACCGGTCGCACCATCTCCCGGGACGAGACCACGGACGGCGCAGACACTGCGAAGTCGCCCGACTCCTGCACCGGCTCCGAGCCCCAGGGCACGGAGGCCGAACACCGCCGCAGCGGTGACCGCAACAAGGTCGACGTCTGATGTCTTCGGCCCCGGAAGCGAACCCGCCGGCGACCCCGGAGGCAACGCCGGAAGCGAACCCGGAGGCGACCCCGGAGGCGACCCCGGAGGCGACGCCTTCACCGGCTGGCCAGGACGAGACCCCGGAGTCCACCGAGCGCACCTCCGTCCTCGTCGTCGACGACGATTCCTGGACGACGCGAGCAGTGGCAGCGACGCTCAGCGATGCAGGTACCTTCCGCGTCCTCGCTCCCGTCCACTCCGGCGAAGAGGCCGTAGCCGCCTTCGCCGGAGAGCGTCCCGACCTCGTTCTCATGGACGTCAACATGCCGCCGGGAATGAGCGGCGTCGACGCAACGGCAGCGATCATGGACCTCGAACCCGACGCCCGCGTCGTGCTGCTGACGACCGTGTCACCGGGGCCGGGCCTCGCACGCGGGCTCGAGGCCGGCGCACTCGCCGTACTCAACAAGACGGCAGGGGAGAGGGAACTCGTCTCGATCGTGCGGGCCGCCTCGGCGGGGGAAAGCCCCGAACTGCTCACAGGCCTGGCCGAGGACCTCGTCATCAGCGGCGACCACCTGCCCGACGCCCCCGGCGCGGCACCGCAGCTGACCGCCCGCGAAATGGACCTGCTCGCCCTGCTCTGCCAGGGCCACGGCTACGAAGAGATCGCCGCCGCCCAATCGGTGGCCATGTCCACCGTGAAATCGCACGCGCGCAACCTGCGCACGAAACTGGGCGCGCGCAACCTCGCCCAACTCGTCGTCCGCGCCCTGCAGTTCAAATTCTTCTCCCCGGAATAGCCGATCCCGCCGAAACGGGTCCTCCCGACCGAGGTCGGTCGTTGACTACAGTGGGAGCATGACCGAGACTGCGAGCCCGCGACTGTCCCGCCTGATCCGGGACACGGAGGGGTTCCTCCTGCCGCTCACCGAGGTGGCCGACGACGTCGCGATCACCCGAGTCGAATTCGGATTCGATCTGCCGACGACTCCTACCGAAACGCCGGCCGCGACGGTCGGCCGCGGCTCCCTGGCCGGAACGGTCGTCCTCGTCACCGAACCGATGCGCGGCCCCTCCGGGCTCGACGCCGTGCTGACCGACTATGCGGGAGCCGCGGCGCTGGTCGTCGCGTCCGGAACGCACAGCCACCTCGGTGAGGGGATCGACCTGCGAGGGAGTGCGGACCAGGCTCCGGTCCTCCTCGAACGGTCGCCGCATGTGACGTGGTCGGAGATCCTCGTCCATCTGCGACAGCTCACGGAAGGCGCAACGAGCGCCCTGGCCTGGCCCGATGTCGACGATCTCAGCGCCCTGGCCGCCGTCATCGCCGAGACCACGGGTGCGTCGATCACGATCGAGGACCCAGCCTCCCGCGTGCTCGCCCACGCCAACCTCGGTGACGAGCTCGATGAGATCCGACGCGAGACGATCCTGTCCGGGGCCATCCCCGAGTGGCGGATCGCCGAGCTCGAGGAGTCCGGGTTCCTCGGCACGATCCGCGGGTCGACCGACGTCGTCGAACGCCCCGCCGAGGGAACTTCGCCGGCCCGGTCGGTCATCGCACTGCGCAGCGAGGGCGAGCTCATCGGCACGATCTGGGCGGCCTACCCGGCCGAGGTCGACCCCGAACCGCTGCGTGAGGTGCTGCGCGACGCAGCCCGCGCGGCACTGCCGGTGATGCTGCGGACCCTGCGCCGGTCACCGTTCGAAAAGCGCATCCGCCGGGAGGCACTCGGTGCGATCCTCGCTGGTTCGGCCGACCTCGGACCGTCGGCGACCCTGTTGTCCCTGCCGTTCTCCGGGAACTTCTGCGTCCTCGCCTTCACCGAGGTGGCCCCCGATCGGGAACCCGTCCTGCGGTTCCATCTGCGGGCCGCCTTCGCCGATGCCGTGCTCGCGCATGTGAGTTCCGCGCGTGCCGGGTCGGCCGGTGGCGGTTCCGCACGTGTCGGTTCGGCAGGTGTCGATGTGGCAGGTGCCGGGTCGAGCGGAGGGCGAGTCGGTGAGCGGACGCACCTCGCGGCGTTGGTGCAGATGAGCGAACCGATGAGCGGCGAGCAGGTGCGCGCTCATGTGATCGCCGCTCTGCGGAGGTCTCTGCCGAAGACGGAGACTCTGTGTTTCGGAGTCGGCTCACCGGTCGATCGACTCGATGCCGTGCACCGGTCGTGGACGGAGGCCGCGTATGTCGTCGACGCCGTGCGAAGCGACACTGGCGACGAACAAGGTGCGGGTGACGCTCGAGGCGCGAAGACACGCACGCGTTCGGACGCGGACGGACCCCTCGACACCCAGGGCCGGATCGTCGGCGCGACCACCCGTGACGTCGCCGCAACGGTCGTCGGTCTGCAGGTCGCCGATGTGCTGCTGGCCGCAGACCGCCGGGCGATCGGTGCTGGGCGCCCGCGGGGCGGTGAACGCGTGACCGCAGACGGTCGGGCACCTGCGGACGCACGGGTCCCCGCAGACGCCGGTGTGCTCGGCCCGGCACAGGCGCTGGCCGCTCACGACGGACAGCACAACGGCAGCCTGCTCGAGACCCTGCGCGTCTACTTCGCCACGGTCGGCAACTCGGCCGAGGCGTCCCGCCGTCTTCATGTGCATTCGAACTCGCTGCGACACCGTCTCGGTCGCATCGAGGAGATCACCGGTCTCTCGACGGCAGAACCGGCCGAGCGGCTCTGGCTCGAACTCTCGGTCCTCGTTCACGACCGGTCGTGAGAAACCTACAACCAGCCCCCATGAAGATTGGCGAATAATCGTCCGTTCTCCGAGGTCAGCCGTCCTAAAGTGACAACAGACTTCGAACAGAGGACGTTATGCCCAGCCATCACCATGCGATTCCGAACCGTCGCGCCCGAGCAATCCGAACGATCGCCGAGAACAGCGTTTCGTCTGCTCGCTCTGCCGATCCCGTGCTGTCGGACAATGCTCCCGCACTGCCGGACAATGCCGCTGCGCAGTCCGGCGCCGTTCCCGCGCTGACCGATGAGTCACCCGTGCTCGGGCTCATGGATCTCGACTGGGTCGATACCGCCTTCGACCGACTGACCGCGGCGTTCGCATCGGATCGCGAGGTGCTCCACGCGGTGGCGTGCAAGGCCGTCCCGCTGCCGTCGCTGCTGCGCCGCTTCGCCGAGGCGGGGGCCGGCTGCGAGGTCGCCAGCCCCGGCGAACTCGAACTCGCCCTCTCGGCCGGGTTCACGCCCGACCGCATCGTCTTCGACTCCCCGGCCAAGACCTGGGCCGAACTGCGCCGGGCCGTCGACCTCGGCGTTTCGATCAACGTCGACAACTTCGACGAACTCGCCCGCCTCGACGAGCTCCTCGACGATCGGGACGGCACGGCCGCCTCGGCGAGGATCGGATTCCGGATCAATCCGCAGTCGGGCACGGGCGCGATCGGCGCCCTGAGCACCGCCACCGAGACCTCGAAATTCGGTGTCGGGCTGGCCGACCCCGGCACCCGAGAGGCCCTCATCGAGGCCTATCTCGACCGCCCCTGGCTGGGACAGATCCACGTCCACTCCGGCTCGCAGGGCATCAGTCTCGACAAGGCCGCCGTCGGAATCCGCGCCGCCGTCGACCTCGCCGAGGAGATCAACGCTCGGGCCTCCGGTCGGCAGATCACACGCATCGACATCGGCGGGGGACTGTCGGTGAACTTCGACGGCGAGGACATCACCCCGACCTTCGCCGACTACCGCGCCGTGCTCGAGACACAGGTGCCGAGCCTGTTCGACTTCGACATCGTCACCGAATTCGGCCGCGCGCTCCTCGCCAAGTCCGGCACCGTCCTCACCCGCGTCGAATACGCGAAGACCACCGGCGGCCGCCGCATCGCGATGACCCACGCCGGCGTCCAGGTCGCCACCCGCACCGCCTACGCCCCGAACGACTGGCCGCTGCGGATCCTGCCGTTCACCCCGGAGGGAGACCCCAAGATCGCCGAGGCGGCCGACACCGAGATCGTCCCGACCGATGTCGCCGGTCCCGCCTGCTTCTCCGGTGACCTGCTGGCTCGTGATCAGCTGCTGCCGCGCCTCGACGCGGGTGACCTCGTGGCCGTGCCCGAAACCGGTGCCTATTACTTCTCGAACCCGTTCTCCTACAACCTGCTCCCGCGTGTGCCCGTCTACGGATACCGCACCGCGGCCGACGCAGGCACTGAGTTCTACCTCATCCGCCGCGGGCAGACGATCGCCGATGTCCTCGCCGAGGCGGGGGAGACCGAACTGCACGCGCTGAGCCCGGACGACCGGAAGACTCCAGTCGAATCCATGGCGCCGGGCAGCTGACTTTCGCGGGACCTGTGGCATCTGCACAGTGACCTGCAACCAGATTTGTGTGTTGTGGTGCCGAAATCACGTCACTTCGAACGTAGAGTGATGAAGAGCACATCTGTCCTGACCCGGGCGAATACCCAGATTCGCCGGGTTCAGGGGATGACAAGTGAATTACCGCACGAGAAGAAAGACAAAGATGTTGACTTCACACTCAATGCGCAGAGGCTGGCAACGGTGCCTGGCCGGCGTCGCAGCACTGGCCCTGGCCGGATCGATGGCCACCTCACCGGCGCAGGCCGCCACCTCGGAGGCCCCGGCCTCCGAGAACGTGCTGCGGATCGCCACCGACGGATTTATCGACTCCTTCAACCCGTTCACCTCCTTCTACCTCGTACCGACGAACACCTTCCGGTACATGTACGAGAACCTCGTGGCCAACGACGCCAAGGACGGCTCGGTCACCGAGGGACTCGCCACCGAATGGAACACGGACTCCGAAGGCAAGGTCTGGACATACACGATCCGCCCGGACATGAAATGGTCCGATGGTGAACCGCTCACGGCCGACGACGTCGCCTGGACCTACAACCAGATGATGGAGAAGGAAGAGATGGCGGTGGCCAACGGCAGCCTCGTCGAGAACTTCGACAAAGTCGAGGCCCCCGACGAGGGCACCGTCAGGATCACCCTGAAGAAGCCGCAGGCGAACAACCCCGGCCAGGAGATCCCCGTCGTGCCCGAGCACGTGTGGTCGAAGGTCGACAAGCCCGGCGAATTCAAGAACGACGAGAAGTCCGTGGGCTCGGGGCCCTTCCAGCTCGAGAGCTACGAAGCGAACAAGTCGATCACCCTCAAGGCGAACCCGAACTTCTGGCGCGGCAAGCCCAAGCTCGACGAGATCCAGTACCGCTACTACACGAACTCCGATGCGCAGGTGCAGGCGATCCGCTCCGGCGAAGTCGACTTCATCACCGGTCTCACCCCTGACCAGTTCACGGCACTTGAGGGGGCTGACAACGTCGAACTCAACGACGGCAACGGCCGCCGCTTCAACGGCATCTCCATCAACCCGGGAGCCGCCGACGCGAAGGGCAAGGAATTCGGCACCGGCCATGAAGCGCTGAAGGACAAGAAGGTCCGCCAGGCCATCCGCGCCGGCATCGACGCAGAGACCCTTCGCAAACAGGTCATGCAGGACTATGCGCAGCCGGCCACGAGCTTCATCCCCGCCGTCTACCCGAACTGGGCGCTCAAGTCCGACAACTCCGTCATCAGCGGATTCGACGTCGACCGTGCGAAGAAGCTCCTCGACGATGCCGGTTGGAAGGAAGGATCCGACGGCATCCGCGAGAAGGACGGCGAGAAGCTGCAGCTGCGCTTCCTCACCGACGCCGACATTCCGACCGAACAGAGCACCGCGAAGTTCCTGAAGCCATGGATGAAGGACATCGGCATCGATCTCAAGAACGAGTCGACCGACGCCGACACCGAGTCCGAGCGCACCACCAAGGGCGACTATGACATGTACTTCTCCGGCTGGTCGATCAACCCCGATCCCGACTACCAGCTGAGCATCAACACCTGCGGGCAGCGCCCCGACGCCGAAGGCAACGGCGGCACCAGCCAGGACGGCTGGTGCAACAAGGAATTCGACGAGCTCTATCAGGCCCAGCACGTCGAACTCGATCAGGCCAAGCGTCAGGACCTCGTGCAGAAGGCCCTGGCCATCCACTACGAGGAAGCTCCCTCGGTGACGCTGTGGTACCCGAACCAGCTCGAGGCCTACCGCTCCGACCGGTTCGACAACTTCACCAAACAGCCCACCGACGGCGGCGCCATCGCCAATCAGGTCGGCTACTGGGGCTACACCTCGGTCGAACCCGTCAGCGACGAAGAAGCCACGAGCGGCGGAATGGGCGCCGGCGGTTGGATCGGCATCGCGGCCGCGGTCATCGTCGTCCTCGGCGGAGGCGGGTGGCTGCTCAGCCGTCGCAAGAAGTCCGACGACCGCGAATAGTCCCAACGCCCACAGCTCGGGTGCCGCACAATCCGCACCACCTGCGGCACCCGGGCCCACGGGCCTGTCCCACCACCTGGAGCACCACAGTGAGCACACCCACCCACGATCCCCATTCCGGGGATCGCCCTGCCCGGGGAACGGCCTCGGAGAATCCGGGCGCGGGCCCCACGAATCCGCCCGGACCGGGCACGGGCCCCACACCCGCCCCACCGGGCACTGACCCCACGAACCCGAGCCCCACCTCGGCGAGGGGATCCGCCGGCGCCGCCCATGCGAACACTGCCGCCGATATGGACGAACCACCGGCCGGTGGATCGTTCGCCCGCTACTTCCTGCGCAAGCTCGGCGGGGCTGCGACCTCGATGATCCTCGTCATCGTGCTCGGCTTCTTCGCCTTCCGCATGCTGCCCGGCGACCCCGTGCTCAAGATCGCGAAGGAACGGCCGATGTCCCCGGCGCAGATCGCCGAACTGCGCAGCCAATACGGACTCGACAAACCCGTCATCGTCCAGTTCTGGGACTACCTCGTCGGCATCGTCACCGGCGATCTCGGCGAGAGCTACGTGTACCGGAAATCCGTGTCCGCGCTCATCGGCGAATACCTCGGACCGACCCTGCTGCTCACCGCAACAGCGGCCGTCATCGCCATCGTCCTGGGCCTGTGGCTCGGGCAGATCTCGGCCTGGCGGCGCAATTCGCTGTTCGACAAACTCGCGTCCTCGACCTCGCTGATCTTCTGGTCCGTGCCCACGTTCTGGCTCGGACTCATCCTGCTCATGATCTTCGGCGGCACCCTCCAGTGGCTGCCCACAGGCGGCATGATCACCCCGGGCCTCGACCCGTGGTCGTTCGCCGGGATCATCGACGTCGTCAAGCACCTCATCCTCCCGGTCGTCTCGCTCGTCGCCGTCGTCTACGCGCAGTTCCTCATGATCATGCGCGCCTCCCTGCTCGAGGAGATGAGCGAGGACTACCTCACGACCGCCCGCGCGAAAGGGCTCACCGAGGATGAGGTCCGCCGCCGTCACGCCGTACCCAATGCGCTGCTGCCGACCGTCACCGTCGTCTTCCTCCACATCGGCGGACTCATCGCCGGCGCGGTCACCGTCGAAGCCGTGTTCTCCTGGCCGGGGCTGGGCAAACTCACCTTCGAAGCCATCCGCGGCCCCGACCTGCCGCTGCTGCAGGGCACCTTCGTCGTGTTCTCGGCGATCATCATCGTGATGAACCTCGCCGCCGACATCGTCTACCGATTCCTCGATCCCCGCGTCAGGAGGGCCTGATGAGCGCGAACACCCCCGCCGTCGACGGCGCGAAGCTCGTGCGCGAACGCCGGCTGAACAACGCGAAGAAGAACTGGGCGCTCTTCCGCTCCGACGTCCCCGCACTCATCGGCGCCGTCGTGCTCCTCTTCTTCGTCGTCATCGCGATCGCCGCCCCGCTCATCGCCCCGGCCTCGATGCTCGATGTCACGAAGCAGCTCGACGTGCCCCGCTATGCACCGCCGAGCCTCGACCACCCGCTCGGCACCGACGACCTGGGACGGGAGATGTGGGTGCGCATCCTCTGGGGAGCCCGCGTGTCGATCCTCGTCGGCGTCGCCGCGACCGTCATGTCGATGGTCATCGGCACCATCATGGGTCTGGCCGCCGGTCACTTCACGGGACTCTTCGGCGGGATCATCATGCGCATCGTCGACTTCTTCATCGTCCTGCCGTCCCTGCTGCTCGCGATCGTGCTCTCCTCCGTGCTCGAACGCGGGGTCTTCACGATCGTCGTCGCGATCGGGCTGACGTCATGGGCGTCGACCGCACGGATCGTGCGCTCGCAGACCCTGAGCGTCGAATCCCGGCTCTACATCGAACGGGCGCGCATCCTCGGTGCCGGTCATTCCCATATCCTGTTCCGGCACCTGCTGCCGGCCGTGATGCCGCTGGTGCTCGCGAACACGACCCTGACCGTCGGTGGGGCGATCATCGCCGAATCGACGCTGTCGTTCCTCGGCCTCGGCGATACGTCCAAGGAGTCGTGGGGCACCATCCTCAAGAACTCGATGGACGTGTCGGCGGCGACCTCGGGCTACTGGTGGTACGTGCTCACCCCGGGTATCGCGATCCTGCTGGTCGTGCTCGCATTCACGATGGTCGGGCGCGCATTCGAGGCCATCATCAACCCCGCCCTGAGGAGCCGCTGATGACCGATCTTCAGTTCGAGAACGTCTCGATCACATACCGGTCCTCCTCCGACCGCGGCGATGTGGTCGCCGTGAAAGAGGTCAGCCTCGACCTGCCCGCCGGGGCCACTCTGGGCATCGCAGGGGAGTCCGGTTCGGGGAAGTCGACGCTGATCATGTCGGCTCTGCGCCTGCTGCCGAAGTCGGCTCGCCTCGATGGTCGGGTCCTCCTCGGCGGGCAGGACATCCGGGAGCTGAGCTTCGGCCAGATCCGCGCGGTCCGGTGGGCGCAGGCGTCGATCGTCTTCCAAGGCGCCCTGCACTCGCTCAACCCCGTCCGCGAGGTCGGGCAGCAGATCATCGAAGCCCTCGAACACCACTCGAAGGGCACGTGGACGACTCCGCAGAAACGCCGGGACCGGATGTTCGAACTCCTCGCCGAGGTCAACCTCGAGGCGGAGAAGTCGAGTGCGTATCCGCACGAGCTCTCCGGCGGGCAGAAGCAGCGGATCATGATCGCCATGGCGCTCGCCTGCGAACCCGATATCATCATCGCCGACGAACCGACGACGGCACTCGACGTCATCGTGCAGAAGCAGATCCTGACCGGCCTGGCCCGCCTCGTCGCCGAACGCGGGATCTCCCTGCTGATGATCAGCCACGACCTCGCCGTGCTCTCGTCAGTCTGTGCGGATCTTGCGATCATGCGCCACGGCCGCCTCGTCGAATACGGACCCAGCGACGACGTGTGCCTGTCCCCGCAGGAGGACTACACGAAGCAGCTGGCCGGTGCGTTTCCGCAGATCGGGGACCCCGAATCCCGGCTGAATCCGAAGACCCAGAGACCCGCCGAGGTGGCCCGGGCCGAACCGTTCGCCATGACCGACGAGGTGGTGCTCGAGGCGAAGGATCTCAGCGTCTCCTTCGACACCCGGCGGGGCCGTGAACGGGCGGTGCGCGGGGTGGACCTGGTGCTGCGGAAGGCGGAGATCCTCGCCGTCGTCGGCCAGTCCGGCTCAGGGAAGACGACTCTGGCGCGGTCGCTGCTCGGTCTGCAGGAGGTGGAGGCGGGTTCGCAGCGCTCGTTCGCGGGCAAGCCGCTGCCGCGGAAGGCGAAGGAGCTGCGGATGTTCCGGCGGCGGGTGCAGATGATTCTGCAGGACCCGGCCGGATCGCTCAACCCCAAGCGGAGTGTGTACGAGGCCGTGGTCGAGGGCTTGAGGGTGCAGGGGATCAAGGACCGTGAGTACGAGCGCGTCGTCGGCGCCCTCGACGCCGCCGAACTCACTCCGGCCGCAGACTATCTCGAATCGATTCCGCAGGAGCTCTCGGGCGGACAGCGGCAGCGCGTCGTCATCGCCGGAGCCCTGGCTCTGGACCCGCAGGTGCTCATCGCCGATGAGCCCGTGGCATCGTTGGACGCCTCCGTGCGCGGAGAGATCCTGTCGCTGTTCCTCGCGCTGAAGAAGAACCTCGGGATGAGCGCACTCATCATCACCCACGATCTGGGACTGGCATGGAACATCGCGGATACGGTGGCCGTGATGAAACGAGGGGAGATCGTCGAATACGGTGAGGTCGACAGGGTGCTGTCCGATCCGCAGCACGAATACACGCAGGAGCTGCTCGCTGCGGTTCCCCGACTGGGAAGTCAGAGCTTGGTGAGGAATGAGTGAGTCCCATGAGGCCAGTCGCACGGCCGAGGTTGAGTTCGTCGGTGTGAGTGCGTCGAGCCCTTATCTGAGCACCGCGCCCTTGGCCGCAGGTGACACCGTTCGGCTGATCGCGCCGTCGGGCCCCACCGATGAGGAGTCGCTGCAGCGCGCGATCGCCCAGCTCGGATCCTGGGGCCTGAACGTCGTGCCTGGTGGCAACGTCCGCGCCCGCCACCCTCGAGTGAAGTATCTGGCCGGCACCGACGCTGAGCGCCGCTCCGACCTCGTCGATGCCTGGTGCGATCCGGACACGGACGCGGTCATCGCGCTGCGTGGAGGGTTCGGGGCGATGCGGCTGCTCGACGGCATCGACTTCGACCTCATGCGCCGGCACATGCTGCGCCGAGACGGCCGTCCCAAACTGCTCACCGGCTCCTCGGACATCACCGCACTCCACCAGGCATGGGAGCACCACCTCGGGGTGGCGACCCTGTTCTGCCCGATGGTCGGAAACGACCCGTTCAAGAACTCGGCAGTGGTCCCCGACGAGGTGGCCTCCTGGCTGTTCCGCCCCTGGGGCGGCCGCGAACTCGGCTTCCCCGCAGAAGACGAGACGGCGGAAGTGGGCGCTGCTCCCTCTCCACGCGAACAGTGGTCGCAATCGGACATTTCCGGACGGCGGCCCGAGAAGTATCCGAATGTGAACACTTCTCTGCCGGAGGAGACCGCTGCGACTCGTCCGCTCAGCCGGGCGCAGACGCTCGTCCCGGGGACGGCGAAGGGCCGCCTCGGCGGGGGAAACCTCAGCCTCATCGCCGCCGGGATGGGCAGTCCCGAGCTCATCGACGTGCGGGAACGGCGGGAGCGGCGCGGCCCGAGCATCCTGCTGCTCGAGGACGTCGACGAGGAGCTGTACCGGCTCGACAACCTCATGGTGCAGTTGGTCCGCGGTGGGTGGTTCAACTCGGCGGATGCGGTGGTGCTCGGGTCATGGAAGGACTGCGCACCCGTCCACGAGGTGGAGGCGCTGATGATCGACTATCTCGGGGGCTCAAGGATTCCGATCGTGTCGGAGATGGGTTTCGGCCACGATCCCGATGCTCCGAGTGCCCCGCTCGGCGTCGACGTCACCCTCGACGCGGAGCCCGGGGAGCGGCCGCGACTGTGGGTGGATGGAGCGGATGGACAGACAAGACGGGACGGCCGCTCCGCGGACGGTCCGGCATGACTGAGCGACGGGCGCTCCGCGGATGAACAGACAAGATTGAAACGAGACTGACAGGAGCGATGATGAGCGAACTGAAATTCGATGGACTGCCCGGAGTGCGCTTCAGTGCTCTGGCCTTCGACGTCGACAGCGGGGAACGGGTGTTCGCCCACAACGAGAACGACGAACTCGACACCGCCAGCATGGGCAAGGTCTTCCTGCTCCACACGGCCCTGCAGATGTATCAGGACGGCACGCTTGACCTGGAGGAACGACTGCACCGGAGGCCGTCGGAGAGAGTCGACGAATCCGGGATCTGGTACCTCATGGAGCAGGACGACCTGAGCATCTTCGACGTCGCTCTGCTCATCGGTGCGTTCAGCGACAACTTCGCCACGAACGTGCTCATCCGCCGGGTCGGTCTGGCGAATGTCGCCGGTCAGGTGGAGAAGCTCGGGTACCGGAACTCCGGCCTGCACGACTTCCTGCGCTGGCCGCGACCGGCCAATGCCCCGCGGACCCTGTCGACGGGCACGGCCGCCGAGATCAGCGACTTCATGGCCCGGCATGCCAAGGACGAGTTCTGGGACGAGTCGACGAACGAGGTCTTCCGGCGCTGGTTGGGAGCCGGTGCGGACACCTCGATGGTCGCCTCGGCGTTCGATCTCGACCCGCTCGCGCATTACAACTACCAGCGCGACGTGTGGGTGTGGAACAAGACCGGCACGAACGGGACGATCCGGGCCGATGCCGGGATCGTCATGACGCGGACGCGCCGAATCGCCTTCGCGGTGTTCGCGAACTGGGAGCCGGGCACCGACCGCGTCGTCGACGTCA
Organism: Brevibacterium sp. CFH 10365; assembly: GCF_009299785.1. Taxonomy (NCBI): domain Bacteria; kingdom Bacillati; phylum Actinomycetota; class Actinomycetes; order Micrococcales; family Brevibacteriaceae; genus Brevibacterium; species Brevibacterium sp. CFH 10365. The sequence continues at coordinate 91,136 of NZ_VIGO01000003.1, read as the reverse complement.
TGCCGGTCATGCGCGAAGCCGGCGACGCGATCCACCGGTTCCTCTGATCGTGACTGCCGTCGAAGGGGCTTCGCCTGTCGCCGCACGACCGTCGTCTCCGGTCGAGCGGACCTCGTCTCCGGTCGAGCGGACCTCGACTGCGTCCGATCGACGTTCGACTCCCACTGCACCACCCCCGGCGCGGAGAACCGTGGGGTAGTCTGGTGGGCGATGTCCGAAACGATCTTTCTCACAGGCGAAGCGAAGGCTCCGTCGAACAACCCGATCACCAGTCAGTTCGGTCTGTTCTACGTGGCTTTCGAGATCGAACCGGACACCCACCGCATCCTCGATGTGGACTGCACGGCGACGTTGGCTCTGACCCGAAACTTCATTCGGAGCCTGTTCGTCGATGCCGACATCACGGACCCCGGTCGACTGATCGAGCGCATCCAGCGCCGTTACCACGGTTCCTCGCAGAAGGCGCTGATCACAGCAGTGAACAACGCCGCGAAGAAGTACCGCGAGGTTGCCGCTTAGGCAGCGCGTCCGACCACCGCGATTGCCCGGCCCCTCACCGGACCGGATCCGATCGACAACTGCACATTGCTTCATCCCCGGCACCGCCAGCGGTGCCGCTGTCGGGATGGACGAATTCAATGAGGAAGTGTCGTTTGTGATCACCGACGGTTATCTATTCATCAGCCTGCTTCTGGCGATCTCCGCAGCGCTCGTCGTTGCGGACCGGAGCGGGCGTTTCAAGCTCTTCAAGTATGTGCCCGGCTTCGTCATCCTCTATATCGTGGCCGCGCTGCTCAACACCATCGGCGTCTTCGACCACACCGGCGGGGACATCGACGACGTCGGCGACACTCTGCGCACGGCGCTGCTGCCCGCGATGATCCTGCTCATGCTGTTCAAGTGCGATATCCGGCAGATCATCAAGCTCGGACCGAAGCTGCTGCTGACCTTCGCCGTGACCGCGGCGAGCATCATCGCAGGCTTCATCGTCAGCTACCTCATCCTGCACTCGAGCCTCGACCCGGAGGCGTGGAAGGCCCTCGGCGCGCTCAACGCCTCCTGGACGGGCGGTTCGGCGAACATGGTCGCGGTGCAGGAAGTCCTCCACGCCCCTGAGGACGTGTTCGGCTACGTCCTCATCGTCGACACCGTCCTCTACTCGTTCTGGCTGCTGCTCATCTTCTCCTCCGTCACGGTCTCCGACGCCTTCAACCGGTGGACGAAGGCCGATATGTCGAAGCTCGACTTCACCGACCGCGTCGACGCTGAGGAGGAGAAGCCGATGACCCTGTCGTCGACCTTCGGCCTCATCGGATTCGCGCTTCTGGCCTCGGCACTGGCGATCCGCCTCGGCGAACTGCTGCCCGAGGTCGGAGTGGTCATCAACGCCACGGCCTGGACGATCCTCATCGTCAGCATCCTCGGCCTCGTCATCGGATCGACTCGCTTCGGCAAGACCGCCGGATCCAATGAGCTCGCCTCGATCCTGCTCTACCTCATCATCGGAATCATCGCCTCCGGCTCGGACTTCACGTCTCTGGCTGAAGCACCGCTGTACCTGGTGGCCGGAATCATCGTTCTGGTCGTCCACATCGCCATCATGCTCATCTACGCGAAGCTCACCCGCACCGAACTCTTCAGCCTCGCCGTGGCCAGCACCGCCAACATCGGCGGCATCGCCTCGGCACCGGTCGTCGCCGGTGCCTTCAACCGGCAGCTCGTCCCGGTCGGTGTGCTGTTCGCGCTGATGGGAACGTTCCTCGGCACGTTCCTCGGTCTGTGGTCGGCACAGATCCTGTCCGGACTGGCATGATGGACGGACCGACACACCTCCGCCGAGGAGGCCGACCTCCCCATCGCGGGCGCGCGGATCCGTGCACGCCCCGACCATCTCGCACCGGCCCGTCCGCACCTGCACCGACCTCACCCGCTCGCGTCTCACGCGCCCTGACCGCACCCGCCCGTATCGCACCTGCCGTGACCGTACCCGTCGTGACCCCACCCGCCTTGACCGCAGTCGCCTTGACCGCAGTCGCCCGACCGGAAGGACCCAACCATGACCGCATCCGCCACTGATTCCGCACCCGCCGCCGTCGACGTCTTCGACGGACACAACGACCTCGCCTGGTACCTGCGCGAGGAACATGACTACAGCGTGGAGGGGCTCAACGACCCGAGCGTCTCCCCGTTCACCACGATGGATCAGCTGGCCGCGGGAAATGTCGCCGCACAGTACTGGTCCGTCTACGTCCATTCCTCGATCACCGGGGCGGACGCGATCAAGGCCACCTGGGAGCAGATCGACGCGGTCCAGCGCTTCGTCACCGCCTACCCCGAACGACTCGCCTTCGCCCGCACCGCCGCCGATGTCCGTGCCGCTCGCGCCGTCGGCAAGGTCGCCTCCCTCATGGGCGTCGAGGGCGGACAGCAGATCGACGAGTCCCTGGCCGTGCTGCGCTCCTATGCCCGCGCAGGGGCCCGGTACATGACTCTGACCTGGTCGACGACGCATTCCTGGGCCGACTCGGCCACCGACGAACCGGTCCATGGGGGCCTGAGCGAGTTCGGCCGCGAGGTCGTGGCGGAGATGAATCGGGTCGGCATGATCCTCGACCTCTCCCATGTCGCGCCCACCGTCATGCACCAGTCGCTCGACCAGTCGACCCTGCCGGTGCTCTTCACCCACTCCTGCGCGTTCGGGCTCAACCCGCACCCGCGCAACATCCCCGACGACGTCCTCGACCGCGTGCCCGGCAACGGGGGAGTGGCGATGATGACGTTCGTGCCCTCCTTCGTCTCGAACGCCCGCCGCGAATGGGTCGACGCAGGAGAGCAGGGGACCGCCCCCGAGGTGACCGTGGCCCAAGTGGCCGACCACTGCGATTACGTACGCGAGCGGATCGGCATCGACCATCTCGGCCTCGGCGGCGACATCTGCGGAGTCGACGAGCTGCCGACCGGACTCGGCAACGCCGGCCAGTACCCGAACCTGTTCGCCGAGCTCACCTCCCGCGGCTGGTCGCAGACCGACCTGCGCAAGCTCGGCTTCGACAATGCGATGCGCGTCCTCGACGCACACGAGGACGCGTACACGGCATTCCTCGGCTCCGCGGACGACGCGCCGTCCGCCACGGGCGGCGCAGCTGCCGACGCACCGTCCGCGGTCGCCGGAACGGCCGCCTCGGCGAGGGAAGACGAAGGCGTCGCAGGCAATTCCGCTTCCGGGGCCGCCGGGACGGCCGCCTCGGCGAGGGCGGAATCATGACGCGGCTGCTCGTCATCGTCAATGACATCGACTCCCAGCCGGGGCTGCTGACACGGTGGATGATCAGCGAAAACGTCGAGTTCGATCTGCGCATCGGCGGGGTCTCACCACTGCCGTCCCCGGCCGAGCTCGACGCCTACGACGGGCTCATCATGCTCGGCGGCGGGTACATGCCCGATGAGACCGACCGGGCACCGTGGCTGGCCGACGAGGCCGAACTCGTCCGTCGTGCGTTGGACACGGACCTGCCGCAGTTCGGGATCTGCCTCGGCGGGCAGCTCATCGCCCACGTCATCGGGGGCGATGTGCGCGCCCGGACCGGGGCGCCGGAGAAGGGGTACACGCGGATCGACACCACCGCCGAGGCGGCCGCGGACCCCGTGTTCTCGGCGATCCGACCGCGGACGTCGTTCGTCGAAAGCCACGTCGACCGCATCGTCGCCCTGCCTGAGGAGGCGACCCTGTTGGCCACGAGCGAGGCCTGCGAATTCCAGGCGTTCCGCGTCGGTCGGGCGTGGGGCACGCAGTTCCATCCGGAGTCGACGCGGGCGAACATCGAACGCTGGAATGCGGAGAAACTGCAGACATTGGGGTTCGATAAAGATACCCTGTTGGCAGAGGCGACGGAGCTCGGTCCCGAGAGCGAATGTGATTCGAAGGCTCTGTTCTCGGCGTTTCTCACAGTGGTCCGAGACTGAAGCTTGTGTCTGAGGCTCGTGTCTGAGGCATACTGGGCGAGGCTCTGACCACAGTCAGGGTTGCCAGGCATGCGGCACAGCCGCCGCAGTGGACACGGAGGAATCGTGAGCGACAAGAAACCCACGACCACAATCGACCCCGGTGACGGAGACCAGCCCGAGACCCTCAAGCGGGTCATGGGGCCGAAGCTGCTGCTTCTGTTCATCGTCGGAGACATCCTCGGAACCGGTGTCTATGCGCTGACCGGCAAGGTGGCCGGGCAGGTCGGCGGTGCCGGTTGGGCACCGGTGATCCTCGCCTTCCTCATCGCGCTGATCACCGCGTTCTCCTATATGGAGCTCGTGACGAAGTACCCGCATGCCGCGGGTGCCGCGCTGTACACGCACAAGGCGTTCGGGATCCACTTCGTGACGTTCCTCGTCGCCTTCGCCGTGCTCAGCTCAGGAATCACCTCGGCCTCGACGGCATCGAATGTCTTCGCCGCCAACCTCGTGGCCGGCTTCGGTTGGGACGTATCGGGCAGCGGGGTGATGTGGATTGCGCTGGGCTTCCTCACCCTCATCGCGCTGATCAACCTCCGCGGTGTCGGCGAGAGCGTGTGGTTCAACGTCGTCCTCACCCTCATCGAACTCAGCGGTCTGCTGTTGGTCATCGTCGTCGGGTTCTTCGCACTCGGTTCGGGCGATGCCGACTTCTCGCGCGTGATGATCTTCGAGACCGAGGGTGACAAGAGCGTCTTCCTCGCGGTCACCGGTGCCACTGCGCTCGCGTTCTTCTCCATGGTCGGATTCGAGGATTCGGTCAACATGGTCGAAGAGACGAAGGACCCGCGGGTCTTTCCGAAGATCATGCTCTCGGGCCTGACGATCACCGGCATCATCTACGTCCTCGTCTCCCTCGTCACCGTCGCGGCAGTGCCCATCGGCGTGCTCACCGAGAGCGAGACGCCGCTGCTCGAGGTCGTCCGCGAGGGTGCCCCCGGACTGCCGATCGATACGATCTTCCCGTTCATGACGATGTTCGCCGTCGCGAACTCGGCACTGATCAACATGCTCATGGCCAGCCGTCTGCTGTACGGAATGGCCAAGCAGAATGTGCTCCCGCCCGTGTTCGCGAAGGTCATGGCCGGCCGCCGTTCGCCGTGGGTGTCGATCATCTTCACGACGCTGATCGCCTATGCGCTCATCTTCGTCGTGACCACGATCCTGCCCGAGACGGTGACCGCGTCCCTGGGCGGCACCACCTCGCTGCTGCTGTTGGCCGTGTTCGCCGTCGTCAACGTCGCGGTGCTCATTCTGCGCAAGGACAAGACCGTTCACGATCACTTCAAGGCGCCGACGGTTCTGCCGTGGATCGGCGTCATCACCTGCGTGTTCCTCGTCGGTCCGTGGGCCCGCCTCGATGAGCTCATCCAGTATCAGATCGCAGCGGCGCTCGTCGGCATCGGCGTCGTCCTGTGGGGTGTGACCTGGTTCTGGAACCGTTCGACGAAGGGTACGAGCACCCGGTTCCGCAATCCCGAAGAGCTGACGTGAGCCCATCCCCTCGCCGAGGCGGTGCTCCGTCCCGTGCGGATGTGCACCGCGGTGGCGGTGCGCTGTCCCGCATGTGCGCTGCCTTACCGAGGGGTGCGGCTCCTCGCCGAGGCGGGCGGGGCCGCCCGCCGTCCCATGTCCGTATCGCTCGATATGCTGGGACGGTGGGTACTCGACCTGCGTACTCGGATCTGTACAGCTCAATCCAATGAAGGTGAAAAATGACAGTACTCGTCGGTTACGTCAACAATCCCGCCGGACATGCTGCTCTCGATGCCGGCATCGCGCAGGCGAAGAAGGACGGGAGGGAACTCGTCGTCGTCAATGCGTCACGGTCGGCGCAGCGCAACGATTCCTACCGCCTCGGCGAGGGTGAGCTCAAGTCGGTCAACACCTATCTGGCCAGGGCGGACGTCGAGTTTCGCGTGCTGACTCTGGGCAGCGAATTCGACCCGGCCGAGCAGATCCTCGACACCGCCACCGAGGTGGGAGCCGAGCTAATCGTGCTCGGCACCCGGAAGCGCACCCCGGTCGGGAAGTTCCTGCTCGGGTCGACGATCCAGAAGGTCATCCTCGACGCCGAAGCCCCGGTGCTGTGCGTGAAGGCCGCGCACTGAGGACTTGACCGCAGTCGCCGTGGCCCGCGGAAACGGGCCACGCCGCGAGTGCGTGGCGCCCGCGCTCGCTCCGCTGTGGGGCGCATGAGGACGCGCCAGCCAGACCCGCCTCGTCATGATGCACCTGCTTACGGCTTGCCCCACCCGAGCGACTCCGTCCTCACCCGAGCAACTCCATCCTCACCCGAGCGACTCCATGATGAGGTCGGCGTTGACATGCGCGCCGGCCAGCACGCCGCTGGCGGTGCTGGCCACGACCATCGCCGATACGTCTGCGGCGTTGCCGACCGCCCAAACTCCGGGCACATCGGTCTGCCCGGCCATCTGCGTGGGGATATAGGTGCCCATTCCGCTCGGGTGCGCGACGACTTCGCCGCCGAGCTGGGAGAACAGATCGGCATTTGCTCGCGCATACGCACCGACGGCGAGTGCATCGAAGGTGAGCGCGTTCGCTCCGTCCACGGAGTCGCCAGCCGCGAGTGAAACGACGGTTCCGGACTCGGTGCGGGCCGCCTCGGTGACGGTGGAATCGATGTACTCGATGCCGAGCGTTTCGAGCATCGCCTCCTGTTCGGAATCAGGAGCGGGAGCGTTGTGGCGGATGAAGCTGACTTGGTCGCTGAGCTGGGAGAACAGCATCGCCTGGTGGTATGACATCGCCGTCGTGCCGATGACCCCGATGCGCTGTCCGCGCACTTCGTAGCCGTGGCAGTAGGGGCAGTGCAGAACGGTGTCGCCCCAGCCATCGGCGAGGCCCGGAACGTTCGGAAGCTCGTCGCTCAGACCGGTGGCGATGATGATGCGGCGGGCCGCGACCTCAACTCCGACCGAAGTGGACAGTTCGAACCGATACTGCGGGGCCTCCTCGGCGGGGCCGGCGTCTGGATCACGGGTGTGGACTGTGGTCACGGTCGCTTCGATGAAGGTCACCCCGTACTCTTCGGCCTCGGTGCGCCCCTTCGCCACGAGATCCTGCGGTCTGATGCCTTCGTGACCGAGGAGGTTGTGTGCATGGGCGCTCGAGGAATTGCGCAGCTGACCTGCGTCGATGACGATGACGGAGCGCAGCGACCTGGCCAGGGCGATCGATGCGGCGAGGCCCCCTGCGCCACCGCCGATGACGGCGACATCAAAGGTGGTCTGCGCAGATTCGGGGGGCGAATCGCGTGCGTCGGACACGGAAGGCCGCGCACCTTCTGATGCGGACGGTCGTGAGTTCTTGTGTGCGGAAGGTCGTGAGTTCTCGGGTGGGGTTGGGGCGGTCATGATTCTCCTGAATGCAGATGAATGGTCGGAATTCGGTGCCGATTCGAGTCTGTGGCCCTCTTGCTCGGAATTGCAAACGTCTTTGCAGAAACAGCAAATTCTGCCATGCTGTGGATATGGAAGAGCCACAGGACTCAGATGAACGGGTGACTCGCGGCGCCTTGAATGAGCGGGGAGCTCATGCGGCGGGCCGAATGTCAGAGATTCTCGCCGAGGGGCCTGCGCCGATCGAAGCACAGGAAGCCATCAGGCAATCGTTGGCGGGGGTCGGCGCCCGCCTGCGAGGACTGCGGCAGGAGCAGAAACGCACCCTCGACGAGGTGGCCGAGCAGGCCGGAATGTCGTTGAGTACGCTGTCGCGCCTGGAGTCCGGGAAGCGCAAGCCGAGCCTGGAGCTGCTGCTGCCGCTGGCCGGTGTCTATGGGCTCCCGCTCGACGAGCTCGTGGGGACTCCGCCGATCGGGGACCCGCGCATCCACATCTCACCGCGGAAGTTCCATGGTCAGACCATCTTGCCGCTCAGTCGTGGAGCGATAGGAGTTCAGGCCTTCAAACACATCGTCGATGGTCGGCAGACTCCGAAGCTCGGTTCGCTGAAAACTCATCCCGGGTTCGAGTGGGTCTATGTGATCCGAGGTCGACTCACCCTCATCCTCGGTGACCGGACGATGGTCCTCAGCGCCGGCGAGGCCGCCGAGTTCGATACTCGCACTCCTCATTGGTTCGGGGGAGCTGACGACGACGGGGTCGAATATCTCAGCCTCTTCGGTCCCGAGGGGCAGCGCGTGCATATGAAGAGCTGAGCCGGGCCGCTGCTGATCTCGCGTCAGCGGCGCGCCGTAGCCTGTTGTCGTCAGCAGATCGACCTGTCTTTCAGTGGTCGAGCTGCACTGGATCCGGATCACTGCGCAGTCGTTGCCGCGGATCAGCGGCGCACACTGAGTGGAACACCTCATTTGACCTCGACAAATAGAAACCAATAGTACACAAAGAAATTAAGCTGAAATAAATAGGACAGAACTGTGGTTTTTGTTCTAATGATGAATTAGAATAGAGACAAGCCGAACCCATCAACGATGATGAACGGACACAGAGAAAATGGCTCTCATCCCCGACCGAAGGCACGACGAGCACAACAATCCCGAGGTAGGAAAGCCCTCGCCGGAACCACCCCCACCGATCTCTCCGCCTGAATCCTCGCCACCCAAATCCCGACTTACCGATTCCCCACCGGCCATTCCCCGGCCAGCGGCAGATCCTGCGTCTTCGCCTCCTGACGGCAGGAACGAATCCGCCGGGCAGACCTACCGAGAGCTGCTGGCAGAAGCCGGTCTTGATCTGACCGGCCACCCCCTCGCTGATCGGTTCGACGGCATCGCCGAAGACCCGTTCGACGACGAAGATGCTGAAGGTGGCGATCTCGCTGCGACAGTCGCAGTCGCCGAGAACAGCAACGAAGCGAGCGCCGGCGAGGCAGACGCGACTGGATCATCTCTTCCCGGCGGCGTTGTTCGCAGCGGGCAGGGACTCTGGTCGAGCAGGACGACGCTGCCGGAGACCGAAGAGGAAGTCCAAGCGTGCATCAAAGAGATCGAAGCACGCCAGAGCGCGTGGATGAAGGCGAAGCGCGAAGAACGTGAGGCGCAGCGTGCCGCAGAGCGTGAGGAATATCTGCGGAAGAACCCTCAGGATCGCGGGGAGAGCGAGGAACTCGAACGCGAAAGAGCCGAGTGGAAAGCACGCGTCGAGCGCTACGAAGAGAGGAAGAGGGCAAAGGAGGAAGCCGAACGTATCGCCGAGGCTGAACGCGCTGAACGGCACAGAGCGCTTGCCGAACGCTATGATTCGGCAGCCGACGCCCACCCCCTTCTCGACGAGTATCGCTGGTCGGACCTCAGACATGCAGCTCCAGAGGTCACTGAAAGCATCGACAGCCTGCAGAGTCTGCTCGAAGGGCTTCACGACTTCACTCGTCCCATGGGGCCTGACGATGCGGTGACGCTCCTCGACGGTCTCGAGACCTTGAACCGTCTGACGGAATCGCTGTCGGTCGTAACGCTGTCAGTGTTCGAACGTGTCGGTACGCCCCGTGACTATGGCGCGAAGACGACGAAGGCGCTGGTCCAGCACCGGCTCAAGCTGTCTTCGCAGGAGGCCGGCCGTCGCACTCAGCTCGCGGAGTGCTTGGGGAAGCGGACCAGCCTGAGCGGAGAGTCGATCGAAGCGCAATTTCCCGTCCTCGCGGCTGCTCTGCGGGAAGGAGCACTGTCGGCGAATCAGGCTTCGACGATCTCCAAGTGTTTGAAGAACCTGCCGGCGAACGTGTCGGAAGACGACAGGATCAAGGCTGAAAGTCTGCTCGTCGAGAAAGCTCAGGTGGTTCGCGTCTGCGATATCCATGCACTGTTCCAAGAGATTCTGGGCTGGATCGATCCTGACGGGCAGGAACCGAAGGAAGCGGCAGACCGGGACGATTTCAATGTCAACCTGCGGCAGATGAAGGACGGAACGTGGACTCTCAAAGGCCGCCTCGACGAGGAGACCGGAGGCGTCCTCAACGGGCTGCTGACCTCGCGCATCAAAACCGGTTCACAGTCGGACGAGGAAGGCTGCGCGAATGCGGCAGGCGTCGATGGCGGTGCCGATCCCGTTGACGGTGCACGCCCAGCCGCCGGAGACGGTGCTGAGAGCGAGAGCACCTTCGACCAGGAAGTCGTGACTGCCTACAGGGAAGTTCTGCGCGGTGACCGCTCGGACTGCCTCGACCCCTCGCTCGACTTCACCCAGCCGCAGATCGGTGCGAATGGAGAGGTCCCGCAAGGAGCCGGTGTGAAGCAGGACGGCACCCTGGTGGCTATGGCCGCTGAACAGCCGAGTGTCCGCCGTCGTATCTACGAGCGCTTCTCCAGCGTCATCGGCAGCATCGAAATGAACCGCATCAAGGCCGGAGCGGCCTACGCGCTGGTTGTCACCGCCAAGGCCGAAGACCTGGCGAACCGGACGGGCCAAGCCGTCACCGGAGCAGAAGCACCGTTCCCGATCGACTCCGCTGCTCTGGAGGGGCTGAACGGCTCGGTCTTCTTCCATCTCATGAGCGAGCAGACGAAATCGATGGCTCTGGCGACCGAAAGACGTTTGGCCACCGAGAAACAGCTGGCGATCCTCGCCAGCCGCGACCAGGGATGCACATTCCCCGGATGCGACACTCCTCCCGGATGGTGCGAAGCGCACCACGTCGTCCCGTGGGCGCGAGGAGGCAAAACGAACGTCAACAATCTCACGTTGGCGTGTTCCGCTCATCACCACCTGCTCGACAACACCGAGTGGGATTGCAGGATGCTCAAAGACGGCCGCCCCGCCTGGGTGCCGCCAGCCGTGATCGACCCGGCGCAGGAGCCGGTGCTCCACGCTCGGTTCATCGCGCGCGAGATCGGAGAGACTCTCTTCGGCTGACCGCCACACCGGTGAGGAACGGAATGTTCCGTTCGCGCACGCTGTTGCTTCGGTATGAAGCTTTCCATCCTTGACCTCGTTCCTGTCCGCGCGGGACAGACCACAGCAGATTCGTTCGCCGCCTCAAAGCAGATCATCGACACGGCAGACAAGCTCGGCTTCACTCGCTATTGGGTGGCCGAGCACCACAACATGCCATCGATCGCCTCGACGATGCCTGGGCCCGAACTCATGCACCTCGGCCAGGGGACACGGCAGATCCGCCTCGGCTCCGGTGGAGTCATGCTTCCCAACCACGCCCCACTGGCAGTCGCCGAGCTCTTCGCCCTGCTGGCGGCGGTCTACGGCGACCGCATCGACCTGGGCATCGGACGTGCACCGGGGACGGACCCGATCACCTCGGCGGCAATGCGGGGCCACCTCGGTGAAGGAAGGATGGTCGATCGTGAAGGGCGCGCCATCGACCCCGTCGAACAGTTCCCCCAACATGTGATCGACACTCTCAGCCTCATGCAACCCGAAGGGATGCGAGTCCCACTCCACGGAGGGCGCGAACATGTGCTCAAAGCGACTCCCGCCGCAGAGCCGGGAACGCAGCCCCTGCCTTGGCTGCTCGGGTCATCCGGCTACTCGGCCAGACTGGCAGCTGAACTCGGCATGCCCTATGTCTTTGCCAACCACTTCGCATCCGGTGCCACCACCGGAATGAAGATCTACCGCGACAATTTCACTCCTGGAGCCTACGGCGACAAACCGCAGACCTTCGTCACAGTCAACGTCGTCGTCGCACCCACTGAAGAAGAGGCACAGCTGAGATCGGAGCCCTTCATGCTGCAGATGTCCCGAATGCGCACCGGCGGACCCATGGAGAAGCTGCACCTGGCCGGTGACGACGTGCGTTCGGTGATGACCGACCAAGAGCGCATGGTCGGCGAAGAACTCTCAGGGAACTGGATCATCGGGGACCCGAAATCCGCGGCCGCGCAGCTCGAAGAGCTCGCAGAGCGCTTCGATGTCGACGAGATCATGATCCAGCCGATCGCCGGTGCCATGGAGGGCGAAGACGTGCGAGAAGACCCGGGGCGGATCCAGACGATCGAGCTGCTCGCCACCGAATTCCTCGGTGCCTCCGGTGCTTCCGGTACCGCTGATGCAGACGCCGATATCTGACATACGCTGCTGCTCGAGTCTCAGCTCAGCATCGATTCGAGCAAGTGGGCTTCAATCCACGGCCAGTCCGCGCTATCCTGTCACAGTGTCATGAATGCTGACAGTCGCGTGACAGCCAGTAGAATCGACACCGTTCAGAATCTCGTTTCAGGCGGGCCGCTTCTTTCGGAGCGGTCGAACCAGTAACGAAGACTGGACGCCGAATGCGCTCGCGCACCTTCGGAGACTTCCCCCACGCGGGCCTGCCGCCCGCAGACCGAAAGAGAAATAATGCGTACCAAAATTGCTGTTTCGGCAGCACTTGGGGTCGGACTGGTTTTCGGCGCCGGTGCTCCCGCACTGTCGAGCAATCTGTCCTCGACCGACGCCGCAAAAACGTCCGGCATCTCCGCTGATGTCGTTCCCGGCCAAGAACTCGAACGAATCACCGACGGCAAGATCGAAAAGGGCGAAACCGCCTACGTCGATGTCACCGTAGCGACGCTGTGGACCGACCCGAAGGCTCCGCGCAAGGTTGACAAGCCTGCGCTCCAGCACCCCGTCGACCTCAAGAAGTGGAACAAGAACCTCGAATCCACCGACGTGCGCCGAGGTCTGACAGGCAAAACCGAGACCCAAGCAACCTTCGGTTCGGAAGTCTCCGTGCTCGACATCAAGGGCAGCTGGGCCAAGGTTGCCGTCACCGACCAGAAGACCCCGAAGGACAAGAAGGGCTACCCGGGTTGGCTGCCGAAGAAGCAGCTTGTCGAAAACGACCGGTTCGGAGAACTCCGCGAAGACCAGCCCCGCGCCGTAGTCACGAAGCCCAAGAGCGAACTCGAAGGCATCGAATTCACCAAGGACACCGGTGCTGACGTCAGCTTCAACGTCGACCTGCCCCTCATCGCCCAGGACGTCGACGACGTCCGCGTGGCTCTTCCCGGAGGCGGTGCCGCCTGGATCGACATCGATGACGTGGATGTCTACGACGTTGGCGGCAAGCCCGAGAAGCCCAGCGGCAAAGACCTCGTGAAGACCGCGAAGCAGTTCGAAGGCCTGCGCTACCTGTGGGCCGGAGTCTCCGCCTACGGATTCGACTGCTCCGGATTCACCTACTCCATCTACAGGGCCCATGGCATCGACCTGCCCCGCGACTCGGGCGAACAGGCGAAGGCGGGCAAGGCCGTCTCCTCGTCGAACCTCAAGCCCGGAGACCTGCTGTTCTTCTCGACCAGCTCGGGAACGGTCCACCACATCGGCATGTACGTCGGCGACGGCAAGATGATCCACTCGCCCAACGCGTCGAAGGATGTCTACGTCACCGACTGGAAGAAGTGGGACTCCGGAAACGAATTCTCCGGAGCCCGTCGGATCCTCTGACCTCGATCGAGTCGGTCCGACCCAGTTCTGCTCCGAGTCAGGCGGTTGATCGGTCCGACTCCGACCGAGTCAGGCGGTTGATCGGTCGACTCCGCTCGAGTCAGTCGAGGGGCTGGTCGGACGCGGTCGAAACGACGACCAACCGACACACTGATGGCCGGTGCCCAACTCAGGGCACCAGCCATCAGCATGTTCAACCCCGTCGTGCCCTATTGGCTGCTGGGCAAGAGGTCTGATGTGTACACGCACTCTGACCATTGCCCCGGTCCCATCAGGGCCCACCCGCCGAGGCGGTGCCGGTCAGTGACGCGAACTCTGCGTCGACTTCAGGAAGATGGCGCGGGCCAGGTCGTCGCGACGTTCGATGACCAACCGACGCAGAGCCGCGGGCGCATCTACGTTGGCAGCCAACCAGGTGTCGGTCTTCTCGACCACCGCCTCCTCGTCGACGGACCACCGCGGATAGAGACCGAGCACCAGGCGGCGGGCGATCTCAATGGAATTGTCCGTCCAGAATCCGAGCAGACCGTCGAAGTACTCATCGACATACTCCTCGATGAGCGGCAGCGCACTCGGCGCGATGAACCCGGAGATGATCGCCGACAGCACATCATTGCTCAGCGAGCCCGCCTCGCGGATGGCCTCCCACGCGCGGATCTTGACGATCGGCAGAGGCAGCGCGGCACTGGCCGTCTCAGCATGGAGCCGACCCGAAGAGCTGGGATCCGAATGATTCTCCCGCGCGATATCCGTCTGATCCGCCCATCCGAGGCTCACGAGCGCGGTCAGCGCGTTCCACCTCAGCGCATGATCAATGATGAGACCTCGGAACGGCAGTGACGCGGTCGAATGCTCGGCACCTCGACCCGCGCGAGCGCTGCCGGAAGCCTCCACCGACTGTCCCGCCTGCCCGGACTGACCAGTCTGCCCCGACTGCCCGGGAGCGTCGGGATACATCCGGTCGATCTCCTCGCCGACCGGCACCGTCAGAATCTGGCTGGCGAATCCACGCCCCATGGCCACCGCAGAACTGCCGGCCGCGCATCGTGCCGTCCGCGACGTCAGCGCCAACACCAGATTGGCCAGGTGCAGCTGCGCATCGGAGCCGGCCTTCGCCGCGGCCAGCGCATCCAGCGCAGCTCCCAGCAGCCCCGTGATCGCGGCATCGAAATTCCGGTCCGCCACCCACTGATCGATGCAGGTCAGGGCGGTCTGGCTGAGCCCCGCCATGATCCCGGCATGGCTCTCCTTGCCCAGGCTGCGGGCATAAGCGGTCAGGTACTTCTGCACCGGCATGAGCCCATCGCGCACGGCGTTGTCCAAGGCCGACCACACCAGCGCCCGCGACAGCGGGTCCGTGATCCGCGACGCCGAGGTGACCGCCGCCTCGGTCGACTCCGGATCGAGGCGCACCCGAGCATAGTCCAGATCGTTGTAGTTGAGGAGAGTGATCACGCCGGCACTGCGACCGATCAGCTGCTCGACCTCCGCCGACTCGGTCGAGAACTCGAAACGGAAGGAATCGAGCGGGACGATTGCCCGCCCCGACCGCCCGAGCGTGGCGATCTCGATCGTATGCGGCCGCAGCAGGGCCGTGCCCTCGCCCGAATCGGCCTGAGTGATCGTGGCACCCGTGACCTTCTCCGCCCCGGACCGGCGCCGAGGCGCGTGAACGCTGCGGTCCTCCCCGGACCCGGGCTCGTGCTCGGCTTCGGTTGCCCCGTCGAAACTGTCGTCGACGGCATCCGGGCTGCGCAGCCTCGCCCCCGAGCTCGAAGCCACGAGCCTCCCGGCGCCTGCGCCCTGCGCGGCGACGTCGGAAGCGGTCGAAGTCCCCTCGTTCGAGACACCGGCCGACCCGGCGGAGGACTCGGTCGACCCCGCGGAGGAACCGACCGAGGACTCAGCCGAACCATCCGAGGTAGTGAGCTGCAGGGACAGCTCCGAGACTCCGGACGTCCCCAGCCACGCGGCCGCCCAGTTCGCGATGTCCCGGTCGGGAGCCGCCTCGGCGAGGCATTCGAGGAAATCCGCGAGCTCGGTGTTGCCGTACTCGAACCGTTTGAAGTACAGCCGCGATCCGGCGAAGAACGCCTCCCGGCCGACGAATGCGACGAGCTGTTTGAGCACGGACGCGCCCTTGGCATACGTGATGCCGTCGAAATTGAGCTTCGCGGCCTCGACATCGGGGATGTCGGCGACGATCGGATGCGTCGTCGGGTACAGGTCCTGTGTGTACGCCCACGCCTTGCGACGCAGCGCGAAGGTCACCCAGCCATCGGTGAACCGGGTCGCCTCGGCGAGGGCCAGCCCACCCATGAAGTCGGCGAAAGACTCCTTGAGCCACAGGTCGTCCCACCACTTCATCGTGACGAGATCGCCGAACCACATGTGCGCCATCTCATGCAGGATGACGTTGGCGCGTGACTCGTAGTTCGCGTCCGTGACCTTGTCGCGGAAGATCAGCGTGTCCGTGAACGTGACCAGGCCGGGGTTCTCCATCGCGCCGAGGTTGTACTCCGGCACGAAGATCTGATCGTACTTGCCCCATGGGTAGGGGTAGTCGAATTCGCTGGTGAAGAAGTCGAGGCCGGCCTTCGTGACGCCGAAGACATCGTCCGCGTCGAGGTGTTCGACGAGGCTCGCGCGCGTCCACGCACCCAGCTGCACGGTCTGCCCGGTGCGCGGATCCGTCCACTCGTCCGTCGCTCCTTCGTAGGGGCCGGCGGTGATGCAGGTGATGTAGCTCGACTGCTTGAGCGTCGGTTCGAAGTAGTGATTGATCGCCGCCGGTGATTCGGATCCCGCTGCTTCGGATCCTGTCGACGTCGCTGCGTTGGATCCCGCCGAGGCGGCCCCTGCCGAGCCGTCGGCCGGTTCCGTCCTCGTCGCGGATCGGTTCGACAGCACCTGGAAATGTGCGGGTGCTGTGACCGTGAAGACGAACTCGGCTTTGAGGTCGGGCTGGTCGAAGTTCGCGAACACTCGCCTGGCATCGGTGGGTTCGTACTGCGTATAGAGGTAGACCCTGCCGTCAGCGGGGTCGGTGAATCGGTGCAGTCCCTCGCCGGAGGTCGAATAGCGGGCCCGCGCTTCGATCGTCAGGGAATTGCGGCCGGCGCGAACAGGGAATGTGACGCGGGCACCGTCGAACACCTCGGCGGGGGAGAGGGACTGACCATTGACCTGCACGGAGGAGACGGAATCGGCGATGAGGTCGATGAATGTCGAATCGGCGAAACGAGCGGTGAAGTCGACGACGGTGCGCGAATAGTAGGTGTCGTCATCGGTCTCGGCGTTGCTGACATCGATATGAACCGTGTAGGCATCGACCTCGAGCAGCTGTGTCCGGCTCTGCGCTTCGTTCCGTGTGAGATTCGTTGTCATCAAATAGCCTCCTCGGCGCACAGACTTTAGCATGCCACATTTCCGGTACTCTGAGTACAGCACCAGCGAACGGCAGAGGGGACTGATGGCGGAGACTCGGGTCAGCGAACTGCCTCGGCGGGGGTTCAACGTCGTCGCCCACCGCTTGCGTCTGGGGCTCAAGCGGGTGTGGGTGAACTCTGGTCAGCTGATCCAGATCCCCATCGCCGCGACCGCCGCCTACGCTTTCTGCGTCTACGTGCTCGACCACCCATATCCGTTCCTCGCCGCGGTCGCCTCTGCCGTCGGCATCGGCCCCGTCGTCGACCGTCGCCTGCGCCGTGCCCTCGAAATCGGCATCGGGGCGACGTTCGGGGTGCTCGTGGGCGAGATACTCGTCAACCTCTACGGCACCGGCATCTGGCAGCTCGCCCTGACCCTGATCATCGGTCTGACCATCGGCACGATCCTCAACTCCGGCGGCATCTTCATCACCCAGATCGCCGTCCAATCCGTCTACGTCGTCGTGGTCCCTGCCACCGCCACCACTCAGCCTTTTCCGCGCACCCTCGACGCACTGACCGGATCCGTGTGCGCGATTCTGCTGGCCCTGCTGATCCCGCGCGACGCACGAAAGGTTCCGCGGCGCCTGGCCGCGGACATGCTCGAAGAGGTCGACGCGGTCCTCAGGATGATGAAACGGGCCCTGCGCGATGCCGATGTGACGATGGCCGGCCGCGCCCTCGAACGTGCTCGTGAAACCCAGGACATCATCGACTCCTGGGGCTCATCGCTGCGGATCTCCCGGGAAGCCGCGAAGATCAATGCGCGTGCCCGTCGGCATGCCGCCGAGGTGACCCGGCTCTCCCGCGCCCATACCTTCTCCGACCGGGCGATGCGCACCATGCGGGTGATCGCCCGCCGCGTCGTGGGCGTCACCGAGCTCGGCGTCGACAAACCCGTCATCGCCGATTACGTCGGGTCCTTGGCCGACGGGGCGAAGAAGCTCGAGATCGCCTTGCGCCGTGGTACCGATCGCTCCCTCGCCGAGGCGGACCTGTCCGAGGCGGCGGGCGCGCTGGATCCGCGGGCGAAGTCCGATTGGGATATCCACGACGAGTCGATGGTCCTGCTCCTGCGGACAGTCGCCGTCGACTTGCTGCAGGCCGCTGGGCTCACGCGTGAGGAAGCCCAGTCGAGGCTTCCGCCGCTGGCCGAGAACGCCGATGACGACGACGGGCCGAGCGTCGAATAGCTTTCGAGGCAGTCAGCTGCTTTCGACGACGAAGACGGCGTTCGTGCCCGGTGCCAGAGCTGTGAAGCGATGAGGCTGATCGCCCGGGTGGGTGAGGTAGTCGCCGACACCCAGGTCGTAGGACTTCCCGAGCACCTCGATGCGAGCGGCCCCGCGGCCGAGGATGACATGTTCGATCGTGCCCTGAGGGTGCGGCTGCGACTCTCGCGGTTCGCCCGGTTCGGCCTGAATGAAGTAGACGTCTCGTCGAGCATTCGTCGGCGACGGCGAGATCAGGGTGGCCACATAGTTCGCCGTCGTCGAGGGCAGGCTCGGCATATCGCCGACGTGCTGCAGCGCCACCTCGTGCGGGGGAGGGTCGAGCAGGCGAGCGAGAGGGATGTCGAGGGCGGCGGCCAGCGCCCACATCGTCTCCAGGCTCGGATTGCCGCTGCCGGTTTCGAGCCCGGACATCGTCGACTTGCCGATGCCGGCCCGCCGAGCGACCTCCGACAAAGTCAGCCCGGCCCGCAGTCGTTCGCGCTTCAGCGCCGCCGCGATCTGCTGACTCGGCGAGAGCGCAGTGCCGGAGGCAGAGTGGCCGGAACCGGAAGCGGAGTGGGCGGAACCTGAAGCGCCGGAACCGGATGCACCGGAAGCGGAGTGGGCGGAACCGGAAGCGGAGTGGGCGGAACCTGAAGCGCCGGAAGCGGACGGGCCGGCCTCATCGCCGGCTTGCCCGTCGACTGCCTCGGCGGGCGAGTCGGGGTCGGAGCCGCCCTGTGAGTCGTTCAGCGAATCAACGTTGCTTCGAGAAGTCATGAGTTCACTATAGCGGGTAGGCCGTTCGGGTTGACGAACGATCGCCGAGAGTGCACTGTATAGAACATGGGTTCATTATTTCGCACGGCTGAGCGGAAGCCTCGAGTCGAACGGGTTCTCCCCGGTTCGACGTATCGTGCGGTCGCCATCGTCACCATCACGATCATCGCAGTCGCGCTCTCCTACGGGGCGATCTCCGCGGTCTCCGGCTTCGCCTGGTGGCAGACGCTGCTGCTGGCGATGTTCGCCCTCGGCGGCGCCGCCGAATTCACCTTCGTCGGTGTCATCGCCGCCGGCGGTGCCCCGATCCTCGCCGTGCTCGCAGGACTCCTCGTCAACTCCCGGAACTTCGCCTTCGGCGTTGCCGTCGGCCCCTTCTTCCCGCAGGACTGGCGAGCACTCATCGCCTCCCACTGGATCAACGACGAATCCACCGCTATCTCGCGCACCGGGCACAGCGACCGCGCTAAGTGGCACGCGTTCCTGCTCATGGGAGCCGCGATCGCGATCATGTGGCCCGGCGGCGCCATGGTCGGACAGTGGCTGGGCAATGTCATCAACGCGGACCTGCTCGGTCTCGATGCGGCCTTCCCGATCATCCTCTTCTGCCTCATCCGCGGGGATCTGAAGAATCGAGTCACGCTCTCGCTGACCGTCATCGGCATCCTCGTCGCCGTGGGCCTGACTCCGCTGCTGCCGCTCGGGCTGGGGGCAGTGACCTCACTGTCCGTCTTTGTCTTCGTCGCAGCCGGATGGGGTGTGCGCTCATTCATCCGTCGCCGCTCCGGTGGTGCGGGTGCATTCGCCGACACTGCTGACGCAGACAGAGCCGGCGCTGACAGCGTTGCCGCAGACGAACACTCGCAATCCATGACTCCAGGGGAAGGACACCGATGAGCGCCCTCAGCTTCCTCATCGCACTGGCGGGGCTGAGCCTCGGAACCTATCTCATGCGCTTCGCCGGGGTGAAAGTCGGAGCCGCCATCGCGACGAAGGGGCGTCGACGCATCCGGTCGACCGCCTCGGCGGGGGTGGACGGACGCGAGGAGAACCGCGCAGTCGGCGTCGGAGGAGACCCCGGCGAATCCACCGCACCTGCCGACTCGACCGAGCGCGTGACGATGTGGATGGACCGGGCCACGGTCGTGCTCATCGGCGCCGTCTTCGCGACGACCGCGGTCTTCGACGGGAAGGACATCGCCGACCCGGCACGCCTCCTCGGGGTCGGTGCGGGCGTGCTCGCCGCGATCCTGCGCGTGCCGATGCTGCTCGCCGTGGTCATCGGCATGGCCGTGTGCGCACTCATCCGCACGACCGGGATCCTCTGAGCCGAGGGGAGCGTCCGTCCGTCCCGAGGCCGAGACAGCTCCCGCGCACTGAGAAAGCCGTGGGACGCGGGTGGGCAATTGCCGAGGATCTCCGGCCCGGAACTGCCCCGAAAGCACGAGATTGCTAGGCTGGGACCATGGAATACATCGCGGGCTTTCAGCGTCTCGTCTTTCTTGCCCTGACGGTGGCCGCATTCATCGTCCAGCTCTGGGCGTTCATCGACTGCCTCCGCTTCAAGGACGAGAACTACCGTGCGGTGGACAAACAGAGCAAGAAGTTCTGGGTCATCCTCCTCGGCGTCGGACTCGCGCTCGCCCTCATCGCCCTGCCGCCGATGGGCATGAGCATGATCTTCCTCAACATCATCGCCCTCGTCGCCGGAATCGTCTACCTCACCGATGTGCGCCCGAAGGTCCGAGCCGTCGACCCGCGCTACCGCAACCGCTGACGCACCGGACCGATCGAGCACCCTCCCCGTATGAGCACACCCAACGCATGAGCACAGACCTCAACCTGCCGGGTCCCGAATCCGGCTTCATCGCCACGTTCGGAACCGGTGAACCGCACACGCTCTTCGGCCACGGATTCGCCGGCGCGATCCGCGACACCCGCCCCTTCGGCACCGGCATCACCGGCACCCGCCACTTCCTCCATCTGCCCGGCCACGGCGGCCGCCCCTCACCCGGCCCCGGATGGACCTACCCGCAGATCGCCGAGGTGCTCGCCGACGCCGTTGCCGTCACCTCGGCGAGCCGGACACTGGGCGTCTCGATGTCCGCCGGAGGACTCCTCCACCTGCTGAGCATCGCCCACCCCGTGACTCGCGGCCTCGACAAGGTCGCCCTCGTCCTCCCCGCCTCCTTCACCGGATTCCCCGCCGAGGCGGCCGCCGCCAACCGCTCCCACCTGGAGAGACTGCAGGGTCTGGTCGCGAACGAGGACATCGACGGAATCGTCGGGCTCATGCTCTCCCGCGAACCCGCCGAGGTGGCCCAGATGCTGCCCGCGCAGGCGTGGACGAAGGCGAAAGCCGAGAACCTCGTCCGCACCGACATGTCCGACGGACTCGGACTCGCCCTCGAAATCGCCGTCGCGGACACCGCCGAGGCCGCCGAGAATCTGCGCTCCTTCCCCGGCGACGTCCTCGTGCTCACCCACGAAGACGACCCGGCGCATCCTGTCACCGTCGCCGAGGACATCCACCGTGCGATTCCGAGTTCCCGCCTCGAGGTGCTTCCCGCCGGATCGATCCTGTGGCGCGGACGACACGTCGTTCGGCGCATCCTCGGTGAGTTCTTCGGCTAGGCACTAGACCGAGGTCGTTGGCTAGACTGTCTCCGTGCGCATCTCTGTCCTCTCCCTCCACACCTCGCCCGCCGCCCAGCCCGGCCAGGGCGACGCCGGAGGAATGAACGTCTACGTCGACCAGTCCGTGCGCGCGCTCGCCGCGGCCGGACACCGGGTCGACGTGTTCACCGCCGACCCCGGCGGCCCCGACGGCATGGGAGGCAGCGAAGGTGGGGGCGCCGACGGATCGAGTGCCGACGCCGACGCCGACGCGGGCGCGGGTGCGAAGCTGCAGATCACCGATTCCATCACCCTCCATCATCTGCCGGTCGGTGCGACGACGAAGGATGAGCTCGCCGATGCGATCGACGCGCTCGCCGAAATGCTCAACGACCATCCCGACTTCCGCGTTGCCGATTTCATCTGGACCCACTATTGGATCTCCGCCGAGGCGGCCCTGCGTGCCCGCGAAACGACCCTCGCCATCGGCTCCGACTCCACCGGCCCGGTGCTCGGAGACGACCGGCAGGTCCGTGCACCGATTGCGGTGAGCATGCACACGATCGGCGCCGTCAAGAACCGTGATTCGGAGACCAGTCACGAACGACCCCAACGACTCGACGCCGAAGAGCGCATCGCCGCCGAGGCGGATCTGCTCGTCGCGGCCACCCCCGCCGAACGCCGCGACCTCATCACCGAACTCCACACCGACCCCGACTCGGTCGTCGTCGCCCGACCCGGTGTCGACCACTCGCTCTACACACCGGATTCGCAGTCGGCGGCACGCGCACGTCTGGGATTTGCCGAGGACGAGGCGATCGTCCTCTACGTCGGGCGGATGCAGTTCATCAAAGGCACGGACGTCGCCGTCGATGCCCTGGCCGAATTGCGGGAACGCAACCCGCACCTGGCTTCCCGCACTCGCGGAATCCTCCTCGGTGCGGCCTCGGGGGTCGGTGTTGACGGGGCCGGGGGAGCGCTCCGACCCTCTTCGACGTATCTGCGGGAACTGACCGCTGCGATCGCGAACGAACCCAGCGTCGAGGTCCGCCCGCCCGTCCCCTCCCACGTCCTCGTCGACTACTACCGCGCCGCGGACGTGCTCATCGTGCCCTCCCGCAGCGAATCCTTCGGACTCGTCGCCGCCGAAGCGGCGTCCTCAGGTCTGCCGGCGATCGCCTCGGCGGTGGGGGGACTGCCCGAGATCGTCGAACACGGACATTCGGGACTGCTCATCGCCGACCACAACCCGCATCACTGGGCGACGGCGATCGAAACCCTGCTCAATGACACGGATCTGCTGGCCGAACTCGCCGGCCACGCCGTCGACCGTGCCGAACGCTTCGATTGGGGCCGGACCGTCGCGGCCGTCCTCGACGCACTGCCGGACATCTCCGGTGCCTCAGCACGGGAGTCGGAAGCGCTCGGAGCGTGCTGAGGGGCTAGAGTCGGCGGTGAGCATGAGAGCCGAGCGAAAGGCGTGAGAGCATGAGCACCGACACCGAGACGATCCTGGCCGGAGTGCGCGCCTGGGCCGAGGACAACGACGTTCCAGTCGACTCGATCGAGGACTCGGAGATCGTCGTCACTCTGCCGGGAGAGAAGAAGCTCAAGACGAATGTGGCGGTCAGCGTCTTCGCTCGCACCGCTCACCTGCAGGCGTTCGTCATCCGTCATCCCGATGAGAACTCGGCCGAATTCAATCGGTGGCTGCTGCAGAAGAATCTCAAGCCCGGGCCGGTGGCATTCGCGATCGACAGCCTCGGCGATGTCTATCTGCGGGCGAGCGTGCCGCGTGAATATCTGCTCGATGAGCTCGACGGACTGCTCGGGGCGATGCTCGCCGCGGCGGATTCCTCGTTCAACGAACTCCTCCTCATCGGATTCCTCACCGGGATGAAGAAGGAATGGGCCTGGCGGGTCGGTCGAGGCGAGTCGACGCGCAACCTCGCCGCCTTCGAGAAGGTGCTCAGCGGAGACGACAACGAATTCCTCGGTACCTTCGGCGAGGCCGACGCCGAACCTCCGGAGGTGTCGGCCGATCGGGAGAGTGAGTCGGCTGGGCAGGCGAGTCGGGCGCCCGGGCAATCAGGCGCGAGACTTGAGCAGATGAGTGAGGCGCCCGGTCAGGGCGCTTCGGATGCCTCCGCCGACGATCAGCGCCGAGGCCCGCGCCGATGAGTGCGGAGACGTCCAAGCCGACGACTGTCGATGGGTACATTGCATCATTCGACGACGAGCGGCACACCGGAAAGGGCTCGATCAAGCTGCCCTACGACGAAGAGATTCCGGCCGAGCTGCTGACCGAGATGATCGCCCATCGGATCCGCGAATTCGCCGTTGACGGAGTGAAGTGGATGTGAAGCCGAACCCGGTTCAGGTCAGCGGGAGCTTCATTCCCTCATGGCTGGCGACATAGCCGAGTCGGGCATAGAAACGCCGTGCGTCGGTGCGTGATCTGTCGGTTGTGAGCTGAGCGAGTCCGGCGCCGAAGCGACGCCCGCATTCGTGAGCCCACTCGAAGACCGCTGTGCCGAGCCTGATGCCCTGGGCCGCGGCACCGATTCGCACCGCTTCGATCTGCAGCCGGAGCGTGCCGCGGCGAGACAGGCTGGGCAGCAGGCTCAGCTGCAGGGTCCCGACGACGGTCGACGCATCGTCGGTCTGATTCCGGTTCGCGACTTCGACGACGGCGACGAGGAGCTGATTGGGATCGGCGGCGATGAGTGCGAAGGCGCGGGCATAAGGGCCCGCCTCCTCGGCGTCGGTGGTTGCAGTGTCGGCGGCGGCGGGTGCGGAACCGGCTGCGGCCTCGCCCGCACGGCCGACCGTCTCAACGCCATTCTCGCGGGCGGCGCCGAGGACGTCATCACGCAGCAGCGCGACGAGGGCGGGGACATCGGACTCGGCGGCGCGGCGGATGATGAACGTCCGACCAGCCAGCACCACGGTCTCCGGGGCGAATCCGTCGAAGCCTCTGCCCGCGGACGCCTCGGCGGTCATCGGCTCGTGGCCCCACCGGATGACGCATCGGCGGTTGCAGGCTCACCGCCGGACGCATCGACCGGCGGCTTGCCGTACGGGCGGCGGGCGAAGATCGAGGCCACCAGGGCACCGGAGACGTTGTGCCACACGCTGAAGACCGCTCCGGGCAGTGCCGCCAGCGGCGAGAAGTACGTGGTGGCCAAGGTCGATGCCAGCCCGGAGTTCTGGAGTCCGACCTCGAAGGACAGGGCGCGACGCGTCGGAGTGTCGAGGCGGCAGGCCGCGGCCACACCATAGCCGACGCCGAGCCCGAGCAGATTGTGCGTGACGACCGCCAGCAGCACGAGCACGCCGGCGGTGGCGATCGAATCGG
The DNA here is from genome assembly GCF_009299785.1 of Brevibacterium sp. CFH 10365. Taxonomy (NCBI): domain Bacteria; kingdom Bacillati; phylum Actinomycetota; class Actinomycetes; order Micrococcales; family Brevibacteriaceae; genus Brevibacterium; species Brevibacterium sp. CFH 10365. Next base: position 66,376 of record NZ_VIGO01000003.1, on the reverse strand, counting down.
CCGAACCGGCGACGACGATCGCGACGATATAGGCGATGGCGATCGAGGCCAGCCACGGCAGCACCGGTGAGATCCTGTCGATGAGCTTCGACGCGAACACGCGGACGATGACACCGACGATGACCGGCACGAGCACCGTCTGGCAGATCGAGACGAACATCGACCAGAACGGCACATCCATGTACGAACCGGCCAACCACAGAGTCAGCAGCGGGGTGAGCACGGGAGCGCACAGCGTCGACAGAGTCGTGATCGACACCGACAATGCCGTATCGCCCTTCGACAGATAGGTCACGACATTCGACGCGGTGCCGCCGGGAGCGCAGCCGACGAGGATGACGCCGACAGCGATCTCGGGCGGAAGCGCGTAGACGGTCACGACGAGGAGGCCGAGCAGCGGCATCGCCACGAACTGAGTGACGACGCCGAGCACCGCGATCCACGGCCGCTTCGCGATGCGAGCGAAGTCCGGCAGGGTCAGCGTCAGGCCCATGAAGAACATGACCACACCGAGCGCCCACGTGATCGACGGCGCCAGAGGCGTGAAGGCGTCGGGCAGCAGGAACCCGAGCACCCCGGCGATGACGACGAGGACCGGCAGAGCCGTGACGGCGATGATCGAACTGCGGTCGGCCGCAGGAGCGGCATTGCCCCCGGAAGCCTGGTGTGCTGGCGTGTGTGACATGCGTCCAGGCTACGCCGACCATTTTGTCATTCGAGACACATAGCCGGATCGTGAGACTGGGCCGCAGCCCCGGCCCAAGCCCGCCGCAGTCCCGGCACAAGCCCGGCGCAGCGGCGGTGCATCGACAGCGCCTTGTGCATGGACCGCCTCGACGACGGTCGGCGGCGACCCCATCTGAGCGATCGTGCCAAAATGGAGCCATGACGTATAACCTCATCCTGCTGCGCCACGGCGAGAGCGAATGGAACCAGAAGAATCTGTTCACCGGATGGGTCGACGTGACCCTGACCGACAAGGGCCGTGCCGAAGGCGAACGCGCCGGTGAGCTCCTGCGCGAGCAGAGCCTCATCCCCGATGTTGTCTACACGTCGCGACTCAAGCGCGCGATCCTCACCGCGAACATCGCGCTCGAAGCCGCCGACCTGTCCTGGCTCGACGTCCACCGCAGCTGGCGCCTCAACGAACGTCACTACGGCGCCCTGCAGGGCAAGAACAAGAAGGAGATCCGCGACGAGTTCGGCGAAGAGCAGTTCATGATCTGGCGCCGCTCCTTCGACACCCCGCCGCCGGCCCTGGCTGACAGCTCGGAATTCTCACAGGCCGGTGAAGCCCGCTACGCCAACCTCGGTGACGCGATGCCCCGCACCGAATGCCTCGCCGACGTCATCGACCGCCTCCTGCCCTACTGGTACGACACCCTCGTGCCTGAACTCACCGTCGGCAAGACCGTGCTCGTGGCCGCCCACGGCAACTCGCTGCGCGCACTGGTCAAGCACCTCGACGGGATCTCCGACGCCGACATCACGGGACTGAACATCCCCACCGGCATCCCGCTGCACTATGAACTCACCGAGGAATTCACCCCGGTCACCCCCGGCGGAACCTACCTCGACCCCGAGGCGGCTGCAGCAGCCATCGGGCAGGTCGCCAACCAGGGACGCTGAGCCACGCCGCGTCCTGTTGCCACCGTGGACGGGGCGGGACCCGTCCACGGTGGGAACAGGACGGGCAGCCTCGGTCCGGACTCATGCGCTGATCGTGTCGGCCCGCCCGGCGATCGCCTTCATCTCCTCGAGCAGAAAGGCGATCGCGGGGGAGGCAGACATCGACTTCCGCCACACCAGCGAGATCGTGCGGGCAATGCTCGGATCGTCCAGCGGCACCGCCACGACATCGGCCGGCAGGTGCGGCCTGCCCAGCCGCGGCACCAGCGCCAACGCCCCGACGGCACGGACGAACTCGATCTGCGTGTCATATTCGATGGCCCAGTAGTCGATTCTCGGCTTGCTGTGCAGCTCCTCGAACAGCGCCGTCAGCCACCGATGGCACACGGCATTGCGTGGAGCCGAAACGAACATCTCACCGAGCAGATCGCTGCGGGTCACCTCGGCGCTGGCGGCCAGACGATGGTCGCGATGCATGACGATATCGGCCCGATCCACAGCGATCCGCTCCGAGATCAGAGTCGCAGGCAGGTGCAGTGAGGACGAATCCCAGCCGAAGATGAGCGAGGCGTCGATCCGGCCGGCCGAGACCATTTCGATGAGCTCATCCGGCTCCTCCTCGAAGTTCGACACCGTCAATTCCGGCGCCGAGGCGGCCAACCGCGGCAGCGCGGGCACGAGCAGTCCGCGGATCCCCGTTGAGAACCCGCCGACCGTGATCCGTCCCCGCGGCTCACCCGATTGGGCGCGGGCCGCGGTCTCAAGACTCTCCAGCTCCTCCAGCAGGCCGGCCCCGCGCCGACTGAGCTCCCGCCCCATCGGAGTCAGCGCAATGCCGCGGCCCGTGCGCTCGGTCACCGGCGCACCGAGGTAGCGCGAGAGCTTCTGGAGCTGATGGCTCACGGCCGCCGGCGTATACCCCAGGGACTCGGCCGTCGCCGTGACTGAACCGAGCGAATCGAGGGCGACGAGGGTGCGGAGCGCAACAGTATCGATCATCAAATTATCTTAATGAAACAATGGATAGACTTTCAATGGAAATTTGACGACGTAACTGGAATGCTTGAATCATGCGCTCGGTCCACTACATCCTCGCTCTCCTCGTCGTCGTTCTCTGGGGCGTCAACTTCATCTTCATCGACTTCGGTCTGCGCGACTGGCCGCCGCTGCTCCTCGTCGCCGCTCGCTTCACCTTCGTCGTGGTGCCCGCGATCTTCTTCGTCCGCTTTCCCCGTGGCTCCTTCGGCCGCATCCTCCTCATCGGCACCTTCATGTCGGCCGGCCAATTCGGCCTTCTCTACACCTCCATGGCACTCGGACTGCCCGCCGGCCTGACCTCGATCGTCATCCAGATCCAAGCCGCGTTCACCGTCATCGTCGCGGCCTTCGTGCTGCACGAGATCCCGAGTCGCCGCCAGATCATCGGCATCCTCATCGGGCTCGTCGGCCTGGCCGTCATCGGCCTGAGTCTGCAGGCCTCCGTGCCGATCGTCGCGTTCCTCGTCGCCGTCGGCGCCGCCCTGTCCTGGGCGACGGGCAACGTCATCGCCCGCGGCGTCAAACCCGGGACGAACGGCGTGCAGATGACCGTGTGGTCGGCTCTCGTCGTCCCGATTCCGATGGTCGCACTGTCGACGCTCATCGACGGACCCGCCGAGGTGGTCCACGCTCTCACTCACCCGACCTGGGGAGTCGTCGCCTCGGTCGTCTACACCGCCGGGCTGGCCTCGCTGGTCGGCTATGTCATCTGGAACTCGCTGCTCGCCCGCTTCCCGGCCTCCCAGGTGGCGCCGTTCTCGCTGCTCGTCCCACCGGTCGGAGTGATCTCCGCCTGGATCGTGCTCGGAGACCGGCCGAGCATCGCCGAACTCATCGGCGGAGTCCTGCTGCTCCTCGGAGTCGCCGTGACGACGGGAGTGTTCAAGACCCTGGCACGCGGCATCAGGAACGGGTCACTGAGGCGCCGAAGGGTCGTCGTGAGACAGACGCCGGAGGAGGTCTCGGCATCCAGCTGAAGTCCGACCCAGCCGAGGTTCTCCAGCTGAGGCCCGGCCCGGCTGAGGTTCAGCCCGGCTGAGGTCCGGCTCAGCCGAGGTTCAGGCCGGCTGAGGTTCAGGCGGCCTCTGACTGACGGGGCCGAGACGCACGAAGCGCCCCGGCACCTGCTGTGCCGGGGCGCTTCGCTGGGCGTCTGCCTCTTCGCGCTGGGGTCTCACTTCTTCGACAGGTAGGGTTCCCAGTTTCCGGTGAGCAGGTACTCGACCTTCTGCGACACCGACACCGCATGGTCACCGAAGCGCTCGTAGTAGCGCGAGAGCAGGGTGACATCGGCGATATGACGGGGAGCCAGCGAACCGGCCGGAACCTCGGCGAGCTTCGCGAACACACTCAGGTGGAGCTCGTCGAGCTCCTCGTCGATGGCGTTGATCGTGGGCACATCGGACAGGCCGGGATTCGAGAGCAGACGCTGCGTCGCCTCGGCGATCTTCTCACCGGACTCACCCATCCGCGTGAACGTCGGTCCGAAGACATCGGGGATCGCGGACTCCGGATAGCGGATGCGCACCTGCTGTGCGATGTGACGGGCGAGGTCGCCCATCCGCTCGAGCGAGGCCGACATCCGCAGCGAACCGATGACAGCGCGCAGATCCGCGGCCACCGGAGCCTGCAGGGCGAGCATCTCAGCGGCCTGCTGATCGAGGGTGAACTGCATATTGTCGATGACGGAGTCGGCCTCGATGACCTGCTCGGCCAGCTCGAGATCATTCGAATGCAGCGACTGATTGGCCAGGCTGATGGCCTCGAAGACCTTGGTGGACATGCCGACCAGCTGGGTGGCCAGATCGTCCAATTCGTTTCTGAAGACTTCGCGCATGAACTGCGGTTCCCTAACTCTTGGTCGTGACAATCGGAGGTGACTGTCGGCGGTGCGTGGTGTCGGAGGGGTGCCGGCGCTTCCGGTCCGCGCCCTCGGCGGGGGAAAGCGGAAGGCAGGAACGACGGGGAACGCAGGCACACAGACGTCAGCATCGCATGATCGAGTGAACGGCTCCAGACGAGAAGGTGAATTCCTCGGCAAATACAGCCAGCAGAAGTGAATTCGGTGCACCGCGACGATGGACAACGCCTAAGCTTGAGGCTGTGGATCTCTTAGTAGTGGCGGTCCTGACCGGCGTCGTCGGCCTGGGCCTGGGTATAGCGGGAATTCTTGCGTTCCGATTCAGCGAACGCTCCCGCGATGCTGCCGATCTGCATTCCGAGGACGACCTGCCCGAAGGCATCGCCGAAGTCCTGGCCGTCCTGCCCTCGGCCGCGATCGTCATCGACGCCGGTGACGACGTCGTCAAAGCCTCCCCGGCCGCGTACACCTTCGGCCTGGTCAGGGGGCATTCGCTGGCGTCTCCCGAGATGCTGCGGGTGGTCGGCCGCGTCCGCGCCCGCGGTCTCATCGAAGAGATCGACCTCGAACAGACACGTGAGAACTCCGACTCCGTGCTCCGCTACCTCCACGCTCGCGTCGCCCCCTTGGGCACCTCCTTCGTCCTCGTCCTCTGCGACGATCAGACCGAATCCAAACGCGTCGACGCCGTCCGTCGCGACTTCGTCGCCAATGTCTCCCATGAGCTCAAGACGCCGATCGGGGCGATGGCCCTGCTCGCCGAGGCGGTCACCGACTTCGCGAACGACCCGGCCGCCGTCGAACGCTTCGGCGGGCGGATGCAGCGGGAGTCGAAGAGGCTGACCCAGCTGGTGCAGGAGATCATCGACCTCTCCCGGGTCCAGGACCACGCCGCTCCCGCCACGACCGAGAAGATCTCCGTCGCCGAGGTGGTCGACGATGCCGCTGACCGCGCTCGGACCGGGGCGGAAGGCAAGAACATCCACATCGAGGTCTCCCCGCCGAGCGATCTGCTCATCGAAGGCAACTACGAACTGCTCGTCAACGCGGTGCGCAACCTCATCGACAATGCCGTGAACTACTCGCCGGAGGGCACCCGCGTCGGAGTCGGAGTCGACCTCGTCGACGAGCGCATCGAGATCACCGTGACCGACCAGGGCATCGGCATGACCGCTCAGGACACCGAGCGCGTCTTCGAACGCTTCTACCGAGTGGATCCGGCTCGTTCCCGGATCACCGGAGGCACCGGGCTGGGCCTGAGCATCGTCAAGCACATCGTCGCCACCCACGGCGGCGAGGTGCGGGTGTGGAGCCAGCTGAACAAGGGATCGACATTCACCATCGTGCTCCCGCTGGCCGGAACCGCGGCCGATGCCTCCGCCACCGATTCGGCCCCGGCCGGGGTGCTCATCGAGCACTCCGCGGATCCGACCGGAACCGCCTCGGTGGACGATGACGGGCACGGAGCTGCCGCGTCCGACGTCGACGGCGCCGCCGGCGACGATGACGGCCCCGCCGGCGACGATGACGAGTCCGCCGGAGATAATGGAGACGGCGGGGCGACCGCCGACTCGACCAAGGATCTGACCGAAGAAAGCGAACAAAGGAAGCTCACAACGTGACTCGTATTCTGCTTGTCGAGGACGAAGATTCGTTCTCGGACCCGCTGTCGTACCTGCTCGGTAAGGAAGGGTACGAGGTGACGGTCGCCGATGACGGGCTCAAGGCTCTGGCGGAGTTCGACCGCACCGGCGCCGATCTGGTCCTCCTCGACCTCATGCTGCCCGGTGCCTCCGGAACCGAGGTGTGCCGCGAACTGCGGGCGAAATCCAATGTGCCGATCATCATGCTCACGGCCAAGGATTCGGAGATCGACAAGGTCGTGGGGCTCGAGCTCGGGGCCGATGACTATGTGACGAAGCCGTACTCCTCACGTGAGCTGCTGGCTCGCGTGCGGGCGGTGCTGCGACGCAATGTCGAGACCGAGGAATTCGAGGACGAGTCCGTGCTCGAGGCCGGGGGAGTGCGCATCGACGTCGAACGCCATGTGGTGTCCGTGCGTGGTGAAGAGCAGTCCATGCCGCTCAAGGAGTTCGAGCTGCTCGAGATCCTCGTGCGCAACTCCGGGCGCGTGATGACTCGCGGTCAGCTCATCGACCGGATCTGGGGTGAGGACTATGTGGGCGATACGAAGACGCTCGATGTCCACGTCAAACGTCTGCGTGCGAAGATCGAGGAGAACCCCTCGGAACCGCGCCTGCTCACCACAGTGCGCGGACTCGGGTACAAGTTCGAGGCATGATGCGCCGGCCGGCAGCGAACGAACCGGCCGGCGGTGAAGGCAGCAGCCGACGCTGAATGCAGAAGGAGCCGCTCACATGTTGTGAGCGGCTCCTTCTGTGCTCTCGCGCGGGATTGAGTACGTGCGCTTGACGAGGCCTGTTCAGCCGTTGGCTGCCGCGGTTCCCTCTGCGGCGGAACCGGCATCCTCGCCGGGCATGTCCGACGGCGACTCGGAAGGCGACTCCGACGGCACGTACTCTTCGTAGTACGGCAGGGCATCGGTGAGCAGCTGAGTCTCGAAGACCTTCTCGTCGCTGCCGTTCTTGACGGTGATATCGACGAGGTCGCCGGGATCGGCCTTGAGGCTGTCGACGGTGACGACTTCCTTGGACGAGGTCTCGGGACTCATCGGGTCCTGGACGAAGGTGTCGCCGGCCTTGATCGATTCGCTCACCGTGGTGCCGCTGACCTCGATGGACACCTCGGCGGTGGAGTCACCCTTGTTGATGAGGGTGAAGAACAGCTGAGCCGGGCCCGAGGCTTCCTGGTCCGTGATGAGCATGAGCCCACGGACTTCGACGTCACCGACGGAACCCGAAGCTCCATCGCCGCCGTTGTAGTGGTATTCGGCGGTCTGATGGGGAGACAGCAGGCTTGCACATCCGCTGACGGGGATAACGAGAGCGAGTGCGGCAACGGCGAGAGCCGCGCGGTTGTGCCGTTTCATTATGCTCCTTGAAGTGGCAATACAAGATCAGTCTGTATACTACCCGGTTTTTGACCTGCTGTAGAACCGGGTGGTCGGTGCGGACGGACTTCTGGGACGCTCGGGCGCGTCGCGGCTGAAGTTCCGGTGAAAAGCGAGCGAAGTTCGGTCTGCGTCGCAATCGGTCGAGGTTCTCTTCCGCTCGTAGTGCCGGTGCTCCCTGTCGCGGATGTTCTCGCTGGCAGAGGCGGCGGCAGGGCCGGTCCCGGTGTGCGGGGCAGCGGTTCCGGCGACCGGGGGAGGCGGAGCCTAGCATGAAGATTCGTTACCCTGAACGATTTCTGTGGCGAGCCTCATGGTAAACTGGTATTCCGCGAAAGGGGTTTGAAGAGAATATGAGTTTCCAGGTCGGCGACACTGTTGTCTATCCACATCACGGTGCAGCGACAATCCAAGAAATCAAGAAACGTGCCATCAAAGGTGAGGAGAAGCTGTATCTCAAGCTCCAGGTCGCCCATGGCGATCTCGTGATCGAAGTCCCGGCAGAGAACTGCGATCTGGTCGGTGTGCGAGATGTCGTCGGCGAAGAGGGCGTCGAGAAGGTCTTCAACGTCCTGCGTGCCGAATTCGTCGAAGAGCCCGCGAACTGGTCACGCCGGTACAAGGCCAACGTTGAGAAGCTGCAGTCCGGTGACGTCATCAAGGTCGCCGAGGTCGTCCGCGATCTCTGGCGTCGCGAGCAGGACCGCGGCCTGTCGACCGGCGAGAAGCGCATGCTCTCGAAGGCTCGCCAGATCCTCGTCTCCGAACTCGCCCTGGCCGAGAAGAAGGAAGAGTCCGAGGCAGAAGCCCTGCTGGACGAAGTGCTCGCATCCTGAGCACCTGTGTCATCATCCCGGCCGCCGGGTCGGGATCGCGTCTGGGCTGCAGTGAGCCGAAGGCTTTCGTCCGTGTGGCAGGACGGAGTCTTCTGGTCCGCAGTCTCGAGACGATCATCTCCTCGGGAGTCGCCTCCGCAATCGTGGTGGCCGCTCCCGAGGAGTTTCTTTTGCGCGCACGAGAAGAAATCGCCGGTGTGACGGCAAAGACGAAATGCGAAATTTCAATTACAGCCGTAGCAGGTGGAAGAGATCGCATTTCCTCAGTACAAACAGCCTTGAAACATAGCGGTGATGCGGAATTCGTCCTCGTCCATGATGCGGCGAGGTGTCTGACCCCGCCCGATGTCTTCACGCGAGTGGTCGCCGCGCTGCACTCCGGCGCCGAGGCTGTCGTCCCGGTCCTGCCGATGATCGATACCGTAAGGCGGGCCATTTCTGATTCTGCAGGGGCTGTGGGCGCCGGTTCTCCCGAAGTGGTGCGGGGAGACCTCGATCGGGCCGAGCTGCGACGGGTCCAGACGCCTCAGGGGTTCTGGGCCGAGGTGCTCCGGCAGGCCCATGAGCAGTTTGCGACCGGTGGCGCTGGCCCGACAGGAGGAGCCGCATCGACAGGAGGTGCTGGCTCAACCGATGGTGCTGGCCGGGCAGGCAGTTCGCCTTCGACGGACGATGCGGGCCTGGTCGAGCGACTCGGCATCGACATCGTCGCTGTCGACGGTGACGAAGAAGCACTGAAGATCACCTACCCGCTCGACCTCATCCTCGCCGAGAGGCTCGCTCGGGTGCGCGACGAAGGAGCCGCGATGAAACAGATCATTCCCCACACCGGAATCGGCGTCGACGTTCACGCCTTCTCGGCCGATCCCGCACGCGAACTCTGGGTCGCGGGACTGCTGTGGCCGGGAGAACCCGGGCTCGAAGGACATTCTGACTCCGATGTCGCCGCCCACGCCTGCTGCGATGCACTGTTCTCTGCGGCGGGGCTCGGCGACCTCGGCGAGCACTTCGGCGTCGATCGACCGGAATTCGCCGGTGCCCCAGGTGCGGTCCTCCTCGCCGAGGCGGCCCGCATCGTCCGCGAGACAGGCTTCGAGATCGGCAACATCTCCGTCCAGGTGATCGGCAATCGGCCGAAGATCGGCACCCGCCGTACCGATGCGCAGCAGACTCTGTCGGCCGCCGTCGGAGCACCGGTGTCGGTGTCGGGCACCACTTCTGACGGCCTCGGGCTGACCGGCCGCGGCGACGGAGTCGCCGCCGTCGCCACCGCACTGATCCACTCGAACTGAGTCAGGAGAGGCAGCAGTGAGAATCCTCTTCCAAGGAGCCGGTGCCATCGGCATCGCCGGGGCCGCTCTCTTCACCGATGCTCATGAGGTCGCCGTCGTCTCCCGTTCGGCTGGCGCCCAAGGTTGGGCCGCCTTTCCGCGACGCGTGAGCACCATTGACCCGACCGGGTCCGATCAGACGAGGGGCGGGCACAGCAGCCTGTCGGTGACTCGAGTGGCCGCGACTCGGCGGGTGACGGTCACAGGCTGGCCCGAGGCGGCCGCTGCGGGAGGCTGGGATCTCATTGTGCTCACGACCCGACCGGGCGATCTCGACCCCGCGATAGCCTCGGCGATCCGGGACATCTCACCCGCGTTCATCGCGACCACGAGCCAGGTCGATGGAGACCTCGAGCGTGCGCGTGCAGAATTCCCCGGCACCGAGGTGGTCGTGTTCGGGCCCGCGTTCCTCTCCGAGCGGCTGGAGCCGGGTGCGCCGATCGATGGTGAACGCGAAGCTGACGGCCGCGATGCTGCGGCCGTTCGGGAAGTCGAACCGGGGCGAGAAGTGAGGTTCTGGGCACCGGCCGGCGCACCGAGATTCCTCGCTGCCGGTCGACCGAGCACGGTGCGTTCGCTTGCCCGCGGGCTGGGTCGGCTCGTCCTGCCTGTGCCGATGGATGCCGTGCTGCTCCCACCGGCGGTGTTCATTCCCTTCGTCGCCGAACTGAGTATCCGCGACGGGAACTGGGTCGCACTGAAAGCACATCTGGGCCGCCCGGCAAAGGCCGCCGGTGAGGCGGTGCGCGCCCGGCTCGGGGTGCCGATCCCTGTATTCGGGCCCGCCGCTCGGGTCGTGCTCGACGCCATGGAACGGATCGTGCCGATCGACGTCACGAGCTATGCGGGCAGACACTTCGCCCGACATGTGGGCCAGACCCGGGACATGCTCGCGGGCTGGGCCGAATCCGCAGATTCCGCGCACGCTCTGCCAGAGCTCATCGCAGAGCTGGACGAGAACGGCCCTGGACACTCGGACGCGCGCCGCTCCGCCTGAATGTCGGAGGTCAGGACCCGGCTCGGCGATCATGTTTCGGGTGGGCCGCCTCGGTGACGGTGAACGGCGGCCTCAGACCTTGGCGTTGGGGTGGCGCTTCGTGACGACGAGGCCGACGAGGTAGAGCGCGATGACGAAGATGAGCGTGCCGACGATCTGGAAGCGCACGGATTCGACGGTCAGGCCGAGCCCGATGATCACGGCGATTCCGGCCAGAGTGACATACGACAGCCACGGGTAGCCCCACATGCGCAGGGGCAGGGACCGGCCGGCCACCTCGGCGCGACGGCGCAGGACGATCTGCGAAACGAGGGTCGCGACCCAGGTGACGATGAGCGTCGAGCCGACGATGTTGAGCAGGACTCCGAGGACCTCGGCGGCCCAGAAATAGTTGAGCGCGACCGCGACGAAACCGAACGCCGAGGTGGCCAGCACCGCAGGCACGGGCACGCCGCGACGATTGGTGCGGCCGAGCCCGCGCGGAAGCATGGACCGCTGTGACATCGAGAACGACATCCGGGACGCCCCGTAGATGTTCGCGTTCATCGACGACAGCAGCGCGATGACGATGACCGCGGCCAGCAGCGAGGCGATGAACGGCAGCCCCGCGGTCTCGAGCACGGCGACGAACGGGGATTCGGCCAGGCGGTCATCCGTCCACGGCAGGACGAGGACGATGACGGCCACGGACCCGATGTACAGGAACAGGATGCGCCACACGATCGTCTTGATCGCCTGGGAGACGCTGCGCTCGGGATTCGCGGTCTCGGCCGCGGCGACAGCGACGATCTCGATGCCGCCGAAGGCGAAGGCGACGACGAGCAGACCGGCGGCGATGCCGGAGATGCCGGTGGGCATGAACCCATCGGCGAAGACCTGCGCGGGCGGTTCGGCCGGGGTCCACCCGAACAGGTACGCGGCACCGAGGACGACGAAGAGGACGACGAAGGCGACCTTGATGAGCGAGAACCAGAACTCGAACTCACCGAAGCTGCCCGAGGTGGTGAGGTTGATGGCCGTGAAGACGAGCATGATCGCCAAGGCGATGACCCACTGCGGGACGGACGGAATATAGGAAGCCGCGATCTGTGCGGCGGCGGTGGCCTCGGCGGCGACGACGAGACACAGCTGGACCCACCACAGCGCACCCACGGCGAAGGCCGCGGCCGGCCCCATCGCCTTGCCCGCGTAGTGGGAGAACGCTCCAGGGTTGGGGTCGGCGGCGACGAGTTCGCCGAGGGCCCTCATGACGAAGATGACGATGAGACCCGCGACGACATAGGAGATGAGCACGGCGGGACCTGCCGCCTGGACTCCGGCACCGGAGCCGACGAAGAGACCGGCACCGATAGCCGAGCCGAGACTCATCATCACCAGATGGCGGGGCTTCATCCCCACCTTGAGGCCGGTGGACGTGGCGGCGGAAGCGCCGGACGAGTCGGACGCTGACTCGGCGGGCTGTGAAGACTGTGATTCAGGCACCCGATGAGTCTATCCGTCAGGGGCGGAAAGCGCAGACGCGGGTCGCGAACCCGTGTGGGTCGCGACCCGCGTCTGCGAGTTGCATCGGTCGGCCAGAGACCGATCAGCGGCCGGTCGGTGACGCGATCTGCGTCAGGGCCGGCGGACCGTCAGCGGCTGGCCTGCGGTGAATCAGTGGCCGCGCTTGATCCAGTCCTCGAGGGCCGGACTCTCGGCACCGATCGACGTCGAATCACCATGCCCGGTGAGCACGACGGTCGCCTCGGGCAGCGGGAAGAGCACGTCGCGGATCGATTCGATGATCGTCTCGAAGCTCGAGTACGAACGCCCCGTGGCTCCGGGTCCGCCGTTGAACAGCGTGTCGCCGGAGAACAGCACCGGACCGACCGCGCGACCGGCACCCGCCGACGGGGGGACCGGCAGACCGGTCTCGACGAAGAAGCACGTCGAACCGGGGGAGTGGCCGGGAGTGTGCAGCGCCTTGAGCTTGACCCCGCCGATGGTCCAGGTGTCGCCGTGGGCGATCTGTCCGTCGGGACGATAGTCCTCGTAGGTCATGTCCCACAGCACGTAGTCCTCGGGATTGAGGTACACAGTGGGATTGCCCACCCGCTGTGCGAAGTCGCGGACGACTCCGACGTGATCGTCGTGACCGTGCGTGAGCAGGATGGCCTTGACGTCTCTGGATCCGACCGCCTCGGCGATCGCATCCACGTCGTGGGCGGGGTCGATGACGATGACCTCGGAATCATCGCCGATGATCCACACGTTGTTGTCGACGTCGTGCGTCTCACCGTCCAGAGAGAACGTACCTGAAGTGACGAGATGTTCAATAGCAGTCATTACAGCTCCACCACCGATCGCAGGACCTGGCCCTTGGCCATCTTCTCAAAAGCCGATTCGACATCGGCGATGCCGATGCGCTCGGACACGAACTTCTCGAGCGGGAAACGTCCCTGCTGGTAGAGGTCGACGAGCATCGGGAAGTCGCGGTCGGGCAGGCAGTCGCCGTACCAGGAGGACTTGAGCTTGCCACCGCGACCGAACACGTCGAGCAGCGGCACCGTGAGCTCCATCTCCGGGGTCGGCACACCGACGAGGACGACGGTGCCTGCGAGGTCACGGCCGTAGAAGGCCTGCCGCCAGGTGGCGGGGAGTCCGACGGCGTCGATGACGACATCGGCGCCGAAGCCTCCGGTGCGCTCCTGGATCGCGGCGACGACCTCGTCCTCGCTCATGCCCTTCGTCGACACCGTGTGCGTGGCACCGAAGTCGCTGGCCCAGTCGAGCTTCTTCTCATCGATGTCGAGAGCGATGATCGTGTTCGCCCCGGCCAGAGCGGAACCGGCGATCGCAGCGCAGCCGACACCGCCGGCACCGATCACGGCCACGGTCTTGCCGCGGGTGACCTCACCGGTGTTGATGGCGGCGCCGATTCCGGCCATCATCCCGCAGCCGAGCAGACCCACGACGGCGGGATCCGCCTCGGGGACCTTCGTGCACTGACCTGCGGCGACGAGCGTCTTCTCGGCGAACGAGCCGATGCCCAGAGCGGCCTCGAGCTCGGTGCCGTCGGTCAGTGTCATCTTCTGCGAAGCGTTGTGGGTGTCGAAGCAGTACCAGGGCTCGCCGCGCTTGCAGGCACGGCAGTCGCCGCAGATGGCGCGCCAGTTGAGGATGACGAAATCGCCGACCTCGACTTCGGTGACCCCGTCGCCGACCTCGGAGACGACTCCGGCGGACTCGTGGCCGAGCAGGAACGGGTAGTCGTCGCTGATTCCGCCTTCGCGGTAGTGGAAGTCCGTGTGGCAGACGCCGCACGACTTCACATCGACGATGACCTCGCCAGGACCCGGATCCGGGATGACGATGTCGGTGAGTTCGACTGGGGCTCCCTTGCTGCGGGAGATGACGCCCTTGACGGTCTGTGGCATTGCGTCTCCTTCATGTCTTCGACGACGGGGTCCAGCTGCCCGGAGCACCCGAAGTGGACTGAGTGCACCCCCGGACGGAGTGCTCACAATCCCCACCCTAACCAAGCACGCTGGGCTCGACCAGTGGCGACCCGGTGGCGAGACGGTGTGTGTGACATGGGCGGGGTGAGGGTGGAACGACGAAGGCGGCCCGATGCTTGTGATGCATCGGGCCGCCTCGGTGAGGGTAAGCCGATCCGCGTCGCCGAGGCGGCGCTGCGGATCCGACTCGACCGGACGTGATCAGGGGTGGGGCTCACCCCGGCATGATCAGTCGGCGACGTCCTCGTCGGGGTGCTTGCGCAGGTGCAGCATGGCTGCGATCAGGCCGCCCCAGACGGTGACCATGGCGATGACCATCATGACGATTGCTGAAGTGCCCATGTCAGGCTCCCTTGTTCTCGGTGCGGAGGTTCTCTTCTGCGACGGAATCGGCGATCGCCGCTTCCATCTCATCAATGGTCTCCTTGGGCCATCTGATGAGGGTGAGGATGATCGAGCCGACGATGAGCAGTCCGATCATGCCCCAGCCGTAGACGCCGGTGATGAGCGGCGGGTAGCCCTCGTAGCCGTCGGAGACGAATGTGATGATCTGCGTGATGAGCATGTAGACGAGCACCACGCCTGTGATCGAGATGAGCGTCATCCAGATCGGACCGAGCCTGAAGCTCGAGACCGCGTTGAGGTGACGGCTGAAGACCGGCAGCTTCCGCATGGCCCAGCCGACGACCACGATCGACATGATGGCGGAACCGACGATGCCGACGTTGTTCGCGAACGCATCCATCGTATCGAGCGCATACAGGCCGGTGACGGTGGGCATGAGCAGAATGGACACGACGCCCATTCCGCCGACGATCCACGCTGTTGAGGCCTTGTTGCCGACGCGGAACTTGTCCCGCAGCGCCTGGATGGGCACCTGGATGATCGAGATCAGCGAGGTCAGGCCCGCGAAGACGAGGCAGGCGAAGAAGACGAATCCGAAGATCGCGCCTCCCGGCATCTCCGAGATCAGCGTCGGGAAGCCGACGAAGGCCAGGCCGATGCCCGAGGACGCGACATCTGCGACCTCGACGCCCTGAGCGGCGGCCATGAAGCCCAGTGCCGCGAAGATGCCGATGCCGGCGAGGATCTCGAACGCGGAGTTCGAGAAGCCGACGACGAGGCCGGCGCCGGTGAGGTTCGTCTTCTTCTTCAGGTACGAGGCGTAGGTGATCATGATGCCGAATGCGATCGACAGAGAGAAGAAGATCTGGCCATAGGCCGCGATCCATACGCTCGGATCGGCCAGAGCCTTGAAGTCCGGAGTGAACAGGGCGTTGAGTCCCTCTGCGGCACCGGGCAGGAACAGAGACCGGACGACGAGTGCGAGGAAGAGGACGATGAGCAGCGGGATGAAGATCTTCGAGAAGTTCGCAATGCCGTTCTGAACACCCATGAGCAGGATGATGAGGACGACCACCCAGACGAGGATGACCGGGATGAGCACACCGGGAACGAACTCGAGCGAGATGCCGGGATCTCCCATCTTGAGGAATTCGCCGAAGAAGAATCCTTCCGAGTCGTCACCCCACGCTTCGGTGAGTGAGAAGAACATATAGGAGCCGGCCCAGCCGATGATCGCGGCGTAGTAGATGCCGATGACGATCGCGACACCGGTGGCGAACCAGCCGATGGGTTCTGCGCCCTTGTGTGCCATTCGGTGGGCCAGCGGTGCCGAACCGCGCGAACGGTGCCCCATCGCGTAGTAGAAGAACAGCAGCGGGATGCCTGCCGTCAGCAGTGCGACGAGGTAGGGGATGATGAACGCGCCGCCGCCGTTGTCATAAGTGATATAGGGGAAGCGCCAGATGTTGCCGAGGCCGACCGCCGAGCCGATGGCCGCGAAGATGAACGCGCCGCGGGAGACGAAGACCTCCCTCTGGGGTGATGACTTGGGTGACATGATGTCCTTTCTTGACCGGTCGCGGATCATCGCGACCGAGTGTGGCCACCGAAGTTTCGTCTGCGAGACCGGTGGGCCGGTGTGAAGTCCGAATAGCGAGAAGGACTCGCGAGCCGAGCTTCATTGCTTGATCCCATTTTACTGGGAATTCACTGTGCGATGTGCCGCGCATCACGTGAGCCGCATAACAGTCTAGTATCGAATTCGCAGAAACCGTGAAAACGGTCGGGCCCGGTAGACTTGGGGCGTGACTATCTCGCTCTATAACACCGCCAGCCGCACGACCGAAGAACTGCGCCCCGTCAACGACGGTCAGGTCGGTATCTATGTCTGTGGTGCCACGGTGCAGGGCGAACCGCATATCGGCCACCTGCGCTCGGCCTCGGTGTTCGACACTCTGCGGCGCTGGCTGCTCTACAGCGGCTACCGGGTGACCATGATCCGCAATGTCACCGACATCGACGACAAGATCCTGTCGAAGTCCGTCGAGGAGGGGCGGGAATGGTTCGCCCACGCGTACAAGTACGAACGCGCCTTCACCGCCGCCTACGAAGCGCTCGATGTGCTGCCGCCGAGCAGCGAACCACGCGCGACCGGGCACATCACCGAGATGATCGAACTCATCTCCCGCCTCATCGAGGCCGGTCATGCCTACCCCGCGCTCGACGGCAGCGCCGATGTCTACTTCGACGCCGCCTCGTGGAGCGACTACGGGGCGCTGACGAACCAGAAGCTTCAGGACATGGAACTGGCCGAAGGCGCCGAGCTGCGCGGGAAGAGGGACGCCCGGGACTTCGCGCTGTGGAAGGCGCACAAGGACTCCGAGCCGATCACCGCCTCCTGGCCCTCGCCGTGGGGACGGGGCCGGCCGGGCTGGCACATCGAATGCTCGGCCATGTCGACGAAGTATCTGGGGTCGAACTTCGACATCCACGGCGGCGGACTCGACCTGCGCTTCCCGCATCATGAGAACGAGCTGGCGCAGTCCCGTGCCGCCGGAGACCAGTTCGCGAACATCTGGATGCATTCCGGCCTGCTCAATGTGGCCGGGGACAAGATGTCGAAGTCCCTGGGCAACTCCGTCTTCGCCTCCGACCTGTTCGACACGTTCAGCCCGCTGGCCGTCCGCTACTTCCTCACCGGCGCCAGCTACCGGTCGATCCTCGACTTCTCGAACGAGGCAATGGAACGTTCCGCGGCCTCGCTCGAGCGACTGCAGAACTTCCTCCAGCGCGCTCGCCAGGCACTCGGGGCGGACGCGCCGAGGTTGCCGGACGTCAGCTACTCCTATGCCGGACGCGGCGTCGACGTTCCCGCCGAATTCGCCGCCGCCCTCGACGACGACCTCGGTGTGCCTCGTGCCCTGTCCGTGGTCTTCGCCTCCGTGAGCGAGGGTGCGAAGCTCCTCGACTCCGGCGCTGATCGGGCGGGGCTGGCGCGGATCGTCGCCGAGGTGGAGCTCATGCTCGACATCCTCGGAGTCAACCCCAGCGCCGCGGTCTGGTCCGGATCGGCCGCCGACGACAAGGCGGAGTCCGCACTCGACTCCCTCGTGGCCACCATGGCCAAGCGCCGGGCCGAGGCGAAGGCGGAGAAGGACTTCGCCACCGCGGATGCCCTCCGTGACGAACTGGCCGCGGCCGGCGTCATCATCGAGGACACGGCCGACGGGTACCGCTACCACCTCGGCGAGGGCTGAGGTCGACGAATTTCGGCCACGGGCATGAGCCCGCGGCCCCAACGCACCTGATAGGAATCATATGGCTTCCAATCCCCGCTCCGGCGGTTCGAAGAAGGGCCCGACCAAGGGGTCGGGCGGCAAGAACAGGCGCAGTCTGCGCGGCAAGGGTCCGACGCCCAAGGCCGAGGACCGCGTCTACCACAAGGCGCACAAGGCCGCGCAGCAGCGCAAGAGCTCGAACGCCTCGGCGCAGGCGAAGCGGAAGAAGAAGGAACTCGGACCGAACATGGTCGCCGGGCGCAATTCGGTCCTGGAGGCTCTGCGCGAAGGCGTTCCGGCCACCGC
The DNA here is from genome assembly GCF_009299785.1 of Brevibacterium sp. CFH 10365. Classification (NCBI taxonomy): domain Bacteria; kingdom Bacillati; phylum Actinomycetota; class Actinomycetes; order Micrococcales; family Brevibacteriaceae; genus Brevibacterium; species Brevibacterium sp. CFH 10365. The sequence goes on along the minus strand of NZ_VIGO01000003.1, from coordinate 48,227 downwards.
GATGTACGTGTCCGGTCGCATCGACTCCGATGACCGTGTCCGCGAGTCGATCACGCTGGCGACCCAGCGCGGCATCTCGATGCTCGAGGCGAGCAAGCCCGACCTCGACCGGCTCACCGACGACGCGATCCATCAGGGCATCGCCCTGCAGGTCCCGCCGTACGACTACGCCGACCCCTCCGACCTGCTCGAATTCGCGGCCGAACGCGCAGAGACGCCGCTGCTCGTGGCCCTCGACGGGATCACGGATCCCCGCAACCTCGGTGCGATCGTCCGGTCGACTGCGGCCTTCGGCGGTCACGGTGTGATCATCCCCGAACGTCGCGCCGCCTCGATGACGGCCGCTGCGTGGAAGACCTCCGCCGGCGCCGCTTCGCGCATCCGCGTGGCACAGGTCGTCAATCTGGCGCGGACGATCGATGAGCTGAAGAAGCAGAACGTGTTCGTCGTCGGTCTCGACATGGACGGTGACGTCGATCTGCCCGAACTGACCTTCACCCGCGACCCGCTGTGCATCGTCGTCGGCTCCGAGGGCAAGGGGCTGTCGCGGCTGATCTCGGAGAAGTGCGACCAGATCGTGTCGATCCCGATCGCCGCGACCACCGAGTCGCTCAACGCCGGCATCGCCGCGGCCGTCTCGCTCTACGAGGTCGCCCGAGCCCGCCGCCCCTGACCCCTCTTACTACCTGACGGCGGCCCAGCAACCTCGCGAGGTTGCTGGGCCGCCGTCAGGTAGCAATCAGGAGTCTACGGTGGTGCGGTAGTCCTTTTCGCTGAGGTGACCGACGACCGAGTGGCGGCGGCTGTAGGTGAAGTAGACCAGCGCGCCGACGGCCATCCACACGCAGAAGACGATCCAGGTCCGCCCGCCGAGGTTGACCATGAGGAACGCACACGCCAAGGCTCCCAGCGCGGGCACGACCGGCCCGAACGGGACCTTGAACGAGCGGTCGAGGTCGGGGCGCTTGAACCGCAGGTAGATGACGGCGATATTGACCAGGCAGAACGCGAACAGGGTGCCGATGCTCGTGGCGTCGGCGAGTTCGCCGAGCGGAATGAGCGCCGCGGTGATCGCGACGAGACCGCCGACGATGAGGGTCCCGACCAGGGGAGTGCCCGTGCGCTGCGAGACGACACCGAAGATCTTCGGCACCATTCCGTCCCGGGCCATCGTCAAAAGGATCCGCGACTGACCGTAGAGCACGGTGATGACGACGGAGAAGATCGCGAGCACCGCCGCCACGGCGAAGAGAAGGACAGCGATATTCGATCCGGTGATCTCCTCGACGATCTGGACCAGCGGCGCATGAGCGCCCTCGAACCACTGCCACTGCCTCGCCCCGATCGCGGTGACGGCGACGAGGACGTACATCGAGGTGACGATGAGCATCGAGAAGATGATCGCCCGCGGCAGGTCCCGCCGCGGATTCTTCGCTTCCTCACCTGCCGTGGACGCGGCATCGAAGCCGATATACGAGAAGAACACGCTCGAAGCGGCCGCGGTGACACCGGCGGCACTCATCGGCAGCATCGGCGCGAAGTTGCCGGCCTTGAACGCGGTGAAGGCGACGATGGCGAAGAACACGAGGATGCCGATCTTGACGAATACGAGCAACGTGTTGACGACACCGGACTCGCGGGCTCCGCGCATGAGCAGCACGGTCGCCAGGGCCACGACGACGAGGGCCGAGACGTTGATGACCCCGCCCGGGTTCTCGGCCAGGCCCGGCCCCGTGGTCAGGGATGCCGGCAGCTCGAGACCGAAGACGCGCAGGGTCTCGTTGACATAGTCGGCGGCGCCGACTGCGACCGCGGCGACCGAGACCGCGTATTCGAGGACGAGGCACCAGCCGCAGACCCAGGCGACGCCTTCACCGAGGGTGGCGTAGGAATACGAATAGCTCGACCCGGACACCGGCACCATCCCGGCCATCTCGGCGTAGCTGACCGCCGACAGCAGCGCCGTGATGCCGGCGAGGACGAAGGCGATCCAGACGGCGGGACCGGCCACGGGAACCGCCTCGCCGAGGATGACGAGGATGCCCGTGCCCAAGGTGGCGCCGACGCTGATCATCGTCAGCTGGAACACGCCGAACGTCCGCCGCAGTCCACCCGACTGCGCGGTCTGCGCATCGGTGTGGGCTTCGGCGGTCATGGCGCTGATCGACTTGCGCCGCCCCAGCTGCCGCAGCACCCCTGTGGGAGTGGACGTCGGCGGGGTGGACGGTGTGCGCGAAACGGTCATTTGAATATTCTTGCATAAGCATGAATATTGTCTCGCCGGGTCTCCGCGTGATCACGGGCGAATCCGGCCCGCGGCGTCGCCGATCTCACACGGCGATGGCGGAGATTCGCCACGCCGATTCCACACGGCAGAGTGCTCACACGTCGGGGATGAACCGACCGTCATGCGCCATCCACCCGCCGTCGACGAGCTGCGAATGCCCCGTGACATAGCTCGACGCGTCCGAGGCGAGGAACACGACCGGCCCGGCGATCTCGTGCAGGCGCCCCCACCGGCCCAGGGCGGTCTTGTCCGCATACGCGTCCCACCATGTCCCGTCGGCCTTGATCTGCTGAGTCAGGGGAGTGTCGAAGGGCCCGGGCAGGATCGCATTGACCCTCACGCCCTGACCGCCCAGCTCGCTGGCCATCGTCTTCGTCAGCTGCACGACCCCGGCTTTGGCCGCCGCGTAGAGTCCCTGGCCGGGCTCGATGGCCAGAGCCCGGAACGAGGCGTAGGTGACGATCGATCCCCGGCCGCGGGAGCCCATCTCCCGACCGAAGCCGCGCATCAGCCGGTACGTGCCCTTGAGGTTGAGGTCGATGACCCGATCGAATTCGTCATCGGTGGTGTCCGTGAGGCGTTTGCGCACGTTCGCGCCGGGAGTGATGACGAGGATCTCGGCATCGGCCCACGCGGAGACGAGCGCGTCGACGGACGCCGTGTCCGTGATGTCGACGGCCACCGCCGTGGCAGTCCCGGCAACCCCGTCGGCCCCGGCAGTCCCGGCAACCCCGTCGACCCCGGCAGTCCCGTCGGCCCCTGCGGCAGATTCCGTGGCGGCGGATCCGGAGCGACGCCCGGCGATGAGGGCGGCGGTCTCCTCGGCGCCGGTGAGGTTGAGATCGGCGACGACGACATGCGCACCCGCGTCGGCGAGCCCGATCGCGCTGGCCTGCCCCAGCCCGGAACCGGCCCCCACGACGACGGCGGTGCGGCCGCTGAGGTCGAACAGGGACGGGATCGACGGGTTGTTCACATTCGTGGGCATCGGCTCGTTCGTCGACATCGGGAATCCTTCCAAGCGGGGTTCGGTGCAGGAGCGACACCGGTGTCGTCTCCGTGGACTTCAAAGGTATGCCCGCCGAGGCGGCCCTGCCGACCCCGTTTCACCTTGTGGAACATCGGCTGGGCTGGGGGAGGGTCAGAACTTCTTGCTGTCGACGTAGCGGATCTCGTCGGGGAGGTTCGCCAGGTAGTCGACGATGAAGTACGCGATGGCCTCCATCGTGGGGATGTCGCGTTGGCGGGCACGAGCCATGGTGCGGCGGTGTTCGGCGAACTCGTAGAAGATCTGCCCGGGTTCGAGTTTGCGGGTGAGGTTCTCCGGGATCGCCTGGATGAGGGGTTTGTACACCTCGTCGAGCCAGCGGCGGGCGGCCTGGGATTCGTCGAGTTCGTCGAATTCGGCGATCTCGGGAGCCGATCGGAACGAATCGAGGTCGTTGAGCATCGCTCGGGCCTGGTTCTCGTTCGCGCCGATCCCGGTCAGACGCAGCAGACGCCTCGAATGATGGTTGGGTTCGACGACTTTGGGGGAGACGAGGAGGCTGATGCCGTCGATATCGGTCGTCACCGTCAGCTCGCCGAGGTCGAAGCCCAGATCGTTGAGGCGGCGGATGCGTTCGTCGATGCGCCAGCGTTCGTTGACGCTGAATTCCTCGACCCGGGTCAGCTCCGCCCACAGGGCGCTGTACGACTCGCAGAGTCGCTCACCGGCCGCCAGCGGATCGGTCTCGGGGTCGACGAGTCCCGCGGCCTGCAGGTCGAGGAAGTCCCCGGCGATGTTCATCCGCGCGATCCGCAGGTCCATGTTCCGCTGCCCGTCGGAGAGCTGCTCGTGCAGCTCACCGGTCTCGGCGTCGACGACATAGGCGGCGTAGGCATCGGCGTCGCGGCGGAAGAGCGTGTTCGACAGGGACACGTCTCCCCAGTAGAAGCCGACGAGGTGGAGGCGGACGAGGAGCACGGCCAGAGCGTCGACGAGGCGGACGCCGGTGTCAGCGGCGAGATCCCGGGAGAACAGCGCACGATAGGGCAGGGAGAACTCGAGATAGGCGGTGATGAGGGCGCCCTTGAGAGTCTCGCCCGATTCGGTCCGACGGCCGTTGACGATGGCACGGGGTTCGACGAGGGGGACGTCGAGGTTGCCGAGCGCACCGAGGATGTCGAACTCACGCAGGGCTTGTGCGTCGTCGGTCTCCTTGATCGCAAGCACTTCGTCTCCGATCTCGACATATCTGACGACGTGCCGGGAGATTCCGCGGGGCAGCCCGCCGAGCAGCGTCTCCGGCCACTCGGCCAAGGGCAGGTGCCAGGGGAGTCCGGCCAGGGCCGCACGATCGGCGTTCCGGATCGTGTGGATCTCCGGCGCGGGAACAGCCACGTCGCCCGCGGTTGTCGGCGCCGGCGGGGCGGCCTGCGATGACGGGTCCGGCGAGGGCAGGGTTCCCGGCACGGTTCAGGAGTCCGTGTCGGTGTTCGAGGCCACGAGCGCCTCGGCGAGGTCGGGTGTCTCCACACCGATGAGCCGTCCGCGATCGAGGAAGGCGATCCGGTCGCCGAGGACCTTCGCATCCTCGAGATCGGAGGTGGCATAGATCGTCGTCAGTCCGAATTCCTGCTGCAGGCCCTTGATCAGCGACAGTGTCTCCGTCTGCTGTTCGGGGACGAGGTTGACCACGGGCTCGTCCATGATCAGCACCTTGGGCCGGCGCACCACGGCGCGGGCCAGGGCCACGGTCTGGCGCTGCAGCTGGGTGAGATCGCCGGGGACCGAATCGAGGATGTCGCTCAGCCCGATCTTGGCCATCACGGATTCGACGCGTTCCCTGATCTCGTCGGCCGGCAGACCGTCGACGCGCAGCGCAAAGCCGAGGTTGTCGCGCACGCTCATATGGGGGTAGAGCGCGTAGCTCTCCAGCGCCAGGGTCACATCGCGGTCGTTGACGGCGGCGTGGGTGATATCGGCGCCGTCGATGAGGATGGTGCCGGTCTTCGGGGTCTCCAGGCCGTGGAGCATCCGCAGGATCGTCGATTTGCCCGAAGCAGTGGGGCCGTAGAGGACGAGGAACTCGCCGTCGTCGACGAAGAGATTGAACGGGTGTACGGATTCGGACGTCGTGTTCTCGTAGACATGACTGAGGCCATTCAACGACACCGTTGACATAAGTCCTCCTAAAACTTCTGAATAACTCCGTGAGCAGCTGGTCGTCGGTGACCTGGCGGGGATGCTCAGTCACTCTCATCCTAAGGGGTGGAGAGTCCGGGTGCTCTGTGAATTCGACAAAGTGTAGAGTGATTCTCAGCACGATGGCTCTGCGCCGACGCATACCGCGGTGCGAAAGTAGACTGACGACTATGAAGGTCACGTTGGACGAGGTCGCCGCCCGGGCCGGAGTGTCCCTGGCCACGGTCTCCCGGGTGCTCGGCCGCCGCGGTGCCGTCGCCGCATCGACGCGGGCGAAGGTGCTGGAGGCGATGACCGAGCTCGGCTATTCGCGTTCGACCCTGCTCCATGATGCGCCGAGGCGGCTCGTGGCCGTCAGTGCCCCCGGCAATCCCGAACATTGGCAGGTCCAGGTCTGCACCCGTGTGGCCAAGGCTCTGCAGGCTCATGATCTCCTCGTCACCCGCCCTCTGGTCGAGACCGACCCGGAACCGCTGCAGACCGCGATCGACGCCGGTGCCGTGGCCCTGGTGACCACGACGCTGACGAGCCTGAACACGGAGATCCCCTGCATCCGCGTCGCCGAACAGTCCGCCGGCGCCGAGGAGGCCGGCGGGTCCGGGACAGGTGCGGCAAGGTCGGATCGTGCTGAAGCAGGACCGGCCGGCTCGGGTGCGGCCCGAACAGGTGCGGGCAGCGGCGATGTCATCGCCGCGCGCCTCGACCTCGGCGGGGGGATGACCACGGCCTTCGAACATCTGCGGGCGATCGGACATCGCAGAATCGGTCTGATCTGCAATGACAGCGGAGAACTGGCCGTCCAGCTCATCCGCCGCTTTCTCGCCGAACATCCGGCCAGGAACCTCGGTCTCGACCTCGAGGACTGGATCTCGCGGGTGCCGAAGTCGTTCTCCGGAGGATCCCGGGCGGTGCTCGAGCTCAAGGATGCGACGTGCACCGCGGTGATCGTCCAGTCCGCTCTGCAGCTGCACGGTGCTCTCTACGGGCTGCGGAATCGGCATCTGCAGGTGCCGCGGGACATGTCGGTCGTCGGTTTCGGCGATTCCCCGACGATGAAGTTCACGGGCCCTCCGGCCACGGTGCTCGGCCTCGACGTCGAGGGACTGTCGAATGCCCTCATCGAGGCGACTCTGCAGACCCTGCGGATCTCGACGACGGGTCTGCCGTCGGTGCCGCCGGTATTCCGCCCCCGGCTCATCGCCCGCACCTCGACGACGGCGGCCCGCCGATGACCGGGCAGAATGCCGGCCGGGCGAGCAAAGGAGGTCCGGGCGCCGGCGGTGCGGGCCACACTGTCGGCCGCCCGCCCGAGCACCGTCACGTGCGTCTCGCCGAGATCGCCGGCACCGCGGGAGTCTCGAAGGCCACCGCCTCCCGAGCCCTGCGCGATCCGGATTCGGTGTCGGCCGCCTCCTCGGCGAAGGTGCGGCAGGCTCTGGCGATCCTCGGCGCCGCCGGGCAGGCCCCGGCCCCGGAATCCCCGGACGCATCCGGGCCGGGTTCCGGCGCAGGAGCCGGCTCACCGCTCGTCGCGCTCATCAAACCCGCGGTGTCGTCGGGCAATGTCGACCCGTACTCGCGGCTCGCGGAGATCCTGACGAACCGGATGTTCGCGCTGGGCATCGCCGTCGTCCACGTCGAAGCCATCGCCGAACGCAACGAGGCTCTGCTCGAGACCATCCTCGGCAGCGAGCACGGCGGTCCGACGATCTCCGGAGCCATCGTCGTCGGCGGCGGTGCGGCCGGTGTGCTCGCGGGAATGCTCGCCGAACGCGGGCTCCCGCTCATCCGCATCTCGAACGCCCGCCACGACGACGGGATCTCGCGCATCTATCTCGACGCGACCGGCGGAATCGAGACCGCCGTGGCCCATCTCGTCCACCTCGGCCACAGACGCATCGGGCTCGCCGTGCTGCGCGACTCGGCGGCCCCGGCCCGCATCGCCGGCTTCCGCAGATCCATGGCCGGAATCCTCCATATCCCCGCCACCCGTGACCAGGCCCCAGTTGTCGAGGCCGCCGGCGGTGCCATGGCCGGAGTCGCCGCCGCCGAGGAGCTGCTCGATCTGCGCTGCACCGCTGTCATCGCCTGCGCTCCGTCCCTGTCCTTCGGCATGCTCGAGGCCGCCCAGCGGCTCAGGCTCGACGTGCCCCGCGACCTTTCCCTGCTCACGGTCGGCGACGTCCCCGACGCCGATGTCGTCCAACCGCCCCTGTCGCAGGTCGTCTACGACTGGGCGACCGTGGCACAGTCGGCCATCGACGAGATCCGGACGATGATCGCCGGCGGTGACACCCGCGTGCACGTCGACTACACGGTCGACCCCGACCTCGTCCTCCGTGCCAGTGCCGTGCCCCCGCAACGCCGTTGACCTCGGGTTCCACCCCGGGCCCATCCTCGCCGAGGCGGCCCGACCTCAGTCGTGATCGCTGCCGAGGAATTTCCTGCGGTCCGCCACGAGGCGGCCGAGCATTTCGGCCACGGCGCCGGGATCGGCGATCCGCCACGAGGCACGAGTCTGCGCGGGCCCGACCTTGACGGTCAGCGCCGCGTCGAGGACACGAGCGTTCGTGAGTTCGTCGAGGGCCGCGAAGGCATCCTCATCGGTGACATCGTCACCGAGGTAGCCCAGAGCGGTCGGTCGGCCGGCGCGGGCGAGCAGCCGGACCCCATCACCTTTCGTCGCCTGTTTGACGGCGAGTTCGGTGATGTCGTGTCCCTCGATCACACGGATGTCGGGAAACTCCTCGACCACTTCAGTGGCGTGCTCGTGGAGAGCCGCGGCGGCCTCGGGGGCGATTCCGCGAGTGTGGACCGTCCGCGAATAGGGTTTGGCCTCGATGAGGAAATCCGAGGTGCCGTCTGTGCTGACTGCGCCGCCTGTGCGGCCTGTGCTGACTGCGCTGACTGCGCCGCCTGCGTCGTATGCGCTGCCTGCGCGGGCCGTGGCGTTCGCCGCGGTCGAACCGGGCGTGCCATCGGTGTCCGGAAGGGCGTGTTCGAAGGCGTCGAGGTGCGCATCGATGGCGGCGAGCATTTCGGCCTCGGCCGGGGTGAGCTCGGGAGAGCGGATCACGCCGGAGCCGTGCCTGCTTTCGGTGCCGCCGCCATCATGCTCAGCACCAGCGTCATGAGCAGAATCATTCCCGAGTTCGGCCTCCGCCCCGTGCGAGCCGACCAGCCAGACCGAGTCAGGAGCCGCGGACAGGCGTCGCAGAGTCGCGATATCGCGACCGGACACCAATGCCACCCGAGTCCGCGGCAGACTCGCGAGCGCCTCAACGGCGGCGGCCGATTCGGGGACCATCCGCGAGGTCGACGGATCGTCTTGGAGGGGTGCGAGCACCCCATCGAAATCAAGGGCCAGCAGCAGGGATTCGGCGGTGGCGAGGTCACGCAGAGCCACCTCGGCGGGAGTCGAGACGGCGGGTGCGGAAACGGTCGGTTCGATCGTCACTGAGATCCTCCTATCGGGAGGTGGAGATCTCGGAGACCCACTCGGCGTCCTCGGGACGATCGGCCCGACCCGAAGGCGCTGCGGGGGCGTCCGGCGGGGGAGCGGTCCGGCTCTTCTGCACGACCGGGCGGTCGGGGACGACGGCCTCGGGATTGTGCTTGAGGTGGTTGAGCTCGGCGAGGAAGTTCTTCGACCACAGGCTCACGGTGTCCGTGGCGACCTTCCGCCGCATCTGCCGCATCCGCCGGGCACGCGTCTTCTCATCCATCTCGACCGCCTCGAGGATGCCGGCCTTGAGATCGCCGATATCGTGCGGATTGACCGTCACCGCCCCCGTGAGCTGCTCGGCGGCACCCGTGAACTCCGAGAGCACGAGCGCCCCGTCGTCGTTCTGCCGGCACGCCACATACTCCTTGGCCACGAGATTCATCCCGTCGCGCAGGGCCGTCACCAACATGACGTCGGCAGCGAGGAAGAACGCCGTCATCTCATCGCGCGGATAGGAATGGTGGAGATAGCGGACGGGAATCGACCCGACGTCGACCTGCTCGCCGTTGATCCGCCCGACCGCGAGCTCGACATCGTGCCGGATGATCTTGTACTGCTCGAGCCGCTCCCGCGACGGGGTCGCGATCTGGATGAGCACGACGTCCTCGACGGCGAGGCGGCCTTCGGCGATGAGTTCGCCGTAGGCCTTGAGCCGGTGCCGGATGCCCTTCGTATAGTCCATCCGATCGACGCCGAGCATGACGACCTTCGGATTGCCGACGTCCTCGCGGATCTGCCGAGCCCGTTCGACGATGTCCGGATCCTTCGCGAGCTCCTCCAGATAGGGAGTGTCGATGGAGATCGGGAATGCCTCGGCGCGGACGACGTGCGCGGCCACGGCCTCACCCGCGGGCACGAGGACCGTCGATCCCTTCGTCGAGAAGTTCAGCCGACCGCGCACTGCACGCCGGAAGTTCGCCGCATCCGCGGGACGTTGGAAACCGATGAGATCAGCGCCGAGGAGGCCCCGCAGGATCTCATCGCGCCACGGCAGCTGCGCGAAGAGCTCGTAGGGTGGGAAGGGGATGTGGTTGAAGAAGCCGATCGCCACGTCGGGACGCATCCGGCGGACCATGAGCGGAACCAGCTGGAGCTGATAATCATGGATCCACACCGTCGCGGACTCCGCGGCCACCTCGGCGACCTTGTGCGCGAAGCGCTCATTGACCTGCACATACGCATCCCACCAGGTGCGGTGGTACTCGGGTGGGACGATGACATCGTGATAGAGAGGCCACAGCGTCGCGTTGGAGAACCCTTCGTAGTACCTGAGGACATCCTCACTTGTCAGGGTCACCGGTGTCAGGTGCATTCCGTCGATCGTGAAGGGTTCGAAATCCTCATCGGCGACTCCCGTCCAACCGATCCACGCACCCTCCTGGGCCTTCATCACAGGAGCCACAGCGGTGACCAAACCCCCAGGTGAGGTACGCCATCCGTGGTTCTCGTCGGCGGGATCGCGGTCGACGGGAAGTCGGTTGGCCACGACGACGAAATCGCTGTCGCCGAAGGTGATTTCGGTGCTTGGCTCGGCAGAGTTGACGGTGCTCATCTGCGCCTCCTCCTGAGTCGGTCCTTGGAATGAACTCTACTCGCTCGACTAGGCTTGGCCAGGTGATGGATCAGGAACTGGGAGGCTACCGCCTCATCGAGGAGCTCGGCTCGGGCGGCATGGGTGTCGTCTACCTCGGTGTCGACGGCGGAAACAACCCGGTCGCGGTCAAGGTCCTCCATCCGCACATCGCCAATGACGAGACCGCGCGGAAGCGTCTGGCCCGCGAAACCCGCACCCTGCGCAGGATCCGCCACCCTCGGATCGCCGAGGTCCTCGACGCCGAACTCGAATCCGCGCAGCCGTTCATCATCACCGAATTCGTCGATGGGCAGACCCTGTCCGATGACGTCCGCGACAACGGCCCCTTCGCCGAGGATGAGCTCGTCCACTTCGGCCACGCCCTCCTCGACGCCCTCAACGCCGTCCACGATGCCGGCGTCATCCACCGCGATCTCAAACCCGCGAACGTGATGATCATGGACGGTGAGCCCATGGTCATCGACTTCGGCATCGCCCAGGTCGCCGACGAAGTGCGCGTGACCGCGACGGGTCTGGTCATGGGCACACCCGGCTATCTGTCGCCGGAGATCGCCGACGGCAAGACCTCGAGTGAGAAGACCGACTGGTGGGGGTGGGCTGCGACGATGGCGTTCGCCGCCACCGGACGCAACCCCTACGGGTCCGGACCGCTGGAGGCGGTGCTCGGTCGGGTGGCGATGGGCAAATTCGATCTCGACGGGGCGCCGAAGAACTTCGCACCGCTCATCGCCGCCTGCCTCGACCCGAAGCCCGAACGTCGCCCGTCGGGGCAGATGATCCTCGATGCGCTCGTCGACATCGAGTCCGGGCGGATGCCGCAGCTCGGATCGGGTCCCAGCGGCGGGGCCGGTGCGGGTGGTCCGCAGCGGACACCGAGCGGAACCGCGGTCATGCCTGCCGTCGACGACGGCGCCGACGGCCGTGGCGGTGCCGGGGCTGCGCTGGGTGGTGCGGCGCTGGGTGGTGCGGCTCTCGGCGGTGCGGCCGGTGCCGCCGCCGGATTCGGTGCAGCAGGGGCTGCCGGTCATGGCGGTCCTGCCGGTCATGCCGGTCAGCGCGGAGACTATTCGGCAACGGGCTACCCGGGAGCCGGTCCGTCCGGCACCGGGCAGCCGCAGTACCCCGGTTCCAGCCGACCGACCAATCATGCCGGGTCCGGTCACGGTTCGGGGCCCGGGCAGGGGCCGGACTATGGTGCGGGACGGATACACGGACAGTCGCCGCAGCAGGCGACCGCACCACCGATCAGCAATCCCAACGGCGGCATTCAGGCGGGTCCGGGATCCCCGATGGCCGGCGCCGACCTCGGCCGCTCCGGATTCGTCCAGCCCGGTCAGGGACAGAACCTCGTCGGACCGGGCGGGGCCGGCGGACCGAGCGGGACGGGCGGACCGAATGGTCAGGTCGCTCAGGGACAGTGGGGCGGCCAAGCCGGTCACGGCGGCCAGCTCATGGGCCCCGGCGGTCAGCCGATCCAGTCCGGCGGCCAGCCGATGCAGCCGGGCGGCCAGCCGTGGGCGCCGATGGGCTACCGGCGAGTGCAGTCCGGTGGCTGGGTCGTCTTCGGACTCGTCGCTCTGGCCGTCGCCGTCATGCCTCTCGGTCCTCTGGTCATCTGTGTCGTCGCCCTGGTCTGGTCGGTGCTCGCTCGCACCGGCACACGTCTGGATCGGAAGGTCCAGCGCCACCGGTTCGACCGCGGAACGGACTCGGGGGGATTCTTCCGGGCGCTCGCCTCGGCGCCGGGGGCCGTGCTGGCCTCGATCCTGACCTCGGTGGCCTCGATCATCCTGCCGGCGATCGCGGCCGCCGCCGCGCTCGTGCTCACGCGACTCGACATCGCCGGGATCGTGCCCAGCGGTGCCTCCGAACAATGGTCGGTGTGGGCTGCGGGCGCCGCCGGTTCGCTGGTGCTGTGGGTCGGGCCGGGAGCCTCGAGCCTGCGCTTCGGCTCACGGCTGCTCGTGTCGGGAGCCACTCGCAATCAGCTCGGCCGCCTCGTCGCATTGGCCGTGATCGCGCTGCTCGTCATCCTTGCCGTCATGGTCATCCAGTCGGGGGCGGCCATGTCCTGGTGGCCGCTGACGGTGAACCCCTTCGACTACCTGCCCGGACCGGTGTGAGCCGGCCCGCGCGAACGGACGGTGCGATCAGGGCGGTGTGCCCGGCTCGGACGTCCCGAAGCTGCCGGAGCCGAGGTGCAGGTAGTTGAACGTTGTAGTTGAACCTTGAATGTTTCTGGGAGTCGGCCCAGCACCTGTTTCGGTACAGTGGTGCCGTCGGGTCGCGGAAGCCGTCCCGCACCGTTCGGGCCTCAGCCCGCACCGATGTCAGACGATCCAACGTGAGGAACAATGGCGAAGAACAACTCCGCGGACGACAAGCGGAACCGCGCACGCGAGAACGCCCGCCAGATCGCGGCGAATCAGGCGAAGAAGGAGAAGACCGCGAAGACGATTCTGTACGTCGGCATCGCTGTCGTCGTCGTCGCGGTGCTGGCAGTGGTCGGTGTGCTGGTCTTCCAGCAGAGCAAACCTGCTGTCAATCCCTCGAACTATGTCTCCGACGGAATCACCGTGGGCAAGGACAACACACTCGTGCAGCCGTTGCAGATGCCCGACGGTGAGGAATCGGATCTGCCGGCTCCGACCGAAGCGGGTGCGAAGAAGGGGGCCGCCACGGTCACCGTCTACCTCGACTTCCAGTGCCCCGGCTGCAAGGCCTTCGAGGAAGGCAACGCGAACATGCTGCGCAAACTCGCAGATGAGGGCTCGATCGTCGTCAACTACAAGCCGGTGTCGTTCCTCGACCGCATGTCCAGCGGCAACGAGTACTCGACCCGCGCTGCCAACCTCGCCGCCTGTGTCGTCGACAGCCAGCCCGAGGTCGCCGTCGACCTGTTCGACGCGCTCTTCGCTCAGCAGCCGGAGGAGGGCACCGAAGGCCGCACCGATGAGGAGCTGCTCAAGGTCGCCGAGGAGGCCGGTGTCGACACCTCGAAGAAGCTCAAGGCCGATCCCGAGCAGACCGTGAAGTCCTGCGTCACGGACCGGACCTTCGACAAGTTCGTCGAACAGTCGAGCCAGACGGCTCTGGACGACGGCGTCGAGGCCACCCCGTGGGTGCTCATCAACGGCAAGCACACCGACAAGACCAGCGACTCGCAGGCCCTGGCCACCGAGATCCTCAAGGCCACCGGAGAGTTCAAGGGCTGATCGTCTGAGGCTCCCAGTCGGTGCTGGGGCAGTCCCGGGAGAGCCGGGGACTGCCCCGGGGTGGTGACGCAGGAGAGAAGGCCGGACCTCGCCGAGGTGGGGCCCGGTTTTCGCTGTCCCTGCGGGATGGGCGTGGTCAGGGTTGAGGCGGGGGCCGCCTCGGTGAGGGTGTCCTGCAGGTCACGTCCCCTGCGGTTTTGTGGCCGGGCCCGGCCATGGACTACTATCATGTAGGCGCGCACGCTCGATGCGCACCACGCCTCCTTAGCTCAGTTGGTAGAGCACCGCTCTTGTAAAGCGAAGGTCGTCAGTTCGAGTCTGACAGGGGGCTCCACCCGAAGAAGCCCCGCGCACCGCTGGAACGAGCGGAACGCGGGGCTTCTTCTATGCCAGCGTATGGCGGCGTGCCCACACTTTCCCGCACTTCAGATCGCCTCGGTCCTCGACCGTTCAAGCGCAAGCTTCTCCCGTTCAAGGCCTAACCCGCTTATCGCAGAGAAGACGGCGCTATAACCGCGCCAGCGCTTGAACGAGGTCGCGGTGACGCTGAAGTGGCGACGGTGGAGATCGGTGAACGAGGTCGGAATCAGCGCTGCGGTGGACGACCGGCTACCCGTCGCCGTCGCGTCTGAACACGAGCATGAGGGATCGCATGCTCAGCACGAAGCCGCCGAAGAGCAGCACGAAGCCGAAGAACGAGTACAGGTGGATGTCCTTCGTCAGGAGCGGGCCCTCATCGCTGGTGATGAGCATGATCGCTCCCACCACCGCGGCCCCGGCGAGGACTGCGACGATGAGCTGCTGGAACAGGCTGGTGAGGAAGCTGCGATCTGAAGGGTTCTCGAGCACCCGCATATTCATCGAGAACCGGCCCTGCTCGAGGTCCTCGGTGATCTTGTTGATCCGGCGCGGCATGCGGTCGATCATCGGCATCAGCTGCAGCGCCCGACGCTGGAGCTCATCGGTGATCTTCGTGCCCTTGAGCTTCGACCTCACGAGCCTGTTGCCCTCCCGCCGGGACACGGCGACGACGTCGAAGTGCGGATCGATCGTCAGCAGCGCACCCTCCACGGAGGCCATCGCCCGGAAGGCGGCGCTGATCGGCGCCGGAACGGAGAAGCGGTGAGCGAGCACGAGATTGAACAGATCGTCGAAGAGCTTCTGCCCCTGTGACGCGCGGGTGCCGCCGCCGTAGCGCAGCAGGAGTTCGCCGACGGCGCGTTCGACTTCCCGGTCGTCGAGTCCGTCGGGTCGTCCGAGGAGTTCGATGAGGGCATCGGTGGCACCGGCGCTGTCGTTCTGATCGATCGAATAGAGCATGAGGCCCAGAGACGTCTGCGTGGCCGGGTCGAGCCGACCGACGGCACCGAAGTCGAGAAGACCGAGTTTCCCGTCGGGAGTGATGAAGATGTTGCCGGCATGCAGATCGGCGTGGAAGATTCCGTCACCGATGATCTGCTCGAGCGTGGCTCCCAGCAGCGTGGTCGCCAACCGGGACCGCTCGGCACCGCTGAGCTCGGTCAGCAGCGCCCCCGCCCGCGAGACCGGCTGACCGGGCAGTCGATCCATGACCAGCAGGCGTTCGCCGCTGAGCGCCGGATAGCCGTGCGGGACGGTGACGTCGAACTTCCCCGACCGTGTGAGAGAGGCCTCGATGCTGGCCATATTGTCCAGCTCGATCCGATAGTCGAGCTCTTCTTCGAGAGTGTTCGCGAAGCCCGCGGCCAGCGACTTCACGCCCAGATCTCTGCCCCACGTCGTGGTCTTGTTCAGCCACGCCGCCAGCCGCAGGATGATGTCGAGGTCCTGCGTGACCTGATTGAGCGCCTTCGGTCGCTGCACCTTGACGATGACCTCCGTGCCGTCGAGCAGCGTCGCCTCATGCACCTGCGCCACCGAGGCGGCCGCCAGCGGCGTGGAGCCGATCCGTGCGAAGACCTCTCCGATCGGTCGGCCGAGCCGCTCTGTGATGGCCGGTTCGATGACCGACCAGGGTTCGGGAGTGACCTGGGTCTGGAGCGTCTCGAGTTCACGGACGAACACCGGCGGGAGGATGTCGCGGCGGGTCGAGAGCATCTGTCCGAGCTTGACGAAGGTCACCCCCGCCTCGGCGAGGGATTCCTTGAGCGCCCGCGCGGTCTTGACCTCGCGGCCCGGCGAATCCCCGCCGAAGCCGCGCAGCTGGGAGCCGAGCCCGTGCCTGACCGCAATGGACACGACCTGGGCATAGCGGCGGCCGCGGCGACGGCGGGACTTCCACCCGAAGAACAGCGACTGCGGGCCGGGCAGGGATCCGGTGGGAAAGGCGGCTTCGAGCATGACGAGGGCACCGACGCCCAGGGCGAAGATCCACCCGAGGGCGAGCACCATGAACAGCACCGCCACTCCGGGTGAGACGTCGAGACCGGTGGTGTTCTGCCCGGTCCCGGCCCGGTAGAGGTACTGGACGGTCACGGCCACGACGGCGCTCATGACGAGGCCGACGGCGAGCGTGCGCGGCCAGCCGACGGGAACGCCGACGACGCGACGGACCACGGTGGCGGCGAACCATGACTGGAGGAAGAGGAAGACGAGCGCGGCCAGGCTCACCAGCACATATCCGCCGACGTCCAGTGCTTCCATCGATGACTCTCCTGATCCTGTTCGGGCTGTCAGCTTCGGGCGCTCAGCCGAACATCGTCGAATCGGTCATCCCCAGCCTAGTCCGTTCGCCGAACGCGGTGCTGAGAGCCGGAGCCGGCCCGCAGTCAGCCGGTGTGCGGTGGGTCGAGGCGCCGCCTTCCTGGCAGGCCGACCTGGCGGGCCCAGATGAGGATCCACACCGCGCCGAGGAGGGCGAGCAGACCGGGGAAGAGCACCCCGAATCGCAGGGTGGTCACGGTGATGATGAGGGACAGCAGCGTCGGCCCGCCGAGTTTGCCGCCGTTGTTGAAGATCGCCCAGATGCCGAGGAAGCGGGGGCGACCGACCGCGGGGGAGAGGTCCGCCCCGATCGTCATATTCACCCCCGCCCCGAGGCCGTTGCCGAACGCCATGACCGCGGCGGCGATGACCATTCCGGCGAGATCCGGTTTCGCGACCATGATGATGAACCCGGTGCCGAAGATGGACAGGCACGCCACGAGGGTCGCCACCCGGCCGAGGTGGTCCTTGATATACGCGCCGAGGAACATGACGATGAGCTCGAGCCCGGCACCGAAGGCGATGATGAGCGAGATCGATGACTTGTGCAGCCCGATCTCCACGCCCCAGAGCTGGACGACGACCGGTTGGGCGGCGCGGGCTGCCGCCAGCGCGATGATCGTGACGCCGGTGAGCACGACCGATTTCCAGGCCACGTCGAGAGGCGGCCGGCGATCTCTCCTCTTCCTTCGCCGAGGATGGGCGACGTCTCCGTGTGCGGGCTCGCTCGCCTCGGCGGGAGAAGAATCATCGGCGGGGGACGGATCGTGATCGTCCGCAGGGGAGGTCGGGGCCGCCTCGCGGTGGGGGTGGTCGTCGAAGCCGGGGATCTGCGCGATCGGCAGAGCCATGATCACGATCGCGGCGACGGCGGTGAGCGCGGAGAAGACGAACACGGACCAGATGGGGAAGACGAGCATGAGGCCGGCGCCGATCATCGGGCCGACGAGGTTGCCGACCCGCTGCGTGCCGCCGAGTGCGGTCATCGCCTTGGCGAGGTCGGCCGGCGGCATGACCTCGGCGACGACGGCCTGCCGGGCCAGGCTCCACACGTCGGAGACCGGGCCGAAGATCATGAGCGCGGCCGTATAGACGAGCAGCGAATACGGCGAATCCCAGATGAAGGCGGCGACGATGGAGCCGAGGACGATGATCGCGGCGATCGTGGCCACGGTCATGGCCCGGAAATCGCCGAGGCGGTCGATGAGGATCCCCGCCGGCACCGTGGCCATCAAGGACACGGCCCCCATGATGCCGACGATGGCCGCGGCGAACGCCTGCGTCGAACCCAGTGAGAGCGCCCCGAGCACGAGAATCGGCATGATCGCGCCCAGGCCGACGGCGAAGAGGGCGAACGGGACGAGCACCGGCCACATGATGGGTTTGAGCACGTGGCAAGCTTAGTTGAGGTGCCGGCGGGACGGGTCGCAGTCGGCCGTGGCGGCGGGCGGTCTGCGGTTCTCGGTCATAGACTGTTCGAACGCAGCGACCGACCGTCTGGAGGGCCATGGCCACGTCGAAGACGCCGAACGGCGACAGCGCACCGCACGGCGACAGCACATCGAACACCGGCAGCGCACCGAACGCACTGTCCGCACCGGCGCGCTTGCGTCTCAGTCCGATGCGCCCACGCGATCCCGGCGAAGAGGGCCGGGCGGCGAGCACCCTCGAGCTCTTCTTCGACCTCGTCTTCGTCATCGCCGTCTCGATCGCGTCCTCACACCTGCATGACACGATCACGGCGGGCCGCCTCGGCGAGGGGGTGGTGAGCTATCTGCTCGTGTTCTTCGGGATCTGGTGGGCGTGGATGAACTTCACGTGGTTCGCGACGTCCTTCGACACCGATGACTGGCTCTACCGGCTGCTGACGATCGTGCAGATGGGCGGGGTGCTCATCCTCGCCGCGGGCATCGGGCCGGTCTTCGACGACGGCGACTTCCGACTGCTCATCGCCGGCTACGTTCTCATGCGCATCATCATGATCTCCCAATGGCTGCGCGCCTCCCGCGGTGCTGGACGGGCACGGTGGACGACGATCGTCTACGCCTGTGGGATCGGCATCGCCCAGATTCTGTGGGTGGCGTGGCTGGCCATCGACGATCCCGTCTTCCGGGCTGTCGGCCTCGGTATGCTCATCCTCGCCGAGGTGGCGGTGCCGGTCGTCGCGGAGACTCGCGGCACGACGCCGTGGCACCCGCATCACATCACCGAACGCTATGGCTGCTTCACGATCATCGTCCTCGGCGAGAGCCTCCTGGCCTCGGCGAACACGATCTTCGACGCGCTGGGCGAGGTCGAGGACATCGTCCCGCTGATCTCACTGGGCGTCCTCAGCCTCATCGTCACCGCCGCGATGTGGTGGATCTACTTCTGGCCGCCGCACCACCGGGCGATCGGCAGCCTCGGCGGGTCGCTCAAGTACGGCTACGGCCACTACTTCATCTTCGCCGCCGCCGGTGCGTTCTCCGCCGGAGTCGGCATCGAAGCCGATTCCCAGCTCGGTGCCAGCGCCCTCGACCCGGCGCTGGCGACGTTCACGGTCTCGGTGCCGATCGCGGTGTTCGTCCTCGGAGTGTGGGTGCTCGCAATCCGCGCCAACGCCGATGCCGTCGTCAACACCGTCGTACCGGCCTGCGCGCTGCTCGTCCTCCTCGACCCGATCATCCCGGTGCCGACGTTCCTCACGACGTTCTTCATGGTCATCATCGTCATCACCCTCGTCGTCTTCCCGCCGAAGGACGAGAACGGCGAGACCGGCGCCGAGGCGATCGTGCGGTGACCGTGTCCCGCTGAGGACCTCGCGGCCCTACCGCATCCGAGGTGAACGTGGGACGCTGGAGTCATGACTTTCCACAGCGTCGTCCCGCCCTACCTCCTCGATGCGATCGCCGAACGCGGCACCGAGCGTTTCCCGAAGGCCGCGGCCGCCGCGGCCAGCTGCCGGATGTCCGATGAGAGCTGCCGGAACCTGCGCCTGGCGGGTCTGCGCTACACCCCGCCGGCCGACCTGCGCAAGGACGAAGACGAGCTGGCCGCACCCGCCCCTGCTGGATTGCAGCGACTCATCCACGACGCCGGGAACACCGAGGTGCTGCCAGGCACGCTCGTCCGCTCCGAGGGTGAGGAGCCCGTCAGCGATGAGCCGGTCAACGAGGCATACGACGGACTCGGCGCTTCGTTTGCACTGTTCTCGGAAGTCTTCTCCCGCGACTCCCTCGACGGGCAGGGAATGCCGCTCATGGCCAGCGTCCACTACGGCAAGGACTACGACAATGCCTTCTTCGACGGTCGGCTCATGGTCTTCGGTGACGGCGACGAGGAAGTGTTCACCGGGTTCACCGGTTCGCTGTCGATCATCGGCCATGAACTCTCCCACGGCGTCATCAGCCACACCGCCGACCTCGAATACTTCGGCCAGCCGGGAGCACTCAACGAGCACTGCGCCGATGTCTTCGGTGCCCTGACGCAGCAGCACGATGCCGGACAGGACGCCGAGGACGCCGACTGGCTCATCGGCGCCGGAATCTTCACGCCCGAGGTGACCGGCCGCGCCCTGCGGTCGATGATCGAACCCGGCACGGCCTATGACGACGACGTCCTCGGCAGGGATCCGCAGCCGGCGCATATGGACGATTTCGTCACCACCGACTCCGACAACGGCGGGGTCCACCTCAACTCCGGGATCCCGAATCGTGCCTTCGCTCTCGCCGCGACCAGCGTCGGCGGTCCGGCCTGGGAGAGCGTCGGACAGGTCTGGTACGCCGTTCTCACGGGATCGGAGATCACGAAGCGCACCGACTTCGCAGAGTTCGCAGAACTCACCATCGCCGAGGCGGCCGACCAGTTCGGAGCCGGATCCGACGTTCACGATGCGATCGTGGCCGGGTGGGAGACCGTGGGAATCTCCCACGCCGGATCGGCGCGCGGAAACCAGGGGAGCAGCTGGTGAACGAACAGCCGGCCGAAGGGTTCGGGCGTCTGCTCGTCGAACGCTCGGGCGGGATCGGCGGGATGCTGCTCGTCTGGGAAGTCGACGTCGACGCGAGCACCCGGCGCGATGACCTCGGTCCGCGCATCGCCGAACTTCCGTGGTCCGACAGCGGGCAGAGTGATGAAGCGCCGCCGGGTGCCGACCGGTTCGCCTACCTCATCGAGAGCCGGTTCGGGCGAGTGCGCTTCGGTGAGAGTCAGATGCCGCCGGAGTGGAAGCAGCTGGTCGACGAAGTGCGGGACGTCGCCGAACCGCAGAGGCGACAACCCGGCTGACCCCTATGCTGGACGTCATGACCGACACCAACCAAGACCCGAGCAACGAAGCTCGACCGAACTCAGGCGCTCGCACACGCAGCGGCACCCAGCAGACTCCGACCGATGCGAGGACGACGGCCGAGAAGAACGAACGTGACCTCGAAGCCGGGGTCCACACGGACCTCAGGGAGTCGATGACGTACGGGTCGTATCTCGACCTCGACCGGCTCCTCGGAGCCCAGCACCCCGTCAGCAGCCCCGAACATCACGACGAGCTGCTGTTCATCATCCAGCACCAGACCACGGAACTGTGGTTCCGGCTTGTCATCCACGAACTCCTCGATGCCCGCCGGCTCATCGCCCATGATGAGCTGCAGACCGCGCTCAAGCGCATCGCCCGCGTCAAACACATTCAGAAGACCCTGACCGAGCAGTGGTCCGTCCTGGCAACGCTGACGCCGAGCGAATACGTCGGATTCCGCGACCAACTCGGCCGGGCTTCGGGCTTCCAGTCCTGGCAGTACCGGGCCGTGGAGTTCCTGCTCGGCAACAAGAATCGCGCCATGCTCCCGGTCTTCGACGGAGAGCCCGAGGCACGTGCGGCTCTGGAGCAGTACTTGGAGGAACCGAGCGTCTACGACGAATTCCTCGCCTGCTTGGCCCGCCGCGGACTTCCGGTGCCGCAGCGGCTCCTCGATCGGGACAAATCGGTCGCCCACACCTTCGATGAGGAACTGTGCGATGTCTTCCGCATCATCTACGAGAATCCGCAGAAGTACTGGCAGGAATACGAAAGCTGCGAAGAACTCGTCGACCTCGAGGAGAACTTCCAATTCTGGCGCTACCGGCACATGCGCACGGTGCTGCGGATCATCGGCATGAAACGAGGAACAGGCGGGTCCAGCGGAGTCGGATTCCTGCAGAAGGCGCTCGATCTGACGTTCTTCCCCGAACTCTTCGATATCCGCACCGGCATCGAGAACGGACCCGGCATCAGTCCCGAAGGGATCTGAGCGCCGTCCTCAACCGAGCAGGAGGTTCCTCACCTGCGGGAAGAACGGAGATTCGGGGTCGATGACATCGGCATGGTTCGCTCCGGCCAACTCGGTCAGGGCGGCGGGGAAGACGCGGGAGAACCCGATGTCGACGGTGGCATCGGCATCCCCGTGGATCGAATGCACATCGACGCGAGCTGGGATGAGCGCCGCCCGCGACCTGGGATCGTGACGCAGGTACGCCTCCAGGTCGTCCTCGGGGCGCACGCCCATATAGTCGAGGACCGCTCCATCGCCGAGGTCTCCCTCGACTTCCCGCAGCAGATCGGTCACCGGCGCCAGAGGACGCAGACGGATCCGCGGACCTTCCTCGGCCAGGTGCGAGGCCCAGGCGAGGACGAGGCAGCCACCGGCCGAATGACCCGAGACGACCAGATTCTCCCTCGCCTGTTCGCTGACACCCCAGCGGGGCAGCTCGGCGCACACCGAATCGATGGCCGCAGCGACATCGTCGAGCAGGAGCGGCTGACCGCCGAACCTCCGATACTCGACGGAGGCGACGAGCACTCCCGACTCGGCCAAGGCTTGAGCCGACGGCCGGGCATGGGACAGGTCGGTGCGGGGGCGGAAGTAGCCTCCGTGGACGAAGATCACCGTCGCCGAGGCGGTCGCCGGGTCACCATAGACCTCGACGAACTGCTCCGGGCAGTCTCCGTAGACGTGCCGGAACGCCGGGGCCATGGCCGCCCCGGCGGCAGAGAGCTCGGGAATGCGCACGGACTCGACACTCATCCTTCGGAGCCGCCCGGATGGTTCACCCCGCCGGCGTCGACCCCGCCGGCAGCGTCGGCCTCGCCGGCTTCCCGTGCACGGTCGACTTCGCGCGAGCGTTCGACAAGGTCACGGACGCGTGTGAGCTCCGGCAGCTTCGGGTCGAGGGTGTCACCGGAGGACTGCCCGCGCAGTCGGCGACCGACCCAGGGGGCCAGGTACTCACGGGCCCACCGCGACTCCTCGCTCATGACCTCACGGATCGCCCGCGTCGGACGTGCCGGAACGCCGAAGCCCTTGACCGGCAGGGAGCGACCGCTCTCCAGAGTGGCCAGCGCCTGCTCGGCGACGAGGTGGTGGCCCTCCGTCGACAGGTGGATGCGGTCGGCGGCCCACATCTGCGCGGCGTAGAGCGAACGCAGCCCCCACAGATCGACCATATGGCAGCCGTGCCGCTGCGCAATCGACCACAGATGGGCGTTGTAGACTCCCACACGAGGACGCACCGCACGGATGAGCGGAGTGCTGAACTCGGTGTCGAAGCCATTGCACATGAGCACTTCGATACCGGCCTCGCGCATCGCGACCACGGCACGTTCGAACTTCGCCGCCAAGGCATCGATATCGGCCTTCGGACGCAGGCAGTCGTTGCCGCCGGCACACAGGCTCACCAGGTCCGGCTTCAATTCGAGGACCTGCGGCACCTGGTCATCGACGATGCGGTCGAGCAGCCGACCGCGGATGGCCAGATTGGCATAGGACAGGTCCGGGCTGCCCACCGAGGACTCGGTGAGCATGAGCGCGAGCCGGTCGGCCCAGCCGCGATACCGGTTCTCGACCCGCGGGTCGGAATCCATCAGACCCTCACTGAACGAGTCTCCGATTGCGACGTATGAGGTGATCGGCTCAAGCATCAGGGATCCTTCTCTCTTCGGGCGACTCATCCAGACTATACGCCGGACCTGACACGGCCTACCCTGCGGTAATGTTCGTGCGCGCAGAATCGCCTGCGCCCTCCCCGGACCCGGGAGAGAGCCATGCCCGTCGGAGTCCGTCTGCCGACGCGGCGAGGTCACCCGCCGGAAACATCGAGTGGCGTAGACTCGACACCGCAGCCAGACGTCGTCGCCGACCCCCTCGCTAGGAGCAGAATGTATCGGTCAGTTCCGGTCCCCGCCGCCACAGATTTCGTCATCACGAACGCGCGGATCGTGCCCGTGGCCGACGCATCGGGCAACCGTGCCGAGGCGATCGAATCGGGCACACTGACGGTCAGGGACGGCCGCATCACCGAGGTGGCCCCCGGCTCCGTCGACACCTCCTCCCTGACCGCGGACACCGAGGTCATCGATGCCGGCGGACGATGGGTCCTGCCCGGCTTCATCGAGGCCCACGGCCACCTCGGCGTGCATGAGGACGGCGAAGGCTGGTCCGGTGACGACACGAACGAGATGACCGATCCCAACGGGGCGGGCCTGCGCGCGCTCGACAGCATCGACCCCTCCGACCTCGGATTCAAGGATGCGCTGCGCGGGGGCGTCACCTCGGCGCTGATCAAACCCGGGTCCGGCAATCCCATCGGCGGTCGCACCGCCTTCCTCAAGACCTGGGGTCGGATCGTCGACGAAATGCTCGTGACGCAGGATCTGTCCGTGAAGTCCGCGCTCGGCGAGAACCCGAAACGCGTGTACGGGGAGAAGAAGGTCACCCCGTCGACGAGGATGGGCACCGTCAAGATCATCCGCGACGCCTTCGTCGAGGCGCGGAACTACCAGGCCAAACGTGCCCAAGCGGAATCCGAGGGCACCCCGTTCGACCGCGACCTGGTCAAGGAGACCCTGGCCGACGTCCTCGACGGCAAGCTCGCCTTCGACCAGCACTGTCACCGCGCCGATGACATCGCCACCGCCATCCGCCTGTCCGAGGAATTCGGGTACCGCCTGGTCATCAACCACGGCACCGAGGGGCATAAGATCGCCGACTTCATCGCTGCCAAGGGCATCGACGTCATCCTCGGCCCCCTGATGACCTCCCGGTCGAAGGTCGAACTGCGCGACCGCACCCTGGCCACCGCGGCCTCCCTCGCCGAGGCGGGAGTGCGGATCGCGCTGACGACCGACCATCCGGTCATCCCGATCAACTTCCTCATCCACGAAGCCTCGCTGGCCGTGAAGGAGGGACTCGACCCGGTCGTCGCGATCGAAGCGCTGACGATCAACCCGGCCGCGATCTTCAACCTCGACGACCGCCTCGGCTCCCTGGCCGTGGGTCGTGACGCCGATATCGTCATCTGGTCGGACGATCCGCTCGAGCTGGACTCCCGCGCCGAGACCGTCTTCGTCTCCGGCCGCCGCGTCTTCGACTACGACGCCGCCGCAGGAACCGCGAACATCGCCGACCCACTCGGCCCGACACTCATCAGCGAGCCGTGAGCGACAGAGAACTCGAAGACGCCATCACCGCCGAGGTTCGGGTCGAGGATCCGACCGAGCCGGGTCCCGTCCGTGGTTCGTCCCCGGCCCCGGTCGAGGGCGGCAACCCGGAGGCCGGGTCCCAGGCCCTGCGAGAACTGCTCGAACGCACTCGCCTGCAGCGATTGGCCGAACTGCGGGAATCCTCACCGGAACCCAAGCCGGAGGACGTCGCGAAGGCCGCGGCGGCGAAGGCGGCGAAGCCCGAACGCAGCGTCGGACGGTCGAAGCCCCGGGCCGACCACCTCGGCGCGTCTCAGCGCATTGCCCAGAGAGTCGCCCGGCGCACCGTCGGCAAACTCGTCTCGGGCACGACGGCGAACACACAGCCGGTGCCGATCGTCACCGCGCTCAAGGGCACCCCGTACCAGGCGCCCGTGCAGGCGACGGAGCCGAGCGAAGACGAAGCCCGGATGATCCTCGACCTCGCCGCCGATATCGCGGCGATGATGATGCGCGCCGGTGCCGGCACCAGCGATGTCGAGGTCTCCGTCATCGCCGCCTGCACCGCGTGCGGTCTGGCCACCGTCGAGGTCGATCTGACCTCGAACACCCTCGTCGTGCACTATTCGACCTCGGACGGACGTCTGCTGACGGTGATGCGGGTCAACCGCGGTGAGTCCACGCATTTCGCGAAGCTCGCCTCGGTGCACAAGCTCGTCACCGACCTCGTCGACGGGCGTCTGGAATTCCATGAGGCACGCAGCCGTCTCGACGCGATTCGGACGCAGCGACGACCGTTTCCCGAATGGTTCACCACCGGAGCCTGGGGTTTCATGGTCGGTGCTCTCGTCCTGCTGCTCGGGGGAGGCCCGGTCGCGATTCCCCTGGGCATCACGATGGCCATCGTCGTGTTCCAGTTCGGCAAGCTGCTCGGGCGGACCCACCTGCCGTCGTTCTTCATCACGGCGCTGCAGGCCGCCTCGGCGACGCTCATCGCCACCATCGCCGGCGACGTCGGCATCATCAGCTCTCCGCAGTACCTCGTGGCTGCCGGAATCGTGCTGCTGCTGCCGACGCAGTCGCTGTATTCGGCGGTTCAGGACGCGCTGACGAACTTCCCGCTGACCGCGGCCGGACGGGTGGTCGGAGTGTTCATGACTCTGGCCGGCATCGTGGCCGGCATCGCCTTGGGCATCGTGTGCGGTCAGGCCATCGGGCTCAGCCATATCGAAGTGCTCGTGCCGAAGACGAGCCCGCATGTGGTCACGGCGATCCTGTCGATGGTCGCGGCGGCCGTGGTGTCGATGGCCGGCGCTGTGGCGATGTCGGCCAGGCGCCGGTTCATCCTGCCGGCGGCGCTCGTCGGCCTCGCCTCGCACATCACGATGATGTCGCTGACGCTGCTGGAGATCGACAATGTGCTCGCCAGTCTGCTGGCGGCCACCGTCACCGGTTTCCTGTCACGGCCTCTGGCGCTGCGGCTGGGCGCACCGGCGATCGTGCTCATGATTCCGGGCATCTACACCCTGCTGCAGGGGCTGTCGATCTTCACCGCTGTCTATCAGATCGCTTCGGATTCGGAGAATGTCACGTTCGCTGTGGGCCTGTCCTCACTGTTCACTGCGATCCTGGCGAATGCGGCCCTGGCCGTCGGCGCTGTGCTCGGCAGCTATCTGGCGCTGCCGCTGAAGAACCTCAAGAGCCAGAGCTCGGCCGAGGAGAAGGTCGAGTCGGTGCGCAGCGGCGAGACCTCGACCGCCGTCATCGACTCGGTGCAGCCGGGAGGCGCGAAGACCCAATCGAGCGGGCCCGGAGGATCGGGAGCCTCGAGCGCGACCGGTGCCTCGGGGGCGATCGGCACCTCGACCTCGACCGGTGCCTCGGGTGTGTCGGCCTCGTCTGGCGCATCGGGCTCGGCAGAGACGGGGAAGCCGTCGACGGATACCGGCCCGATTCAGTCCTGATCCGGCAGGGCCCAATCGATCGGTGTGATGCCCTTCTGAGCGAGCAGATCATTCGTGCGTGAGAACGGGCGGGAGCCGAAGAAGCCCCGTCGGGCCGACAACGGAGACGGATGCGCGGATTCGATGAGGGCCACCTCGGCGGTTCCCGATGTCAGCAGGGGAGCGAGGTTGCGGGCATCGCGGCCCCAGAGGATGGCGACGAGCGGCTGATCGCGTTCGATCAGCGCAGTGATCGCCCGTTCCGTGATCTCCTCCCAGCCTTTGCCGCGGTGGGACGCGGGCTCGCCGGGGGCGACTGTGAGGGCACGGTTGAGCAGCATGACTCCCTGGCGTGACCAGGCGCGCAGGTCCCCGTGCTGGGCAGGCGGGATGCCGAGGTCGGATTCGAGTTCCTTAAAGATGTTGCCCAGTGACCTCGGCAGGGGGCGGACATCGGGGTCGACGGCGAACGACAGGCCGATGGCGTGGCCGGGCGTCGGGTAGGGGTCCTGGCCGACGATGAGGACCTTCACCTCGGACAGCGGTTCGGCGAAGGCCCGGAACACGAAGTCCCCGGTGGGCAGGTATCGGCGGCCGGCGGCGATCTCGTCGCGGAGGAAATCGCCCATCGAGTGGATGCGCTCCTCCACTCCGGTCAGGGCGTTCGCCCAGTCGGGGGACATGATCTCGGTCAGCGGAGGCGTCGACGTCATGGGCACGAGTGTAGCGATGCTCCGTCGTCGAGGTCGCCCTGGTACGGGGGCCGGGACTCTGTCGCCGCGTTCGGGCGTGGAGGTCGCCAGTTCCTCGGTGTGAGGGCGGACCGCAACGTCAGCGCCGCCTCGGCGGATGGAGACGCAGGCGGGAAACCGCTACGGACATGATTGTTGGGTCGATCCACAGTGGTTTCCTCACCGTAATCACCGCGGATCGACCCAACAATCCTCCAAACGCTGCGCAGCGAACGGCGAGCAGGAGCGACGCGAACGCCGACACCTCCTCCGCGGAGTCATGCAGCGATGCCGGCGCCGCCTCTGCGACCTCAGCACCTCCTCGGTGAGGGCGGACGACAACGTCAGTGCCGCCTCGGCGAGGGCCCTGCGCGGATGTGCACTAAGTGCAGATCGGGTGTGCGCGATCGCCTATCGAACGGGTGTATTGCCGTTCAGCGCCACGCGTTATGCTCGGCCTAAGGAGTTCATCGTTGAACGAAAGGACCGAAATGTCGGAATTCCCAGAGGCCAAGAACTGGAAGATGCTCATCGGCGGAGAATGGGTCGACGCCGCTGACGGCGACACCACCGATGTCATCACCCCGATCGACCGCAATGTCGTCATCGCCACGGTGCCCAACGGCAAGGAGGCCGACGCCGACCGCGCCGTCAAGGCCGCACGGAAAGCTTTCCCGGAGTGGGCCGCCCTGCCGTTCAAGGAACGCCAGAAGAAGCTTCTGGCCTGCGCCGATGCGCTCGAAGCCGCGTCGGAGGAGCTCGCCCAGCTGACCGCGCTCGACACCGGAAACGCGATCCGCACCCAGGCTCGCCCGGAGACGATCACACTGGCCGACCTGTTCCGCTACATGGGCGGGGTCGCCGGTGAGGTCAAGGGCAACACCCTGCCCGCCGGAGACAAGCAGCTCCAGTACACCAAGCGCGTGCCGCTCGGCGTCGTCGCCGGCATCCTGCCGTGGAACTCGCCGCTGATGATCGCCGCCTTCAAGACACCTGCCGCGATCGCCGCCGGCAACACGATCGTCCTCAAGTGCGCCGAGGATGCGCCGCTGACGATCCTGAAGATGGCCGAGATCATCGCCGACATACTGCCCGCCGGCGTGCTCAACGTCGTCACCGGCAAGGGCTCGGTCATCGGTGAGGCCCTCAACGTCCACGCGGACGTCGACAAGGTCTCGTTCACCGGTTCGACCAGCGTCGGCCGTCACGTCGCCGAGGTGGCCGGCGGTCGTCTCGCGCATTCGTCGATGGAGCTCGGCGGCAAGAGCCCGAACATCATCTTCCCGGACTCGAACGACGACGACACTCTCGAGCAGGTGCTTCTGTCGACCCGCTTCGCCCGCCAGGGACAGTCCTGCACCATGGGTTCGCGGCTGTTCCTCCACGAGGACATCTACGACGACTTCCTGTCCAAGCTCGTCGACGCGGTCTCGAAGATGAAGGTCGGCGACCCCCGAGACGAGTCCACCGACATCGGCTGCATCATCAACCAGAAGCAGTATGACCAGGTCGCCAGCTACATCGAGATGGGCAAGTCGATGGACGGCGTCGAGATCGCCTACGACGGCTCCGATTCGCTGACGGTCGGCGAACCCGGCTTCTATCATGCGCCCGTGATCTTCTCGAAGGCGAAGAACGACTGGCAGACCAGCCGCGAGGAGATCTTCGGCCCCGTCCTCTCGGTCATCCCGTGGAAGGACATCGACGAGGTCATCGACTTGGCCAACGATTCCGACTTCGGCCTCGCGGCCTTCGTCTTCACCAAGGACGTCGACGCGGCCCTGACCATGGCCAACCGCATCGAATCCGGCTGGGTGCAGGTCAACCAGGGCGGCGGCCAGCTGGCCGGCCAGTCCTACGGCGGCATGAAGACCTCCGGCTTCGGCCGCGAAGCCTCGCTCGAGGGCATGCTCGAGGGCTTCACCCAGATCAAGCAGGTCAACATCCGCATCCGCTGATCCGGATTCCCTCCCACTCACCCCGTCGTCACGGTCACCGATTCGGTGCCGCGCGGCGGGGTGATGCGGTTGGCTGCGGCGGTTCAGGGACCGACCTCACATCCGCAGCGGCGCGCCGGAAATTTCGGTCCCGCCGATCGGGCGATAATATAGATGCACAGACACCTCTCGAAGGAGCACAACCTCTATGCCGCCGAATGACGACACCTCAGAACTGAGCGAGCTTGAGGTGGCCGTTTTGGAGTTCGAGCGGCGGTGGTGGAAATACGGAGGCGCCAAGGACCACGCGATCCGTGAGCGCTTCGACATGTCGGCCACCAGCTACTTCCAGATTCTGAACTCGCTTCTCGACAACCCTGCAGCTCTGGCCAGCGACCCCATGCTGGTCAAGCGCCTTCGCCGGATCCGCAGCACGCGGCAGAGCGAACGCGCCCAAGCCCGCGTCTCGAGGTAGACATGACCGACGAATTCGACGAGATCGAGCCCGGCCGGCGCAGCGGTGCCCATCGACAGGAGTCCGCAGCGTCGTCGAACATCGGTGCCATCTCGCTGGTCATCGTGCTCGCGCTGGTCGCGGTCCTGCTCGTCGTGGCCGCCATCAACATCATCTTCTCCTCGATGGGCAACCCTGAGTCGAAGATCGCCGACCCGCCGGCCTCCGAGTCGGCGTCGGCTGAACCCTCGCCGAGCGAGAGCGAAGTCAGCGTCGCAGACGACTCGATCACCGTCGATGTCCTCAACGGATCCGGCGTCTCCGGTGCTGCGAAGAAGTTCTCCGAAGCGGTCGAGGAGAAGGGGTGGAAGCTCGGCCAGGTCGGCAACTACTCGACGAACCTGACGGATTCGACCGTGTACTACAACGGCGAGGAGAACGCCTCGCAGGCGAAGCTCGTGGCCGAATCGCTGGGCGTCTCGGCCACGGAGGCCTCCACGGACTTCGAAGCCGACATCACCGTCGTCATCTGCTCGGACATCGCCGATCGCGGACCCGAACCCAGCGAAGGCGGGGACTCGGAGTGATCCGGGCCGCGGTTGTGCGGCAGCACGGCTGAGTCGGCGGTAGCAGCTCGGACTCGGCCGCCGCGGTTGCGGGGAGCTCATGGATCGGCGGGCCGCCTCGGCGAATTTCTGACCGAACGGTCTGATTTCGCTCGCGACAATCCCCGCTGTGAACAGGGAAGAAACCCTCAGATAACGAATCTATAACAGTATTGAACCGCTCTAGGCGGGATGCGTGCCTGCGGTAGAGTTGCACCAGCTAGGCAAGCACAGCACCTTGTGTTCTAATCGTGCTTCACCGAGATTATTCTCTAGAGGTCAATGAGAGAAGTCGCGGGGTCAGTTGAGTTTTACTAGCTTCCGCATCCCAGATGGGGTCATCTGATCGCGGCTGTGATGCGGGATTTCAATGGCACTGCACTGTATGGAGAAGTAATGGCACAAGGTACCGTCAAGTGGTTCAACGCTGAAAAGGGCTACGGATTCATCACCCTCGAAGGCGAAAACCAGGACGTGTTCGTTCACTGGAGCGCAATCCAGATGGATGGCTACCGCTCTCTCGAAGAGGGCCAGCAGGTTCAGTTCGAAGTTGGAGAAGGACAAAAGGGTCCTCAGGCGGAGTCCGTCACCCTCCTCTGAGACTGGCTGCTATCAGCACAGTTTTCTGATCCGCTGCGGTGGGTCGTCGGAATGACCTGCGGGCCGACCGGCGTCAACCGCACGGGGAGAGCGCCGAGCAGGCAACTGCTCGGCGCTTTTCAGTGCGCGCGGGCAGTAGGCTGCCCGTGGACGGCAAGCCACGGGGTCGTGGCCCATCCGATTCCTGCGACTTGCCGGTCATGGATCAATCGGCGTGATTGACCACCTTGTTTCGCAATGCTCAGTTTCCTCGGTGTGCTTTTCAGAGTAGGCAGTACCGAATGCCGAAAGTGCGGAAAGGGAGGCCTCTGACGTCGACCTGCGGGTCGCGGGCGGAGTCTGTTCGCAGGCTAGGGCGCGAGTCGAGGGCAGGATTTCGGGCCCGCACCGCCCTGGGCGCGCCGCCTGCGCCAAATGTTTCGCGCTGGGCCGAACTGTGCTGTTCGCCTTCACCGCGCGCCGACAACTCGCGGATCTGAACTGCCCTCGCCCATCTTGGCGGGCGACAAACATTTGCACTCGCATGGGTAGAGTGCTAAATCTAGTACTGGTGAAAACCGACGGGTTCCCACCAGTCGTCTCGAGAGCGTGGTCCATATGTGGAATGGAACATGCGGACACACTCTCTGCCGTCGCGGGCGTTGACGACTGCTCTGGATTCCCACTCCACTCCATCAGGGAGGATCTAAGCCGCTATGGCAAAGATGATTGCATTCGACGAAGAAGCTCGTCGAGGACTCGAAGCTGGCCTCAACCAGCTTGCGGACGCGGTCAAGGTGACCCTTGGACCCCGCGGTCGCAATGTCGTGCTCGAAAAGCAGTGGGGCGCACCGACCATCACCAACGATGGCGTCTCCATTGCCAAGGAGATCGAACTCGAGGACCCCTACGAGAAGATCGGCGCCGAGCTCGTCAAGGAAGTCGCTAAGAAGACTGACGACGTCGCAGGCGACGGAACCACCACCGCTACCGTGCTCGCTCAGGCCCTCGTCCGCGAAGGCCTGCGCAACGTGGCAGCCGGTGCTGATCCGCTCAGCCTCAAGCGCGGCATCGAGAAGGCCGTCGAGGCAGTGACGCAGGTTCTGCTGAACAACGCCATCGACATCGAGACCAAGGAACAGATCGCCGCCACCGCAGGCATCTCCGCTGGAGATCCCGCCATCGGCGAACTGATCGCCGAGGCCATCGACAAGGTCGGCAAGGAAGGCGTCGTCACCGTCGAGGAGTCCAACACCTTCGGACTCGAACTCGAACTGACCGAGGGTATGCGCTTCGACAAGGGCTACATCTCCGGTTACTTCGTCACCGACACCGATCGCCAGGAAGCTGTCCTTGAGGATCCCTACATCCTCATCGTCAACTCCAAGATCTCGAACGTGAAGGACCTGCTGCCCGTCCTCGAGAAGGTTCAGCAGTCCAACAAGCCGCTGTTCATCATCGCCGAAGACGTCGAGGGCGAAGCCCTGGCCGTCCTGGTGCTGAACAAGCTCAAGGGCACCTTCAAGTCCGTGGCTGTCAAGGCTCCGGGCTTCGGTGACCGTCGCAAGGCTCAGCTCGCCGACATCGCCATCCTCACCGGTGGCCAGGTCGTGTCCGAGGAGGTCGGGCTCAAGCTCGACAGCGTGACCACCGATCTGCTGGGCACCGCCCGCAAGGTCGTCATCACCAAGGACGAGACCACCATCGTCGAGGGCGCAGGAGACGCCGAGGAGATCGCCGGACGGGTCGCTCAGATCCGCGCCGAGATCGAGAACTCGGACTCCGACTACGACCGTGAGAAGCTGCAGGAACGTCTGGCCAAGCTTGCCGGCGGAGTTGCAGTCATCAAGGCCGGAGCCGCCACCGAGGTCGAGCTCAAGGAAACCAAGCACCGCATCGAAGATGCAGTGCGCAACGCCAAGGCTGCTGTGGAAGAGGGAATCGTCGCCGGCGGCGGCGTCTCGCTCATCCAGGCTGGCAAGGCCGCATTCGCCGACCTCGCACTCGAGGGAGACGAGGCCACCGGTGCCAACATCGTCAAGGTTGCCATCGAAGCCCCGCTGAAGCAGATCGCCACGAACGCCGGCCTCGAAGCCGGTGTGGTTGCCGACAAGGTCGCCAACCTCGAAGCCGGATTCGGTCTCAACGCCGCAACCGGTGAGTACGAGGATCTGCTGGCCGCAGGCATCAACGACCCGGTCAAGGTGACCCGCTCTGCTCTGCAGAACGCCGCCTCGATCGCCGGTCTGTTCCTCACCACCGAGTCGGTCGTCGCCGACAAGCCCGAAAAGGCCGCCGCAGGTGCAGACGCAGCTGCCGGCATGGACGGCATGGGTGGAATGGGCGGCATGGGCTTCTGATAGTCCCCGCTCGTTCGATCGGCCGTGCCGGTGCCCGCAAGGGCGCCGGCACGGCTTTTCTCATGCTCGCCTTCTCCAGCCGTGTTTCCGCCGTTCCCGGGGCAGAGGGTCCCGCATTCCCCGGGCAGAGCGTCTCGCATTCCCGGGCAGAGCGCCCGGCACTCTCGAATTCTCTCGCCGAGGCGGCTCACCGAACCGTTGTTCCGCCGCCCGCGCTCCGCATAGGCTGGGTCCATGACCTTCACCGGCACCGATGCCTGCGGAAACAGTCCGAAGAACGTCTTCGTCGCAACGTTCGAAGAGAATCTCTTCAACGGGGACGGAGATGCCCTCGCCGAGGCGGTCGCTGACGACTGCGTCCTCCAGATGGTCCACCCGACCGGCGTCGAAACCCACACGGGTCGCGAAGGCGTCCTCGAGGCGCTGCTGACGCTGTCCGCTCATTCGCCCGAGGTCGGACACCTCGAAGCAGCGATCACCCACGGCAAGGCTGCGGCCGCGTGGGGGTACTGGCAGGCCGAGGCAGACGGCGACGATCTGCGGCACTTCTCGCACACGATGTGGTTCACCACGCACAGAGCGCAGGACTTCGGGCAGATCCGGATCTTCCAGGACTGAGCCGAACCCTCAGTCCCACGGGTTGTCACGGTGATGACGGCGCTGCGCCCTGCGCCGGTTCCGATCATCCCGGCGTGAGATCTGCCCGGGGGAGAACGGCGGGTGGGGCGGGTGCGGCGGCTGCAGCCCCGTACCGAAATCGGATTCGAAATCGCGTTCTTGCGGTTCGCCCTGCTCGAGCTGTCGTTTGGCTTCAGCATCGCCGAGGTGGGCCCGAGCCCGGCGAGTCAGCTCCTTCTTCCGGTTGCGGATGATCTCGTCCTTGTGCGCGATGCGCCCCAATCCGCCGAAGAGCATGGGGACGATGACGAAGATCGGCCAGAAGAAGATGAACTGACCTGAAGCGATCGACGAGATCGCCCAGATCGCGAGCGTGATCCCAACAGGACCTGCGACGGCGCCGAGCAACGACCTCCGCACCCGATCCCGGTAGTATTTCTGCGACGCAGCATCGATCTGCTCGGGAGTGATCGGCACCCGGTCGTCCTCGAGACGTGCCAGAGCCTGCGCGCGCCCCGCCTCGTCGAGCCTGCTCGGTTCGACATCGGCGGGATCGGAGAGGACGAGATCCTCGATCAGCGTTGGGACTTCACCGAGCGTTTTGATCTTCGCGGCCGCCTCGGTGCGCTCATCGAACTCCTCCACATCGAGCTGACCGAGGGCATAGCCCTCCGAGAGGACATCACTGACGATCGCGCGATCGGCATCAGAGGCTCGGACCTGCCCATACGACCGCGGATCTGCGCTGAACCGCGACCAGAGGGGACTGGCGTTCATGGTGAATACTCTAACCCCGCGGTCAGTGGTGAGACTGAGCGTCAGCCGGGAATCGGGCTGAGCTAAACTCGACCGGGTGGAACCCGTCGTCGTGCTCATCCTCTTCGCCGTGTTCCTCGGTGCATTGTCCCAGCGCGTCACCGGGATGGGATTCGGCCTGGTCAGCGGCCCGTTCCTCGTCCTCCTCCTCGACCCGTTCAGCGGAGTCATCCTCGTCAACATCTGCGGAATCGTCGCCTCCTTCTCCGTCTTCGTCCGCACCTTCGCCGAGGTGGAATGGCCTCCGTTCCGCCACCTTGCCCTGGGTGCGGTGATCGGAACGATCCCCGGCGCGCTCCTCTCGTCATCGATGCCCACCCCACCCCTGCAGATTCTCATCGGTGCGCTCATCGTCATCTCTCTCATCAGCTCACTGACCTTGGGGAAGCTGGGGCGGGCGATACCCGCGAACCTCGGCACCAGGCTGACGGCCGGGCTCTTCTCCGGGGCGATGTCGGCGGCAGCGGGAGCCGGGGGACCGGCGGTCAGCGCCTACGCTGTGCTGACGAACTGGGAGCAGCGGTCGTTCGCGGCCGCCCTGCAGCCGTTCCTGGTCGTCGGGACCGCCTCGGCGGTGGTGATGAAGGTGATCATCAACGGAGGGACCTGGCCGCATCTGGAGGTCGGGGTCTGGATCGGGCTCGGAGCCGTCCTCCTGGCCGGGCTCGTCGGCGGTGATTGGCTCTCCCGTCACATCGATGCGGCGATCGCGCGGATCGGGATGCTCGTCCTCGCGTTCGGCGGAGGAATCGCGGCCTTGGTCAAAGGCGTCGTGGGACTGGTCTGAACGAGCTTCGGGACTGAGCGGATATGGGGCACAGGTTCAGACGCCTGTCAGTTTCATCGGGCATACTGTTCGAGGACAAAGCTAGCCTGGGAGGCATGGATCGTGACCGAAGTATTTCTGTTGCTGCTCGTTGTTCTCGGGGCCGTTTTCTTCATCGGTCACCGCAAGGAGAAGCAGCGGCAGCGGGAATTGCACGCCGCCGAACTTCAGCAGGTGAAGAAGACTGCTGAAGAGGACGTCACCTCATTCGGTGAGGAAGTCGCCGAACTCGATGTCATCACCGCCGGTGTCGACCTCGACACGGGCGGTGCGCAGGACTACAAGCAGGCACTCGACTCGTACGACGTCGCCAAGGAGACCCTCGAGAAGGTCTCCGAACCCACTGACATCCGCCACGTCACCGAGGCGCTCGAAGACGGCCGTTACGCCGCCAAGTGCGTTCGCGCCCGGGTCGAAGGCAAACCCCTTCCCGTGCGTCGCCCGCCCTGCTTCTTCAACCCTCAGCACGGCCCCTCCGTCGAAGACATCGACTGGGCTCCGGCCGGCGGTCAGCTGCGTCCGGTGCCGGTATGCGCAGCCGACGCCGAGCGTGTTGCGGTCGGCGCCGATCCGCTGGTGCGCAAGGTCGTCACCGGCGACGGACACACCCGTCGCGCCTACTGGGAGGCCGGACCGGCCTACGCCGAATACAACCGCGGCTACTTCAACTCCTATGCAGGCTCCGGTCTGCTGCCCGGCGTCCTCATGGGTGCCATGCTCTTCGGCGGAATGGGCGGGGGCTGGGACGGCGCCTACGGAGGCGACATGGGCGATGCCGGCGGAGACGCCGGTGGAGACATGGGCGGCGGTGACGGCGGCGGCTTCTTCGGAGGCGACGGCGGTGACGGCGGAGGCCTGTTCGACGGTTTCGGCGACCTGTTCTGATGGAGACGATCGAGATCCGCGGCGAGTCGATCAGGCTCGGTCAGCTGCTCAAACTCCATGGAGTCGCCGAACACGGCGCTATGGCCAAAGACATGATCGCCGACGGTGAGGTCAGCGTCAACGGTGAGGTCGAGACCCGACGCGGTGCCACGATCCGTCCCGGCGACCGCGTCGAAGCCCTCGGCGAAGTCATCGAGGTGGCTGCCGAACAGGACTGACAGCTCTGCCGTCTGAACCGACTGCCGGTCCGGCAAGCAGAACTGTGCAAACAGAGCTGACTGCTTCATATGCGCATGGAGGGCGTCCCCGCGGGGACGCCCTCCATGACTCTGTCCGGATCGGATTGCTCACTGCAGCCGGGATTCCCGCTGCGACGGGATCGGCTACTGCAGCGGGGGCGCCTACTGCAGCTCGGGGGCACCGGGGGTGTCGTTCATGCCCGGGGCATCCCACAGTGCCGACCAGTTCGAGGTGTCCTCTTCGAACGGCAGCTCACCGGAGAGGACGCCCTTGACCTGAATCTCCAAGGGGTTGTCCCGCTGCTTCGGACCCGACTGGACGAACGGGTAGAAGGTCCCGCGCTTGTACTGGTAGACCAGCGCCATCCGACGCCCATCGGGATGGACGAAGTACACGGTCGTGCACAGCAGCATCGTGTCGAAGCCCTGGCTGACCAGCGCCGAGTTCACGGCATGGATATTCGTGACGAGGTTGACCACCTCGGCGTTCGCATCTGCCACGACCTGCCAGGTGAACCCATAACCGTCGTTCTCCTGCCGCACCGAGGCGGCCGGGTCGGAGCCGATGAGGGCGATGCTTTCGGACTCGGCCGACTGGAACGCGGCCCCCTCGACCTGACGGAAAGCGACCGCCCCGACGCCAGTGGGGGTGAAGCCGGTCGCTGCCTGCAGAGTCAGTGCGGCCGGGGGCAGGGCGAACAGGTCGTCGAGGTTGGCCCGTTTCGGTTTGGATCGACCGAGCAGTGCGTCGAAGAATCCCATGGAGCTCCTAATTCGGTGGTGCGCAGTTCAAGGGTGCGGCGGATGCTCACTCGGGGCGAGAGAGCTGACCGGAGATCTTCGCCAGCTGGTCCAGGCGCTTCTCGAGTGAAGGGTGGGTGGAGAAGAGCTGACCGAAGGCGGCCTTTCCGCTGATGGCGGGGATGAGCGCCAGATGGTTCGCCGAGGCGGACGACCGCAGGTCCTTCTCCGGGATCTTGGCCATGTCCCCGCTCAGCTTCGTCAGTGCCGACGCCAGCGTCGACGGAGCGCCGGTGAGGATGGCTGCGGCGCGGTCGGCGGCAAGCTCACGATACCGGGAGAGGGCACGGATGAGGACGAAGGACAGACCGTAGACGACGGCTCCGACGAGGATGAAGAGCAGCTGGATCGGGATGCCGTTGTTATTGTTGTTCGACCGTCCGAAGCTCATGTAGTACCCGGCGCGCATCATGAGTGCAGCGACCACACCGGTGACGCCGGCGACGGTCATCACGGTCACGTCGCGGTGGGCGACGTGGGAGAGCTCGTGGGCGAGGACGACCTCGACCTCATCGCGGTCGAGCTTCTCAAGCAGACCGCGGGTCACGCACACCACCGAGCGCTCGGGGGAGCGGCCGGTGGCGAAGGCGTTGGGAATCGACGAGTTGGACACGGCCACCCGCGGCTTGGTCGAATCAGACAGCTGGCAGAGTCGGTCGATGATCGTGTGCAGCTCCGGAGCCTCCTCGGGGGTGACCTCCCGGCCGCCCATGGCTCGCATGGCGATCTTGTCGGAGAAGTACCACTGGAAGAAGAACGCACCGGCGCTGACGACGACGGCGAAGATCACGCCGGGGATGCTCTGACCGAACATCCACCAGATCGCGAGGATGAGGATGACGTAGATGAGCCCGTTGAGGAAGATCGTCCATCCCATCCGCATGGTCAGTCCGTTGTCTTTGACGAAGCGATTCTTCATCGTAGTTCCTCTCTGGGTGTGGCAGAACCGGCCCACCGTCTCAAGCGAAGACAATGGGCCGGGTGCATATGGGTGCTCAGTGGTTTCAGGCCGGGTCCGGGATGAAGCCCTCGCCGGTGAGCAGTTCGGCAATCTCGGCCAGGGTGGCGTCGACGAATGGGATGACGACATCGGA
Organism: Brevibacterium sp. CFH 10365; assembly: GCF_009299785.1. Taxonomy (NCBI): domain Bacteria; kingdom Bacillati; phylum Actinomycetota; class Actinomycetes; order Micrococcales; family Brevibacteriaceae; genus Brevibacterium; species Brevibacterium sp. CFH 10365. Next base: position 9,441 of record NZ_VIGO01000003.1, on the reverse strand, counting down.
GGATCCGAGGTAGTCATCGGCGACCGGCTGCCCGTTGGCCGTGACGTAGTCGTGCAGGGAGTTCAGCGCGGTGCGAACGGCCTCCTCGTTTCCGGCATTGACGGCGTCCTCGACCTGGTTGTCGAATTTCTGCAGCAGGTCCTGGTCGACGTGGGCGACGTCGAACTGTCCTTCGCCCATGATGCGGATGATCATTGCTGGTCCTCACCTTCGAGCGACTTCTGGTCCTGTTTCTCGGACCCGGCAGGCAGGGATTCGCGCATCCGCTGGAGTTCCATCTCCACGTCATTGTCGCTGGAGAGGGAGTCGAGCTGGGCGGTGATGTCGTCCTTCTGGGTTCCCGTGACATCGTCGAGGGCTCCGGATGCGAGAAGCTCGTCGACGGCACCGGCACGCGCCTGCAGAGACGCGGTCTTGTCCTCGGCGCGCTGGACGGCGAGTCCGACGTCGCCGAGTTCTTCCGAGATGCCCGAGAACGCCTCGCCGATCTTCGTCTGTGCGTCGGCGGCGTTGTAGGTGGCCTTGAGCGTCTCCTTCTTCGTGCGGAAGGCATCGACTTTGGCCTGGAGGCGCTGCGAGGCGAGAGTGAGCTTCTGCTCCTCACCCTGGAGTCCTTCGTGCTGGGACTGCAGGTCGGTGATCTGCTGGGTCAGCCCGGACTTGCGGGTCAGAGCCTCGCGGGCGAGGTCCTCGCGGCCGATCTGCATGGCTTTCTCGGCCTGACCGGAGAGCTTGTTCTGCTGCTGTTCGAGCTGATTCATCTGCAGCTCGAGACGCTTCCGGCTGGTGGCGACATCGGCAACACCACGACGGACCTTCTGCAGCAGCTCCAGCTGCTTCTGGTACGAATAATCAAGGGTTTCGTTGGGGTTCTCGGCCTTGTCCAGAGCTTTGTTGGCCTTGGCTCCGAAGATCGTCGCGATCCGTTGGAAGATACTCATCCGTAGTCGACTCCTGCATTGGTTTGACCCGACGCTGCCAACCCGATCCACCCCGGTCCGGAGATTCTTGGCCAACACCGCCGCGAACTATCGTTCTCAAGTCTACTGAGAAAGGCTGATAGTTTGCCAGACGCCCACTACGAGAACGAACAGACTCCCGCCGCGGAATCTCGGGGGTCTCAGGGAGCGAAGAGACGCGAGTTCGCCGCCTCGACCTCGGAGTACTGTCGGGCCGCCGTGTGGAGTGCGCCGTGGACGGAGTTGAGCGACTCCATGAGCTGCTTCTGCGCGCGCTCCCACTGGTTGACCACGGCCTGGAAGTTCTGTGCTGCGCTGCCGCGCCAGCATTCCTGGAGCGCGAGCAGATTGCGCATCATCGTGTCGGACTCGGACACGAGGTTGCGGGAGGTGTTCGCGGCGGCTGTGGCGGCGGATTGGACGCGTTCGGCGTCGACTTCGAAACTCATGATCACTCCTCTTGGTCGAAAACGACCCGCCGCGGTCGGGCGAGACGAGATCAGTGTCGACGGTGCTGCTCGAGGAGTGGAAGAGCACGGAAAGAGGGTGTGGACAGCGTTCGGCTGTCCACACCCTCCAGGTGGCCCAGTCGCGGCAGCATCCTCAGGTTCGGACGCTTGAGTCGCGGACCTACTGCAGCACGAGCGTGACGTCGAGCTTCTGCTCCTGTCCGCCGCGGACCACAGTGACCTCGACCGGAGTGTTCACCGGCTGAGCGCGGACGAGGGCGCGCAGGGCGATGGCGTTGTTCACCTTGGTTCCGGCCACCTCGATGATGTCGTCTCCGTCTTTGATGCCGGCCTTGGCCGCCGGGGATCCGCCTGCCACGGACTGCACCTTGGCGCTGCCCCGGCTGATCCCGCCGCTGTTGATGTGCCCGTCGGTGAGCGTGATGCCGAGGAACGGGTGCTGGGCCTTGCCGGAGGAGATGAGCTGATCGGCGATCATCACGGCCTGATTCGCGGGGATCGCGAAGCCGATGCCGATCGATCCGGACTGTCCGCCCTCACCCTGGCTCAGCGATGCCGCCGCCGAGTTCACACCGATGAACTCGCCGTCACCGTTGACCAGCGGTCCACCCGAGTTGCCGGGGTTGATCGCGGCATCCGTCTGGATGGCGTTCGTGATCGTCATCTCCTTCTCCTGTGAGGAGGCATCCTCACCGATGTTCTCCGTCGACACGGGACGGTCGAGTGCGGAGACGATGCCGGTGGTCACGGTGTTGGCCAGACCGAGCGGATTGCCCAGAGCCATCACCGGATCGCCCACGGTCAGCTTCTTCGAATCACCGATGACCAGCGGTTTCACGCTGTCGGGAACCTGTTCGAGCTTGATGACGGCGATATCGGTCGAGGGATCGCGGCCGACGATCTTCGCCTCCGTCGTCTCACCGTTCTTCATCGTCACCGCGATCTCGCCGTCGGGGGTATCCGCAGGTGCGACGACGTGGTTGTTCGTGATGACGTGGCCCTGATCGTCGTACAGCGCACCCGAGCCGAGGCCCTGCACCTGGCCGCGGGTGCCGACCTGGATCGACATCACACTGTCCGAGGTCTTCTCCGCCACCTGCGTCCAGTCCGGAGTCTCGATCGTCTGCTCGGCGACCTTGCGCGGTTCGTCATTCTGCAGCGCCGAGAGCGCATAGTTCCCGCCGAACGCCAGGGCCCCACCGAGGAGGGCGGCCACGAGCGCGATCGCGACCGTCGCACCCCAACCGGGCCCCTTCTTCTCTCGCCGAGGCGGCTGCTGAGCTCCGTACGGTCCGAACCCGTCCGGCCCGACTGGGCCGCCGGGACCACCGGGTCCGCCGGGGCCGGTGGTCCCGGCGGCTGCGAATCCCGAGGAATAGGGATCCGATCCGGCGGCTGCCGAATAGGAGTCGGAGCCGGTCGGTTGGCCCGGACCGTTGTACTGGCCGGGACCATTCTGCTGGTCCGGAGCGTTCGGGTAGCCGGGATCACTCGGGTAGCCGGGACCATTCGGGTGGTCAGGGCTGTTCGGGTGACTGGGGTCATATGGATAGCCGGCGGAACCTGTCTGCCGGGAGCTCGCACCGCCCTGATAGGCGCCAGCACCGGCTGCCGCGGCACCGGCTGCAGCTGCTCCGGCTCCGGAGGCAGAAGCGCCTGTGCCGTACTGACCGTTGTTGTTCTGACCCGGATACGCCTGCGGCCCACCCTGTTGGGCCACACCGTACGGGGAATGGTGCGGAGGCTGGTTCTGCTGGACGTCCGGCTGACCAGGCTGCGGTTGACTGCCGCAGCTGCCCTGGGCGCTCTGGTGTCCCTGGTAGCCCGGCTGGCCTCCCTGCTGTTGGCTGCCGGATTGATACGGCGAGGACGGCTGCCCGCCTGCCCGATACGGCGACGGCTGCCCGCCTGCCTGATACGGCGCCGGCTGCTGGGGGTGGGCCTGCTGGCCGCCAGGTTGGCCCGGCTGGCCATGCTGCCCGTCCGATCGTTCGCCGTATTGTCCTCCCTGCTGCCCACCGGGATGGGAGGGGGCGGGCTGCGGGGAGGGGAAGCCGCCTCGGTGAGGGGATGCGGCCACAGGGTTCTGTGTTTGAGTCGACGGAACGTCGGGGCGTCTCTCGGGCGGGGCGACGGGTGGACTGACCCGAGCAGGGCCGTTGGGCTGGGACGGGAAGGTGCGCGGGACCTCGGTACCGGATCCGCGGTAGCCTCCGGCCGATGGGCTGCGGCGCCCCCCGGCGGAAGCGCTGTCCTGATCCGCTGACGTGCGCGGAGACTGATCGCCCGGTCCGGAGCTGCGGGACACCTCACCCGGATTCTGAGGGTCGTTGTTCTCGTTCATCGCTCGTCCTTTCGTGTGTCCGCAGCGGTTTCGCCGTTTTCAGAGATGGGCAGGTCGATGCGGAACGTTGCACCGCCGCCCGGAGTTTCGTGGACGGAGATCGAACCATGGTGGTTCTCCACGATCGCCTTGACGATCGACAGCCCGAGGCCCGATCCGCCGGTGTCCCGGGTCCGGGAGACGTCGAGACGGTAGAAGCGCTCGAAGATGCGCGGGACCACCTCGGGATCGATTCCGTCGCCGTGGTCCCTGACCTCGAAGCGGACCCGACCGTTGGGGAATCCGCGCAGAGACTCATCGACCGTGATCGATCCGGCCGCTGTGACATCGGGGACGATGTTCGCCGGCTCGGAGCTTTCGGGCCGGTCCCCGGACTGCAGGTCGGGTTGTGGTCCGGTCTGCGGTCCCGTCTGTGCAGCGCTGTGCGAGTCTGCCTGTTCTTCGGCCTGCGGTCCGGTCTGGGGGTTCGGCTGGGTGTCGGCTTGGTCGCTTCCGGCAGAGTCGCCTCGGCGGAAGATGCGGACCCCACCGGTGACGAATCCGCGCTCACGCGGTTTGTCCTTCGCCCCGTTCTTCGCCCCGTTGCGGCCGTTCTGACCTCGGGCGCCGCCTTCACGGATCTCGCCGGTATCAGCGGAATCGGGGTCGACCGACTCGGGCAGACCGACGACGCCGACGGCGAATTCGATCGCCGTGTGCTCAGGCGTATGGCGTACGGCGTTGCCGGCGAGGTTGACGATGACCTGTCGGATCTTCGACTCGGAACCGCGGATCATCGGCACCGGCTGGGCATCCTCGCCGTCGAGTCCGATGAAGCTGATATCGCGGTCCGGGGCCTGCGCCGCGGCATCGGCGGCGGCATCGCGGACGACCTTGTGTAGGTCGATCGGACCGATCTCGGCGGCCCGCTGCTCATCGAGGCGGGCGAGGACCACGAGATCGTCGACGAGGACGCCCATGCGTTTGGCCTCGGACTCCATCCGCTCCATCGCATTCCCGATGTCCTCGGACTTCGTAATCGCACCCTGCCGGTACAGCTCCGCATAGCCGCGGATCGTGACCAACGGGGTCCGCAGCTCGTGGGAGGCATCGGAGACGAACTGGCGGATGCGCTTCTCCGAGCGGGTCTGTCCGTCGAAGGAGTCCTCGATGCGTCCGAGCATGGTGTTCAGCGCCGCCGACAGACGACCGAGCTCGGTGTTGCGCGGATAACTGGGCACGCGTTGGGACAGGTCGCCGGCGGCGATGCGGGAGGCGGTCTTCTCGATATCGCGCAGCGGCCGGAACGTGTTGTTGATCGCCCAGTAGCCGACGCCGGCGACCATCGCCAGGGCCAGCAGACCGATGCCGATCATCGTGTTCCGGGCCCGCTCGTTGATGTTGTCGACCTCGCGGTCGAAGGGCACCGCGATGGACACGAGCACGTCGGTGTTCTTGACCTTCATCGCCCGCGCTCGCCACTTCGAACTCGTCCCGGCGACGGTGAAGGGCTCGCCGCCGCGTGCATAGACTTCCTGCTCATCGACCTTCGGCAGGATCGGATGGTTCTGCGGCTCCGGGGCGACGGGATCGCGGATCGGATCACCGTTCGTGTCGTAGAACTGCACATAGAAGCCTCCCGGCAGGAGGCTCTTGAGCTGATCCCAGGAATTCGAATCGATCGTCGTCGACGACGGCGCATCCTCGCCGCTGTCGGCATCCTCCCCCGATTGGAGTTCGGCCTGTTGGAACACATCCTGGTAGGCCTGCTTCGCCAGGGTCTCGGAGGCGCTGATGAGACGTTCATCGGTGCGCTGGACGAGGCTGTCGCGCAGGTTCTCCAACACCCACGCGCTCGTCCCCGTGAGGACGAGCAGCATGAGCAGCATCATGATGGCCAGCAGCTTGGTGGTCAGAGACCATTCTTCCCAGAAGCCGGGACGGGAGGGACGGGATTCTATTGCCACGTATGTAATCTATCGTCCTTGCATGGACGACTACTTGGATTCCGGTGTGCGCAGCATGTAGCCGACCCCGCGCTTGGTCTGGATCATCGGGGTCCACTCCATCTCGACGGGGTGGCCGGCGGCATCCGTCTCCGGAGTGACGTCGATCTTGCGGCGCAGGTAGGAGATATAGGACTCGACGATCCCGGTGTCGCCGCCGAAGTCGTATTCCCACACATGGTCGAGGATCTGCGACTTCGAGAGCACACGGTTCGTATTCAGCATGAGGTAGCGCAGCAGCTTGAATTCGGTGGGGGAGAGGTCGATGAGGATGCCGGAGCGGCGGACCTCATGCGTGTCGTCGTCGAGTTCGAGGTCGCCCGCCACGATGACGGCGTTCTCCTCGTCCTCGAGATTGCGGGTGCGGCGGAGGACGGCGCGGATGCGGGCGACGACCTCTTCGAGGCTGAAGGGCTTCGTCACATAGTCATCGCCGCCGACAGTCAGTCCGGTGATCTTGTCCGAGGTGTCGTCACGGGCGGTGAGGAACACGACGGGTGCGTTCATGCCGATCTGGCGCAGACGGCGGGTGACGGTGAAGCCGTCCATGTCCGGGAGCATGACGTCGAGGACGAGCAGATCGATTTCGGTCTGCTCGGCCAGGCGGAGGGCCTCGGCGCCGTTGGCGGCGGAGACGACGTCGAAGCCGGCGAAGCGGAGACTGGTGGACAGGAGTTCGCGGATATTGGGCTCATCATCGACAACGAGCAGTGTGGCTTCGATGTCGGTGTCGTTCTGTGCTGTAGTCATGAAACCAGTCTGAGACCCATTTCTGGGAGTGTGCTGGAGGTTACCTGAATGCGAATGTGATGCGGGTCACTCGAAAACTCTCAGGAAAGTCCTTTTGGGCCCCTGATCGCGCATTCGTACTCAGGAACGAAAGCCCGATTTCAGTGAAATATGTGGTCGTGGCCAGTTCGTGCTCAGAAATGCTCGCCGAGGTGGGCGTAGGTGGGTTCTGCTCAGCGTGGGCGGTTCGATTGTCTTCGTCCTTCCCGCGGCGAGCAAGGGCCGGGAGGCATCGGGAGGATGGTGTGCGACCGAGATGTCGGATTCTCCTGGATCTCGCGCGGCGGGCGGAGATCGAAGAGCTGCTGGGTGACGGCGAAGCGTTGAACTCTTTCAGGACGACGACGGTCATAGACCACCTGGCCGCGCGTCCCGGCCAGCGACGGGCTCTGCTGGACGAGGTGCCGCGCCCACCGCTCTCGCCCCCTGTCGTCGACGAAATGAACCACGGTCAGGCTCGGGCCCCTCGTATGGGCTTCGGACCAGTAGTCGATGACACTGCCTTCGGTCAGGCCCAAGTGCGGAAACGGGGGACGACTGAGGATCGGGTGGCGGGCCTTGCGGAAGGCGAGCAGGGAGACGGCGATGAGTCCGACGCCGGCGGCAATCGAAACCACCCACCAGGCCGGAGCTGCGTCGGTCATGGCTGGAGCGAAGCCGAGGCCGAGCCCGCCGCCGATCCCGAAAGCTGCCAGTTGATATCGGAAGAATCGAGACAGGCTGCCGCCGGTGCGGATGCGGCCGAGTGCCGCACGCACGAGTAGAAAGCTGACGGCCATAGAGATGGTGGCCACGACAACGGCGAGGGTGCCGAAGAGGAGTTTCTGGCTGAGCGGTTCCGCAGGGCCGGTGGGGAGGAAGATCAATACTGAGGTGGCGAAGCCCGACGTCAGTGTGATCGACATGGTGATGATGCCTGCAAGGCCGGCGGCGAGCTTGCGTCCGGCGCTGATGCGCAGCGGCTCAAGTGACATGGTCGGGTCCTCGGGTCAGTCGTGGGAATCGGCGTCGGAGTGGCGGGCGCGGAAGGCCGCGACGTGGGTGCGAGTCGCACAGCTGCCCGTATCGCAGAAGCGCTTCGAACGGTTGCGGCTGAAGTCGGCGAGGTAGGCGCGGCAGTCCTCGGCGGCACAGCGGCCGAGTCGGTCGAGGTCCCCGGAGCGGATGAGGTCGATGAGGACGAGGGCGACATCGGCTGCCACTCGGTCGGCCAGGCTGGCTTGAGCGCCGGTGGCGTGCAGGTGCCAATCCCAGTGGTCGTGTTTGACCAATTGCGGCACGGAGCCCGAGTTGCTGAGTGTGAGATTGATCTCATCGACGACTGCGATCGTCCCCGCTTCGAGCTCGTCATCGGTCTCAGAGTCGATGCTCGAGTCCAGGGCTGCAGCGAATCGGCGGCGCAGTTTCAGGGTCTCGTCGACGTCGTTTCTGGTGGCGGTCAAGGGGCCGGAGAAGTCGTGTCGGGCCGCGAATTCGCGGAGTTTCGCGGTTGTCGTCAGTTCATCGTCGCCGTCGGTGATGTCGCCGGAGGTGTTGAGGAGGTCGACGAGCATCGTGAGGTTCGCGCGAATGTCGTAGGTGAAGGCCATGGCGGGAACCATTCTGCCACAGGATGTAAGGACCAAAATGCACTTGACCCATTTCAATTTCAGGGTCGATACTGAAACCGGACATTCCACAGGACCCGCTGAGGTCCTGCACAGCCCGACGACGCGCAGGCACGGCAGAACGACGAAACGGTCACGCCGATGTCGACGTCGGGCCGCCTCGGCGAGGGGAACTGGCGATCGTCGGGCCGCCTCGGCGAGGTCATGATCCGGCACCGCACCACCAACTCAACACCGCACCACTGCCTCGGCGGACATCTGTCCCCGAACACCACTCGACGTTTCACCACATCAGGAGGTCAGGAATGAATCGCACCGTCATCGCAGGGTTCCTGCTCACTCTTGCCTCCGCGTTCTTCTTCGCGGTGTCGGGGCCGATCGCGAAGACGATGTACGCGATCGGGTGGACGCCGGGCGCGGTGGTGCTCATCCGCCTGGCCGGTTCCGCCATCCTGCTGCTCATCCCCACCCTCATCGCCCTTCGCGGACGCTGGGGCGAAGTGCTCACGCACTGGCGGACCGTCGTCACCTACGGCCTGGTCTCGATGGCCGGTGTCCAGGGGTTCTACTTCGTCGCCGTCGAACACCTCACCGTGGCCGTGGCGCTGCTGCTGGAGATGACCGCGCCGATGCTCATCGTCTTCTGGATCTGGGCCCGGACGCGGACTCGGCCGGCGACCGTGACGTTCATCGGTGTCGTGGTCTCGATGATCGGTCTCCTGCTCGTGCTCAACCTGCGCGGGTCGTCGATCAGCATCTTCGGCGTGGTCATGGCCATGGCCGCGGCGGTCTGCCTGGCCAGCTATTTCCTCGTTTCTGCGAAGGACACGATCACGATCCCGCCGGTCGCACTGACCGGCCTGGGCATGGGCATCGGGGCGCTGGCGATGTCGGCCATCGTGCTCGCCGGCGTCATGCCGTGGAACGCGGTGACTGCGGACGTCGACTTCGGCGGGGTGTCGATGTCGTGGGTCGTGCCGATGGCGATGATCGTCGTCTTCACCGTCGGCGCGTACATCACCGGCATCCTCGGTCTGCGCTATGTCGGGGCGACCGTCGGATCGTTCGTCAATCTCGTCGAGGTCCCGTTCTCCGTCATCGTCGCCTGGCTGGTCCTCTTCGAGATGCCCGCCCCGATCCAGCTCTTCGGCGGAGTCTTCATCCTCGGCGGCGTCGGCTTCATCAAGTGGGGCGAGTCCCGCCTGGCTCGTCGCGTCGCCCGCCGCGAGGTCGTCGCCAAATCGAGCGCCGACTCCTCCCTTATTACTACCTGACGGCTGTGAGTCT